>JAGATD010000019.1 GCA_017621415.1 Clostridia bacterium
CGTTATTCTCATTATGAACATTATGATCATCTCGATCATCACGCTTCTTAATATGTATCACTCGGCAAAGGAAATATCTCTGATGCGCCTGATCGGAATCAGTATGAAGAAGATCAATCTTCTCTATATCATCCAAAACAGCATTATGGGACTTGTTTCGGTTCTCCTTGCGTTCGGCATATCAAGAATATGTATGTTGCTTATGAATGGTTACGTTGAGTCTATGGGCGTCGTTCTGAATATGTCCAAGGTCTATCCGATGGAATTTATTATTCTTCTCGCCGTATTTATCATCAGCGTGCTTCCCACGGCAATTTGGACATTCTGTATGTCCAGAAAGGATAGCATTGCGGATTGATTATGAAAACAAAAAGCATTTTTATTAAATTTGCGGCAATGTTTCTGTTACTTGCCATTATGACTTCGTCCTTTGTTGCTTGCGACAAAGACGATTCCATTGATCCTAACGGAGAAAACGTTACCAAGCTCAGCTTTAAGGCTGCATCCGGATACGATTATCTAAAAACCCTTGACGGAACGCTCGTGACCATCAGCGGTTGTATGGCGACAAGCTCACCTGTTGACGGCTCGTTTATGTTCCTTATGAACCTTCCGTATCAGAGCTGCCCGTTTTGCGTACCGAATACCTCTCAGCTTTCCAACACTATGGAAATATACCCCAAAAAAGGCGAATCGTTCTCATATACAACTCAAGCGATTCAAGTAGTAGGAACTCTTGAGGTTTCCGAGAGTGAAGATAAACCATTTACCGATATGTATGGATATGAATTCTGCTGCAAGATCGTAGATGCGACCTACACCATAATTAAAGCAGAGGATCTTTCCGAGGATATGGCACTTTGGCAGAAGATCGCCAATACCGACGTAGTGAATGATATCTACAAAATGTATGATTACGTCAACTTCCTGTGTGCTTGGAATACTTATTTCGTCAATAGCTATACAGACGAAAACGGTGTAACTCAACCGGGATATTATCTGTATGCAAGCGATACAAAACGCTTTATCTATAATGACGGCGCACAGTACAATTACGGCTATAAGGAGGGATACTTTGATTCTATCGTAGCCGAGATCGAGGCGGTAGATAAAACAGCGTTCGCGGATCTTGTTGCCAATGTTCGTAAAGCGGAAGCACTTGCAAACAAGGCTCTCGGTGAGCTTGAAAATGAAAACTACACTTCCGAATACAAATACGTTGAAAAGTTTGGCAAAGAGGATTGGATATTCACGCTGAATAAAGGCGAAGAGCTTACTGCTGAGATGCAGCAGATTTATATGGAATTTTCCAATTGGCTCGGAAGCTGGGAAATGTAATTTATGATAAGGAGTATAAAAGCATGAAAATAGCAGTTACTTACGAAAACGGACAGATCTTTCAACATTTCGGTCACACGGAGCAGTTCAAAATTTATGAGATTGATGATAATATGATCATATCCTCTGAAGTAATTGATACCAACGGACAGGGGCACGGTGCCTTGGCCGGTCTGTTAAAAACAATCGGAGCAGACGTTCTTATCTGCGGTGGCATCGGAGGCGGTGCGCAGATGGCACTTGCGGAGGCGGGCATCAAGCTCTACGGCGGTGTCAGCGGTTCTTGCGATGCAGCGGTCGAGGCGTATCTTGCGAACAATCTCGGCTATAATCCTAATGTCAAATGCGACCACCACGATCACGAGCACAACGATGGTGCTCACAGCTGCGGCAACCACGGTTGCGGCACGCATAACTGCGGCGGTCATAGTGACCATTAAATAAACAAGTCGTCAAGACAATGCACAATTGCTACTTTCGGTAGTTCATTGTATTAACGAGTGTGTTATTACACAAAAAACGACAATCTTCGACCGAAGGTTGTCGTTTTTACTTTTTCACTTTTCACTTTTCACTAAAACCTCTTGTCGTTTTTTGGTAAGTAATAGGTAAGAGTGAATAGTGAAAAGGTGTTTGATGTAGCTTTTTGCCACGGCAAAAAGCATTTTATTGTAAAAAATTATGAAATTTCGTTGACATTTGTCTTTTTGGAGGGTATAATTATATATTATTTTATATAATTTCAGTTTATCCCCATGGGAGGTGCCGCGAGTGGAAAACTCTGTTAACACAAACAAGTATAAAGACAGAATTATCACTATTCCTAATATATTATCATTTGTAAGGCTTTGTCTTATTCCTTTAATCGTATGGCTCTACATCGGTAAAAATCAGTATATAACAACAGGTATCGTTCTGCTTTTATCGGGTCTTACGGACATTGTTGACGGCTTTATCGCAAGACATTTTCATATGATAAGCGATGTAGGCAAGGTGCTCGACCCTATTGCCGACAAGGCGACGCAGGCGGTTATGCTACTCTGCCTTATTTCAAGATTTCCTCTTATGTGGCTGCCTATTATTCTGCTTATAATAAAGGAAAGCTTTATGGCTCTTTCCGGCTTTATGGTTGTGCGCAAGTGCGATATTGTGCTTGGCGCAAACTGGCACGGCAAGGCAGCAACAGTTCTTCTTACAGCCGCAATGGCGCTTCATCTTTTCTGGTATAATATTCCCTATATTGTTTCTGTAATTTCAATTGTAGTATGCTCCGCTATGATAATTACATCTCTTGTGCTTTATGCCGTAAGAAATATAAGTTATTTAACCTCAAAAAAATCATAACAAAAACCTGCTCAAGTAAACTAAGCTTTACTTCAGAGCAGGTTTTTCACTATTTTATACTATCATCAGAACTGTCACCCGTGGATATCTTTGCAGTTCTTTTTCTTTTTTTCCCGGATACGCAGGCGGATGTTATCGCTATCATTGCACATAACAGCACCCCCGAAAGAATAATATATGTCAGAGGATTGTCAAATGCGAGCGGTGCAGGCAAAGACACCGAATGCTTAGCTCCGCATGCGGAGCACTCACGGCTCATACTGCCCGAAAAGAAGAGAACAGCCGCATTATCTACCGACCACTCGCCAAGCTCCTTGTGAACAAGCTTGCCCGCCGCGCGCACAGACATGTTTTCGTCAGCAACAATTGTAAGAGCGCTGCTGTCGGTTACAAGCTCCCCGCCTACATACCAACCGCAAAATTCCACACAACCTGTCGCCCTTGCGGTAAGCGTCAGTGTTGTCCCCTTATTATAATCAACAGTATATACTTTTTTTCCGTCATTTATCGAAATTGTTGCAGTATTGGTGTTTGACGTATAACCGGATGACCATGCAATGCTATTTGATTGAGTATAATAGGAATCCTCGGACATCACTGCAGCAAGAATTATATCGGGTGTATGTCCTATAAAGATATTAGGACATCTGAGTACTATAGTAAAGGCATAGGGGATAAGGTTGTATCCGTCAGCCCTGTATAGGATTGTAGAAATAAGCAAATTAAGAGCCTCTATGGTTTCGATGTCGCATACCTCTATAAACTCGGACTCTGCAAGATTTTTTCCCGCAGCGCTGCTAACTTTGTCTATCGTTGCCCCATCTCCATCAATTAAGCCGGAAATCAACGAAACAATTCCGGATGCAATATCCCCGTCTACATCGATACCGAGATCTTGAAGAAAGTTTTCGGCAAAGGTGTCAATTAAAAGCTCCATTTCAGCCTCAGAGCAATTCAAGATTTTATCAAGTATTCGGGACAGGGTGTTTTGAAGCTTGTTGGCATAGGTATCCCTGTCTATCCTGGCCGCAAAAATATTGCAGAAATTATTTAGAAATTCAGCAAAGCTTTTTCCTATATCTCTGTAAGGAAAGGTGTCAAACTTATGAAGTTCATACTCTACGCTGCTATTTAAATCATCCAGTATTTTAATCAGCTTATCGGCATCGTCGCCGGTGAAATCGGATAAATAATGGTCCTTTCCCGGGCGCACAAGTCCCCAGAATTCAAACGGAATCAGAGGTATAATGTCATTAGGGCTGATAATATTAAAAATGTTGTTGTAATTTCTCTGCTGATTGAGCTTCGAGTCAATAGAAGCAGGAGCCTCAAAGGTATAGGTAAAAATATCGCTATTTCGGAGAGATATGCCATATTGGGAAAGAGCTTCTCTGTTATCATTAAACCAGGCTCCTGTCAATCCTCCGATAGCTCCTCCTCGGCTGTAGCCTGATATCCAAAGCTTTGTATTTCCCTCTACATTTCGGTCCAGATAATCAAGAATAAACTCAAGCGCTCTGTCCCTCGCTTGATGAAATCCCAAATGCCCATCGGGGCACTCGCCGGCTGTACCTACTATAAAGTTATTAGCCCACTCGCTTCCGTATCCTCCGCTGCGAAATCCCACAGCAACAAGTGTATACGGCTCACCGCTGTCAAATATAGTTTTTTTAGCCAAAATTACTCCCATAGTTTCAGGAGTAGTTGCCGAATCGGTATCGGTATTTGACTTTATAGTATCAAAACCCGTGTCGGCAAACAGCTGCTCGGCATTTCTGTATTCATCATTATACAGTTTGCCAAAATCGGCGCAAGCGGATAGCGAAACAGCCAATGAAAGTGTTGCCAGATGCTCGTTGTATATGTCAGCGGAAGAAAGAAAATATCCGTCACAGTAGAAATAAACGGCTTCTCCATCACCGTAAAAATTCGAGTCCCAGCATTTAAGAATCTCTTTTATATTATCCTCTTTAGAGGGGTTACTTTCGATACTTTGGCTTATTTCTATTCCCCCAAAATCTGCCGGGTTATCTGCCGAAGCAAATGTGACAACCGAGACATAGGAAAGCAAAAGTACAAATGTTAAAAAAACGGCTATAATTCTGTTTCTCATTTTTCCCTTTTTAATTTGGATTTAATATTTTTTAATAATTACATTATACTCTTTATTTGTGCATCTGTCAACAACTTAATTGTCAATAATTTGTGACATTTGTAAAAAGAAAAAGGCTGCTACCTTGCTCTTTGGCAACAACCTTTTCAAAACAAAATTTGCAGTTAAATATTCATTTCCTCTTTTACCTTGCGGAAGCAATCTACGATATAAAGGATATCCTCTTCGGTAAGGGCTGCCGAAAGCTGAGTTCTAATACGCGCTCTGCCCTTTGGAACAACGGGATACGAGAACGCAACCACGTACACACCCTTTTCCATCATTCTTTTTGCCATTTCCACAGCCTTATGCTCGTCATAAAGCATTACGGGAATTATGGGAGCGCCGCCGTCTATAACATCAAGTCCTATTTCCTTTATCTTTTCGGCAAAGAGCTTAGTGTTTTTGAAAAGACGCTCGCGTCTTTCTGTATCGTTTTTTACTATCTCAATAGCCTTAAGTGTTCCTGCTGCAACAGCGGGAGCAAGGGTGTTGGAGAAGAGATAGGGTCTTGAGCGCTGACGAAGCAGGTCAACTATCTCCTGCCTTGCGGAGGTAAAGCCGCCCGAGGCGCCCCCCAGCGCCTTGCCAAATGTTCCTGTGATGATGTCTACTCTGCCCGAAACGCCGCAGTGTGCTGCAGTTCCTCTGCCCTCGCCCATAAAGCCTGTGGCATGGCTGTCATCAACCATAACAAGAGCACCGTATTCATCCGCCAGGTCACAAATTCCCTTAAGATTCGCAACAATACCGTCCATAGAGAATACACCGTCGGTAGCGATAAGCTTTATTCTGGCATCCTTTGCTTCCTCAAGCTTTGCTCTTAGGTCGTCCATATTGTTGTTTTTATAGCGGAAGCGTTTCGCCTTACAAAGTCTTATACCGTCTATGATACTTGCGTGGTTAAGCTCATCGCTTATAACCGCATCCGCATCGGTAAGAAGAGTTTCAAAAAGTCCGCCGTTTGCATCAAAGCAGGAGGAATAGAGAATTGTATCATCTGTGCCAAGAAAATCAGAAATTTCTTTCTCCAGCCTTTTGTGCAGGTCCTGAGTACCGCATATAAAGCGCACAGAGGACATACCGTAGCCGTATTTGTCATAGCTTTCCTTTGCCGCTTCAATTATTCTCGGATCGTTTGCAAGTCCGAGGTAGTTGTTTGCGCACATATTGATTACCCTTTTGCCGCCGGAAAGCTGAACCTCAGCCCCCTGAGGTGTTGTTATTATCTTTTCGTTTTTGGTAAGACCGTCACGCTCGATAGACTCTAATGTTTCTTTGAAATACTTTAACGATTCTTTCATTTTATCCTTCTCCCATTATCCGTTTATTTTGGACCAATCGAGAATAACCTTACCGCACTTGCCGCTATTCATAGCCTCGAAGCCCTGCTCGTAGTCTCTGACGTCCATTCTGTGTGTTATTATTTTTGAAATATCAAGTCCGCCCTGAAGCATTGCCGACATCTTGTACCAAGTCTCGTGCATCTGTCTGCCGTAAATGCCCTTGATAATAAGACCGTTGAAAATAACCTTAGACCAGTCTATTCTCGCATCGCTCTTAAGCAGTCCCAAGAGAGCAATTCTGCCGCCGTGGACCATGTTGTCTATCATTGTGTTAAAGGCTATCTCGCTGCCCGACATCTCAAGCCCTATATCGAAGCCCTCCTTGATAAGAACCTTATCCATAGTGTCCTTAAGGCTTTCCTTCGCGGTGTTTACGGTATGCTTTATTCCAAGCTCACGGGCAAGGGCAAGTCTTTCATCATTTATGTCGGTTATAACAACATTTCTCGCGCCCGCAAACTTGCAAACCGCAGCCGCCATAATTCCGATAGGACCTGCTCCTGTTATCAGAACGTCTTCTCCGACAACATCAAAAGAAAGAGCTGTATGCACGGCATTTCCGAAGGGGTCAAATATTGAGTACATCTCCTCGGCAATTCCCTCCTCGCATCTGCGAACATTCTGCTCGGGGATAACAAGATATTCCGCAAATGCGCCGTCGCGGTTTACGCCAACGCCTACTGTTTCCTTACACAAATGTCCGTTACCCGCAAGGCAGTTTCTGCACTTTCCGCAAACTATATGTCCCTCTCCTGAGACAAGATCGCCTATTTTCCAGTTTTTTACTCCCATTCCGAGCTCAACTATCTCGCCTACATATTCGTGGCCGATAACTCTCGGTGTCTCGATAGTCTTTTGCGACCAGGGGTCCCAGTTGTAGATGTGTAGATCGGTGCCGCATATTGCGGTTTTATGTATCTTGATTTTCACCTCTCCTGCCCCAACCTTTGGCTCTTCCACCTCCTCGAGCCAAAGTCCTCTTTCGGGATATTTTTTCACCAAAGCCTTCATAAATTATTTCCTTTCTTATTCCATATTTTAGCAGCAGCCTCAAGCTGCCCTATAAAGCTTTTTGTCATAGCGGACATTCTCCTGTTTTCATTTAAGATATATCCGATTATATATATGTCCTCGCTTTCAAGGGGCACACTGACAATATCCCCCTTGTTAAGCGCCGAGGGCATAACCCCCGTACCGATAGTGTACGCATCTGTAATAAGCAAAAGGTTCATAAGTGTGGCTCTGTCGCTTATTTCAATATGCTTTCCCGCATCAAGGGCATCTGTCATCTCCTCGGTAAAGAATGAGTTGTTGTGCTCGCCCTGCTCGTAGGAAACATAAGGATATTCCTTAAGCTCCCGAACAGTCAGGCAAGAGCTTTTTGACAGCGGGTGCTCTTTTCTGAAAAAGACGTGAGGCGCTGCCTCTAAAAAGCAGGTAAACGAAAGCTGCTTTTTGCCGAGATACCGCTTCATTATTTCATAATCGCTGCCCTTTATCGCAATTATACCTATATCCGCAAGCGCCCTTTCTACCTCGCGGACAACATTGTATGTCTCAATCTCCTTTATGGACAGCTTGTAGCAGTCTACATCTATCCCCTTGAGAAGCTTGCCGAACACGTCGGCGATAAAGTCATAATGCTGAGTAACAATATTAAGTCTTGCGGTAACGCTCTTGCTCTGATATCTCTCCTTTACGAACTCATCGCTCTCTGCGATTCTTGCGGCGTATCTGACAAACTCAGCGCCCTCGTCGGTAAGATAAACTCCGCTTGCCTGTCGCTCGAATATTTTAATATTCAATTCCTGCTCCAGCATCTTTATACTTACTGACAAAGAGGACTGCGCAATAAAAAGCTGCTTTGCCGCTTCGCTGAAGGACCCTGTTTTTGCTATTTCAAGAACATACTTACACTGTTGTATGGTCATATGCCAATGCTCCTTTTTGAACTTATCAATAAAAATTATAGCACAAATACATTATAACGGCAAATATAAACAAACTATAACTGCCGTTCAAAAATTTTAATATTATATATTTGTGGATACCAAAACTTCGCTAACAGAAAAAGAGCAGACACAAAAAGGGTTATTATGCCTTGCGTGTTTGCTCTTTGGTTGCTGATTTGAAACAGCAATTTATATTTCTTCGATTTTAATAAGATTGGTTGTTCCCGAACGGCCTGTTGTGTCACCGCCTGTTATAACGATTTTGTCGCTCTTTGAAAGTCCGAGAGTTGATTTTGCAATCTTCTTTGCGGTATAGAAGAGGACATCTGTTGAGGTAAACTCCTCGCACATAGCGGGTATAACTCCCCAAGAGAGCGCCAGCTTTCGCCATGTGTTCTCATTGGTGGTAAGACCTATAATATCAACGGGAGAACGGAATCTTGATACCATTCTCGCAGTCATTCCCGAAAGCGAGCAGGCTACGACCGCCTTTGCTCCTATATCTATAGCCATACCGCAGGTTGAGTGAGAAATTGCGTCAACCATGTTGCGTATTTCAAACTCGGAATTGTAAAAGCGCTTTTTATAATTTATTCCGCTCTCGGTGGTCTCGGCAATTTTCGCCATTGTCGCAACCGCCTGAATAGGATATTTTCCCGCGGCAGTCTCGCCGGAGAGCATTATCGCGCTTGTTCCGTCATATACCGCATTGGCAATATCCGAAATTTCGGCTCTTGTGGGCCTCGGATTTGTTATCATGGACTCAAGCATCTCGGTTGCGGTTATAACACGCTTGCCGAGCAGACGGCACTTTGTTATCAGCTTTTTTTGAATTATAGGAAGCTGCTCAAAGGGTATCTCAACGCCCATATCGCCCCTAGCTACCATAATTCCGTCGCACACCTTACATATCTCGTCAATATTGTCAACACCCGACTGGTTTTCTATCTTGGCAATAAGCTCAATGTGGTCAGCACCAAGAGTTTTGAGATAATCGTGAACGTCTGTAAGATCCTGCTTTGTTGAAACAAAGGAGCAGGCTATATAGTCAATGCCGTTTTCAACACCGAACTTAATATCCATCTTGTCCTGCTCGGAAAGGTACTCCTGCTTCATAACCTTGCCGGGGAAGCTCATGCTCTTTCGGTCTGAAAGCTCACCGCCGATAACAACCTTACACTTTATATCACTGCCTGAAATTTCGGTTACCTCAAAGGACAAAAGACCGTTGTTAAGAAGAATTGTATCCCCGGCATTCAGCTCCTCGGTAAGCCTTGAATAGCTGACAGAAACACGTCTGTTATCACCAATGACATCATCTGTTGTAAATATAAAGTCATCACCGTCATTAAGTGTTATTTTCCCCTTTTCAAAGGTCTTTATACGGTACTCGGGACCCTTGGTATCAAGCATGATGGCAATAGGAAGCGAAAGCTCCTCGCGAACGCTCTTTATCATATTTATTCTTCTCTGGTGCTCCTCGTGAGTGCTGTGAGAAAAGTTGAGCCTGGCAACATTCATTCCCGCCTTGCAAAGCCCTGTAAGAACCTCTTTAGACTCGCTGGCAGGTCCTATTGTACAAACGATTTTGGTCTTTCGCATCTTCTATCCTTTCCGCCTATCGGTGATTATATTATTACCCGAAAATTTCCAATGGTATTCTATCATAAAGAAGTAGATATGTCAATTGAATTTTGCTCTATTTTTTTGTAAAATAGATTAAATTTTACGGTCGCTTAAATTCAATATGATTGTGTTGAATTTTTTTCTTTTTTATGCTATACTGGTGATATAAAATTCAGAAAGACGATATTTATGAGAATTATAGCCAAAATACATACCGACTTTAAAGAAAAATTCGGAATACCGAGACAAAGCGGAATTGCAGATGAGCTTGAAGCAAAAATAGTTTTTGAGCCGGAATACAGAGTTAAAGAAGCATTACGGGGGATAGAGGATTTCTCACACCTTTGGCTTATATGGCAGTTTTCCGAGGCGATAAGAGAGGACTGGTCGCCTACCGTAAGACCGCCCCGTCTTGGCGGCAACCGACGAATGGGAGTTTTTGCTACCAGGGCGCCATACAGACCAAATCCCATAGGACTCTCATCGGTAAGGCTCATTCGGGTCGAGCATACCGAGAGGGAGGGTGATGTGCTGATTGTCAGCGGAGCGGACCTGCTTGACGGCACACCAATATATGACATAAAGCCCTATCTCTCCTACACCGACAGTCACCCTGATGCCATAGGCGGATTTGCCGACCCTGTGCGGGATTACAACTTAAAAGTGGCTTTTAGTAAAGAATTGTTGTCAAAAATCCCCGACTCAAAGCAAAATGCTCTTATCAAAATTCTAGGTCACGACCCCCGCCCCTCCTATCAGGATGACTCGGACAGAGAATACGGATTTAAGTTTTCTGACTATGAAATATTCTTCAAGGTGTCGGGCGGTGTATTAACTGTCACAGATGTAAAAAGGGAAAAAACTAAAAATGTATTATAAAAAACTCGGACAGCTCGGGGTAATGAATGCCCTGACTGTCCGTTTTATTTTATGCTTTGAGCTATATATTTATTATCTTTGGCAAAAACAGGAGCAAGAATTGAACAATAATTACAAAAAGATATAAGACAGCCGTAGTCATCAAAAGATGCTCCGCGCTATGATATGTTTTTACCGACCACTCATATATTCTATCCTCTGAATGGTCCTTGAGTACAAAGAGGAATATACAAGCAGAGCCTCCGATAAGACAGGCGGCAGACCAGATATAACCGAGCTTCCACTGCATTACTCCGCTGAGGGTCAAGCAAAAATTAAAAATCAGCGCCACAGTCTTCATAATCACTCTGTAAATCTCCACGAAAATGGGAAAGAAGCCAAACTCTTTTACCACTCCCTTTATTATCTGCTTCCTCGATTTCATAAATCAGTCCCCCTAAAAAATAAAAAGTGCGCCAACCTGAGCCAGCGCACCGAAAAACGCAAACTCAAATTGTCGCGAAACAAATTGAATATAGAGGTATTTTCATACCAATAACACCAACGGAATTTGCGTTTTTACCAAATTCAACGGTGTTATTAGTATGACAAAAAAGGGTATAATTATCCCTATGAAAAATATACCTCTTGTTTTAATATTCAATTCGTTCCGCAGTATTATTATACCATATATAACAGTCTTTTTCAAGAGATTTGATAAAAAAACAACCGCCCTGTAAAAAACAAAGCGATTGCTTGATATTTTTTAAAATATTTCCAGCAGCCGAAGCACAAATGCTGCCGCAAAAATCGTAAAGGTTGAAAGCAGTGTAGTCCATACAACAAGCTGCCCCGCAAGATAGGCATCTCCGCCCATTTCCTGGGTCATAGGCACTGTTGAGACCGCATTCGGTGTTGCAAAAACCGCAACCAAAGCCGCAAAATGAGCGCCTGTAAACCTGTCACCGAAAAGAAGATAGGCTATTCCAAGAGCCAAGGTAGGCACAACCAGAGTGCGCGCTGTTACTCCGTAAATCAGCTCTCTTTTCATACCCGGAAGCGCCGAAAACTCAAACTGAGCGCCAAGGGCGATAAGAGCGACAGGGGTAGCGAGTCCCGAAAGATAAGAAAGTGTTTTCCACAGTGGCTCTATATCCGATATTCTGAAGTCAATATTAAAGTTAATAAGCAATACTCTTACAGCTAACGCAACAATACCTGCAAAAACACCCTGTATCAGGGGATTTTTTACTATTCCGAGGAGAACGCCGCCTACTGTCGGGCGCTTGCCCTCACTGTTAAACACCGTTAAAGCGATTACCGCAAGTACATTGAAAAGAGGTACTCCCACAACCGCAAGAAGAGAAGCGACTATCTCACCTGCCTCACCGAAAAGCGAGCCCGCAAGGGGTATTCCTATCAGCGCATAGTTCGAGCGAAAGGCTGCCTGAACAAGCACACCTCGCCTATCCGCCCTCTTTGTTACAAGCATTGAAAGAGGAAATGCTATAAGAAAAATCAAAACAACTGCCACAAGAGCGTAAGCGATATACCCATAATCAAATTCAGCAAGATTTTCTACCTTATATACATTTAAGAAAAGCATAACAGGCAAAAACACTCTGAAAACAAGCTTGTTTGCCTGCTTTGCAAACTTTTCGTCAACAAAACCCGCTTTCTTAAGCGCAAATCCTATAACCGCAAGGGCTATAATCGGTGTTACGGCATTTACCGCAAATATCAGTGAATCAATCACCTTTTTCTCCTTTGTTAAAAACAGAGCCGAACGCATTTAGCCTCGGCTCTGAATGTCTTTTATATTTTTTAATTCCGAATTCCGAATTTTATCAGTATTCTGCATTACCGACAGTGCGGGGATATGGCAGCACGTCACGAATGTTAGAAACACCGGTAAGATACATAATGATTCTCTCAAAGCCGAGACCGTAGCCTGCGTGCTTTGTTCCACCGTATTTGCGGAGATTAAGATACCACCAATAATCCTCTTCCTTAAGGTCAAGCTCTGCCATACGCGCCTTCAGCACATCGAGCCTTTCCTCACGCTGAGAGCCTCCGATAATCTCTCCGACACCGGGAACAAGAAGGTCCATTGCGGCAACGGTCTTGCCGTCATCGTTCTGTCTCATATAGAATGCCTTAATTTCCTTGGGATAGTCGATAAGGAAGATAGGCTTCTTGTAAACCTGCTCGGTAAGATATCTTTCGTGCTCGGTCTGCAGGTCAACACCCCAATATACGGGGAACTTGAACTCAGCGCCCGACTTAAGAAGCACGTCAATTGCCTCGGTGTAGGTAACCTTTGCGTAATCCGCATTTCTAAGGGCGGTAAGTCTCTCAAGGAGACCCTTGTCAACGAACTGATTGAAGAAATTAAGCTCCGCCTGGCAATTATCCATAACATGGTTAATGATATACTTTATCATATCCCAAGCAAGCTGCATATTGTCGTTAAGGTCGGCAAACGCAATCTCGGGCTCGATCATCCAGAACTCCGCAGCATGACGGGCGGTGTTAGAGTTCTCCGCTCTGAATGTAGGACCAAAGGTGTAAATATTTCCGAATGCCATAGCATAGGTCTCACCCTCGAGCTGACCCGAAACGGTAAGATTCGCGCTCTTGCCGAAGAAGTCCTTAGAAAAGTCTACCGCGCCATCCTCGGTTCTCGGAGGATTGTCCATGTCGAGAGTGGTTACTCTGAACATTTCGCCTGCGCCCTCACAGTCTGAGCCTGTGATTATGGGAGTATGAACGTAAACAAAGCCTCTCTCATGGAAGAATGAGTGAATTGCATAGGCAACCTCAGAGCGAACTCTGAAAACTGCCGAGAAGAGGTTTGTTCTGGGGCGGAGGTAAGCCTGCTCACGAAGAAATTCCACTGTGTGGCGCTTGGGCTGAAGAGGATAGTCGGGAGTTGAAGTACCCTCAACTACGATCTCGGTAGCCTTAAGCTCAAAGGGCTGCTTAGCGCCGGGGGTAAGAGCAAGAATACCGGTAACAACGAGAGCCGCTCCAACATTCTGGGAGGCTATCTCGTCATAATTATTTATATTTTCTCTCTCAAAAACTACCTGAATACTCTTGAAATAAGAGCCATCGTTAAGGTCGATAAATCCGAATGCCTTAGAGTCTCTGAGATTTCTTACCCAGCCGCCAAGTGTAACGGTTTTACCGCCAAAGGATTCGGGGTCAGAATAAATGCTTCTTATTAGTTCTCTTTTCATTATCTTTCTCCAAAGATTAATATATTATTAATTCTAATACATTATTTTAGCATATTAAATAAGAAAATTCAATACCTTTGCGGTTTTTATGCGGAACTTTTTGAAAAAAGAGGACTTTCGGTATAAAAAGTCCTCTTCGTAACATTTTTAAATATTTGCTTTACCCATCAAACGAATATCCTCGCAGGATGCACCAACAAGAATTTCGTAATCTCCCTTTTCTATTTCCCACTTATCGGTTGCGGTAGAATAGTATGCAAGGTACTCTTTAGGAACGGTTATAGTGTAGTGCTCGCTTTTGCCTGACTTAATAAGCTTCTTTTCAAAGCCGCAAAGCTCCTTATAAGGACGGAATACCGAGGAGACAGGCTTTCTGTAATAAACCTGCGCACACTCCTTACCGTCAATATCGGAAACATTCTTTACGTCAAACTCAACGAGTATATTATCTCCGTTATCGGCAAGCTTTAATCCCGAATACTCGAACGAGGAATAGGAAAGACCGTAGCCAAAGGGATATCTGACCCTCGCCTCATTCTCCTTGCCCATATACTTTGCGGTATCGTACCAGCGGTAGCCAACAAGAAGTCCGTCGGAGTAAATGCTGTGGCAGAAATCTCTTAAGCAATGATTTGCAAGACAGTCGTCTAAGGTTTCAGGATAGGTCTCGGTCGTCTTGCCCGAGGGGTTTACCTTGCCCGAAAGAATTTTCGCAATAGCCGCGTTTCCTCTCTCACCGGGGTAGCCTGCGGTAACAATTGCGGCAACCTTATCTCCCCAGGCAGTCATGTCAATAACCGAGCCGCAGTAAAGAACTACAACTGTGTTGGGATTAAGCCTTGCAGTCTCGATAATAACCTCCTCAAGACGAGAGGAAAGACGAATACTGTCGCGGTCTATGCCCTCGGAATCTATCTGATCAACGCAGACTACCGAGACATCCTTGCCGTAAGCATTATTTATGCATCTTGAAATCTTTCCACCATAGAACTCAACGTGAGAAATCTCAGATGCAGGAAGACATGCACGAAGCTCATCCGGCAGCTTTGCCGCATCACGGTCAAGGACAACTCGAGAGGAGCCACCGCCCGAAATATTCTTTGTTGCGCCCTCGCCGATAACCGAAACGCTCTTTCCGTCGCCAATGGGAAGTACACCGTTGTTTTTAAGAAGAACTATTCCCTCCTCGGCAACACGCTGCGCTGCTTTTCTGCGTTCGTCGACGGTTGTTGATATCTTCTGAAGCTTTTTCTCGTTTTCGCACTTTTCGCAAAGCTCAAGAACCTTAATACATCTTGCGTCAAGCTCCTCTTCGGTAACCTCGCCGCTCTGCACTGCTGCAAGAAGCGCTTCCATATTTTCCTTTTTATAAGGCATTTCAAGGTCAAGACCGCTCTTTACAGATGCGACATGATTGTCAACGGCGCCCCAGTCAGACATAATAAGCCCATCAAAGCCCAAATCCTCTCTTAACATATCATTAAGCTTCTTGTGCTGGGAGACCTTAAGTCCGTTTACCGCATTGTAGGAGGACATAACTGTCCAGGGCTTTGCCTCAAGGGCGATTTTAAAATTATAAGTATATATTTCTCTGAGAGTTCTTTCGTCAAGCTCTGAGGACTGAGAAAGACGTGAATTTTCCTGGTTGTTTGCGCAATAGTGCTTTAATGACGTACCAACGTGGTGATCCTGAACCCCCTTTATATATTCTCTGCCAAATATTCCCGAAAGATAAGGGTCCTCGGAAACATATTCAAAGTTTCTTCCGCATTGAGGCAGGCGCTTTACATTAATACCAGGCGCCAGCAACACGTCAACATTCCTCTCGATGCACTCATCGGCAAGAAGCTCGCCTGTTTTATATGCAAGCGCAGGTGTCCAGCTCTGAGCAAGCACCTGAGTTGAGGGGAACGCAACTGCGGGAATGGTTTTTCCTCCCCACTCGCCTCCGAGATTAGGAGTTCTGAGTCCTACGGGACCGTCGGAAACCTTAACCTTGTAAACCTTGCCGTCAAGATCGTCGGTGTGCCAGGTGTCCTTGCCGGCGACAAGGCGAACCTTTTCTTCTAAGGTGAATTTTTTCAAATCGTATTTCATAAAGCCTCCAAAAATGCTTTTTGTTTTTATTATACAGGACATTCTATTGACAAACAAGAGCAAAAATGGTACAATAATAGACAAAATTTGTCTTTCGAGGTAAATACAATGTTTTTTGAGGGTCACCACTCAACAGAGCGCAACTATTTTAATTTTGTAGCAAGCAAAAATACGAAGAGCTTTCCTCTTCATATTCACAAAGCATACGAGTGCTATGCGGTAATATCAGGGAATGCCGAGGCAATAGTAAATGATGTAAAATATTTGCTTTCGGCAGGGGATGCGCTGCTTATTTTTCCTTACCAGCGCCATGAATATAAGACCGGTCTCAATACCGAGACCGAGGTGTGTATTTTCTCGCCCGACCTTGTTGGCAGCTTTAAAAAAAGGGCAAATCTCCTGCCAAAAAGCAACAAATTTAATTATATTCCCGACGGCAGCCGCCCTGACAGCCTGTTGCTAAAAAAAGCCCACTGCTATAAAATCCTAGGAATTTTTGACAAGGATGCCGAATATACAGACAAGGTCTCAGGGGAATACGACCTACTTTCAACAATTCTCAGCTTTATCTCAAGCAACTATTCCTCAGAATGTACCCTCGAGACAGTCGCAAAGCATGTGGGATATGATTACAGCTATATTTCAAAGTTCTTTAAGCGCATGACCGGCACAAATTTTAATGCCTATGTTAACGGTCTGCGTATAAGCGAAGCGTGCAGACTGCTAGAAAATGATAACAACTCAATACAGGAAATAGCCGAAGCCACAGGCTTTAAGTGTACAAGGACATTTAACCGAGAGTTTCTACAAATCGTAGGAAAATCTCCCCGAGAGTATTTAAAGGAGTTAGGGGTTAGGGGTTAGGAGTTAGGATATGATAAAAGACAAAAAAGCGGTCGCAATAACCGCTTTTTTGTGCCACACAAACTTAAATAACATTTTGAGTAATTTACCTTTTTTTTAATACTTCCTTAAACAAATTTGGTAAAACGCATTTATTATCCGCAAGAATATCCTCTCCCGCGGCTCTTTTGTATATAAGCTCCATAACCTCCTTTATTTTCACAGCGTCACAGAGAATTGACGGAGCATCGCCTATTCTGCCATATACGGTTGCCCCGTGGTAGCTAAAGGCTGTGCTGAATTTATCAAATCTGCGGGATATATCGCCGTTTGTTTCATCGTACATATATATTTTTCTCGGAATTATCTCACCGTTTTTTCGTCTCACCTTAAGGCTGAGAGGCTCTTTTTCCATCCTGCCCTCAGTGCCCAAAATTTCGTCTACAAAATGGAGATATGTGTTTGACGTATGAGATACACCGATTAAAAGAATTTTTCCCTTTTCTTTATAAACCTGTCCGAACAATCCATCGGGAGATGTTGGCGTATTCACCCACTTTTCGCATTCAACAAGCTTGTTTATTCGCTCTTTTTCTCCAAACAGAACCATAGAATGGGTTGGATTTTCGCTTCTTTCCCCACTTTCGTGCAAAATTGCGATTTTAGCAAGTATGCCGAGATTTGTATAACTGTCCCCAAGGTCTAAGGTGATATCGGTCTTGCCGAGAAGCCCCCAGGTGTGAGTCGGAACACAAAGAACTCCCCCATCCGCAGTAAAATATTCTATAAGAGCATCAAGAAAGCCCCGCGGACCTCCCTGAACCTCACCCACAAGGCTAAATGCCGAATGTACAACAACAATTCTCCCTCTCGGCGCTCCAATGGAAGAAAGCGCTCCTATAATATCGTTTTTAGAATACATAAAAGCTCCGAATGTTTTTTACAAATATTATATCCTGCAAACTTAACTTTGTCAACATCTACTCTTCAATCCCGAGAAGCCACCCGACCGAAACCTTAAGAATTTTTGAAAGCTCTCTCAGCTCATAATCGGCAACAAAGCGGGTGCCTATCTCAATTCTGGATATGCTGTCTCTTTCCATAATTATTCCCGCAACCTGAAGTCTTGCAGCAAGATCGCTTTGCGTCATTCGATACTTGCACCTTGCCTCGTGTACTCTATCTCCGCAAACGTTCTTTTTTCCGTTATAATCGTAAATTTTCATCTCAACCTCCAAAATATGCTAAAATAAGCTAAAGTTAGGAATTTATCTTGACTTTAGCATATTTATGTGCTAAAATTGTGTTAAAGATAAGAATTTTATATATTTTATCTTAATTATAACAATACAAATTGAGAGGTTATGATATGTTTGGCAAAAAAAATAACGCGCTGAAGCTTGAGTCTTATGACGATACGGCGCTTGTACAATTTAGTCAATTGGTTGAAATTACAAAGAAAACAACGGTCACCGTACCGCCGAATTACAGAGCTATCGCTTTTATTGACGGAAAGCCGCTTTTCAGAATTGAAGCCTGCGAAAAAAAGCAGTTTGTCAAGGCTTATAAAAAAGAGCATATTGGGAAAATGATAAAAATCGCATATATCACCTCTCACAGCTTTGCTCAATCGCCTTGGGGCTTTGGCAACATTCAGGTAAACAATTCAGCTCTTAAGGAAGCATATCGTGTTGGAGTAAACGGCAAATTTTCTGTTGACGTAACCGATTACGCAAGACTAATATCTGCCTTCCCCTCGAAAGAAATTATTACAGCCGAAGATGTAAGAGAAAAATGCATTTCCAGTATAAAAACGGTTGGCACACCCATTGTAGCCGACTATTTCTCAAAAACCGAAACATCTGTTTTTGAAATGAGCAGCCTTATCGCCGATTTCAGAAAAAAATTCTCTGAGGCTCTGATGGAAGAAAAGATATTCAGCGATCTCGGTATAAAGATTTCGCTTCTTACCGTTGACGGTTTTTACGCAAATGAAGATGATTTAAAAATTATAAAAGAAAGATTAAATAAGTGAGGTAAATAAAAATGTTTTTCAAGAAAAAGTACACCCCCTCGGTAAAGGCAAACAATCAGCTTAAGGAAAAGGCGATAAACGAGCTTACCGCCTTTATTTACAGTGTTGAAAAGGGACATTTTGATACCGAGGCTGACAAAGATGCCGTAATGCACATAGTAGCAGAGCTCAGCGAAGATACAAAGGCGCTGGCTAACACAGTCGGCACCGGCAACGAGCCTATTGACGGCATTGCAAATAATATCCTCGACCTGCTAAAGGATTTCAAAAAAATAACCGAGCAGGATATGCTCCACAGAATTCAGGAGGTTGTTGACGATCTCGACTTCTATGTAAATCTCTGGCGTGACGTGCTTAACGGCGACACAGTTGTTCCCACCGAGGAGGAAAGCGCTCAAATCAAGATGAGATACACCCGTCGCAAGCTTGCTGCCCGCCTCGAGGAGCTTAAGGAAATGGAAGAGCGCTTCGGCGACAGCTCAAGACGCGTAGGCAAGGAGATCACCGCTATCGAGAAGGATATCGCCGAGCTTGAAGCCTCTCTTGCTAAAGAGGAGGGCGAAAGAAAGATTTCCGAGCTGTATAAAAATATTACGGCAGAGAAAACAAAACTCGACTCCCTCAATGTCAGAAGATCAAACTACATTACATGCTACAATATGCTCGATACGATCTATCTTAACGCGTCTGAAATTCTCGATGCCAGTGATTTTGTCGGCGAGCAGATAAGAAAAGCAAAAATACTTCTCAATATGGGCAAGCTGAAAAAAGTTATAACTAAACCCGAGAAGGCAGTTCATATAATCGAACGTATGTACAAGGATATTAAGGCAACTAACGAAAAGACCAAGATATCCGACGCAAAAATCGCCGCCGTACAGACAGACAGCATTAAAGCAAGCGACGATGCTTTAGCCTACAAGGAAGCACTTAACAACAAAAACAATTAATTATTTCTAATCGGAGAAGAAATGTCTAACCAAAACATTTGTAACATATGCGGAGCAAATTATGAATATATTGCCGGGCGCTGGAAATGCCCGGCATGCGGCGCTTATAAGGCGGAAGAGCTTTCTAACGAAGAGGTAACTCTGCTCTATAACGCTGCGCAAAAGCTCCGTCTTTGCGACTTTAATGAAGCCGAAATTGAATATGCCGACATAATTGATAAATTCCCCAATAATCCGGAGGGCTATTGGGGACGTCTTCTTGCGCGCTATGGAATAAAATACGAAGAGGATTTTGACGGCAGAAAAATTCCCACCTGCTATGCAGCATCTATAAAAAGTGTCTTTGGCGATCCGGATTACGAAAAGGCAATGAGCCTTTTCCCAAAAGCGGACAGAGCCTATTACAAAGCGCAGGCTGAATATATTGAGCGAGTACGTAAGGAATGGATAGACAAGGCGAGCAAAGAAGAGCCCTACGACATCTTTCTTTGCTATAAGGACAGCGACCTAGCCGGAGGCATTGAGCGTACTCCCGACAGTATTGCCGCGCAGGACCTTTATATACACCTGACCGAGCAGGGCTACCGCGTATTCTATAGTCGCGAGTCACTCAGAGACAAGGCTGGCGAAAAGTACGAGCCTTATATCTTTAACGCCCTCACAACAGCAAAGGTTATGCTGGTTTATGGCTCAAAGCCCGAGTACATAACCTCAACCTGGCTCAAAAACGAGTGGACAAGATATATAAAAAGAATGCAAGCCGGCGAAAAGCTGCAAAACTCTCTGCTAGTTGCCTGCGACGGCTTCTCACCCGACCTTCTGCCCCGTTCCCTCTCCTCTCGCCAGTGTTTTGATGCTACAAAGCGCAGCTTTTATATCGATCTTGATAAAGCGCTAAAAAAAGCTGTCAACGATTCTTTTCATGCAACAACCCCTACTTTTATTTACAAAAACGACAATTATTTCGAAAAAAACGAAGAGGACGAAGACTACGAGTTTGACGAGGAAAACGAAGAGAACGATACCGATTTTGAAATCGGTATGGGTGACGAAGAAGAGGACTCGCAGGAATATAAAGTTCTGGAATTTACCGACGATGATTTTGAAGAAAACGCAAAAAAGAAAACTCCGCTTCCTCTTTTGTTTATTTTTTTGGCATTGCTCGTTATCACACCTATCGTTTGGTTGAGTTACTTCTCAATAAAGCAACCTGATTCAAACAAAAATACAACAAGCACCTCAGTTTCCGAAGAGAAAATTACTATAACATTTGTTACAGAAACCGGTACGGTTATAAAAAGGCTTACAACCCCAAAGGGCGAAAACGTAAATTTAAAATATATCCCCTCTGTTCCCGAAAAGCCGGGTTATAGCGGAAAGTGGAGTGTTACCGATTTTACTAAAGTATCTAAAGATACAACAGTTACCCCTGTATATACTGTTAAATACTATTCAATTAGTTATGTACTTAACGGAGGCACAAACAACAAATTAAATCCGTCATCCTATTCAATTAACACCGATGCATTTCTTGTGCTTTACTCCCCTACTCATAGTAATTACTCCTTTGGGGGGTGGTATCTAGACTCTGATTATGAAACCAAAGTTGAATATATCGATACAAGCAAGCTAAAAAATCTTACTCTATACGCAAAGTGGGAGACGACGACCACCGAACCCGAGACTTACACCGTAACCTACAACCTTAACGGCGGTACAAACAATCCCTTGAACCCCTCAGCCTTTGAAGCAAATTCCGGCAATATTACACTAGCTGATCCTACCCGCGAGGGATATACCTTCAAGGGTTGGTATTCCGATTCCGGATTTAGCACAAAGGTCACTGCTATTGATACAAGCGATCCCCGTAACATATACCTTTACGCAAAGTGGGAGGCGGTTACCACCGAACCCGAGACTTACACCGTAACCTATTTTCTTAACGGCGGTACAAACGATCCATCCAACCCTTCCGGTTATTCGGTAAATCCAGGCAATATTACACTCGCCGACCCTGCACGTTTGGGATATACCTTTAAGGGCTGGTATTCCGATTCCGGATTTAGCAGCAAAGTTACTACCATTAATACCAATAATCCTAAAAATATAACCCTCTATGCTAAATGGGAAATTATCAACTACACTATAACATACGTGCTTAACGGTGGTACGAACAATTCATCAAACCCCGAAAGCTATACCGTAGAATCAATCAATGTTGCATTTGCCGACCCTACCAAAACAGGATATGGCTTCGGTGGTTGGTACTCCGATTCCGGATTTAACACAAAAGTTACTATCATTGATACAAGCGATCCCCGTAACATATACCTTTACGCAAAGTGGGAAGCGGTAACCACCGAACCCGAGACTTACACCGTGACCTATTTTCTTAACGGCGGTACAAACAATGTCTCGAACCCCTCAGCCTTTGAAACCAATTCCGGCAATATTACTCTCGCTGACCCCACCAGAAAAGGTTTTGCGTTTAGAGGTTGGTATTCCGACCCAGGAGCTACAACAAAGGTTACTATTATCAATACAAACAATCCCAAAGATATAACCCTCTATGCTAGATGGGAAATCATAGACTACACCATAACCTACATTCTTAACGGCGGAACGAACAGCTCCTCAAATCCCACAAGTTATAATGTTCATTCCGGCAGTATTACCCTCGCCGATCCCACACGCTCGGGATATTTGTTCAAAGGCTGGTATTCAGACTCCGGATTTAACACAAAAGTTACTGCTATTGATACAAGCAAGCTAACTAGTATCACCCTTTATGCTAAATGGAAGAAATTCCCCTTTACTTACACAATAAATAATGGAGAAGCAACAATAACCGGATATAGTAGTGGCGACGAAGTTGTTATTCCCTCTGAAATTGAGGGAGTACCTGTCACCGCTATAGGAGAAAAAGCGTTTTATGACGAGCGTAGCATAAAATCTGTTACTATCCCCGACAGTGTTACAACTATTGGACAAGAGGCGTTCTATAATTGCGATGTGCTGACCAGTGTTACTATCCCCGACAGCGTTCAAACTATTGGACAATCTGCGTTCTCTGGTTGCGATGCGCTGACTAACGTTACTATCGGAAACAACGTTCAAACTATTGGACAATCTGCGTTCTCTTATTGCAGTGCGCTGACCAGTATTACTATCGGAAACAGCGTTCAAACTATTGGTGATTACGCGTTCTATAATTGCGATGCGCTGACCAGTGTTACTATCGGAAACAGCGTTCAAACTATTGGTGATTACGCGTTCTATAATTGCGATGCGCTGACCAGTGTTACTATCGGAAACAGTGTTCAAACTATTGGACAAGAGGCGTTCTCTGATTGCGATGCGCTGACCAGTGTTACTATTCCCGACAGCGTAATATCTATTGGCGAAAGAGCATTTTATTCATGTATACGTTTAAGGAGCATTACCTTAGGAAAAAATCTTTTCATAATAGGCAGTTCTGCATTCAGCGGTTGCTACTCACTTGTAGAGGTTTACAATCTTTCGGATGCGCTGTATATTTCCGTTGGCAGCAACGATAACGGTTATGTTGGCTACTATGCACTTGGCGTTCACACCTCAAAATCAAGCCCCAGCTTTATCAGAGTAGAGGATGACGGCTTTATCTTCTACGAAAGGGGATATACCCGTTACCTCCTCGGATACGTTGGTAACGAGACTGAAATTACTCTGCCCGAAAGTTGTGGCGGAAAAGACTATGAAGTGTACAAGTACGCGTTTTATGATTGCGATAAATTAACCAGTATTACTATCTCCGAAAGTGTAAGGGAAATAGGCGACTATGCCTTTTCTGGCTGCGACAATTTAACGGATATTACTATTTCCAAAACCGTAAGAAAGATAGGCCCGTATGCATTTTCCAGTTGCTCGTCGCTTTCCGAAATAGTCTTCGAAGATCCTGCGATATGGTACTACTCGTCATACTCGGGCGGTACAAACGGCACAACCATTCCCGAAGCGAATCTTTCAACCCCGAGTGTTGCGGCAGTTATCATAAAGAACTTGTTAAAATACTATCTATTCAAAAATTCCATAATCTAACGAAAGGACAAATAACAAATGTTAACAATCAATCCCCCTTGCTTTATTTACTTTACTATGCCTGACGATATCAGAAGTGCAAAGCTCGAAAACGACAAAAACGGAATGGTTATCCTTAACGCTCATAACGCGACTATTGCGGAAGCGTTAATTAAAGCTGCTAAAAAAACAGGAGCAAGCAAGCCGCGGAATTACTTTAACAGCACAAAAGGCGGCAGCCTTTCTTCATACACTGCCACGGAGCTTTACGAGCTTATAAAGCTTATTGCTTCGTCAAACTCAACGAGGACCCCTGACTCCAACATAAGAATTTTGGCAGATTACATATTTAATAATATGGCTTCATTTCTTAAAAGACTAAACAGCGAGGATTATACTCTTGTTGATGATCTCGCAAATCTCAAAGGGCTTACAAGAAGAGAAAAAAGCCTTGCAAGCAAGATTTGCAGATATCTTGAAGAATGGATTTACACTACGGACAATTTTGCAATAAACGACTCGGTTATCAGAGCAATGCTTCCTTATTATCTTATGGAATACGGGCTTGATTACAATGTTAATCTTGAAAAAATGAGCTACGTTCAGTTTATGAAAGTATTTAACGAGCTTAAAGCAGCGATTCAGGCGAAAGAACCTACTATAACAGGGCATATGATCGACAATATAATTTGGTACACCTACCGCGTTGACAGTGTCAGAACAGCTATCGCTAATGCTATTGTAGAGGCTTCAATAGCTGCGAAAAAGCCTCTTTCATTAAACTGCCTTTGCATAAAGCGACCAGTCTCAGGATTTCCAACAGAAAATATTATATTCTAATTTATTCGCCGCCCCGATTTTTCGGGGCGGCTTTTTTTTGCTGACTTTGCTTCTTTATAAAAATATATCCCCGAAAGTTTTATAATAGCTCTTGATTTTCGTCGAGTTTTGTTGTACAATATATATGTTATAAATTATACACAAGGAGACAAGCAAAAATGGCACTTGTAACAACAAAAGAAATGTTCAAGAAGGCTTACGAGGGCGGTTACGCTATCGGTGCTTTCAACATTAACAATATGGAGATCATCCAGGCGATCACCGAGGCTGCTGCTGAGGAAAAGTCCCCTGTTATTCTTCAGGTTTCCGCAGGCGCAAGAAAGTATGCAAAGCACGCATACCTTATGGCTCTTGCGAGAGCTGCAGTTGAGGACAGCGGCATTGATCTCGCTCTTCACCTTGACCACGGCGCAGATTTCGACATCTGCAAGTCCTGCATTGACGGTGGCTTCACCTCCGTTATGATCGACGGCTCTCACCACTCTTTCGAGGACAACATAGCTCTTACTAAGAAGGTTGTTGAATATGCTCACGCACGCGGCGTTGTCGTTGAGGGTGAGCTCGGTGTTCTTGCAGGCGTTGAGGATGACGTAGTTGCAGAGCATTCCTCTTACACAAAGCCCGAGGAGGTTGAGGAGTTTGTAACCCGTACCGGTGTTGACTCTCTCGCTATCTCTATCGGTACATCTCACGGCGCATACAAGTTCACTGCTAAGCAGTGCACAAGAGACGAGCGCGGTGTTCTTGTTCCCCCGCCTCTCCGTTTTGACATTCTTGAAGAGGTTGGAAAGCGCCTTCCCGGCTTCCCCATCGTTCTTCACGGTGCATCTTCCGTTGCTCCCGACTGCGTTGCTGAAATCAACGCTCTCGGCGGCAAGCTTCCCGATGCAGTTGGTATTCCCGAGGAGCAGCTCCGCAAGGCAGCTCAGATGGCAGTTTGTAAGATCAACATCGACTCCGACATCCGTCTTGCAATGACCGCAGGTATCCGCCGCGTATTCGCAGCTAAGCCTGAGGCATTTGACCCCAGAGAGTACCTCAAGGTTGCTAGAGAAGAGGTTAAGAAGATGGTTAGCCACAAGATCGTTAACGTTCTTGGCTCAAAGGGAACTCTTTGATTTTGAAATTAATAACATTAAAAGCCCGGTCAATTACGATCGGGCTTTTTGCTTGACAATATCATCCTCATCCACAGCCATTGCTCCCCCAAAACTCACTTTACTCATTTCGCAGAACCACGTATCAGCCCGTTGGCCGTTAAACAATGCTTTAAGTTAACTACAAAGGTATAAAGTTTTATTTTCTAATCAAACTCCGTGTTTTGGACAACAATTATTTGCATATTACGTCAAAAACCACCGTTTTAGGGTGGTTTTTCTTTTGATATTTTCTGCTTTTTTTATTTGTTACAATCAAATTAGCAATGCCAATCCACTATCAGAAATGTGTCTGTATACTATTTGACTCATTCTACAATCCAACTTAATCTACCGGATGCATTCTCTCTATCTACGATGAATCCACATACAAGCCGACACCAAAAAAAGAGCATTGCCTTTGCATGCAATAAGTATGAATACAAGCTGTAGCTTGTTTTAAAAACATTGCAACCAAAACAAAGCTCTCCTCGCTTTGCTGTGATGAGCCGCATACAAGCCGTGCGAGGTTATCTGAAAGAAAAGCTCAGTAGCGGCAGAGCCGCGGACGGACTTCGTACGTGGGCACGGCGCAGTATATTCGCCATTTGCGCAAAATATACAGACTTTTGGTAGAAGCAAAGGGCGAAATATCTCTCCTAACTCATCACATTGGTATTTTCCTATTGGTATTTGTATCAACCTTGCACTTTTTATGCCCTTTAGGGCGGTGAAATTGCTTATAAACAATTCGGCTGCTTGCAGACGGAATTGGATATAATACAATTACACGAAGTGCAACATTAAGTACATTTTTAATTATAATCATTATAAAACAAAAAAGCCTCGCTATTTAGCGAGACCCCATATATATTATGGCATTCCTCATCCACCGCTGAAGCGGTCTTCTCGCTGCGGCTCGGTCACGCTCGAGGGAAAACGATACTCAATCGTTTTCTTATGCTCTCGCGCCGCAACGCTACCTTCTCCAACAGGGAAGGCTATGCAAAATGCTCATTATAAACTGTGAGCAAGCGAGGAACAGTTAATAACTGTTCCTCGGGAAGCGAAGTCCACCGAGTGCGAGCAGACCGAGCCGAGTGACGCAGGCGACGGTATGCGACACACGAATGGAGGTGACAAGAGAAACGAAAAGCTCAAGGTTAATGTGCGAACATGAACTAAAAGCAGTTCAAGCCCTCGGTCTATGTTTGCGCTCTGAATTTTGTGCAGATTTTTTCGCATTTTGACCGATGGCGTACAATGGTACGGCGAGCGGAGAAAAGCGGGAAAATATGCCAAAAGTCAAAGATGCAAAGTATCAATCAGCTGCATACATTACTCGTCTTCATCTTCGACCTATCAAACTCGTAGTTTGAGTTTTCATTTTGCACGTCTCATCAGCCTCGTTACTAGACACATTCCCCAAGGGGAAGGCAACAAAACAAAAAAGCCTCGCTATTTAGCGAGACCCCATATATGTTATGGCATTTTTCAAAATGCTCATTAAAAACCGAACAAGTAATGAAACGAAAAGCTCAAGGTTAATGTGCGAACCTGAACTAAAAGCAGTTCAAGCCCTCGGTCTATTAGTATCGATCAGCTGCATGCATTACTGCACTTCCACCTTCGACCTATCAAACTCGTAGTCTACAAGTGACCTTACCTAATCAAGTTAGGAGGGATATCTCATCTTGAGGTGAGTTTCACGCTTAGATGCCTTCAGCGTTTATCTCATCCGTACGCGGCTACCCAGCTATGCCCTTGGCAGAACAACTGGTGCACCGGAGGTACGTTCGACCCGGTCCTCTCGTACTAAGGTCAACTCCTC
>JAGATD010000020.1 GCA_017621415.1 Clostridia bacterium
CCCACCCATCTTAAAATCTGGGATGACATTATGTGTGAAATTCATAAGGACAAAGCGAGAGATACAGCATTTGAGACATCCGGGCTAATACACAGACCCTACTGCGTGGACTCGGGGGAGCTGTATAGCGAAAATTGCCTTCTTGATGTCAGAGGCTCGAGGCTGGAGTACGGATATTTCACACCCGACAATGCTCCGAGCAGTGTATGTAAAAGACATGTAGTATGCTATTTTGACTCGTTGGAAAAGGGAATAGCTACCGATAACTGCCCTAAAGAAAATCTTGTAAAAATTTCGCTTTTGGATATTCCAAACAGAAAATTTCCGACAGAAATTTATATCACCGATGCCGAATATGTTTACAGAAATGTGAGCGCCGAGTCAGACTTGCCGAGGATAGACACATTACCTTATTTTTATTATTCTTTACCTCCCGATGAGTACGCGGGAGTCAGCGGTGAGAGAAGACAGTTTAACTGCGCGTGTCCCACACACAAATAAATGACTTTACTTTTTCACCTAAATGTGATAAAATGTTTCAGAGGTGAAAAAATGGAATACAAGGTAATATATTCGGACAGAAAAACACTTTCCTTATCGGTAAAAGAGGGGAGACTTATTGTAAGAGCCCCAAGACGAACCTCCGAAGCGAAAATAAAAGAGGCAGTTCTCTCTCATGCCGACTGGATAGAAAAGCATATTAAATCTCAGCTAGAAAGAGCTAAAAATCATCCCGAGCCAAGCAAAAGCGAAATTCCCGCTTTAAGAGAAAGAGCTAGAGCTATCCTGTCGGCAAAAACAAAATATTTTGCCGAAAAAATGGGCTTAAAATATGGCAGAATTACAATCACAGGAGCAAAAACACGCTTTGGAGCCTGCTCATCAAAGGGAAACATTTCCTATTCCTTCCGCCTGATGAGCTATCCCGAGGAGGCTATTGACTATGTTGTGGTCCATGAGCTTTCGCACCTTGTTGAAATGAATCACTCTCCCAGGTTCTATAAGGTAGTAGAGTCAGTCCTTCCCGATTATAAAGAGAGAAGAAAGCTTCTTAAAAAATAAACAGGGGCTGCTTCATTTAGGCACAACCGAAAAAGAGCAAAGATGTCAAAAAATACTAGGCACCTTTGCTCTAACTTTATGTTTTCTTGTTTATAAGGTTGAAATTCTACGAATTTCTTCTTTTTTTATGCTCTTTTTCTATCGCCGACTGCTCTCGCTGAGACTCGGTCACCTTCAGGGGAAAACGACACTTAGTCGTTTTCTAACACCTTCAGGACGCTTCGCTACCTCCGACGTATTCATATACGCCTCTCGGTTACATTCGACGATTTTTGCTCAAAATTAAGCTAGCCCCAAAAGGAGCTTCGCACTAAGAATTCAGCTTTTTTTCTTGTTTCTGCCCATAGAGCATTGATTTTGCTGAATTCTTAATGACTCAGCCCCTATATAAAACCAATTACTTTGCAAGCTTATTTCCAAAGCGGGCTTTTGCAACATCAATAATTCTTGCAATAGCCGGACTAAGTATAACATTTACGATAAGCTCGAAAACAAAGTTAAGTCCGACAAAGAAAATAATTAGGTATGCACCAAGCGACAGCCCCTCTGCAATAGCGCCTGCGCTTACGGTATCTATAAAGAATACAAGACAACCGATAAGGAAAATTCCCGTATTTACCACAGGACAAACCACAGCGCTTGCCATAATGGCAAGATAACGGTTGTATTTCTCAAGCAGCTTATACACAATTCCTGCCGCAAGACCTGCCAAAATTCCCTTAACCATAACGGTGATGATAGTTCCGGGAATGCTAAGACCAAACCAGAATACAGCGTCAGCAGTTGCAAAGAACACTGCTCCGGACACTCCGCCGAGAATTGCTCCGGCAACGGGTCCGCACAAGGCAGCACCTAAAACCACCGGCACAAGTGTCAGCGAAATTGAAGCCAAGCCGCCGATTTTGATAAATCCGCCAAAATACGACAGTATGGCAACGATTGCGCAAAGAAGCGCAAGCAGCACCATTTTTTCGGTTGACATTCCTTTTTTGTTTGTTGTTTTCATAAATCCTCCTTGCTGTCGTCCACTCTAGGGTACAACGCATATAAATTTATATTATCCGCCTGAGCGGTAATATACAATAAACAAAATACTGTTATTTAATTTTAAATTCTGTTTTTCCTGTACAAAATATTCAGCCCTTTGAGCACAAGATTCTCATCGGTTGTAATGTTATGTTTACATAGCTGGACAATTAGCGATGCCATAGCCCCTGTCGCGATAACCTTAAGCTCTGTTTTTTGCTCCTCGTTTATCCTGTCTATCATTCCGTCTATAAGGCAGGCATTTCCGAACAAAACGCCCGAGCGCATACAGTCTGCGGTATTTTTCGCTATAACCGAGCTTGGTACCTCAAGACTTACCTGAGGCAGCTGAGCAGTCTCTTTTGCAAGTGCGTTAAGCCCCATAACAACTCCGGGTATAATTGATGTACCGATGAATGCGCCGCTTTTATCCGTAGCAGTCATCTTTGTCGCAGTGCCGATATCAACAATCAAAGCAGGACTGCCGTATATATAATGTGCAGCGACCGAAGCGGCAATAAGGTCGGCTCCAACCGACGAGGGTATGTCGCACCTGATACCTATTCCGCTTTTTATCCCCGGCCCCACAAGAAGCGCATCTTTATCAAAGAGGAATTTTACCGCATTTTTTAAAACTGCATTAAGTGACGGCACAACAGAAGCAATTATTACTCCCTCAACCTCTTCCCTGCCTATTCCGTAAAGCCCAAGAGCATTCAGTATACCGACAGCATATTCGTCATCGGTCCTTTTGCAATCGGCAAAAAGCCTTGAAACAAATTTCAACTCCTCCGCCTCAAAGCCGCCAAGGGTTATATCCGTATTACCTATATCAATAGCTAATATCACAGCACACCGCCGCCTCTCATTGTTTTACAACATAATTTTACCACAAACCATTAAAAATGTCAAGATTTTATCCTTATTCCAAGTTTGCTTTTCTGCGTGGCTACGCCTATTATAAAGGCTTTCTCGCAGCCTTCAAAAGCCACCTTGGCAAATCACCAAAGGAATATGAAAGGTCGGTGCGCTGATTTTCGGTAAAACATCATGACGATAGAGCGATAAGTTCGGGCGACTGCCGTAAGCGGTACATCTTTACCGCTTGCGTTCAGAAAAAGCTCAAGAATTTACAGAATAGTCTTTTTTAAATCCATGCGCTCCGAAAATTTGCCATTGCCCAACGCCAAGACGTTGCATAACAGCCGCTCGTTCCTCGGCACATAGCTTAGGGTCTGTGTCTACCGATGTCATTAAAATCGGCGCATATTGATTATATTCGGCCTGCTCCTTGGTTAAACCGTGAACATTAATATAAATATCTCCTGTTAAAGCCACGTGGTGAATATAATCTATCAAAACTATCTCTCCGGGCAAATGTCCGCCCTTGCCTTCGTAAACCTCAAAATGCATTTCGCCAAAATCAAAGAATCCGATTTGAGTAAGCGGTTCGGTAAGATTATCCTGTTCCTTCCACAAGGATTTGATTTTTTTGGGTTCTGTTGGCTTGTATGAAGTAAGAATCTTACAGATATTGATATAGGGCTTATGAAGCGGATTTTTTTCACGGTAGCCATCATTTCCGAGATATTCGCTCTTTAAGCACAATGCGGTTTTTTCACTCGCTATAATCTCATCAAACAGAGGCAGCAGGCCGCAATGGTCCACATCAGCATGGGTAACAAGAATTGTTTTTCTTTCATTTTCAAAGTCAGGCAACTCCTTTTTGAAAATTTCAATCATTTCATCCCTGTAACACGCGTATCCGCTATCTACAAACAAAAATCTACCGTCGCTTTTTATAATTAATGTGTTGCTGCCGCATGGCGGCTCTATTAAGATAATCTCCGTTCTGTCTGTTATTTTATGCTTGCTGATTCTTGGCATAAATGCCTTGCCCTTTGATACACCCAGCAGCTCGGCAAACTTGCTTATGCTGTCAAATGTCCTGTAAGGGGACATCCCCTGCTCATCAAGAGTTTGCATAGCAAGATTAACGTGAACCAAAAGTTCGCGGCTCACATCATCCGAAACACCTGCCGATTTAGCAAGGCCCATAACATAATTGCTGTAAAATATACTGTTATCATAAACCTTTTCAGAGCTGTTGTAGTCAATTACCCGAACTCTGCAAAGCTTTTCTGCCTCGGTTAAAAACGCAGTAATTTTATCAACATCTTCAACATATAATCCCATTTTGAAGTATTGATAATCAGTACCGTTTTCTTGCGAGCTGATATATGAAATATTGAAATTAAAATCATTGATAAGTGTCAAAACGCTCGTAACGCTGCCGGGAACATCCTCAAGACAAAATTCTATTAAAACAACACTTGTTTTATTCGCGTTGCTTTGCAGATAACCTATCTTTTCCAGCTCCACATCTGCTTTTTTCAATTGCTCTTCTGTGCCCTCGGCATCAATGAATAGAGTATGTGAATCTACTGCCTTATTGTAGCTCACACGGGTTATATTGATCCCCAATGCGGAAAAGCACTTGCTTGCTTTTAAAAATGCGCCGATGTGATTCGGCATCGAAGTAACGTACGTCTTTTTCATTTCATCACCACAATTTACACAACTATGCTTTTAATCTCTGTTTAGTAACAGTTTTTCGTTTTCTCAAAAACCTACTTCCTTTACAGTACATAAGAAAGCATATAAATTTTACCATCCTTCAAACAAAAAAATCAATCGTTTGATACAATTTAAACAACCGTTCTCTTTTTAACTATACGAATAAAACAGTCACAAAGTGACTGGAGCTTTTTCACATTTAATATTATTGCTTCTTTTTTAAAAGCTTTTTTATATCGGTTGCGGCAAGAATTCCGCAAACCACAACAACAGAAGCAAAGAAAAGTGTTGTAGGATTTAAAACACTGAAATCTCCAAGTATAATGACCGTAAAAACAATCGCCCAGGCTGTATAGGTAATGTTCAGCGCCATTGCCTTTGACGCACCCAATCTGCTTATGGCTTTATAATAGAGAAGGTAGGAGACACTGGCGCACAGTGCGGCAAGGGCAACCAAAGGAATAGCAGCTCCTGTATTTTCTGTGAAAAGGTTTATTGTAAAGCTCCAGCCTCGAAGAACAGGAATTATAACAGCCCCGTATATCAGTGCCGAGGTCATTTGACGGATATTTAATGCATACTCGCTCTTTATATTTGGGTCCTTTAAGCATTTTGCAAGTATGACCGCCTCAATTCCCCAGCCTAACGCGCACATAACAGCGCCAAGCAGCCCGAGCCAGAAATTTTCCACATTCAAGGCGGGAGAATAGCTCAACCCATAAACTCCGAGGAGTGTGAAGAGCAGAAATATCCACTGATACCACCTGACCGATTCCTTAAGAAAAATATAAGCTAAAAATGTGCCCACAGCGGGATAAACCGCGCTGGCAACAGCGCCAACCGATGCGCCCATGTAATTTACCGCCAGCACATACCCTGTCATACCTATCGGACCTCCGATAGCAGAGGCTAAAATCAACCATTTAAATCCGGGATTCTTAAAGACAGATAAAAGCTCTCCCGTATTTCCTCTCACTGCGTTATATATAAACAGGTACAATGCAGAAAACGCATCATGCAAAAACGTGCTGACAAACGGCGCTAAAAATATCGCCTGTTCTGTGGAAACAAATGGAGACATACCAAGCGCAATTCCCAAAATCACGGTTTCAAGCGCCCAGGTAATGCCTGCTGAAAGTCCCGTAAGCATAATTATTTCCTCAATTCAATACTTCAAAAATGTAAGACGGGTCTCTGATTACAGAGTCTGCATAAGATTCGAGAACCTGCCTGTTTGCATCACTTTTAGCAATGCCAATAGCCCGAATTCCCGCATTTTTCGCAAAATTCATATCTGTCATGGTGTCACCTACCATGACCACCCGTTCCCTTTCAATACAAAATGATTGGCAAAAATCATTCACGCAGTACGGGTCGGGCTTTGTTGGAGTTTTGCCGTCATCTGTATAAATTTTATCAAAATAGTCGCAAATCGACAGCTTTTGCAAACATTTTAAAGTTATTTCAGGGTTATCTGTGGTTACCACCGCAAGCTTTTTGTTTTGCTTTTTTAGCTCTGAAAGAACAAAAGCCAGGTTCTCGCAGGTGGGCTTTACCACTCCGGCATCCGAATTTTTATTGTAAGAGCGGACAAGCGCCTCTGTTACCTCGGCACAGGATTTATCACAGCCGCTATTTTTCATAATATCATATAAAATATGTCCCAACTCCTCGTATGTTCCCTTGCACAATACACCGTTAATATCGGTTATTCCGTCACGCACACCGAACGCGAGAAGCACATCGGATACAGAGGTTACAGTGTCCCCTGCCCACTCGAGAACCTCCTCCACCGCCTTCACCGAAACCGATACCCAAAAGACATCAAAGTCTATGAGAGTTCCATCTTTATCGAAAATAATCGCATCTGATTTCATAATATTTTCACCTTTAATTATGTAATACTGCAGTCATTTGTTTTTTTATTATAACACAAGTTTTGTTACTTGTAAAGAATAACATAAAATCTTTGAAAACAAAACTAATCTCTACAAAAGCCGTTACTCACCTGACTCTGCAAAAAAGAACTCAGCAAAGGGTTTGTACTCTTAAGGACAGTTTTTAAGAGTTAAAGGTAAACAGGCATAACGAATAAAAAATAAAAATACGAGAAACCTTACGGCGTTTCTCGTATTTTTATCTCGTCCGTCTGCGTTTTTTACATTTATCAAGAAATTCATTGATTTTGAGTTTTACAATAATTTTGCTTCGTGCTCTCTCATAGAAACAATCTACCTCCGGAAACGGGAGAAACGAACTGCCAACACGCTCACGAAACAGACGGTTCATTCGTATCTTGTGCCGTTTACTTGGAGGAGGTACTTCAATATCCATGATTTCTTCCTCATCTTTTATATCAAATTCGGGGAAACAGATCAAATAGTAGTCGCACTCATCACAACAACATTCAAAGCCTTGCTCCCCGTTGCCAAGACAAGCGGTAGGTTCTCCGGGCGTGAGTTCTATGCCGGTAATATCGATAACCTTTTGGGGAATATTCTTGCTCATATCTCCTCCATAAGCATATAAAAAAGTGCGGCTACCGAAGTAAGCCGCACCAAAAACGCAAACTCCAATAGTCGCCAAACCAACTGAGAAGCAAGAACTATCGCTAATTATGCCACGTCAGTAGGAATTTGCATTTTTAACAAATTCATTATTGACGTGACAACAAAAGGTTATAACTACCCAAAAAAGATAAAAATAGCCCTTGCTAAAATATTCAGTTGGTTTGGCATACTTATTATATCACATTTGGGGCGGTTTGTAAATATGTTTATTGAAATTTTTAAAATTACCTTCCGGGAGGTAGAAAAAGAGCCTCCCTTTACACAAGGGAGGCTTTTTTGTTCATGCATGACTTGTCAATTTTCCTGACAACCACTGACTTAATTAAAGACACAAAGGCAATCCATTACAATACTTGCTTATAAAAATAAAATGTAATGGAGAACGAAAATGAAAAATAACTTTGATAATCTTTATGAAAAGCTCGGTGGTACATACCGCGAGGAA
>JAGATD010000021.1 GCA_017621415.1 Clostridia bacterium
AATGCAAAGACCGAGCTTCAAAACGCTATCAATGCCAAAGCAGACACAGCAACCCTTAACACAAAGGTTGAAGAGTTAAAAGACGCAATCGAAACCGCTGAGACCGTTGCAAAGACTTACGCTGATACGCAGGATACAGCTCTTAAGCAGACTCTCGAAGAGGCTATCCTGACAGCTAAGAATGATGCGATTTCCTATGCGCAAACCATTGTGGATAACGCAAAAAGCGAGATGCAGAGCGCAATTGTGAAAAAGGCTGATATAATCACCCTTAACGCAAGGGTTGAAGAGCTAAAGGATGCAATCGAAAACGCAGAATACGTAGCAATAACCTATGCTGATACAAAGGATAAAGCCTTAAAGCAGACTCTCGAAGAGACTATCCTGACAGCTAAGAATGATGCGATTTCCTATGCGCAAACCCTTGTAGAGTATGCAAAGAGTCAGCTTCAAAAGGCTATCAACACAAAGGCGGATGCCACAACCCTTAACGCAAAGGTTGAGGAGCTGAGCGGTGCAATAAAAACCGCCGAAACACTGGCAAAGGCATATGCTGACACACAGAATGCGGAGCTTAAGGTTAAGCTTGAGTCTGCAATCGAAAGCTCGCAAAATACGCTCCGAGCGGGTATAGATGCTCTTTCAAGCGAGCTGACCAACGTAAAGCAAGCGCTTGAAACTAAGGCTTCTGAGCTTGAAGCAAAAGATAACACACTTCAAACGGTTATCATTGTTGTATCGGTTGTTTCAGGTGTAACATTCTGCGGATGCGGTACTCTTTCAGTATTCTACATCATAGACAAAAAGAAAAAGCATTGATAAGCATTAGCCTGATATAGTAATATTTAGGGCTAAACCCAAAAAGAGCAAAGATGTCAAAAAACGGCATCTTTGCTCTGACTTTTATAATTGTGAGGTGATAATCAGCCGCCCCGCGGCGAATAATTGGGAGCTCAAAGCTCTCAAAGCCTTCCCCTTGGGGAAGGGGGACCGCGGTAGCGGTGGATGAGGTGTAAACTTGCCCTATGAAGCGGTGAGATTCCCCGCCTTAACCCATATCCATTAAAGCTTTTTTCTAAGATTCCGTCTCACACGGTTGATATGCCTCTCAAAGTCACCGCTGTTGATAAGCTCCGCAAGAACAAACTGCTCAAAGGTCGGTACCGTGCAGGAATAAAAGCCCAGCTTTTCTTCAAATTCGCTTACAAGACGTTTTGGCAAAACCATATATCCTACACGCAGAGCCGGTGAGACTGTTTTAGAAAAGCTGTTCATATAGATTACATTGTCATAGTTAGAGAGTGAATATAAGGTATCCTCAGGCTTTGAGGAAACCGAGAACTCCGACTCGAAATCGTCCTCAATAATAATTCGTTCCTTTTTACTTGCCCAGCGAATGTATTCGTGGCGCTTGTTTGCGGATGCGGTAATGCCTGTAGGAAAGCTTCTGTAAGGGGTTGTGTGAATGACGTTAGCCTTTGTTTTTGAAAGAGCCGAGCTGTCAATACCGTCATGACACAAAGGGAGTAATTCGTACCTTACATCAGACGCATTATAAATCTGCTCAATTTTTTCGTAGGAAGGCGATTCAATTCCGTATGTGCGGCGTCTGCCAAGCATTGTAATAATCAGTCCGTAAAGATATTCAGCACCCGAGCCTATAACAATTTGGCTGCTCTCAACATTCATTCCTCTGTTGCGGATGAGATAGCTTTTTATCGCCTCCCTCAGCTCTTCGCATCCTGCGTTAGGCGACCTCTCGTGCAGCACGTCTGCATAATCCGAAAGCACCTTTCGCATAGTTTTACTCAGAATAGAGAAGGGAAAGGCGGGATATGTGTGGTAGACCTCGGGCGCGTGGCTATGTGCGGTTCTCGCCTCGGCAGGGGCAGCAAAGCCGTCTGCTTTTTCAAAAATTACAAAAAAGCCGCTTCGCTCTCTTGACTCTATGTATCCCTCGTCACAGAGCAGAGCATAGGCGTGGTCCACCGTAACCGTGCTGACCGAAAGCTCGTCGCAGAGCAAACGCATTGATGGCAGCTTTTTCCCCCTTGGATATATCCCGTCTATGATATCCTGCCGCAGCTGTCTGTATATTTGCAAATAAACAGGGCGCTTTTTTTTGTCTATACTGTACTTCATCTGTATATATAAAATTCTCCTGTTCTGACTATTTTTATATCGACAAAAATATTATATAATAGTCTTAGCAAAATTGCAAGGAGAAAAATAAAAATGGCATACAAAAAAATTCTCACAATTCAGGATATATCCTGCGTCGGTCAGTGCTCGCTGACGGTTGCGCTTCCGATTCTCTCGGCGTGCGGACTTGAAACCTGCATTCTTCCGTCTGCAGTGCTTTCTACTCATACGGCAGGCTTCAGCGGCTTTACATTCCGCGATCTTACAGACGATATGCCCGAAATTCAGAAGCACTGGCAAAAGGAAAATATCAAATTCAGCGCAATATATACCGGCTATCTCGGCAGCGTAAAGCAGGTGGGGTACGTTCAGAATATTCTTGACACTATGGGAACCGACGATTGCGTTCGCATTGTTGACCCCGCTATGGCAGATAACGGCAAGCTCTATTCTATCTTCGATGATGAGTACGTTGCGGCAATGCGCGGTCTTTGTAAGTCGGCTGATATACTTGTTCCCAACATTACCGAGGCGTGCTTCCTCGCTGAGGTTGAATACCGTGAGAGCTATGATGATAAATACATAAAGGAGCTGCTTAACAAGCTTTCAAGGCTTGGCGCAAAAACTATCGTGCTTACAGGTGTAAGCTACGCTCCCGAAAAAACAGGTGTAATTGTTTATGAAAACGGCGCTATCCGTTATTATGAGCATAACAAGGTGTCTAAGGGCTGCCACGGCACAGGCGATATCTATGCCTCCGCTTTCACCGGCGCGCTTATGAACGGCAAGGAAATTTTCGAGGCGGCAAAAATCGCCGCGGATTACACGGTTAAATGCATCATCAATACCCAAGGCGACCCCGACCACTGGTACGGAGCAAAGTTCGAAACAGCCCTTGGTGATCTGATGAATATGCTTGCATAATCCATAGTAAAAAAGAATAGGGTAAAAAAGAATAATAAAAAGAGATAACAAATCGGTTGGTCCGAAATGTTATCTCTTTTCTGTTTGTAAAGCCTTTTCGGAGCTCAATGGTATCTGCGACCGTTTGATGTTAAAACTGCTCTATAGGACCGAGTAAGCAAATCTGCCTCGAAATAACACGTGTTTTTGAGAATTTTAACGATGCTCATTTTTGCAATTATCTCGGTATTCTGTTGGTGTTTGTCCTACGTTCTGTTTAAACAGGTAGTTGAAATAGGTGACATTGTTAAATCCAACACTTGTTGCTACGTTTATCACAAGGTCGCCTTTTTCTAGTAAGCGTTTAGCTAAAAGTATTCGCTGCTTGTTTATATATTGCTTTACACTGGTTCCGGTTTTTTCCTTGAAAATTCTTCCGAGATATTTTTCATTGTAGTTAAAGTGCTTTGCGAGATGAGAAATGCTTATGTCTGATTCAATGTTTTCTTTTATGAAATTTTTCATGTTTTGAACTCTGGCATCTATGCTTGAGTTGGAATATTTTGTCCCATATGTCTCAAATATGAAATGAATGTAGCTTTCGATAATTTGAGTTAAAACTTTGCACTGTTCCTCGGAAAAATTCTTTTCCATAGTGCTATAAAGCTCTTCTTTACCATCAAGACCTTTGACGAGCCGCTCTTTTCCGTCTCCTTCCGCAAGAATGTTGCCAACGTATATAATTGCGGCGACTTCTCCGCCAACCAACACGGGGCGAGTGTACTCATATACACCGTTTATACAAAATCCTCCCCAAGCCTCTTTTGTGGAAATTGCTTTATCTATCGCCGCTCTACGGCAGGCAAAGCAACGGTCAAAGCCTCCGGGGCGGCTTTTCATTTCCCAACAAACATCAGCTGCGTGAATCAGATGTCTTTTTGTAATATTCAGTTTTTCGTGACCGTATTTTCCGAGAAAAATAACACCTATATGCTCGCCGAAGCAGCAATCTTCGAATATGCCTTCAAGCTCGGTTCAAGACTCATATACGAAGCCTTATGCGAACATAGCGAATAACGCAACGACAGATCAAAGCGGTTGGATGACAGCCGCTTTTTTCTCTTCTGCGTGATGGAAACCTCAAACAACACATGAAGAACAGGTATTTATGCTTCAAGATGTTGCAACTTTTTATCAGAATATTAGACTATCCTGTTGCAAAATGAAAGAGAGTATGATATAATATAGAATATTCAAGCTTTAGCATTTGCGAGGTATAGATATGGGTATCAGCTATAAAAAACTATGGGTTCTCCTTATTGAGAAGGATATTACAAGGGCGCAGATGCGCAGAGATCTGAAGATTGCCACGGGTACGATGAGCAAACTTAACAAGGGCGAAGAAGTCGCCTTGTCGGTGCTTCTTCGTATATGTGAATATTTAGATTGTGACATTGGCGATATCTGCTCTGTTGTCAAGCAAAAAAAGGAGGACACCGTATGATACAAATTGCAATTTGCGATGATGAGAAGAAGATACTCGACGAGGTGTCGGGCTACATAAAGAATTATGCAGAAAAGAAAAGTGATCTTGACATCGAGGTGTTTCGCTTCGATTCCGCAAGGACTCTGATCAGCACGTTAGAGGATGGAAAGTCCTTCGATATTTTTGTGCTTGACGTTTATATCGGTGATGAAATGGGAACGGAGCTTGCAGACTGCATCAGAAAAAACGGGATCGAAAGCCCCATTATTTTCGCCACGACCTCGATTGAACACGCTCCGCAGAGCTATGAAACAGGAACGCTTCGTTATCTGATAAAGCCAATCAATCCCCGAAAGTTTGATGAGGCATTGGATGCGGCTCTCCTTCAAGTGAAAAGAATTGAGGATCGTTTTTTGAGATTCAAGACGGAAAACGGCGTTGCGAGCGTAAACGCAAACCACATTATGTACTCGGAAGCGCACGACCATTATCAATATATGAGGAAAGATGATGGCGAAGAAATCAAAGTCAGAATGACCGTTACGGAGCTTTTTACAATACTCAGCAAATACGGCGGTTTTGTGCGTATCGGAAGTGCGTATATCGTCAATCTGAGGCACGTTAAGAACGTAACCCCGACAAACGTATGCCTATATAACAATTACAAAATTCAAATTCCGAGAGGAAAATTTACCGAGATCAAGAACACCTTTTGGAATTTTCAATGTGAAGGACAGGAGGACTGACGAGCATGACCGGAACTATCGTTGAATTTATACTTTTACTGATCGCTCATGCTGCTGCCGGCATCTATTCCTCTACTCTCAAATACAGCAAAAAGATTACTTATCTCGTATGGGGCACTTGGGTAGTCCTTCAAACAGGACTTCTGTTCTTCACGGAATTTGTGCTGACAAATTGGACGTTGCAGTTCTTCGTTGGATTCGTTCTTTCTCTTGTGGGACAGTATGTGATATTCTTTGCAACCACCAAGGGCAGACTTGCGCAGAGAATCTTTACCATGCTGACCTATTCGATCTTTTTCTGCATCGTCATGTCACTCCTTACTATGATAAGAGGCACATTTAGCGAGTTGCATTGGGCACTTACCGCGCTCATTGAAGCAGTTCTGCTTTCGGCTATCGTTATCTATTTTCTTCGCTACGTATGCACCCTTTGTCGGGCGGCATCAAAGAACATTACGACGGGTTGGGCACAGCTTATCTTTGTGAACATTGTCTTTATCATTACTATAATACTGTCCTCGGTATTCCCGGTTAGGCTTACAAGTTTTAACGATCCTGCGGTTATTACATTCGTATTTTTAAGCATTTCGATCATGGCGGTGTATCCCGTTATCTTCTCAAGCATTAACCATATGTCCGAAGCTGCTGAAAAAAGAGAGGTCGAAACACAAAAC
>JAGATD010000022.1 GCA_017621415.1 Clostridia bacterium
CATCGCGGAAGAACTTAAGAGTTGCGAGAACAGGGTTGGGAGCAGTCTGTCCGAGACCGCAAAGAGAATTTGCCTTTATGTAGTTGCGAAGCTCTTCGAGTCTGTCAATATCCTCGAGAGTACCCTTACCGTCGGTGATTTTCTCAAGTATCTCAAGAAGACGTCTGGTACCAACACGGCAAGGTGTGCACTTACCGCAAGACTCGTCAACGGTGAACTCCAGGAAGAACTTAGCCATATCAACCATACAGTTGTCTTCGTCCATAACGATAAGACCGCCGGATCCCATCATACAGCCGAGAGCAACAAGGTTATCGTAGTCAACCTCGGTGTCAATAAGGCTTGCGGGAATACATCCGCCGGAGGGACCGCCTGTTTGAGCAGCCTTAAACTTCTTGCCGTTGGGAATACCGCCGCCTATCTCGTTGATAATGGTGTTAAGAGTAACACCCATAGGAATCTCAACAAGACCGGTGTGCTGAATCTTACCGCCAAGCGCGAATACCTTAGTACCCTTGGACTTCTCGGTACCCATAGAGGAGAACCACTCAGCACCGTTAAGGATAATCTGAGGAATGTTAGCAAAGGTCTCAACGTTGTTTTCAACAGTGGGCTTGCCAAACAGACCCTTGACTGCAGGGTAGGGAGGACGGGGACGAGGCTCACCGCGGTTGCCCTCGATAGAAGCCATAAGCGCGGTTTCCTCACCGCAAACGAATGCACCTGCACCAAGCTTGATTTCAAGATCAAAGTCGAATCCGCTGTCAAAGATGTTCTTACCAAGGAGGCCGTACGCCTTCGCATCGTCAATAGCCTTCTGGAGGCGCTTAACAGCGATGGGATACTCTGCTCTTACGTAAACATAACCCTTGGTAGCGCCAACAGCATAACCGCAGATAGCCATAGCCTCAATGATACAGTGGGGGTCACCCTCAAGGATAGAACGGTCCATAAATGCTCCGGGGTCGCCCTCGTCGGCATTACAAACAACATACTTCTGGTCGGCCTTGTTAGGTGCGCAAAGTGCCCACTTACGTCCGGTGGGGAAGCCTCCGCCTCCTCTTCCGCGAAGACCGGAATCGGTAACAACCTTAATTACGTCCTCAGGGGTCATCTCGGTAAGAACCTTACCAAGAGCTGCGTAACCGTCCATTGCGATATACTCGTCAATTTCGTCGGGGTTAATAACACCGCAGTTACGGAGAACTATACGCTTCTGGGGCTTGTAGAACTGTGTATCGTTAAGAGAAACGGACTTTGCAGCCTCCTCAACGATGCCATCGGTGTGCTCGTCTCTGTAAACAAGACGCTCAACAATTCTACCCTTAAGAAGATGCTCTTCAACAATCTCCTTAACGTCATCGGTAGTAACACGGCTGTAGAATGTGCCGTCGGGATAGATAATTACGATAGGACCGAGAGCGCAAAGACCGAAGCATCCGGTCTGAACAAGCTTAACCTCTTCTGCGAGACCAAAGTCAGCAATGCTCTGGTTGAATGCAGCCTGAAGCTGAACACTTCCGGAAGAAGTACAGCCTGTACCGCCGCAAATCAGTACGTGTGAACGAATCATAGCTAGCTTAACCTCCTAATCAGTTGGCAGATGCTACGGTGTACTCCGTAACTACCTTACCGCCCTTTAAATGTTTTTCAACAACCTCTTTTGCCTTGTCGGCGGTCATCTTAATGTAGGTGACCTTTTCTTTTCCAGCCTCATAGACTTCAACTATGGGCTCAAGCTGGCAGAGACCTGCGCAGCCGGTCTGGGTTACACTGACTTTGTCAGCAAGATCTGCGTTGTTAACCTCTTCAACAAATGTGTTGAGAACGGGACGCGCGCCTGCCGCAATACCGCAGGTTGCCATTCCTACAACAACACGAATCTCACCAAGACCCTCTCTGAGAACAACCTTGTTCTTCATTCTGTCTTTGATTGCCTGAAGTTCAGCCAAAGATTTCATTTTCTTGTTCCTTTCTAATTGTAAACTATATTTGATTTTAATCAAATCGAATTATATTGCTCCGCAAGATTATCCTTTATCCAAAGAAGAACCTCAAATGTATCAAGCGGAACACCCTCAAGCACCTCTCTTATCTCCCTTGTATCAAGAAGAACTTCGAGCCCCTCGCCCGAGTGCTTGAACAAAAAGTCAACCTCGGGGTGCCCTTGGATAAGCGTTGTTACAGTTGAAATAACATCGCCAAGAGGGGTAAAATCAATGTGGTCTTTATAAAATACAGCGGTAACGGTAGTTCCGTGAGAGTCAGGGTATAGGCTTATATGCTTTGACTCAATATCAAGGCTTCCGCCTGTTTGCTCAGCGGCAAATTGTAAAAGCGGAATACCCATTCCTACCTTTCTTGTGGTTCGCGTTGTGAAAAAAGGGTTGCGAACAGCGCTTAAGGTCTCAGGTGTCATTCCGGAACCGTTGTCCTTTATAATTAATGTAAGAATATTATTCTTTTCCTCAATCGAGATTTCAACAAGCGTTGCTCCTGCCTTTGTAGAGTTTTCGGTAATATCAAGAATGTTTAGCGATAATTCCTTCATCTATTTTCCGAATTCCTCCTATCAAGTATGCGGAACAGCTCTTTCCTAACCTTAGCGGAGCTGTACGGCTCGTCATCAAGGTCAAAGTAATTTTCCTTTTCACGCATATCGGTTAAAACATGAGCATCAGAGCTTATAATAAAATTCTCGGCAGGGATAGAATATGCTTTAGAATATTCCTCGATGCGTTCTCCGTCATGAAGCTCGAAAAGACGAAACTCCGTATCTGGCGGAATAGCTCCGAGAATGGCAATTATACCGTTTGCATCACGGTCTATGTGAGCAGGGTAAGCAATACCGCGATAATCCTTAACGGCGGAGTAAACCTCTTCAATCGAAATCATAGTTGCGTTTGAGAGAAGATACTCCTCTTCCGAGAGAAGATTGTCATCTCCGTCAAGAATTTGCTGTCTGCCAAAGAAATCTGGCTTGTTTTTTACAAGATAACGCTTGGTCTCAACATAGTCGCCGAATCGCATAGCGTCATCAAGCTCTTCAAAAAGGCAAACAACATGAATATCCTCGGAGGTGGTAAGCTCCATTCCTGCGACAGGTATAATGCCATACCGCTTTGCAGCGGTGAAAAATGCGGGACAGTTTTTTGTGGTGTTGTGGTCGGTTAGGGCTAAAATGTTAATTCCGAGAAGCGATGCCATACCGCAAAGATTGTTTGGCGTATTGTCATCGTCTCCGCAGGGTGAAAGACAGGAGTGCAGATGCAGGTCGTAATAATATCGGTTCATCAAATAACCTTTGATACCTCAATTGCCGCATCGTAGCAGCTAACATCTGTTGAAAGGATATTCACACCCTTTTCAGCCGCGAGAGCTACAACCTCACTGTCAAGGGTTACCCCCTCAGCAAGAAGAATGCAGCCAACGTCGGCAAGTGTAGCTACCGCAACAATGTTTGAATTAGACATAATTGTTATCCATACATTGTCTGACTCAGCGCGTCCCATAACCCAGCTTAACAAGTCCCCGATGTAGGCGCCGGAGATATTACGCTCCGGATTTGGCATACATACAACCTTAAAGCCTGTGCTTTCCACAAATTTTTCAGCAGTCATAAGCTGTCCTTACTGTCTTGCTCTGCTGCCGTTTTCATAATTCGGCAATCCTCAAGACGAGCATTATTTTTTACCACATCTTCCGCAAAGGCACGGCAGGTAGGAGCACCGCATGCGCCGCAGTCAATGCCGGGAAGTGTGGATTTTAACTTTTGAATATCTGCCATCATACGCATAGATTCGGCAAGACTGTTGCCAAGACGTGTGATAGGCTTGTAGTTTGGCAGGTCCTCAAAAAGGTAGTCTGCCGAAATATAATTTTGTTCTTCCGGTAAAAGAGTATTTTGAGATATAGGTAAATATCTTCTGAGCGTTTGCAGTCTTGCCTTTGCAATAAACGGATTTTGTACAGTAAGTACACCTCCGACGCAACCGCCTGTACAAGCATTAAGCTCAATAAATTCAAGAGGCGGTATATTGCCTGTTTCAACAAGGTCAAGCACGTGTATAACATTTTCTATTCCGTCAGCGGCGAGATAATTCTCGTTGAAAATAGCAGTTGCCTCGCCTCCTGAGCGAGCCCAGCCAATGCCTATTCTGCCGGTTTCGGAAAGAAAATCAATATTGTTATCCTGACTCATCTTGCCTATAAGGAGAAAATAAACATCCTTAATCGAAATTACCTCGTCAACAGCGCTCTTGTAGTCACCGAATCCGTTTTTTACATAGCTTGCCTTTGCGGGACAGGGGCTAATAAAGCAAACACCAATGTCCTCATCCTTAAGCTCAGGGTGCTTTTCAAGAGCGCGGCGGCGCGCAAACTTCGCCGCAACCTCCATAGGCGGGAGCATATGGATAATATTATCGGCAAGAGACGGAAAACGAAGACTGATAAGACGCATAACAACAGGGCAGGCTGAGCTGATAACTGGCTTTGCCACACCCTCGGTCTGTAAATAGATTCTGGTATAGGCAGAAACAAGCTCCGCAGCCTTTGCAACCTCGTAAACATCGTCAAATCCAATCTTGTATAAACCGTCAATTACGTGATTTAAATCCTCAAGATTATCAAACTGACCGTAAAGAGAAGGGGCGGGAAGAGCGATCTTCCATTTAAAGCGGTCCATGTTAGATATTGTTCCGCACACCGCGCGCTTTGCTTGGTGGGGACAGTATCTTATACATTCGCCACAGTCAATACATCTTTCTGAGTCGATAACCGCGTGGCCGTTCTTTATCCTTATTGCTTCGGTGGGGCAGTGCTTGATACAGGTTGTGCAGCCTGTGCATTTACTCTCGTCGAGAAGAACCGAATGTTCGTATACCGTCATTCGTTAGTCCCCTTACAATTAATTTTCATAACAATGCGTGTGCCAACTCCAACCTCGGATGTAATCTTCATTTCGTCACTGTTTTTCTTCATGTTGGGAAGACCCATACCTGCGCCAAATCCAAGAGAACGAATTGTTTCGGAGGCGGTAGAGTAGCCTGCTTGCATCGCTTTTTCAATATCCTTGATACCGGGGCCGTGGTCATCGAGAATAATTTCTATGTACTCCTCGCACACGTGAACCTCGGCAACACCTCCGCCCGCGTGGATGACCATATTTATTTCTCCTTCGTACATTGCGATAGAAACGCGTCTTATTATCTCATTGTCAAATCCAAGCTGCCTCAGGTTCTTTTTAACCTGAACAGATGCTTGACCGGCAGATGTAAAGTCGTTTCCCGAAACGTCGAAGCGGAAAACTAATTTTTCACTCATTTTTCAACCTCGGCTGTACCGACAAGACCGTTTGAATAAAGCAGTCCGCAGGTGGTGTATAAGGTTTTGTTAGTGCTCATCATAACAATCCCGTTTTCTTTAGCGAGATTTATCATTTCTTCGTTGGGCTCCTTTGAGCGAACAAAGACGATGCATACCATATCCATCATCAGCGCAGTACGTATAACCTGAGGGTTAACAAGACCCGTAAGCAAAACTGCCTGATCGGTCACGTATGCGAGCACATCGCTCATAAGGTCGCATCCGAAAGCAGAGTAAACATGCTTACCAAGATTTTCCTCACAGCATAATACCTTGGCATCTAGGAGTTCTTGCATTTTTGAGATCTTCATTGTTTTTTCCTATCCTGAGAAGAGAATATAAATATTATACGTTGTATTTAGCTACAATACCGGCAACATCGTCGGTAGTAAGTCTGCCGTAAACGTCCTCGTTAACTGTAAGAACGGGAGCAAGACCGCAAGCACCGATACAACGTGAAGCCGCGAGAGAGAACTTTCTGTCAGGGGTACATTCATCACCCGCAATGCCAAGAACCTCCTGGAGCTTGTTGTAAATATCGCCGGAGCCCTTAACGTAGCAAGCGGTACCGAGACATACAGCAATGTGATTTTCACCCTTAGGCGAAAGGGCAAACTGAGCGTAGAAGGTTGCTACACCGTAAACCTTTTCAAGGGGAACGTCCATACCTTCTGCAATTTTGTTCTGAACCTCAACGGGAAGGTAACCGTAGATGTCCTGAGCGCCCTGCATAACCGCCATAAGACGGCTCTTGTCGCTCTTGTTCTGTTCGATTAATGCATTGAGTTTAGCTTCCTGCTCGGCTGTGCCGTTGAAGGGAAGGCTAGAGAGCTTTTTCAGCATTATTTCTTCCTCCTAATGTTAATAGATGTCTGCATTACACACACCATTGTTAATATTATAACACACTTAATTTTCGTTTTCAATAGTTATATTATTTTTTTTAACTAAAAAACATAGTTTTTTGTCGGAAATTTTTGTGTTTTTAATGCATTTTTAGCCATAATGGTAAATTATGACAAATAAAAACGGCAAGAACTAATCTTGCCGCATAAAAATTATAACTGTATTTCAAAAATTACATTGCCCGAAAAGTCCTTGCATGTAAATTTGCGATTTTCGTAAACAATATAGGTTTTTGGATTGCCTGCCTTTGGCAGAGCCGCTGACCCGGGATTGAGATAAAGATTATCGTTGCCGAACTTCTCGCAGGCAAGAATATGGGTATGCCCGTGAAGAAGAATATCGCTTTTTTTTAACGGGGGCGGAGTTGTTGTATTGTGGTGATGTCCGTGGGTCATAAAAACTGTGAGGCCGTCAAGAGAGAGCAGGGCATAATCAGCTAAAATAGGAAAGTCGAGCACCATTTGATCCACCTCACCGTCACAGTTGCCCTTAACCGTCATAATTAATTCCTTGTTTTCGTTGAGAAGTGAAATAACAGCCTTGGGATTGTATGTCTTCGGCAGGTCGTTGCGGGGTCCGTGATACAGCAGGTCGCCGAGAAGCAAAATTCTATCGCAGTGCTCATTTTTATAAGCGTTTAAAACAAGCTCCATACTTTCAAGGTCGCCGTGTATATCAGAAGCTATAAGAAGTTTCATTTTTTGTTTCCTCGTTAGTTTTTCTTATATTTTATCACGAAACAGCAGTATTTTCAACAATTTCTCAGAATTTTATGTTTTTTTCAAAAATATTCCAAAAGTACTTGATTTTTTTGTTTTGCTGTGGTATAATCTATTACAACTGTGCGTATGCCTATTTGACATACCGGTATATTATCAGGATGGTCCTCTGCCGTGCTCTGCAAGAACATCCGAAGTATGAAGGAGGCCATAAAATGGAAAAGATCCAGGCTTTTGTTAGCGAGCAGCTTAAGACCGAGGTTCCCAGCTTCGGCATCGGCGACAGCGTAAAGGTTTACGTTAAGATCGTCGAGGGTGAGAAGGAAAGAATTCAGATGTTCGATGGTACCGTTATCGCAAGACATGGCGGCGGCATCTCCGAGACCTTTACTGTAAGACGTGTTTCTTACGGTGTAGGCGTTGAGAAGACCTTCCCCATCCATTCTCCCAACGTTGATAAGATCGTAGTATTCCGCGAGGCTAAGGTTCGTCGTGCGAAGCTCTACTATCTTCGTTCGAGAGTTGGTAAGGCAGCTAAGGTTAAAGAGAAGATCTGAGCTTTGTCTTATCAGTTCAAAAAAGCAGGGTTTTGTCCCTGCTTTTTTGCTTTTTGTTGACATTGCGCATTTTTTATGTTATAATTATCAAAAAGGAGGAGAGATATCTATGAAAAGAATTGTTTGTTTTTTTGCAATGCTTCTTAGCTTGGTTGCTATGGCTGCATTTTCATTCTGTGTGTTTTTCCATTACAATGTCTTGGGGTATGCCACTGCTGTTGGTGATGCTATAGGCAGCGCTCTGCTTCTTCCTGTTGCAATAGTTGCGTTTTTTGCGGCAGCTTTTTTAGCCTTTATATGTTGGATTGCTTCGTTAGGCGCTATTCAAGGGAAAAAGATTTGGGCTATTATTCCTATGATTTTATTAGTTGTTGAAGCTATTTACGTAGGATATATTCTTCTTTCAATTTCCGCCTAAAATTTAGAAACGGGTCTTTTGCAGACCCGTTTTGCTTTATGCCATGTTTTCGCTAAGCTTTTTGCCGCCTAAGATGTGGAAGTGAAGATGCTTTACCGACTGACAGCCGTCATCGCCTATGTTGGATACTATTCTGTATCCGTTAGTAAGGCCGAGCTTTGCCGCAATTTTAGGAATGGCTGTAAATATTTTTGCAACCGCTTCTGCGTTGTCGCAGCTTATAGCGTCTGCCGAGGCAATATGCTCCTTGGGGACAACAAGACAATGTACGGGCGCTTGAGGATTTATGTCGAGAAATGCGTAGCAGTACTCATCCTCGTAAACCTTTGTTGAGGGAATTTCACCTTTGATTATAGCGCAAAATAAGCAATCCATATGTTTAATACCGCCTTTTTTATGTGTTTAATTCATTCTAACACAAATCGCAAAAAAATACAAGAGTAAATCATATTTTTTCACCACTTGACATTTTGAAAAAATTATTATACTATATATGTAGTAAAAAAATGGAGCTGCTTATGAATTACCGGTTGCCTGAATATCCTTGTAAAGAGGATGTATGGGATATGCTTGCTAAGGAAACCAGACCTATCGTTGTGTATGGGATGGGGAACGGTGCTGACAAGCTTATTGACAGATTTGAAAAATATGGGATAAAAATATCGGATTTTTTTGCCTCTGACGGATTTGTCAGAGGGCATAGCTTTCACGGCTTTAGGGTAAAGTCCTTTTCCGAGATAAAGGAAACCTACCCCGAATTCGTTATTGTTCTCTCTTTTGCCTCAAACAGGGAAGATGTGCTCTCTATGTTAGAGGTGATTAACAGTAATCACGAGCTTGTCATTCCTGATATGCCCATTGCGGGAGTAGATGAATATTTCGACAGAGATTTTTATAATAAAAACTATGAAAAAATCCTTGAGGCTTACGAAAGATTATCTGACGAAAAATCAAAGCAAACATATGCTTCGGTAATCAATTATAAGCTCACAGGACAAATGAAACATCTTTTGGCAGCAGTATCCGATAAGGATGAAATGTACTCGCTTTTACCTTGCGATAAAATACAAACAACCGTCGATGCAGGCGCATATAACGGAGATACTGTCAAAGAGATAAAAGGCTTTTTTGCAAAGCTTAAAAAGGTTTTTGCTCTTGAACCTGATAAACGAAATTTTAAGAAACTCGCTAAATATTGCGAGGCAGAAAACGAAATCAAAGTTCAAACAATGAATTCCGCAGTGTGGAGCTGTGATGGTGCCGGTGATTTTTCGGACAGCGGAAACCGCAACTCTTCCATTTTGTCAACCGCTTCATTTGAGCATAGAGACACAACCGTTTCGCTTGTTAAAATCGACAGCTTGACAGATGAAAAAATAGACTATATCAAGTATGATGTTGAAGGGGCTGAGGCAGAGGCGCTTTTGGGCTCTGATAAGATAATTTTACGGGACAGACCCTCGCTTTTGGTGTCTCTTTATCACAGAAGCAGTGATATTTTCGAGCTTGTTAATATCCTTGGTGAAAAATATCCCTTTTATAAAATGTATTTGAGGCGATTAAAATGCGTTCCCGCTTGGGAAATAAATTTAATTTTGGTAAATAAAGAATAAGGACAATATATTTGTGATGAAAAGACCTGAGATTTTGTCTCCTGCCGGTAATTTTGAAAAAATGAAATCGGCTATACTGTTTGGCGCGGATGCAGTATATCTTGCAGGCGAGGTTTTCGGAATGAGAGCTGCGGCTGATAACTTTACCGTAGACGAACTTGCCGAAGCTGTAAAATATGCTCATGAAAGAAATGTTAAGGTGTATCTTACCCTTAACACAATGCCGAGAGAGTATGAATATCCCGCTCTTCGCTCCTATCTTGAAAAGATATCGGATATTCCGTTTGATGCTATGATTATAGCGGATGTAGGTGTGCTTATGCTGGTTAAGGAAATGAGGCCTGATACCGATATTCACATTTCTACTCAGGCAAACGCATCAAGCTCGGCTGCCTGCAATGCCTGGTATAATCTTGGCGCAAAGCGCGTTGTTCTTGCCAGAGAGCTGACTCTGGATGAAATTAAGGAAATAAAAAGAAATATCCCACCCGACCTTGAAATTGAGTGTTTTATGCACGGCTCAATGTGCATATCTTATAGCGGAAGATGTCTTCTTTCAGGTCACCTTGTTGACAGGGACGCAAATCGTGGAATGTGCGCTCAGCCGTGTAGGTGGAATTATACCATCAGAGGCTACGAGATAGAGGAAGAGAAGAGACCGGAAGATAAAATGCCTATAGAAGAGGTAAACGGTGAAACATTTATAATGGCAAGCCGCGATACCTGTACTATCGAGCATATCCCCGAGCTTGTCGAGGCAGGCATTGATTCATTCAAAATTGAGGGAAGAATGAAGTCGCAATATTATACCGCGGTTGTGACAAACACCTATAAAATGGCTCTTGACAGCTATTTTTCCGGTGAATATAAATATAACCCGCTTTGGCTTGAGGAGCTTCTTTCTGTCAGCCATAGGGAATATGCAACAGGGTATTACTTTAATGACCCGAGAAATGATGCAAACCTGGTCTCTAACAACGGTTATATGAAAGAAAAAGCCTTTCTCGCCGTGGCTCTTGATTATGATGAGAAAAAGGGTTTAGCTAAGTTTGAGCAGAGAAACAAGATGTTCCTCACCGATAATATCGAGCTTTTAACCCCCGGCAGTGTAGGCGAAGCGATTCATGTAACCGAAATGTATAATGAAAGGCTTGAGCCTATCGAGGACACAAAACATCCGTATATGACATTCTATATGAAAGTGGATAAAAAAATACGCCCCGGTGATATTATCAGGGCTAAATAGGAGGCTGTATGCTGATTTTTGAAATAATAAAATCTGTAATTTTAGGTATAGTTGAGGGTATTACCGAATGGCTGCCGATAAGCTCGACAGGACATATGATACTTGTTGATGAATTTATCACTCTTGATATATCTCCCGAGTTCAAGGAGGCTTTCCTGTTTGTTATTCAGCTTGGCGCAATTCTTGCTGTTCCCATATATTTCTTCGACAAGTTGAATCCGTTTTCAAGAAGAAAAAATGCGGCAGAACGAAAAATGACATGGAACTTGTGGTTTAAAGTAGTTGTTGGGTGCCTGCCCGCGGCCGTTCTCGGACTCTTGCTTGACGATTTCTTTGAAGAGCATTTTTACAACTATTTTGTAGTTGCGGTGGCGCTAATAGTTTACGGTGTTGCTTTTATATTTGTTGAAAAAATGAAGGCGGGCAAGGAGTATAGAGTTAATTCTGTCAACGACCTTACTTATAAAGACGCTCTTACGATAGGCGCATATCAAGTGCTTGCGATAATTCCCGGTACATCACGCTCCGGCTCTACGATTCTTGGCGGAATGCTTTCGGGTATATCCAGAACCGCTGCGGCTGAGTTTTCGTTTTTTATGGCAATTCCCATAATGCTTGGCGCATCCGGAATCAAGGCGCTTAAATTTATTCTTTCGGGATATACCGCCACTTTGAATGAGATAGTTGTTTTGACCGTTGGTACATTTGTTGCCTTTTTTGTTTCACTGTTTGCCATAAAATTTCTTATGGACTTTGTTAAACGCCATGACTTTACCCCCTTTGGAATTTACCGTATTATACTCGGTATAGTTGTTATAGGATATTTTGTAATTAAAAACACAATATAATTAAAAAAACGAGTCTTGAACATATTGCTCCTGACTCGTTTTCTTATTATAAATTCTGATACTGATTTATATCTGAAAATTAATCTTCAAATATAATTTTTCCATGACCGAGCTCTTTGATTTTAACAAGAGACTCAAGCCTATATCCTATGGAGCGTATATCCTTTCCACCGCCGAGATAGGATTTTTCAATAGCTACGGCAGCACCAGCTACTTTAGCTCCGCTGGCTTCGGCAAGGTGGATAAGAATTTTCATCGCAGAGCCGTTGGCAAGGAAGTCGTCAACGAGAAGGACTCTGTCATTTTTATCTAACACCTTTTTTGATATATAAACATCATATGCCTGGCCGTGGGTATATGAAATAACGTGAGTAGAGTAGTAATCGTTACCAAACGACGCATTTCTTGACTTCTTTGCGTATACAACGGGTACTCCGAAGTAGGTAGCAACCATTGTTGAAAGAGCTATTCCCGCTGACTCGATTGTAAGAATTTTTGTAATCTTTTCTTCCTTGAATCTCTCATACCATTCTTTTGCCATTTTGTCTACAAGCTTTACGTCTATCTGGTGGTTGAGGAACGAGTCAACCTTGAGCACTCCACCCGGAAGCACCTCTGCAGATTCTAAAATTTTATTTCTTAATTCATCCATAGTCATGTCCTACCTGTAATTAATAATTATTTATTTTATCCCATTCAATAGGATTTCTGTTGTTTTCGATTAAAAAGCTGTTTGCCAAAACAAAGTGATTACAGCCAAAGAATCCTGCATATGCTGACAGCGGGCTTGGGTGAGCGCACTCAAGAACCAGGTGATTTTTGTTTGTTATAAGCTGCTTTTTTGCTCTTGCGTTTCCGCCCCAGAGCATAAACACAACGGGCTCTTCCTTTTCATTAATCAAAGAAATGATTTTGTCTGTCAGAATTTCCCAACCCTGTCCCTTGTGGCTTTGAGGGGAGGATTCGCGAACGGTTAAAGTAGTGTTTAAAAGTAAAACACCTTGCTTTGCCCAGCCAACAAGCTCACCGCACTCCGGCGCAGGTATTTGCAGCTCGGAATACAACTCCTTGAAAATGTTCTTAAGCGATGGGGGAGGCTCAATCCCTCTCTTTACCGAAAAGCAAAGCCCGTGCGCCTGTCCCGGACCGTGATAGGGGTCCTGACCGAGTATCACAACCTTTGTATTTTCGTACGAGGTGTAGCGAAGAGCGTTGAATATATCATTCATAGGAGGGTAAATCCTCTTAGAAAAATACTCCCTTTTGAGAAATTCTCTTAACTTTAAGTAATAATCCTTTTTGAATTCATCTGAAAGCAGCGCATCCCAGTCGTTATTCAACAAAACCATAAGCCACCTAAACCGTTGTTTTATATTATAATATCACAAAGAAATTTAAAAATCAACAAATTACGATTTCTTTTTTAAAAAAGAAGTTTATTTGTTTTTTCTGTATGCCGCAGGAGAAGTTCCTATCTTTGAGCGAAAAATACGTGAGAAGAAGTGCGCGTCGGTGTAGCCAACCATTTGCGCAATTTGCTTAATTGGCAGGTCGGTGTTTACAAGCAGGTCGCATGCTGAGGTCAGACGCATGTTTGTGATATATTGAACAGGGGAAATACCCGTTACTCTATTGAATAAAGTGTTATATCTTGATACGCTGAGGTTTTCTATTTTTGCAAGCTCGGGGATAGAAATATTGTTGTTATAATTTTGGTTTATAAACATTATTGAGCGCCTCAGCATAAGGTCGCGAACATTGCTTCCCGCAACTCTGCGCGCGAGAGTTATAAGAAGTCTGTCTAGGAGAATAGAAAGCTCGTCTTCCTTAAACTCGTCGTGCTTAACAAAAGCATTGAAGATGTTTTTGAATCTGGCTATGATGTCGTTATCATTCTCAATTTTGTTGATATTAGGATAAATCTTTAGTCCGTATTTTTCGATAATCGTTACAACATCAGAGCCGGTAAAGTGCAGCCACATATAATCAATCTCAGATGATGACTTATGGGCATAACGGTATCTGAACTTAGGGGGGAAGAAAACAAAGTTGCCTGATGTAAGGGTCTTGATACCGTGAGGCATTTCAAGCTCCAACTCACCTGCAACAATGTACATTAAATAATAATCAAGTCTGCCCTCGATATTATCAGTTTTAAAGCTTGATGACGTATAGGTGTTGCCTGCGCAGTTAACTATAAGCGGTCGGTGAGTGCACACACGGCTGCATTTATTAAGGCTTGCGCTGTGCATATCGTTATATGCGTGATAACTTAAGGAATACATAACTAATCCTCACAATAAAAGTTGAAAAGTCCACCGAACAGTAAAATAGTGCATTGACTTATGTTCCTACTTATTATATCATAGAAATAAAGTAAAATCAATACCAAACGGAGATTTATATTATGTCTGAAATTAAGAAAATAATCCTTATCGGTGCGGGAAGCCGCGGTAGATGCTACACAAATACTGCTTTTGATATGCAGGATAAGTATAAGGTTGTCGCCGTTGCTGAGCCGCAGGATGACTGTCGAAGATACATAAAAGAGAAGCATTCGCTTCCTGATGATATGTGCTTTACCACCTGGGAGCCGCTTCTTGAGCTTGGTAAAATTGCCGATATTGCTATCATCGCAACTATGGACCGCCAACATACCGAGCCTGCTCTTCGGGCAATCGAGCTTGGGTATGATATTCTTCTTGAAAAGCCTGTTGCTCCCACTCCCGAGGAGTGCAGAATTATTCAGCGTGCTGCGGAGAAGAGGGGCGTTAATGTTCTTGTATGCCATGTTTTGAGATATACCCACTTCTTTAACGCGCTTAAGGATATTATCGACAGCGGGGAAATAGGACAGGTAATGAACATTCAGCACATTGAGGCTGTCGGGAATGTTCATCACTCCCATAGCTTTACCAGAGGTAACTGGCGTAATAGCGAGGAGTCTACTCCTATGATTTTGCAAAAAACCTGTCACGATATGGATATTATGGCATGGCTTGTTGGCAAGAAGTGCAAAAGAGTGCAGTCATTTGGCAAGCTTAGCCACTTTACATCTGATAGCGCTCCGGCCGATGCGCCCGAATACTGTATAGACGGTTGCCCTCATGCTGAGGAATGCCCTTACAATGCAGTTAAGATTTATTATGATGATAAGGAAAACGATTGGTTCCGCACAACCTGTACAAAAATGGCAAATCCTACCGACGAGGATGTTGAAAGAGCTATCAGGACAACCGATTACGGCAAGTGTGTTTATAAATGTCCAAACAACGTCGTTGACCACCAGGTAGTAAACATTGAGTTCGAGGATGATATTTACGCAAGCTTTACCATGTCCTCGTTTAATAAGGGAGGCAGGGAAATAAGAATAATGGGTACCAAGGGTGAGCTGAGAGGCTCTATGCATAGTCCCATTATTACCGTTTACGATTTTCTTACCAAAGCAACAAGAGAAATCGACCTTGATGCAAGCGCAGTGGGTAATACCATTCAAAGCGGTCACGGAGGCGGCGACTATGGAATAATGGTTGCTCTTCTTGATGTTATTGAGGGCAGAGAAAACCGTTCGGCATGTGATATCGGCGAGTCCTGCGATAATCACCTTATTTCATTTGCAGCAGAGGAATCAAGACTTACCGGCAAGGTAATTGATATGGAAGAGTACTCGGCAAGATTTAATTAAAATTTTATATAAAAAATGAGCTGAGTCAAAAGCGCTTGAACTAATGACTCAGCTTGTTTTTTGTTATCTGCTTCGGTTTTTGTATCGAATTTTAGATTTCTATTTTGTTTTGTCCCTGAAGCTGTGTTGGTGATGTATAGCCGTTTGTGACAAAGGGAATGCCTAAATGATCGTATGCGAGTTTTGTTACACATCTGCCTCTGGGTGTTCGGGAAAGAAAACCTATTTGCATAAGGTAAGGCTCATAGACATCCTCAATTGTAACAGCCTCCTCACCGATGGTGGCGGCAAGAGTATCAAGTCCCACAGGACCTCCGCCGTAAAATTTAATAATAGCCTCAAGCATTCTGCGGTCAATATTATCAAGACCCAGCTCGTCTATTTCCAATGACTCGAGAGCATATTTTGCAATTTCCGATGTTATTACACCGTCACCCTTTACAAGCGCAAAATCTCTCACTCGCTTTAGCAGTCTGTTTGCAATTCTGGGTGTGCCTCTTGAACGGGAAGCGATGCTTTCGGCGCCGTCTGCCGTTATTGATATATCAAGTATATCCGCGGAGCGCTTTACAATGGTTGCAAGCTCCTCGGGAGAATAAAGCTCAAGCTTTAACAGTACACCAAACCTGTCGCGCAGGGGAGTTGTAAGCTGACCGGCTCTTGTGGTTGCGCCTATAAGAGTGAACCTTGGGATAGGCATATGTATTGTTCTTGCGCTTGGTCCCTTACCGATTATAATATCAAGGGCATAATCCTCCATTGCGGGATACAGAATTTCCTCGGCAACTCTGGATAGCCGATGTATCTCATCAATAAAAAGCACATCCCCGGGAGCAAGATTGGTGAGAATTGCGGCAAGGTCGCCCGGCTTTTCGATAGCGGGACCTGATGTTGTACGGATATTAACTCCCATCTCGTTTGCGATTATTGCTGAAAGTGTAGTCTTACCAAGACCGGGAGGTCCGTAAAGAAGAACGTGGTCAAGGGCTTCGCCTCTCATTTTTGCGCTTTCAATATAGACCTTAAGGTTGGATTTTGCTTTTGTCTGTCCAACATACTCCGAAAGAGTTTTTGGCCTTAAACAGTTTTCTACCTCTCCGTCCTCGATAGAGTCGTATTCGTTTGATATTATTCGGTTTTCAAAATCAAATTCATTAGCTTCTTCTATCATTTAAAAACATCCTTTAATTATCTGCCGCCTGCAAGCTTTTTTAGGGCGGCTTTTATTATTTCACCAACATCAGCGGTAGTATTAATCCCCTTAAGCGCTGCAAGTATTGTGGATTTGTCATATCCAAGTACAAGAAGTGCCTCGGTAGCCTCGGCAAGAGCCGAACCCTTTGTCGCTACGGGAATATCGGCTATCGAAGAGGGTGCCGCGGAGCTCTCAAGCGAAAGCATGGTTTTTGACATTTTTTCTTTTAATTCAAGTATGATTCTTAGAGCGCTTTTTGCTCCGATTCCCGGTGCTTTTGCAATAGCCTTAGCATCATCTGTGCAAATGGCAAGAGCAAGCTTTTCGGGAGTGAGGGTTGAAAGGATACTCATAGCAACCTTAGGACCGACTCCGCTGACTGTTGTAAGGTTGTTAAAGCACTCTCTTTCTTCGGTTGATCCAAATCCAAAAAGCTCAATGCCGTCCTCGCGTACCGCAAGGTGGGTGTAAAGAGTAACTGTTTTTCCAAGCTTTGAGAGCAGGGAATCAGAGGTGTTAAGGCTTACGGTAAGCTTGTATCCGACACCGCCGCAGTCAATAACACAAAAAGACGGCTCTCTGTGCACAAGCTCTCCTTTTAAGTAGTAGAACATATTATTCTCCAATCATTAACCCGAGTATTACAAGGATATAATTTTCTTTACGGATTTTTCAAGTGTCTCCCGAGGCATGGTCAAGTCTCTTCCGCAGCCCACGCAACATATTCTGATGTCGCTTCCCACACGCAAGACCTTAAATATATCCGAGCCGCAGGGATGCTTTTTTTTAAGCTGAAGATTATCTCCGACATTAAATTTTGCAATGTTCATATCAGTTGTCCGAATACAAAGATTTGTAAGGCTTTTTTGCTTCTGCCTTGGAATTTGTCTTTCTTTTTGTGTTTGAGTGCTTGTCGGCTTTGTCATCTATAAGCTGGACAAGCTTTTTTATACCAACCGTTAATCCAAAGAAAAAGGCATAGAATACGGTAAATATGATAACTGCTGTAAATATCTTTGCGGGAGTATCGGCGGAAATGTTTCCTGTTGAGATAAACACGGTGCAAAAAGCAACCATTAGCGCAATATAATGTATTAAAATTCTTAATACAAGGTTTATTGACTTTATTTCAAATATCATTGTTGCTATTGAAATAAGCATTCCAAAGCCGAATATCAGCGCGAAGGTTGAAAAGCTTATCGATTCGTTTGCCGCTCTTGATAAAGCAGGGAAAAGATAAAAGAGTGTTAAAATTGCAACCGTAAAGCCGCAGGCCTTAAGCAAAAGATTTTCCAGTCTTTTCATTACGATTTGTTTGCTCCTAAGCATAAAATTTATTTGTTTCTATACTAAAATATAATACCACAAATAACTATGAATTTCAAGTCTTTTTACGAAAATGAAATACTGGGATGTATTTTAAGTTTTTTTGATATGAATATTTGCATAAATATTCTCTTTAACGATTGACTTTCGCAAATTGAGATGGTATAATATTAAGGATAAAATATTTTATTAAAGAAGGACATTTTATGCAGAGAAGGATTGCGCGCGAAAACGCCTTTATACTCATTTTTGAGAGCATTTTCAAAGAGGATGAGTCTTGTGAGGAGATTTTTACCAAGGCAACGGAGATACGCGGTCTTGAGTTTGACGATTATGTAAAAACCGCCTTTTTTGGCTCATATGAAAACAAGGCATATATTGACAGTGCGGTTGAGAAGCATTTAACCGGCTGGAAAAAGGAAAGAATTTCGCCTGTTTCTATGGCGGTTATTCGTCTTGCCGCTTATGAAATTATGTTTATGGAGGATATTCCCTCGCGCGTTTCTATAAACGAGGCAATTGAGCTTTCAAAGAAATATGATGATGAGAAATCTTATTCCTTTGTAAACGGTGTGCTTAATGCTCTCAGCGAGGAGTACAATAAAAAATGAGCCTTTCGGATGTGGTTGTCGGAGTTGATACAAGCAATTATACAACCTCTGTTGCCATACTTGATACCGATGGGGGACTTGTTGCCAATCTGAAAAGACCTCTCCGTGTGGAGCATGGAGAGCGCGGGTTACGTCAGTCTGATGCATTGTTTAATCACACGGTAAATCTGCCTGATATAATTTGCGAGGCAAGGGAATATTTAAAGGACAAAAAAATCGTTGCCGTCGGAGTCAGCGAAAAGCCCAGGAATGCTGAGGGCTCATATATGCCGTGCTTTCTCGCAGGGGTTTCGTTAGCGAACGGCTTTGCTGCAGGCGCCTCTGCTCCGCTTTATGGATTTTCGCACCAGTGCGGTCATATTATGGCTGCGCTTTATTCATCGGGGGCAGAGCATCTTTTGTCCGAAGAGTTTGCGGCTTTTCATATCTCGGGAGGAACAACCGAGCTTTTGCGTGTTAAGGCTTCATCTAGAGGCTTTGATACCGAGCTTGTCGGCGGAACACTGGACCTAAATGCGGGGCAGATAATAGACAGAGTCGGTGTTTATATGGGGCTTGATTTTCCCGCGGGACCTATGCTTGAGCGCCTGGCGCTTGATAACACCAGGAAAATTCCCAAAAAGAAAATTTCGATAAACAATATGTCGGTAAATCTTTCGGGCCTTGAGAATATGGCGGTAAAGCTATATGACGAGACAAAAGACAAGTGTTTGACTGCCGCCTTTGTGCTTGACTATATACAAAGAGCGATTATTGCCATGAGCGAAGCTTATGAAGAAGCATTTGGAAAAACTGCGTTTGTGTATGCCGGCGGTGTTATGTCCAATTCTATTATAAAAAAGAACCTCTCTGAGCGGTTTTCGGCTTATTTTGCCGAACCGTCTATGTCTCAGGACAATGCTGTCGGCGTTGCCGCTTTGACACTCAGGGCATACAAATCGGAGTAAAATGATGGATATTAGTTCACTCAGAGAACGCGATAATCCGGGAGCATTTACTGTTTCCGAGCTTAATGGGTATATTAAATCTGTTTTCGAAAATAACCGAACACTTTCCTCTGTAACCGTAAAGGGCGAGGTATCTAACTTTACCGCCCACAGGTCAGGTCATCTTTATTTTTCGCTAAAGGATGCGGAGGGGCAGATCAGAGCGGTAATGTTCCGCTCGTCGGCATTGCGTCTTAAATTTATGCCTGAGTCGGGAATGAAGGTAATTGTTCACGGGGCGGTGACGGTATATCCCAGAGACGGCTCATACCAGATTTATGTATCGTCAATGCAGCCTGACGGAATAGGCGCTTTGTATCTTGCGTATGAGCAACTTAAGGAAAAGCTTTCTGTTGAGGGGCTTTTTGATACAGAACACAAGCTCCCTATACCTAAGATGCCGTCTAAAATCGGTGTAATTACCTCTCCCACAGGGGCTGCGGTAAGAGATATAATAAATGTAACAGGCAGAAGATTTCCGCTTTGCGACCTTTATATTTATCCCTCTCTTGTACAAGGAGACGGAGCTGAGGATAATCTTATCAGAGCGATTGACTATTTTGATAAATCCGAGCTTGTTGATGTTGTTATAATTGGCCGCGGTGGCGGCTCAATAGAGGATTTGTGGGCATTTAACAGCGAGCGCCTTGCAAGACGTATTTTCGAAGCATCTGTTCCTGTTATTTCGGCAGTAGGTCACGAAACAGATTTCACTATTTGTGATTTTGTATCCGATTTACGTGCTCCGACCCCCTCGGCAGCGGCGGAGCTGGCAGTTCCTGACGTTAGGGAAATCAACCTTAGAGTTGATGAGTTTGCTGACAGATGTGTTCTTTCTCTGCGACGGTCGCTTGAAAGAGCAAGAGAACGTCTTATCAGAGCATCGAAAAGCTATGTTTTTGAGTCACCGGAGAGTTTGACAGAGGCTTATAGGCTTAAGGTTGATGGTTTGAAGGCAGATGCTGTTTCTGCGATGAAAATAGCTATCCGCGACGCGTCGGAAAAGCTTTCGATAAATGCCGAAAAGCTTTCTGCCTTAAGTCCTCTTTCCGTTTTGTCAAGGGGATATTCCATAACAGAGCGCGACGGAAAAAATCTAAAAAGCGTGATAGATGTTAAAGCGGGAGACGATATATATATTCGCTTAAATGACGGAAGCTTATCCGCTAAGGTAACTTCTGTTTTCGGAGGAGCTGAAAATAATGAATAATGATATAAAATTTGAAGAATTGATAGAAAAGCTTGAGGATGAGGTAAAAAAGCTTGAGTCGGGTAACATTTCACTTGATGAGGCTCTTTTATCCTTCGAGAATGCAATAGGACTTGTTAAGCAGTGCAACGAGAGGCTTGAAACTGCAGAGAGACGAGTGCGTCTCCTTGTTGAATCGGCTAACGGTGAGGTATCTGACAGGGAGTTTGATATAAATTCCGATGAGACTTGACCTTTATCTTTTTGAAAACGGCTTTGCATCAAGCAGGACTGAGGCAAAAAGCTTTATAACAGAAGGCGCTGTTACGGTAAACGGTAAATATGTAACCAAGCCCTCTTTTGATGTTTCGTGTAGGGAAGAAATAACGGTAGACAGAAGTATTAAGAAATTCGCAAGCCGCGGAGGAATAAAGCTTGAGGCAGCTCTTGAGCGCTTCAAAATCTCTGTAGACGGAGCTAAGGCGATAGATATCGGCGCTTCAAGCGGAGGCTTTACAGACTGTCTTTTAAAGCGGGGCGCATCACATGTTATAGCCGTTGATTCGGGCTTTGGGCAGATCGTTGATGAGCTGCGTCGCGACGGGCGCGTTACCGTTTTTGAAAATTATAATGCCAGATATATGCAGCCGTCTGATTTTGAATATGTTCCGGATCTTGCGGTTATGGATGTTTCGTTTATCTCCGCAACCTACATAATTCCCGCACTTTCAAGAATTCTTTCTGATAACGGAAGATTTGTTTGTCTTATCAAGCCTCAGTTTGAGGTTGGAAAAGAAAATATAGGCAAGGGCGGCGTGGTTAAAAGCGAAAAGCATCGGACAATGGCGGTAAAAAAGGTTACAGAGTGCGCTTTTGGCTTTGGTCTTATACTTCAAGGCGTTATGGAATCACCGATACAGGGCGGTGACGGTAATACAGAATATTTAGCATATTTCAGAAAGGAAACAGTTGATGAAAAAAATCATATTAATACCTAATCCCAACAAGGATGAGGGACTTTCTGTTACAAAGAGTGTTGTAAAAAAGCTTATATCGCTCGACTTTAGTGTTCTTGTGTCTAAGGATTTTTTACAGTTTGAGAAATACGGTGCGTCGGTTTATGACGGTGAGGCGACAGAGGGTGACCTTGTTTTGGTTATCGGAGGCGACGGCTCTATCATTGATGCCTCGCGTGTCGCAATAAGGCTTGATATTCCTCTTCTGGGAATAAATCTTGGCAGAGTGGGTTATCTTAGCGAAATTGAGGCATATGACCTAGACTCTCTTTCGAGACTTAAGGACAATGATTATTCAATAGAATACAAGATGCTTTTGTCGGTTGACAAATATTCTCCTGAGGGCGGTCACGAAAGCTCCTGCCGCGAGGCGGTGAACGATGTTGTTATTTCACACGGTGAATATTTGGGAATTGCCGACTTTAAGCTTGAAAATTCATACGGCGACAAGATAGTTTACAGAGCAGACGGCTTAATTCTTTCAACTCCCGCAGGCTCTACCGCTTATTCGCTGTCAGCGGGCGGTCCGGTTGTTGCCCACGACCTTGATTCTATAACCGTTACTCCTGTTTGTCCTCACTCGTTCTTTAACAGGTCCATAATTTATGGCAAAAATGAGTGTATTAAGGTTTCAAACTCCTGTGATTCGCTGCTTAATATCAGTGTTGACGGAAGATTCTTTACAACTCTTGCAAAAGATGAGTGGTGTGTTGTAAAAAGAAGCACTACAAAGTTAAAGATGCTTACCTTTTCGAAAAACAATATGTTCGCGGTTCTTTTTGAAAAAATAAAAGCAATAAACGGATAAAAAAGGATGTAAGAAAATGAAAAATATCAGACAGCAAAAAATACTTGAGCTTATTGAAAAATATGATATTGATACACAAGAAACTCTTATATTCAAATTAAGGGAGCTTGGCTTTAATGTTACTCAAACCACCGTTTCAAGAGATATAAGACAGCTTAATATTGTAAAATCCGTAAGCTCTAAGGGTACATATAAATATGTTGCTCCCGGTATAAGAAAAGAGGAGGGAATTCCTGTTTTAAACTCAGCGATTACCGATTCTGTTATTAAAATCTCGGCGGCAGGCAATATTGTTGTTATTAAGACCTATGCGGGAATGGCAAATGCTATCGCTGTATGCGTTGACTCGCTTTATCACGAGTCTGTAATCGGAAGTGTTGCCGGTGACGATACAATTTTGCTTGTTGCCGCAGACAACGAAGCGGCAAGCTCGCTTGCGGCAGAGCTTAGAAAAAGCTTCGGCTAATCATTTATAAACAAAACTCAAACAAACGGAGTGTAATATGCTTCTATCATTGCATATTGAGAATATCGCAGTAATAAAATGTGTTGATTTTGATTTTTCACGTGGATTTGTTGTCCTTACCGGTGAGACGGGAGCAGGTAAGTCTGTAGTAATAGACAGTATAAACCTATTACTGGGCGGTAAGACCGAGCGTGAGCTTATACGGACAGGGGCTGAGCAGGCTATGGTCAGCGGTCTTTTTGGCGACCTTTCTGAAAGGGTTGTAAATGAGCTGGCCTCTGTTGGAGTTTCACCCGCTGAGGACGGTTCAATTCTTGTTCAGCGAACAATTACCGTCTCAGGGCAGTCAAGGATAAATATAAACGGCAGAGCGGTAAGCCTTGCTGTGCTAAAGGCTGCAATGCCGCACCTTGTGAGTGTTCACGGACAAAGCGATACAGCCTATCTTGTAAATTCAAAGAATCATATTGAGCTTCTTGATATATTTGCAAACACATCTGCTCTTACATCCGAATATCGAATAGCTTATGATAAACTGGAAAAAATAAGGGGAGAAATACGCAGGGTTGAAGAGGCAGCAGCCGAGGGCGAGCGTATGCGTGAGATACTCGAATATCAGATAAAGGATATTGATTCGGCTGCGCTCAAAAGCGGTGAAGAGGATGAGCTTATTGACAAAAAGCTTAAGCTCAAAAACAGCGAAAAGATAATTAAAAATTCCGAATTTGTATATAAGGCTCTCAGGGGGAGCGAAAAGGGAAGTGTTGCGTATCTTCTTGACAGAAGCAGCACTGCTCTCGCCCAAATTGCAGATGTTACTCCGGGCTTTGCTGAATATTCGGAAAGACTTCGCGATGTTTTATATCAGATTGAGGATATTGCGGAGGAGGTTTACGCAACAATTTCGGATATTGATTCCGACCCCGAGGAAACTCTTAATAATATAGAATCAAGACTTGATAAAATATCGAAATTAAAGCGCAAATACGGTCTTACAATTGACGATGTTCTTGCATTTAGAGACAAGTGTCAGTCTGAGCTCGACCTTATGCAGAACTCCGAAGAGCATCTCTTAGATTTGAAAAAGGAAGAAAAAGAAGCTCTTAGCGATGCTCTCTCTCTTGCTGATAAGCTCCATAAGGCACGTAAAGAGGCGTTATGTGACCTTGAGGGCAAGGTTAAAGCTACCCTTGAATTCCTTGATATGCCTAAGGTTGTTTTCTTTGTTTCGGTTAAGGAAACATTTAAGAACGGTGAAAAGCTTCTTTCAAAGGATGGCTGTGATACGGTTGAGTTTTACATTAGTGCAAACAGAGGCGCTGAGCCTCAGCCCTTGTCTAAGATAGCCTCGGGCGGTGAGCTTTCAAGAATTATGTTGGCGCTTAAGAGCGTTATTGCGGATAAAGACGGTGTACCTACCGTTATCTATGACGAAATTGATGCCGGTGTCTCGGGTAAGACTGCAAGAAAAATAGGCATTAAAATGCTTGAGCTGTCAAAGAGCTCTCAACTATTCTGCGTCACACACAGCGCTCAGATCGCTTCTCTTGCAGACAGGCATTTCCTTATAAGCAAGTCGGACATTAACGGAGCTACTGAAACTTCTGTTAAAACGCTTGATTACGAGGGCCGTGTGTCCGAGCTTTCAAGAATTCTCGGTGGTATCAGTGTCACCGATGCCCAGCGCGCGGCAGCAGTTGATATGCTTGAAGAGAAAAAAGAATATATTATTTCATAAGAGGTGTCATGATTGAGTACTTAAAGGAGTATCTCAAAGCAAATGACGTTGAATATAAAGAAAAACAAAAACTAGCAAATTATTCTTCTATTAAAATAGGCGGAGAGGCAAAAATTATTGCATATCCCGATACAGAAAAGAAGCTTTGTGATTTGATCTTCTTTTGTAATAAGACAGAAATAAAAAACAAAACAGTCGGAAATTTGTCTAATTTACTTCCTCTTGACGAGGGGTATGACGGTGTAATTATAAAAACCGACAGATTAAACAGGGCAGAGCTCGACAGAGAAACAGTAAATGCGGGCTGCGGAGTAAAGCTTCCGAGGCTTGCGACCTGTTTGGCAAATGCCTCGCTTTCAGGCTTTGAGGGGCTTTATGGTATTCCCGGGCAGGTTGGAGGCTCTGTTAGAGGTAATGCAGGCGCTTTCGGACGTGAGATAGGCGAGTTGGTTCTATCGTGTACCGTGTATTCAAAGGACTTAAACAAGGTTTTTGAGTTAAGTGGTAATGAACTTTGCTTTTCGTACAGAAGCAGCAGTCTTGCTTCCTCAGATTTTACTGTTTTGTCGGTTAAATTTAAGCTTTTTTCTGCCTATAGGGATTCAATCTTATCCGAGATGCAAAGGTGTCGGGAGATTAGAAAAAGAACTCAGCCCACAGAATATCCGTCTCTCGGCAGCTTTTTTAAGCGTACAAAAAGCGGGGACTCAGCCGCACGGCTTATTGATATGTGCGGACTAAAGGGAATGCGTGTTGGGGGCGCTGCAGTTTCGCAAAGGCATGCAGGATTTATTATTAATGCGGATAATGCCTCATCCTTTGATGTACTGTCTCTTGCGTCACTTGTTGAGAAACGTGTATCAGAGCGCTTTTGTGTAAGACTGTGTCCCGAGGTGGAGATCCTCGCATAAAAATATTTGGAGTTAAAAATGTCTTTTTCATCCGAACAAAAGGAATATATAATATCTCATAATATAAAGTCAGCATGCTGCAGACGCGCTCTTTTATGCGGTGCATTGTACGGTTGCGCAAGAGCCGTAGATGACGGTGTCTTATTGCATATAGAGAAAAAAGATGTTGCCGATTACGTAGCTAAGCTTATTAGAGAATTTTATACCAAGGATGTGAATATCGGCAGGTCATCGTCCGGCGGCAGATTTTACGAAATATTCTTTAAATCAGGTTCTGCCCTTGATTATCTTGATAAAATTGAAGAACAATCACCTTTTACTGAAAAATGCATTAATTGTCTGTCTTCGTTTCTTAAGGGAGCTTTTTTAGCAGTCGGCAAGATATCCGATCCGGAAAGCCAATATTCTCTTGAGCTTTCTCTTGGGGACAGGTCAATTCATTTTGCGGACTTTTTGTCTGAGTACGGAGTTGTACCGTTGATCTCGTATAAAAGCAGCGGCACGGTGGTTTACTTTAAGAGCAGCTCAATGATTGAAGAATTTTGCGCTCTTGCGGGACTAAATAAAATTGTGTTTGCTATACTTAATGCTAAGGCAGAAAATGAGATAAAGCAAAATATAAACAGACGTATTAATTGCGAAACAAACAATATTGCCAAGGCGGTTGAGGCTGCGGCAAAACAGATTGAGGTAATATCTGCGCTTGAAAAATTAAATCTGTTGTCAAGTCTTCCCGAGGAGCTTGCACAAACCGCAAGGCTGAGACTTGAGCACAGTGACCTTTCGCTTTCTCAGCTGGCTCAGATTGCCGTTCCGCCTATTTCGAAGCCGGGTCTTTCACACAGACTTAAGAAAATTGTCGAGCTTGGCTCTCAGCTTTTATCCGCTCATAACAAAAATTCTGATTTATAATTTGAAAGGAGTCTACGATGGGAGAATTTGTTCATCTTCATCTTCATACCGAATACAGCTTGCTTGACGGCGCTGCGCGAATTTCTGCCATCGCAGACAAGGCGCTCTCTGACGGACAGGATGCGGTGGCTATTACCGACCACGGTGTTATGTACGGTGCGGTGGAGTTTTACACCTCTCTTAAAGATAAGGGGGTTAAGCCTATTATCGGCTGCGAGGTCTATGTTGCCGCGCGCACAAGATTTTTAAAAGAGGGTAAAGTGGATTCCTCAGGGCATCATCTTATTCTTTTGTGTAAAAATGATATAGGATATAAAAACCTCTGCTATATGGTGTCCGAGAGCTTTATAAACGGCTTTTATTCAAGGCCGAGAATTGATATGGAGCTTCTTAAAGCCCACCATGATGGGCTCGTGTGTCTCTCGGGATGCATAGCAGGTAAAATTCCGTCGCTTATCCTTGCGGGAGCTATGGAGGAGGCTTCGGCATACGCTCTTGAAATGAAAGAGCTTTTTGGCGATGATTTTTATCTTGAAATACAAAATCACGGTCTTGATGATGAACATAAAATTGCATACGGTATAAAGCTTATAAGCGAAAGACTGGATATTCCTATGGTTGCGACAAACGACGTTCATTATATCGAGCGCTCGGATGCCGAAATGCAGGCAACTCTTCTTTGCATTCAGACAAACAATGTTGTAACCGAGGGTAGACCCTTTGGCTTTGAGACCGATGAGTTTTATTTTAAAACCACAAATGAAATGAAGGTTTTGTTTGGCGGATTTTCAGGAGCTATTGAAAATACCGTTAAGATTGCCGAAAAATGCAATTTTGACTTTGAGTTTGACAAGCTTCACCTGCCAACATTTACCCCGGAAGACGGAACAGACCATTTCACAAAGCTGAAAAATGATGCTATGGGCGGCTTTGAAGCTAAAATCAATGAGGGACGTATAGTTTTTGCAAAGCATACAAAGGAAGAGTATCTTGAAAGAATAAGCTACGAGCTTTCTGTCATTGAAAAAATGGGATTTTGCGCGTATTTCCTTATAGTCAGCGATTTTGTGTCCTATGCTAAGCGAAACGGTATTCCCGTAGGTCCCGGCAGAGGCTCGGGAGCAGGAAGCCTTGTTGCCTTTCTTATCGGTATTACCGATGTTGACCCTATGTCATTTGATCTGCTCTTTGAGCGCTTTCTTAACCCCGAGCGAGTTTCAATGCCCGACTTTGATATTGACTTTTGCTATAACAGACGTGAGGAAGTAATAGAATATGTTAAGCGAAAGTACGGTGATGACAAGGTTGCTCAGATAGTTACCTTTGGAACTCTGGCGGCAAGAGCGGCGGTAAGAGATGTGGGTCGTGCCCTCGGTATGCCTTACAGTAGGGTAGACACTGTGGCAAAGCTTGTTCCGTTTATGTGCCAGAGTATAGATACCGCTCTTCAAACAAAGGAGCTGCGCGATCTTTATGACTCTGACGATGAGGTGCGTCGGCTTCTTGATATGAGCCGAAAGCTTGAGGGTATGCCAAGGCATGCATCAACCCATGCCGCAGGTGTTGTAATTACTGAAAAGCCAACATATGAGTACGTGCCTCTTTCGTATAGCGGAACAGGTGTTGTTACTCAGTTTGATATGAACACCGATGCAAGGCTTGGTCTTGTTAAATTTGATTTCCTCGGTTTAAGGTATCTTACGGTTATTCATGATGCCGAAATGGCAATCAGAGAAAAAAATCCCGATTTTGATATAACAAAAGTTCCCTTTGACGATAAATCAACCTTTAATCTTCTTTGCGAGGGTAAGACAGACGGTGTATTCCAACTTGAGTCAGGCGGAATGAAGCAGGTGCTCTCCCGCCTTATGCCCTCGTGCATTGAGGATGTTATTGCCTGTGTTGCCCTGTATCGCCCGGGTCCTATGGATTCTATTGACAGCTTTATTGCAAGAAAGCACGGCAGGGAAAAAATAACGTACAAGACAGAAAAACTGAAAAATATTCTTGACGTTACCTATGGCTGCATAGTTTACCAGGAGCAGGTTATGCAGATATGCAGAAGTCTTGCCGGTTATTCATATGCAAGAGCCGATAATGTAAGACGAGCTATGTCCAAAAAGAAAGAATCGGTTATGAAAGCCGAGCGCCAGGACTTCGTTAACGGTGCGGTTGCAGGCGGTGTTCCGAAGAATGTTGCTGAGGAAATTTTTGAGGAAATGCTTGGTTTTGCTCAGTATGCATTTAACAAGAGTCACGCAACGGCATACGGTATTCTGTCATACAGAACCGCATATCTTAAGGCACATTATCCTACCGAGTATTTTGCGGCGCTTTTAACAAGCGTTCTTGACAATAACACAAAGGTCAGGGAATATATACTCGATGCTCAGAAGTTCGGTATTTCTGTACTTTCTCCGGATATAAATTCGAGCCGTGAGGCATTTGCCACAGATGGCAAAAATATCAGATACGGACTTTTGGCAATTAAAAATGTCGGCCGTAATTTTGCCCGCGCGGTTATTGCCGAGCGCTCAAAGGGCAAATATAAATCTTTTGATGGCTTTGTAACACGGCTTATCGATTCGGATATAAACAAGCGCACCTTAGAGTCTATGATAAAATGCGGTGTGTTTGACAGTCTCGGTGTCACAAGAAGCTCGCTTATGGCATGCTTTGAAAATATTGTAGACTCCGAGCACGATAAGGTGAGAAACAACATTTCCGGTCAGATGGATATGTTCTCTCAGGCAGTAGAAAGTTCATCAGCGGTAGGGTATAAATACCCCGACGTGCCTGAATATTCTATGCGTGAGCTTTTGAGCTTTGAAAAGGAGAGCTCCGGAATGTATTTTTCGGGACAGCTTATAGACGATTATACAAAGCACATTGCCGATATTTCGCCCGATTCTATATCCGAAATAATTTCGGATATGTCCGAGGAGGAAATTAACAAGGAACGCAAATACCGAGACCGCTCAAAGGTCAAGCTTGCGGGAATAGTTACTTCAAAGCGCACAAAGCAGGTTAAGGGCGGCGAGCTTATGGCATTTATTACACTTGAGGACCGCTTTGCTGAAATTGAGGTAATTGTTTTTGCAAAGCAGTATAAAATGTATTCCGAGCTGCTATCTGAAGAATCGGCAGTGATAATTACAGGAACTGTTTCTTCAGAGGATTCCGATGCTCCAAGACTCCTGTTATCAACCGTTGAAAAACTTTTGTCAAATGATAGTTATTCAAAATATGACAAAAAAGATGAGGCAGAACGCAATACAAAGGTTGAAAAACGCTTGTTTGTAAAGGTTTCGTCTTTGTCTGACGAGAGAATAAATCGCTTAACGAGGATATGCGCTCTTAACAGAGGTAATGTAAATGTAGTGCTTTATGACGAGAGTGCGAAAAAGTATTCTCTTATGAAAGGCGCCTCTGTCAGGGACGACGAGGATGTAATTAGGCGAATTGAGTCTGTCTTTGGCAGCAGGAATGTTATTCTTAAGTAGTGTCTTGACTTTTTCAAATTAATATATTATAATACTTATTACGCATTTATCGAAAGGAAAAACTAATGATACTGGCAATTATAATTGATTTATTTCTTCTTGGTATAATCGCCTACGGTATTTACTATGGAGTAAAAAAAGGCTTTGTTAAATTGGCAGAAAAGCCCGTAAAGACGGTTGCATCTTTGGTTCTTGCATATACCTGCTGCGGCGGCTTTGGCGCATGGATTGTCGCTCCGCTTATTAGAGCTCCCATAACAGGATATATCGGTGACTTTTTATACAATAATATACCTAATGTAACCCCCGGAACTGCGGTAGAGGACCTGCCAACCCTTCTTAAAATTGCCGCGGCGGCATTTAATATCAACATAACTCCCACACAGGATGCGGGTGTTTCCTATGTAGATACCCTGATTTCCACCCTTGCTGAGCCGGTTGTTGGATTCATTGCTGTTATAATTGCTGCTATTGCGCTCTTCTTTATCGGAAAGCTGCTGTTTACTCTTGCTTTTTATCTTCTTAATAAGTTCTGCAGTGCGGGGCTTCTCGGTAAAATCAACAAGGTTTTGGGTATTGTTTTCGGTACATTTATGTTCGTTCTTACATCTTGGGGTGCAGCCGTGTTTATTTCTGTTATATTCCACCTGCCTCTGTTTGACGGTGTTGAATTCATTTCGGGATTTGAGGGCGGATTCGTTTATCGCTTCTTTAATGCCTTTAACCCTGTTGTGCTTCTTCTCAGCTTCTGATATAACAAAATTTAATTAGTTTTTAGGTGTGTTTTAATGAAAATTCAAGTATGCGCAAGGTGTAAAAAAAGGCCCGCTATGGTCTTTATTACACGCATTGATAATGGAAATAGCGTAAACGAGGGGCTTTGCCTTAATTGCGCCTCTGAGCTTGGTATCAAGCCTGTAAACGATATGCTTAAAAAAATGGGCATTGACGAAGAGGCTATACAGGGTATGGCTGCCGAGATCGACGGAATGATGGAAAATGCTCTTGTTGAAGCGGATTCTGACGACTCCGAGGGAACAAAGGTACCAACGCTTAATTTAAGCGAGCTTTTCGGCACTCCGTTTAAGGCCCAGCCTGATAAGGATAGACCTCAAAAGAAAAAGGGGGATACAAAAGCAGAGCCGCCGTCAAAAAAGCTTCTTTCCACCTATTGTACAAATCTTAACGCAAAGGCTCTTTCAGGCGGTATTGACAGAATTGTCGGCCGAGACAGGGAAATTGAGCGAATGATTCAAATTCTTTGCCGAAGACAAAAGAATAACCCTTGTCTTATAGGTGAGCCCGGTGTTGGTAAAACCGCAATCGTTGAGGAGCTTGCTTCACGCATAGTCAGCGGCAATGTACCCGAGGCTCTTGCGGATTTTGAAATATGGATGCTCGACCTTACAGCCCTTGTTGCGGGAACTCAGTTCCGCGGTCAGTTTGAGTCAAGAATTCTCGGATTGCTTAAGGAAATAAAGGCTGCGGGAAATATTATACTCATGATTGATGAGGTTCATAATATTGCCGGAGCAGGTGAGACCTCCGACGGCAGCATGAGCGCCGCAAATCTCTTAAAGCCTGCATTGTCCCGCGGTGAAATACGAGTTATCGGTGCCACTACACTAAAAGAGTACAGAAAGTGTATTGAAAAGGACAGCGCCCTTGAGCGCCGCTTCCAGCCTGTTAAGGTGGACGAGCCCTCGGTTGAAGAAACCGTTGAAATTATCAAGGGTATAAAGTCCTATTATGAGGGCTTCCACGGGGTTAAAATATCCGATTCCGTCGCGCGTCTTGCGGCTACTCTTTCTGAAAGATATATTACAGACAGATTTCTCCCCGATAAGGCGATAGACCTTATTGACGAGGCTTGCGCAAAGGCGGCTCTTCTTTGTCCCGAGCTTAATGAGATGAAGAAAAATGAGAAAAAGCTTAAGGAAATAGACGCGCTCACCTCCGAGCTTGAATCTAAGGTTGAGGTTCCCGAGGGGCAGACCGAGGAAAATTATAAGGAGATTGCCGACCTTAAGGTTGAGCGTATTCGTCTTGAAACAAGACAAAAGATTATTGTTCCAGTTGCCGAGTCTCTTTCTTTGACTCCCAATGACCTTTATAAGGTGATTGAAATATGGACAGGTATTCCCGCATCCGAGCTTAGCGCAGGGGATATTTCGTCGCTTAACGGTCTGCATGAGAGAATATCTCAGCAGATTATTGGCCAGGATGAGGCTGTTTCGGCAGTGGTCAGAGCTATAAAGCGCAGACGAACAGGTGTTTCCTACCGTCAAAATCCCGTTTCAATGATTTTTGCGGGACCTACCGGTGTTGGTAAAACCGAGCTTGTCAAGGTTCTTGCAAGAGACCTCTTTAAGCAGCCCGAGTCACTTATCAGGCTTGATATGTCAGAGTTTATGGAAAAGCACTCTGTTTCACGTATTATAGGTGCTCCACCCGGATATGTGGGCTATGATGAGGCGGGTCAGCTGACCGAAAAAATCCGTCGCAGACCCTATTCTGTTATACTTTTTGATGAAATTGAAAAGGCGCATCCCGATGTGCTTAACATTCTTCTTCAGGTTCTTGATGACGGTAAGATAACCGATGCGCAGGGACGTGAGGTTAATTTTGAGAATGCGGTTATCATAATGACGACCAATGCCGGAAGCGAAACCTCAAGCGGTATCAGCGGATTTGCCGAGCACAGAGAGGTGCAGGCTAAGGATAAAACCGAGAGAGCGCTTTCAACATTCTTAAGACCCGAGTTTATTAACCGTATTGATGAGATAATAACATTCCGTCATCTTGACAGAAGCGATTTTGTAAAAATTGCTGATATTATGATGAAAAAGCTTGAGGCTCATATGAGTGAGCAGGGAATAAAATTCATATATACTACCGAGGTTCTTGATTTTATAGCCGAAAAGTCCTTCTCTGAAAAATTCGGCGCAAGAAATATGAGAAGATTTATTGAGCGAGAGGTTGAGGATAAACTCGCATCTCTTGTGCTCGATAACTATGAAACAAAACTGACCGGTGTTTCTCTCTCTATGAGTGACGGTTCGATAAAGTTTGATACAATTTGATTGTTTTAAAAAAAGGAGATATAAAAAATGGCAGAATGTACGCATGACTGCTCTACCTGCTCGCAAAAGTGCTCAAAAGAGTCTCTTATGGCACCTGCAAACAAGGCGAGTAAGATAAAGCATGTCATAGGAGTAGTAAGCGGCAAGGGCGGAGTCGGAAAATCTCTTGTTACCTCTATGCTTGCCGTAACAATGCAGAGAAGAGGATATCAGACCGCAATACTTGATGCTGATATCACAGGTCCATCTATCCCTAAAGCATTTGGTCTTAAAACAGGCTCGGTTGAGGGAAGCGACCTTGGAATGTTCCCGCCTAAGACAAAGACAGGCATTGAGGTAATGAGTGTTAATCTGCTTGTTGATGATGAAACCAAGCCTGTTGTATGGCGCGGTCCTGTTATTGCGGGAACTGTTAAGCAGTTCTGGAGCGATGTTGTCTGGAACGAGGTAGATTATATGTTCGTGGATATGCCTCCCGGAACAGGCGATGTACATCTTACTGTATTCCAGAGTCTTCCTCTTGACGGAATAATCATAGTTTCAAGCCCCCAGGAGCTCGTTTCCATGATTGTTGAAAAGGCTGTAAATATGGCATCTCTTATGGATGTTAAGGTTCTCGGTCTTGTTGAAAATTACAGCTATATCGTATGTCCGGACTGCGGAAAGGTTATAAGACCTTACGGAGAGAGCCATATTGAGGAGCTTGCCGCAGCTCATTCCACAAAGGTTTTGGCACAGCTTCCTATCGACCCCTCTCTCGCATCACTTTGCGATAAGGGTGTAATCGAGCTCTTTGAGGGTGATTATCTTGAACGCGCGGCCGACAGCATTGAGGCAGAATTAAAATAATACTATTTATCTACACTCCCATAGGTTTGAAAAAAACTTATGGGAGATATTTTTTTCTATAACATTTTGTGACAAGTTATTTTGATTTGATGTGGTAAAATTGATTTGCTCGGAATAAAACAACAGGAGAGCGGAATGCAAACACTTTACATAGACGTTTATTTTTTGATAAATTTTACTGTTGATTTTCTTGCATTGTATTTTTCTTCGGTGTTTTCAAAGGTACCAACAACAGCAAAAAGACTCGTTATCGCATCGCTTGTGGGCGCTCTTGCGGCATCTTTTATGATTTTTTTACCTGAGGTGCCGGCTTTGAAGCTGTTATGCTCAACCGCAACATTGACGCTTTGCGCATTTCTGGCTATAAAGAAGGTCAGTGTAAAAAGGCGTGTTCGTTTTTTAATTGCGTTTTTGGTTTTTGAAGCTATATCGGGCGGGTGCGTAAGCTTTTTATGGGGGATATTTGACAAATATTTTTATAGCGCTTTTTCTTCTATGGAAACCGTTCCCGTTAACAGAAAGCTGCTTTTATTTTCGGTTATTGTACTTATATTTATAGGAGTTTTTAAGATGATTGTTTCCTTCTTCTCTAACATTGCCTACGAGGGTGCTGCAAAAATTGAAATTTCGTTATTTGATAAAAAAATTACGGCAGAAGCATTTATAGACAGCGGAAATCTAGCCGTTGACCCTATGGATATGCAGCCTATACTGTTTGTAAAGGAAGAGCTTGCGAGAGAGTTTATACCCGAAGCAATTGTCGAGCTTAGAGATCCTGACGTATTAGATAGAAATGCAAGGAAAAAGATAAGACTTATACCCGTTTCAAGAGGTGATATCACTCATGTATTAACGGGGGTAAAGCCGGACTGCGTAAAGATAATAGACGGAGAAAAGGAAGAAATTATTTCGGTAACAGTTGCGATAGATAAGGAAAAGGGAAACTATGGCGGTTATCTTGCTTTAATTCCCTCTGGGGTTGTTAGTGATGCGAAAATTTAAAAGTATCATTGCGTTTTTTAAAGGGCTTCGATTTAAGCTTGTAAAAAAAACGCACAGAAATGAAGTATATTATATAAACGGTAGTGAAACACTTCCCGCACCCCTTGATCAAAAGGATGAGGAGGAGATGATAAAAAATATTGAAAAACTTGAGGCGAGAAGCTCACTTATAGAGCATAACCTTAGGCTTGTCGCTTATATTGCCAAAAGGTTTGAAAATACAGGCGCAAACATAGAAGAGCTTATTTCTATCGGCACCGTGGGACTGATAAAGGCTATATCCAGCTTTGATGCAGAAAAAAACATCCGTCTTGCAACCTATGCGTCTCGTTGTATTGAAAATGAAATTCTTATGTTTATTCGAAAAACATCTACTCAAAGAAAAGAGGTTTCCATCGACGAGCCCTTATCTGTTGATTGGGATGGAAACGAGCTTTTGCTATCTGACGTTTTGGGCAGCGAGGTAGATACTGTAACCCATGATATGGAGGAAGAAGAGGAGAGAAGAATTGTCAGGGAAGCTGTGGCGGGGCTTTCTGAGAGAGAAAGGATTATTATAGAGATGCGTTACGGACTATCCTCCGGTCGTGAGCTTACGCAAAAAGAGGTTGCGGATGCCCTGGGAATATCTCAAAGCTATATTTCGCGCCTTGAGAAAAAGATTATGAGCCGTCTTCGCAAAAAAATAGAGCAAAAGATTTGATTTTTTTTAAGAAAACTATTGCAAAAGAGAAAAATGTGTGTTATAATAGAGTGCAATAAAATGATTATAAATGTAAAGAGGTGTTAAAATGAAGGCCGGAATACATCCCGAATACCAGGAAGCTACCATCAAGTGTGCTTGCGGCGAGACTGTTAAGACTCACTCCGTTAAGGGTGATATGAACGTAGAAATCTGCTCCAAGTGCCACCCCTTCTATACAGGTAAGCAGAAGTTCGTTGATGCAGGCGGACGTCTTGATAAGTTCAAGAAGCGTCTTGCAATGGTTAACAATAAGTAATCATTGAACAATAAAAGAGCGCAGGATTTTCTTCCTCGCTCTTTTTGTTCTATACGGGAATTGATATGAGTGAAATTGATTTTGTAAAAAGCTATGCTATTCTTGTCGGAATTGCAGAAAGCGGAAGCGATGTTAAGTCTGTAGAGTCATCTCTTGATGAGCTTTCGAGACTTCTTGATACCGCCGGCGGTGAGGTTTTTGCCAGGGTAATACAGGTTAAAGAGAGCTTTGACCCCCGTACCTGCATTGGCAGCGGTAAGGTTAAAGAAATTTCCGAGTTATGTAAGAATAACGCAATAGACCTTGTGGTTTTTGATTTTGAGCTTTCTCCTGCTCAGATACGTAATCTTGAAGAGGATATAGGAGAGGATGTCAGAGTTATCGACCGCAGTATGCTTATTCTTGACATATTTGCGCTACATGCCGTAACAGGCGAGGGAAAGCTGCAGGTTGAGCTTGCTCAGCTTAAATATTCAGCACCAAGGCTTATGGGACACGGTAAGGATATGTCGCGTCTCGGAGGCGGAATAGGTACAAGAGGACCGGGAGAAACTAAGCTTGAGAGTGACAGGAGGCATTTAAAGGAAAAGGTTGCTATCCTCGAGCGCAGGCTTGCCGAGCTTGAGCATAACAGAGATGTTATGAGAGCGCAGAGAGATAGGTCCGGGCTTATTAAAATAGCGCTTGTTGGATATACCAACGCAGGAAAGTCGACACTTCTAAATGCTATGACAGGGGCTGATGTGCTTTCTGAGGACAAGCTGTTTGCCACCCTTGATCCGACTACAAGAAAGCTTGAGCTTCCCGGCGGTGAAACAGTCCTTTTAACCGATACTGTCGGCTTTGTCAGAAAGCTTCCGCACCATTTGGTAAACGCATTTAAGTCAACTCTTGATGAAGTCAGATACGCAGATATACTTCTTATTGTATCCGATGTAAATGACCCGGAGGCAGAGGAGCATATTGAGGTCGCAGAATCGGTTATAGATGAACTTGGCGCATCGGACAAGCCGAAACTGTATGTTTTCAATAAATGCGATTTATTACAGGGCAGAATTCCGAATTTTGAATCGGATACAAGGGTGTTAGTGTCGGGTGAAACCAAGGAAGGTCTTGATACGCTTCTTTCAATGATTGAAGCCTCAATACTTAAATTTAAGCGTAAATACACCCTTTTGCTACCGTATTCCGAGCAGGCAACCTTAAGCTTTCTTTATGATAATTACTCTGTTGAAAGCGTTGATTACGAGGAAGATGGAATAAAAATATCCTGTGTGCTCGACGAACGCGGCTCGGGTGTTGTCAAAAAATATATTATTTTGGAGTAGGTCTTGGAAAGCTATATAACGATAAAGGAACGCGCATCCTTTGAATACGAGGATAGAAAATCGGTGTTTATTGCCGATGCTATGCCTGTTTCAACAGAAGCCGATGCACTTTCATTTTTGGAATATGTTAAGAAGAAATACCCTGATGCAAGACATCATGTTTATGCCTATGTTCTTCGCGAAAATTCAATAATGCGTTTCTCTGATGACCACGAGCCGCAGGGTACAGCAGGAATGCCGGTCCTTGATGTGATACGCAAAAACGGCTGCACAGATACCGTTATTGTTGTTACAAGATATTTCGGCGGAACTCTGCTTGGCACCGGCGGACTTGTTCGTGCTTATACTTCGGCAGCCATCGGGGCTCTTAACGCGGCGGGAATTATTAAATATGATATTTACTGCGATGTTGAATTTTCAGTCAGCTATTCCGACCATGGCAAGATTAATTCAACATTGTTTTCTCTCGGATTTAGGACAGATGATACAATTTTTGGAGCGGATGTGAAAATCGTAGGCAGAATTGAGAAATCTAAGGTCGATATTCTCCAAAATTCATTAACAGAGATAACATCAGGCAGATGTAAAATAGAGATTTTAGGCGAAAAATTTGATTTCTGAAAAAATAACAGAAAAATAAAAGTGTTTTCGTTAAATAAAACGTATATTATTAGAAAAGGGGAAAGGAGGAGCTTTTATGATAAGTAAAGAAACCATAGAGCAGGTTTTAATGCGCAATGACATAGAGTCGCTTATAGGAAGCTATGTTAATTTAAGGCGTGCCGGCTCCAATTTAAAGGGACTTTGTCCTTTCCATAGTGAAAAAACGCCCTCCTTCACGGTTTATCCTGCTGAAAATAGCTTTTATTGCTTCGGCTGCGGTGTTGGCGGAGACGCAATAACCTTTATCAGAAAACGCGAAAACCTTGATTATCCCGATGCGGTAGAATTTCTTGCTAACAGAGCGGGTATAACGATTGTTCGCGATGAATCTCCCGGTAAATATGCCGGGGCTCCAAAGTTTGATAAAGCAAAAATGCTTAAAATGAATGTCGACGCGGCAAAGTTCTTTCATAATCAGCTTTTTTCAGATACACCGGATGCTAAGCAAGCTCTTTCGTACTTTACAAATTCACGTGGTCTGTCGCTTGCGACAATTAAGCATTTCGGACTTGGCTTTGCCCCGAACAGCTTTGATGTATTTTCTAAATACATGCTTTCCCGCGGATATACCTATGACGAGCTCGTCGCAGGATTCCTTTGCGGCAGGAGCGATCGCGGAACATATTACGATGCTTTCAGAAACAGGGTAATGTTTCCGATAATTGATGTATCGGGTAATGTTATCGCATTTGGCGGGCGAGTAATGGATGACTCAAAACCCAAGTATAAAAATTCCTCGGATACTCCTGTTTTTAAAAAATCCCGTAACCTTTTCGCTCTCAATTTTGCAAGGCTTTCCTGTGAGGAAAGCTTGATACTTTGCGAGGGGTATATGGATGTAATAGCTCTTCATTCCGCAGGCTTTACAAATGCCGTTGCGACTTTGGGTACCGCCATAACGGCAGAGCAGGCAAGGATGATGAGCAGATATACCAAAAAAGTGATTATCTCATACGATGCCGACGAGGCAGGTCAAAAGGCTGCCATGCGTGCAATCAAAATGCTTGGCGACGTTGGACTCGACGTAACTATACTTAAGATTCCCGGGGCAAAAGACCCCGACGAATATATAAAATCAAACGGCTCGGACAAGTTTAAACGTCTGCTTGAAAGCTCTAAATCCAGGTTCGATTATAATATGGAAAACATACTTTCAAAGTATGATATTAATGTTTCGGCTGACAAAATAAAAGCAAGCCGTGAGCTTGTAAAACTCATTTCCGAAACTTATTCTTTGGCAGAACGTGATATTTATATACAGATTGTTTCTAAAGCCCTTCAATTGGAACCAAAGAGCATAAAGGATGATGTTGACCGTGCCATTGCGGCAAGGCAAAGGACGAGAAAAAAGGAAGAGTCCCAAAAGGTAAAGCAGGATGCTATCGGATATTCCGACAGGGTCAATCGGGATTATATTAAAGCTCCCGCTGTCGCAAAGAACGAGGAGCACGTGCTTGGACTTCTGTTTTATTATCCCGAATACAGAAAAAAGGTCTTTGATGAGGCGCTTCTTTCCGCTGATGATTTCTTCACCGACCTCAATCGCAGATTTTTTGTCTTTCTTGAAGAAAGATATAAGGCGTCTGACGATTCCTTGTACGGCATGAACGAAGTGTTCAACGAGGAGGAGATCGGCCGTGCAATGAAGATGAAGACGTTAAGGATGCAGCTTTCTAACAGTCCGGAGATACTTTTGGACTCCATAAAAACGCTTAAAGCCGGTGTGAAAAAGAAAAACTCCGAATCAGCAAATACCTATGAGGCTCTTAATGAGCTTATTAAAGATAAAAATGTGAGGAAATAAAAATGAGACGTGACAAAATTGATGTAAACGAGTTTATCGATTCTAAAAGCGACGGTATCGTTAATTCCGATATTATGAAGGCTCTTGAGGATATTGATTATGATATTGTTCAGGCAGACCTTGATTCGGCTAATCCCGACGATATCGAAAACGAGGATTTTAAAGAGATTGAGCAGGATGCCAGAGCATTTGACTCTGCCGAAAATATTGAAAAGCTCTTCTCCCAAGAAGGTCTTGCGATTGATGACCCTGTTCGTATGTATCTTAAAGAGATCGGTAAAATTCCTCTTCTTACTCCTGAGCGCGAAACCTATCTTGCCGAGCAGATTTCTGTTGGAAATAAGGCTGCAAAGGACGAGCTTATCGAGGCAAACCTCCGCCTTGTTGTAAGTATTGCCAAGCGCCATGTAGGTAAGGGAATGTACTTCCTCGATCTTATCCAGGAGGGTAATCTCGGTCTTATCAAGGCTGTTGAAAAATTTGATTATCAAAAGGGATATAAATTCTCAACATATGCTACCTGGTGGATAAGACAGGCGATAACAAGAGCTATCGCAGACCAGGCAAGAACGATTCGTATCCCTGTTCATATGGTTGAAACCATTCACAAGGTTTCAAGAAAGGCAAGAGAGCTTCTTCAGGAATACGGACGCGAGCCTACCACAGACGAGATTGCAAGAGCGCTTGATATGACTCCCGAAAAGGTTAGGGAAATAATGAAGATAGCTCAGGACCCCGTTTCACTCGAAACCCCCATAGGCGAAGAGGAGGACAGCCATCTTGGCGACTTTGTTGAGGACAACGATTCTCCCGCACCCTCTGACAGCGCATCATATTCGCTTCTTCGCGAGCAGCTTTGCAACATTCTTCATACACTTACTCCCAGAGAAGAGCAGGTTATTAAGCTTCGCTTTGGACTTGAGGACGGCAGACCCAGAACTCTTGAAGAGGTTGGTAAGAAATTTGAAATTACCAGAGAACGTATAAGACAGATAGAGGCTAAGGCTCTTCGTAAGCTCAGACATCCGTCTCGTTCAAAAACACTTAAGGATTATTTGTCGAATTAAATTTAATTTTGCACAAATTTTTGTTGTTGTTTTTGTACACTTTTTAAACTAAAGTCAAGATAATTTCAGTATGACCCAAATTTCTCTTGACTTTAATATATATATAATGTAAAATAATATGGTGAAATGATTTGTTCCCGCGGAGGTTTAATTTTATGAGTAAAAAGAAGATTTTTTCGTTGATTCTCTGTATAGTTTGCTTTGCAACACTGCTTGTCAGCTGCGCAGAGGACGATGATAATCAGTTTTGGCTTGATAAATACAAGGAGATGAACAAGGGTCAGCCCGAGGTTGTTGAGACTGTTGACATCGACTTTTACATAATCAAGGGCGAGGGTATGTCCGAGGATGACAGAATTACAAAAGCTGTTCAGGACAAAATTAACCAGTCGCTTAATGCTAAATACCACACCAATATTAACATAAAGTATATCAGCGAGTCTGATTATGCCTCAACGGTTAACGGCTTTACCGAAGAGACGTCGGGCATAGTTCTTATCAATTCAGAAGAGACTATGGATGTTCTCAGCGGTAAGCTGGTGGATCTTTATCCCTATATTCACGGTGATGGCTATAAGACTGAGGGATTCGGTCAGCTTAACAAGCAGATTTCCTCAACTCTTATGAACGCAGCTATTGTTGAAGAGCGCGGTGTAGAGAAGCTGTTCTGCGTTCCTAACAACCATGTTATTGGCAGCTACGAGCTTATTGTTATTGATAAGCAACTTGCTTTCGAAGCAGGATATCCTTATTCCGAGACCGAGTTTAAGTCCTTAAATACCTGGAGCTCCACCGAAGATCTGAGAATTAAGGCCGGACTTATCGGTGATGAATTTAATAATGTTGACTATAAGGACTACAATCCCGCATCCGGAGCCGTTGTTACAAGAATTATTAATGCTCCCTACAAGGCAATTGCTGAGATTGAAAATCAAGGATATGTAGTTAATGTTGCTAAATATCCCGAAGCTGATAGTGCTGAGGTATATTCCTCTGCCTTTGCTGTTCTTAATGCGGCTCCAAAGGTTTATGTAGCCGACAATACCACAGTAGAAAAGGTTGTTGCGCTTGATACATACAAGCTTCGCGCTATGCAGGTTATATACGCAATCAATACAGACTCTAATATCAGAAATCTTATGCTCTACGGAGTTGAAAATATTAACTATTCCATTGATTCCATAACTCAAACCGTTGTTCCTAATGCTGATAAGCCCTATGATATGAAGCTCGAATATACAGGTGACGTATTTAAGGCGCTCTATTCCGAAAAATGGACTAAGGAAGACTATGACAACGGTCTTCTCCAGAATAAGGATTCTGAAAAGTAATTTTTAGAGAGTTTTCACTTTTGTGAGGACTCTCTATTCCTGCAAAATAAGTAGTATATAAGGTGTTAGAGTGCCTCGGTAGTACTCTTATCTCAAAACAACACGGAGAAAAACGATGAAAAAGCAAAACGGTGAAATCACTATAAAAGAATTAATAAATATTTTCATTCCAAAGCTATGGTTTATTCTTTTGGTTGCTGTATTGTGTTCGGCTTTGCTTGGTGTATTCACCTCTATGAAAAAGGATACATATACATCTACCTGCACACTTTCTATGGGAAAAACCCCTCTTGACAATGCAGGTTCAAGCAATACAGGTATTAATTCTGCCGAGATTGAGGCTATGCGTAACATGATAGAGAGCTCGGTATACATTCTTCAGAGCGCAAGCTTTTGTGAGGATGTTTACGAAAAGCTCAATGAGCAGTATGACGAGTATTCCAATGTTAAAGTTTCCGATATTCAAAAAATGCTGTCTGTTACTCTTCTCGGTGAAGCGACATTCTTTTCTATTCATGCGAAAAGCGGTGATCCAAAGCTTTCTCAGGCTATAGCGGGAATTGTTTACACCGAGTTCCCGAGGGCATATATGGAGCGCTTTGATTACGCTATTAGGATTACAGGAAATCTTAATTATCCCGAAATTCCCTCAACGCCTGATAATAAAAATGTTATGAGAAATGCTGTAATCGGTTTTGTAGGCGGCGCTCTTGTTTCTGCTCTTTTAGTATTCCTTATCGTTAAGTTTGACGTAATTATCAGAAGCAGAGAAAAGATTGAAGAGAACTTTGATCTTCCTGTTCTTGGTGTTATTCCCAGGCTGGATCCTGATGATTAAGTGTTTTGTGGAAAGGATCGACTATGAATACTAAACTGTTTTCTAAGGTGAAAAAGATTAAGAAAAATGTTGAGCCTCAGGGCTTTACGATTATAGATGATTCTACGCCTTTTGCGATTCGTGAAGCTTTTAAGTCTTTATACACAAATATTCTTTATCTCAATACACCTGATAAATGCAAAAAAATTGCTATAACCAGCGCAGTTCCCGGTGAGGGAAAAACAACTGTTGCAACAAACCTCGCTATCACAATTGCGGCAAACTCAGAAAACAAAAGGGTTCTTCTTGTTGATACGGATATGAGACAGCCCAAGGTTGCAAGACTTTTATCTCTCGACATTAGGGGAAAGGGTCTTAGTGAATATCTTGCCGGAATAGATGAAAAGCCTTATCTGAATTATATTCCCAAGCTTAATATCACCGTTCTTACCTCCGGCGGACCTAATGCAAATCCGTCAATGCTTGTTGGCTCATCTAAAATGGCAGAGCTTGTAAGACTTTGCGAGCAGCAGTTTGATTATATAATCTTCGACACGCCTCCTGTTAATGTTGTTACAGATGCGCTTCTGCTTAACGAGGTTGTGAACGGATATGTTGTTTCCACAATGTCGGATTATTCTAACGTGAACCATGTTGCTGAATGTGTTGAGTCGCTTGAGCGCATAGGGGCTGAAATATACGGAGTAGTTCTTTCTTCTCTTAAAATGAAAGCCGGCTCATCGGGTTATTCAAAATACAATTCTAAGTACAGTAAATACGCAAAATAAATTATAAGGGTATGCTTTATCGTTTTTACACTTTAAAGCATACCCGTTTTTTAGCTTTCCATTTGTTTTCCTAAAAACATTCCTGCGGTTTGGACAAGCTTTGACTCTATTTCATCAGCAATTTTGCCATTGGTAGGCTGGTTGTATTGCCATGCAGAAACCACACATCCAACTATGTCACCCTCGCTTAGTATAGGCATAGCGCAGTTGACATAATGTGTTCCGCCGTCGTTAATAACTGATATTGGGTCTTTTCGCTCGCCTCTTACATATAATGAGCGAGATTCAACGATTTCTTCCAGCCCACGTGAAATCTTTCTCTCAAGATATTCACGCTTTGATGCGCCCGATACCGCAATTACCGCATCTCTGTCACAAATGAATATTGGTGAAGCGGAGGTTTTTTGCAGAGCATCTGCGTACTCGTTTGCAAAGCTTTGAATTTCTCCTATCGGTGAATATTTCTTGAAAATTACCTCACCGTCACGGTCTGTGTATATTTCAAGAGGATCGCCGTCACTGATAACATTGACACGAAAAACCTTATCGCGCTGATTTCTTGCGCGTTGGGCTACCACCATTGAATAATTCTCGGTGGATATTTCGATATTTTCCGTGTCTGAATTAAAATTTACGGGAACTTCGCTTTCTTTGTTGTGCTTCATATGCTCGATCGTTCCCGTGCGTAAAAGCTCGTCAACATCTGCTTGAAGCTTGATTTCGATGTTATCCTCGTATATGATAATTCGATCTATGATAAGGTGTAGTGCGTGCTTATCAAGTTTATCAAGTTCTAATATCTCGTTAAATAAATCTATCACAGTACGAGATACACGATTTACCTTTACGATGGTGTTTGTAGTATCGGCTACCATAGCAAGCTGATTGGTTAAACCTTCTATGCGGTGATTGGCTTCTTCAATCAGTGCATCGTAAGTTTCCTCCATTATCTGTGCCTTATCCTTATGCCTTGTCATATCACGTATTTTTTGACGAGCGAGCATTTTCAGTTCTTCTCGTTCCGCTTCAATTTGCGCTCTCAATTCCTCGGCTGCGATCATTCCGCTATCGGTTGCTCGCTGCTCGTGATTTAACATTTCTTCGAGGATATGAAGATTTCCTTTTGAATTATCTCTTACTTGTTTCACATACTGCTTTAGCATTTTATCAAGGAAGTCGGCTCTCACGTGATGCGAGGTGCATCCCGCAAGTCCTCTTACGTGATACGTTCCACAAGTGTATGCTTCTGCAAGGTCTTTACGGCTCATAGCGAACATCGGACTTCCGCAATCACCGCAGAACATAAATCCCGAGTAGGTATTATCGTATTTTTTAACACCTCGGTAGTGGTTCGTGGAGCGTTGCTTGAGCATTTCCTGTGCGGTAGCAAATACTCTGTAATCCACAATCGGCTCGTGGTGATTTTCAAATACGATATGCTCACTCTCGTCAAGAGCTACATCCGCTCCGTTGATCTTCTTTCTGCGGAATTTTCTCTCTCGTAACGTGCCGATATAAAAATCGTTGCAGAGGATTTCGGACACGGTAACGATGCTCCATTGCTCTCTGACCTTGCCTTTGTATTCATCTCCTGCCGCTTCTTTACGAGCTTTTTCTCTCATTCTCGGCGTGGGAATGCTTTGGTCGGTCAGATGGTTTGCAATTCTTTTATATCCGTATCCGTCAATATAGAGTTTGAATATCGTTCTTACTACCTCTGCCGCCGCTTCATCAACCTCGAAGGTCATTTTCTTTGAGTTGGTGATAACGTATCCATACGGCACGGAGCATATCCATTCGCCCTTTGCCTGTCTGCTTGCGATAACGTCGGACACCTTACGGCTTGCATCGGTAACGGGCATTTCATTGACGAAGAAGTATAGCTTGATCTTCATCCAATCGTCCGTGTGGTCTTGGTAATAGTCCACTCCGTCACCGATTGCAATGATGCGAATATCGTGTTCCGAGAGATCCTCAAACTCTGCAAGACCTTTACCCGTTCTTCTTGAAAAACGGCTCAAGTCCTTAACGATAAGTATATCGTATTCTCCCCTTAACAGCTTGGGGCGAAGGCGTAACCAATAATCGGGACGCTGTTCAAAGGTATAGCCCGAATGATCTCGATCCTCATAGTAATCTACCGTACTTGTCGGAAAATGAAGCCTACAATAATCATCAATGATTGCCTTTTGGTTCTCAATACTCGTATTGTCCTTGTCAAGCTCTGTATCCACGGAGATACGAGTGTAGGCTGCAATCTTATATTTTGGTATCAATATCAAATTCTCCTTTCTCGTTATTTGCTAACAACATTGTATCACATATCCTTTCGTATGTCAATAAGTTTTTCTTAAAACATAAAAAATTAACATAATCTGTCGAAAAATCGCCCCGAGGTTTCCCCCGAGGCGATATTATCATTAGCGGCATTTTTCCGCTTCTACTTCCTTTCTTGCGTTCACCTCCAAGGTATGCTTTAGCAGATCCTTGGTAAGTGTCAGCAAATCTCCCTTTCCTGAACTGAAAATCACTACGCGATATTTCTTTTGCTTATACTCCTTAAACAAAGGCTTCAATCCTTCGCGTAGGACTGTGTCCTGAGATTCAGCGTTGGTGAGCCATATCTCAACATATTTCTCATCATCGTGAACAATTTTTAGCATATAACTCACCCTCCTGTCCTATGATTTTTGACTTTGCGTTGGCAAAATATTCAATTTTCAATGAGCATATTATTTTAATTATCAACTATAAAAGTACCTCCTAAATGGTATAATGAAATTTTTTATAAAGGTTATAATGTGTGTTCCCACTCACGATCTTTCTTACGCTCCTTTCGTGGTCTGTGCTGTGGAATTGTGGTACAATCCTGCGGCTGACGGTAGCTTTCGATGTTTGAAAGGTTTCCGACAATGTTGAGGATGTCCGTTGTGATGGTGAGGAAGGTGTTTTGCGCCATCCTCGTCAGAGCAACTGCTGCCGACTCGTTACCTGCCTGCGCCGACCTATTGAGATATTCGATTGCTTTTTCCATATCGAATATGTCCGACTCAAAGAGATAGATCTGCGCGAGTCGATAATCGGCAAACATATTGCCGCGCGCCGATGCAATCTCCAAATGCTCTATGGCTTTGGCAATATCCTTCTTGACGACCTTGCCCTCCA
>JAGATD010000023.1 GCA_017621415.1 Clostridia bacterium
GTATATGAAGCCTTTCGCGCTTTATTATCTCTGTTATCGCTACACCATCCAGGGAAGGTATAAGGAATAATGGAAAAATCTACAGAAAAGGAATACAAATTTTCACCGATAACCGATAAGCAAATCAAGGCTATGGGTGTTCAAGCTTTGGCTAACAGACCTAACGCTGCGGGACAGTACGGTCAGTCGGGGCTTTCGCCTGCGCAGCTGAAGCTTTGGTTTGATAAGCTTGTAACTCTTGCGGCAGAGAAGATAAACGAGCTTCAGGAGGCTATAAACAGTGAGGAGGCTGCGAAGTACATAGGCCTTGCTCTTGAAAATTACAAGACTCTTGATGAGCTTATAGCCGCCATGCAGGACGGCAGATTTGCCGGGGAGATTCTCTCTGTATTTCCGTCAGCAGGAGAGCATAAAGAGGAATATCGGACCGTTTTGCAAACGGTTATAGACGATTTTGCCAAGGATATATCAAGCATCAAAGAGAATAAGCTTGATAAGAAGAAGCCGGGAGTGCTTTCGGCTTATACCGTCGGGGCGGATAATGAAAACGGCACGGTAGAGATATCGGGCGCGCCGAAGCCTCTGACACTTCCTCTTTACGATGCAAACGGAGAGCTGCTTACAGGCCCGCCAACGAGAGAGGGAAGCGCTCTGAATCTCGGCTACTTTGTAAGATATATGAACAGTATGGCTGAGCATATCGGCGCCGGTGTTAACTTCACGATGGACCCTGAGACCTACATCGTAACGATAGAGGTGCTAAACAGGGCGGGTGATGTGATTTACAGAACCTATCTTGACCTGCCGCTTGAGGAGGCTATCGTCGGCGGCAGCTACGACGAGGAAAACAAAGAGATTGATTTCATTTTACGCAGCGGAGAAACGTTCAGTGTAAAAATCGAGGACCTTGTTAACGGTCTTGTTACCGAGGCAAAGCACGCAGCAGATATAAAGGCGCTTAGCGACAAGATGGACCGCCTGTTTGGAGAGTACGTTGAGGAGATAGACGAGCTTGTAGGAGGTGATTTCGTTGACTACAGCGAATGAGCTGACTGCTAAAAGGGCAAAGGCTAATATTAAGTCACTTCTCGATAAGGTCAACAAGGAAACCGGAAAGGAGCACGCAAACCTCTCGGAGGGATTTGAGACTCTTGTGCTGGGCTTCGGCGCCGGCGAGACCGAGGACTATGACGGTACTATTGAGCTTGAGGGAGATTTTGAGCCCGGGGAGCTTGATATTACCGATTACTATGAGGAAGGAAAAAAAGCCGGTGTTGCGGAGCTTGTCAATGCCGACGAGGTTAAATACTGATGGCAGTTGTAAAAACAGATGACGTAAATTACAAGCAAATTGCAGATAAAATACGCGAAAACCTTGCCGGCTCGGAAAAGTCAGAAATAGAGCTGAACCCGACGGAAATGGCAGGCGGTGTTGACGAGGCATGCGCTTATCAATACCTGCAAGGATATGAAGCGGGCGGAGGCGGTGTTGTACCCGGAGAGAACGGTCTCACACCTTTTATCGGTGAAAACGGTAACTGGTGGATAGGTGAGGAGGACACCGGGGTTAAGGCTGCCGGTAGTGACGGTAATAACGGTATTACTCCGCATATCGGAGAAAACGGTAACTGGTTCATCGGGGAAAATGATACCGGAGTTTTAGCCAGGGGCAAGAACGGTTATACACCTATAAAGGGTAAAGATTATTTTACCGATGCAGATGTTGAGAATATAGAAAACAATGCCGCAGAAAAGGCTGCAGAGAAGCTGGGGCAGAAATCTCAGATACAAATAATAACCTGGGAGGCTGAGGACTGATGGGCATATATCTTGGAAGCTGTAAAGTGGGAAAAATTCATGTTGTCAGCCATGACTATACCGAGGGGTATAATTCCGGCTATCAAAAAGGATATGCCGAGGGATATGCCGAGGGGTATAAGCAGGGGTTCTTAGCTAACAGAATTGCTTTTACACTACAGTCTGAACCCTTTGCTGTTCCTGAGGGTACAACCTGGAGCGAATTTATGAGTAACTACTATACCGGTAACAAATTAACAGTTAACAGTCAAGGTGCAGCCGCTTGAAGAGCTGGAGATTATACCTACCACCGAGGAGCAGGTTATACTTCATGACGAGGACAAGCACGGTATAAAGCAGGTTACCGTTAAGGCGATACAGACAGAATCTAAAACCGTTACCAAGAACGGTACGGTGCTTCCCGAAGCTGGAAAATTTCTGTCAAGCGTTGAGGTTAGTGTTCCTGTTGGCTCCTTTCCTACAGGCGAGAGGTATATAGACGAAAACGGAAGCTTCGACGTAACAAATGTTGCGGGGGCTATCGTTAACGTGCAGCCAGATGAGGATGTTACGGTTATACCGACAACCGAGGAGCAGGTAATTGACCGCGATCCCACGAAAAAGGGAATAAAGCAGGTTACTGTTAAGGCGATACAGACCGAGGGGCTTAACATCAACGGCGAGAACGTAACCTTTGACGAGGCAAAGAACGGCTTTATCGGTGAATACGTACCCGGGGCGGGCAGGTTTTATGACGGTGCCAGCTTAGATATTCCGCTGCCGAAGGATTACCTGAAGCCCGTGGGAGATTTCCCGCTTTCAAAAAACAATACGACCTATGACGTACATAAATACGCGACTGCATCGGTGAATCTTCCGCTTGAGGACAAGACAGTCACTCCCGGCGAGGCGGAGCAGACTGTTGTTGCAGGTGAGGGCTTTGAGGCTCTCGGACAGGTTAAGGTCGGTAAAATTGAGATATACGAGCCCGAAGAGATAACGACTCCGGAGGCGACCGTTACTGCGCCTGAAGGAACGTATATCAAAGAAGTTAAGGTTAAGGTACCCACGGTCGCAGTCTATTCGGGTACGGCAGAGCCTGACGCATCCTTCGGTAACGATGGCGATATATATCTTCTCTTGGAGGAATAAACTATGAGCGATATTTTAGGAGCAATAGAGAAGGAGAGGGAATATCTCTCCTACAGAATGAAAAACGAAGAGCCCTTTCACCTGGTCGATGCGGTGAAGGAGTTTGGATTTGAGAGCCTTAAGGAATACTTTGATGCGAAAAGGGATTATCTTTTTTCACAACTTCGATTTGAGGTTGTAGAGGCGACAGCTCCTGAAGCGATAGGAGTTATTCAAAGCACTCTAACCCAGGGTAAAACTGCCTTGCTTTTTGCCAAAACAGATTTTACGCTGGTCTGGAACGGAAACGGCGGTTCTGTTAATGAGGAATACTGTACCGAGTGTGGGATTCCGATATATCCGTATTATACTGGGGGAGGCACTATCGTCAGTACTGCGGGAGATCTGAATATTGGAATTTGTTATTCTCAAAACGACTTGCTAGACAGCAGATATATTCTGAAAAAATTCGCTGATCTTTTCAGAAAATACACAAACAAGGCGGTATTGATCAGTGGTAACGATCTTCTTGTCGGAGGGATAAAGATGCTCGGTAGCGCCACTTATCTAAAAAACGGCATGTTCATGTTTGTTACGAGCGTTTCGCTTTCGGAAAAAGAGGAGCTTATAAGTGCGATTTGCGAAAAGCATAGCACAAAGCAGCCGGGACACATTGATTTTATCGATGCTGATACCTTAAGACAGGAGGTAGAACAATGGCAGGGACAGTAATATTAAGACCCGACGAGGATATTTCCGGCGGTACAGGTACGAGCTATCTTCAAATATGCGAGGAAGTTGCCGATGATTCATCTACAAAATTAGGAGGTGTTTCTGAGCCTGACCAGGATAATGATGGGGATTATACACAAACATATCTTTTTGGTTTAAACAATGCCGATATTGCAAACAGGGTAAATATCACAGATGCCAAAATAGTATATCGTTGCAGAATAAATAACTCTACTGAAACAGCAAAATGCACAATTTCACTGTTATGTGATGGTAATACGTTTTTTTCTACTTCGTCGAATACCGATAGCGACGATGTTTATATTACCAACGAAGCGATATTTACTGACATTTTGCAAAATATTGTGATAGAAAAACAACACCGTGTTCCTGACTTTCAAATGAAAGTTCAACTAAGAGCTAACGGAGGATATGATGAAACCTATGGAGAAAAAACAAGTTCGGTGTATTTAACACAAGCTTACGTTGAGATTGTTTATGAAGAGCTTCCCGGTATCGGAGTACACAAAATGGTTAACGGCGCTGTCAAGGCTGCGACTGCGGCGTATCGGAAGGCCGGCGGTGCTTGGGCTGAGATCACCGAGGAAGAGTGCAAAAGCGTTTTACAAAACAATATCATAACGGAGGGTACCACATGATTTATAAAATCTTTAATAACGGCAGGGGAGTTATAACATCGAGAGAGCCTGAGCTTGTTTCGGGTGATCTTGAATTTCTCTTCGATGGCGCTCCGGAGGGAGCAACGGCAATTATCATAGCGCAGAACGGGACAAGCTATTACAGAGAGCTTAAAGAGCGAAGATGCAGTGTTCCGTCAAAATACTTTGAGGGCTCTGTCGAGGTTGGAGTTGCGGTGATGAACGGTAAGATTCCTACCGACAGATGGAGCTGTGAGGGCTTGAGGGCGATAAAACAGCCGGGCGGCCAGGTGCTTATTCTTCCTGATGACGGAGATATACCCGGCATCATGGCTATGATGCGCGTTGAGATGGATGAGCTGAGGCAGGAAAACAAGAAGCTGAAGGAAGCCCAGGCGGCGCTGAGGCGCGATTTTGAAACTATCATGCAGGGATATAATCTCATATAAGAAAGGATACCAAAATAATGAAAAAAGTAATTACTTTTATAATCAGTTTAACTCTTGTTTTTATGCTTATTACTCCGATTGTAAGCTGTGCCGCTGAGGTTGTCTCGGTGGCGTCAGAGGATGGAAGTACTTACCATGATATATTCACTCGCGTTTACGAGTGGGTGAAAGTCAACAAAAGCGATGTAATCTCCAGCGCAGGGTCGCTTGCAGTGATCATCTTCGGTGCAATTGCAAAAAAGGCTAATTCAAAGAAAAACGAAGAGCTCAAGGGAATGATTTCAGAAGTTGGAGCCGATGCATCCGGAACGGCTCAAAACCAAAAATCGCTCATTGATTCATATAACGTTATGGCTGCAGGTTACAACGAGATGCGGGCGGCTTATGAAAAGAACGCCAGTGTTGAGGACGATAGAAACAGACTTGTCGGAGCTTGCCTTGTTGCTGTTACCGCTCTTCTTGAAATGAATTCGACGGTATTTGTACATAGCAAAAATATTCCTCAAGGTGTTAAGGACCTGGTTGTACAGGAATATGCCAATACAAAAAAAGCTCTCTCCGATGACCAGCTTTTAAGAGCTGTTTTTGAATTTGTGAGAGGAAAAATAACTTTTACCGAGGAGGCGCCCGAAGATGAAAAACAGGACTAAGGGCGCTATTATCAAAGGGGCTGCGATTACGCTTGACGTGGTCGCTCCTCTGGTTGCGACACTGTCGCAGTTTCCGCTTTGGATAGAGAAGAGCGCTGACGCAACAATGTCCGGGCTTTGTCTTATTTTTATTTTGATATCATGTCTGCCGTTTATAAAGCAGATACGTGAATTCTTTAAAAGCCCATCGTCCGAGATGATATTTACTATACTGTTCGTTTTTTTGGTTGTGATGAGAAATATCATAGACCAGATGCTTGTTGTTTCTTTTGTCGGTGCGGTTGCGAATATTGCCGGTGCCGGAATTTATGCGCTGGGACGGCATATCGGTGAGAGAGAGGACAAAAACAAGGAGGCTAAGTGATGGAAAAAGCAGGTTCGCTTGAAAATGCTGCTCGTGATTTTGAACAGAGCATATCGCTTCATAATACAAGAAAAAAAGCTATGGCGAAGAGCATGCTTAACAGTGCGGGTATATTAGTTGGTGTACTCCTCTTGTTTGTTGTGGTTGTTATAATTACCACAGATATAAGGTTGGCTCCGCTGGCTGTACTTAAAGAGCTTGGTGTTGAGTTTACACTGCTTATGTGCTGCTCGTATTTTATGTACCTTACCTGTTCGGATAGCGGTATGAGGCACGGACTTAACACCGAGGCTTATAGAGATGCATGCGATAAATTCAATAAAAACAAATCGGCTATTTTAGAAAAGGAAAACCAAACAAGGATGTATGCCTTTTGCAGACATTTTATTAACAATGAGCTGAAAAACACAAAAATGAACATTCTGGCTGTTGTTGGTTACAATTACAATACATACATACGCAATTTTCTTGGTGTAGATAAAACAAAAATTAACGAAAGTAGGGAACTTTCTAAGGCGCAGAAAAAGGCCATTAATGAGGCAAATGCCATTAAGCCAATAACACTTACTCCGGAAATGATACTTAAGCGCGGCCGATATGCAGGAAGAAGAAATCCGCTCGGAATTACACCTGAGATGAAAAAACGCATACATGTAGGCTTAAAATTTATAACCACACTTCTTTTCACACTGCTTGTGACATTGATCGTTTTTGATATTGTTATAGAGCCAACTTGGCTTATGGTTGCCGGGGGAATGCTTAAGCTCTTGATTGTAATATATAACGGATTTACCGGGTATAAAATGGGATATGAAAATATCGTGTTTGATACCGTGAATTACATGAGCGACCAGACCGACCTTATGGCGCAGGCAATTAGATACTTTGAGAGCAGCGAGGAGGAAGAGGAGGATAAATAGCATGAAACTGTAAGCGGCGAATTTTGACTACATTTTGACTACAGTTTGACTACAGCAAAAGTGCATTTTTATGTTTTGCTATGTTGTCCTGTGTAAAGTAAAAAAACCTTGAAAACACTGGGAAAATCAGTATTTTCAAGGTTTTTTCTTTTGGCGGAGAGAAAGGGATTCGAACCCTTGATACCGGTTAGGGTATACACGATTTCCAGTCGTGCGCCTTAGACCAACTCGGCCATCTCTCCACGCGACTTCTATATTATATCAAAGAAAATTTGAAAAGTCAAGACTTTTTTTGCCATTTTATAAACTTTTCTTAAACTTTAAAGAATTTGCACAATAAAGGCTTTCAAAACCCTTGTGTTTTCTACCTTTTTTGTATTTTTACCACTTGACAAATAATTTAAAATTTCATATAATATAAATATCTTTTATATTTAGGAGATTTTATAAAAATGAGCCTCAAGGTTTTAAAGTTTGGAGGTAGCTCGCTTGCTGATGCTGAGCACTTCCGCCAGGTTGCCGAAATTGTTAAGAGTGACCCCAACAGAAGATATGTTGTTGCTTCCGCTCCCGGAAAGCGTAACAGCGGTGATACAAAAATAACCGACCTTCTTTACAAATGCTATGCTCTTGCTTGTGACGAAGAGGATATTACCGAAGTATTTGACGAGATTAAAAACAGATATAACAGCATTATAGCTGACCTTGGCATTGACCTCGACCTTACCGAGGCGTTTGAGAAGATAAGATTTTCTATGCTCCACAACTCGGGCAGAGACTATGTTGCATCCCGCGGCGAGTATCTTAATGCTATGATTCTTGCTAAGTATCTCGGCTTTGACTTTGTTGATGCGAAAAAGGTTGTTTTCTTTAACGAGGACGGAAGCTTTAATCCCGAAAAGACAAATGATGTAATGCGTGATGCGCTTTCTATCCGCGAGTATGCGGTAATTCCCGGATTCTACGGCTCAATGCCTAACGGTACAATTAAGACATTTTCTCGCGGCGGTTCTGATATTACAGGCTCGATTGTTGCGAGAGCTGCTTCCGCAACTCTTTATGAGAACTGGACTGACGTTTCCGGCTTCCTTATGGCAGACCCGAGAATTATTTCTAATCCGAAGCCTATAAAGACAATCACATATAAGGAGCTTCGCGAGCTTTCTTACATGGGCGCAACGGTTCTTCACGAGGATGCGATTTTCCCGGTGAGATACTCAAAGATTCCGATTAATATCAAGAATACAAACAGTCCCGAGGATCCGGGTACATTTATTGTTCCCGAGACAGATGACGTCAGCGAATATACCATTACAGGTATTGCCGGAAAGACCGGATTTTCTAACATCACTATTGAAAAGGCGATGATGAACTCCGAGCTCGGTCTTGGCAGAAAGGTGCTTCAGGTTCTTGAGGAGAACGGCATTTCCTTTGAGCATTTTCCCTCTGGTATTGATACAATGACTGTTATTGTGTCTACAAAGTGCCTGCAGGAGAAGAGGGCAGACGTGCTTGCGGGAATTTGTAAGAACATCAATCCCGACAACGTATATGTTGAAGAAAATCTTGCTCTTGTTGCTATTGTTGGCCGTGGAATGGTTAAGGCTAAGGGTACTGCGGCGCGTGTGTTCGTTGCGCTTGCAAACGCTGGGGTAAACATTCGTATGATAGACCAGGGCTCAAGCGAGCTTAATATTATTGTCGGTGTTGACTCTAACGACTATATCACAGCGCTTAACGCAATTTACGAGGAATTTGTTAAATAATTAAAAAGAAAAAAGCCGCTTGACGAAAAAAATTCAATAGCGGCTTAAATATTAAGGAGATTTAAAATGGAGCTTACAGATATTATCGGCACACCCGACGAAAAACCTCTTGACAAAATTTGCTCTGACGGTGGTTTTGTTGGAATTTTCAGAACAATTGCCTGTGTTGGCGACAGCTTAGCTTCGGGTGAGTTTGAGCTTATGGACCCTGTAACCGGTGAAAAGATGTATCTTGACCGTTATGACTATTCATGGGGGCAGTTCCTCGGCAGAATGGCCGGCTCTAAGGTATACAATTTCTCTAAGGGCGGTATGACCGCAAAGGAGTATATGACGAGCTATGCTAATCGCCAGGGCTTTTGGAATCCTGCGCTGAGAGCTGATGCTTATGTTATTGCCCTCGGTGTAAATGATCTTCTTAACCGCAAGTGGGAGCTTGGTGACTTGTCTGACGTTTGCCTTGAGGATTATACAAAGAATAAGGAAACCTTTATCGGTTACTATGCCGCAATAATCCAGAAATACAAGACCATAGCGCCGGATGCCCATTTCTTCCTTGTAACATTCCCAAAGGGAAGACGGGGCGGGGAACCCGGCGTTGTCGAAAAGGCAATCGAAACTCTTTACGCATTTGCCGAAATGTTTGATAATACATATGTTATCGACCTTAATAAGTACGGGGTAGAGTATAACGCAGAGTGGGGCAAGATGTTTAAGCTTAACGGACATCTTAACGCTGCGGGTTATATGTTCTCAGCAAAGGTTATTTGCTCCTATATGGACTACATAATCCGCCATAATTTTGAAAAATTCAAAACAGTCGGTACGTCCGAGTTTGAATATGACAGAAATGCTATATAAAAAATAGTATATCGTGTCAACTCAGTTGACATAAATACAGAAAAAACAAGAGCAAGAATAGAAGGATTTCTTTCCTTTTACGCTTGCTCTTTATGCTTGAAATGAAAAGGGGCTGAGTCATTAAGAATTCAGCAAAATCAATGCTCTATGGGCAGAAACAAGAAAAAAGCTGAATTCTTAGTGCGAAGCTCCTTTTGGGGCTA
>JAGATD010000001.1 GCA_017621415.1 Clostridia bacterium
AGGGGCTGAGTCATTAAGAATTCAGCAAAATCAATGCTCTATGGGCAGAAACAAGAAAAAAGCTGAATTCTTAGTGCGAAGCTCCTTTTGGGGCTAGCTTAATTTTGAGCAAAAATCGTCGAATGTAACCGAGAGGCGTATATGAATACGTCGGAGGGAGCAGTCGGCGATAGAAAAAGAGCATAAAAAAAGAAGAAATTCGTAGAATTTCAACCTTATAAACAAAAAAAACATAAAGTTAGAGCAAAGATGCCTAGTATTTTTTGACATCTTTGCTCTTTTTCGGTTGTGCCTAAATGAAGCAGCCCCTAAAATTTTTATAATTTATCCTTGTGATTTTCTATAAACATAATGAGTGTTTTAAGAGTGCCGTAATTATACTGGGATATATCCTTGTCGGACTTATTAATAAGATAATTTGGCAAAAGATAAACTCTCATTCCAAGCTTTTCCGCAACCATATCGTCATCGGTATCATTACCGACCATAAGGCACTCTGTGGGGTCAAGCCCAAGCCTTTTCGCAATCTCCTCGTAGTAGCCAAGTCTCGGCTTTGCATAGGCAGAATTTGCATAAGTGGTATAAAACTCAAAGTCCGACGGCTCAAGACCCGCCCAACAAATACGGCTCTCGGTTGCTATTGGAGGAAAAACGGGATTTGTGGCAAGAACAACCCTCAGTCCCATATCCCGTATAGCTCTTACGGCCTCTGCTGCCTCGGGAATTACACCGCACAGGGCGCTTAGCGACTGAAATTCACCGTTATAAAACTCGTTGAAGAGCTCCTCTCTCGAACGGGCTTCTTCACCGTAAACCGCCTCAAAGGTCTGCCAGAAAACATTCTCGTTTGTGTCCTGCCCCTCGTTATTCATCATAGCGTCAACGCCTGAAAGAAGCGCCTTTGAAAACCTTTTGGCATCAAAGCCTCTCGAAGCCATTCCCTTTGTCAGCGCGCTGAAATATCCTTTAATAAAAACGTCAAGATCCATTGGAAGAAGAGTTCCGTCAAGGTCAAATAAAACTGCCTTAATACTCATTTTACGCAATCCTCACATTTTATGTCATCGTAATTACCTTATTATATTACCATAAAACAGAACAATTGTCAACAAATTATCTTTAACATACAAAAGAGCCTACCACGAGGGCTGGACTGCAAAAGCAACAGGAATCAGCCTCGTCTTACAAGGCTTCCGACACGGAAGCGACGGAGCAATGTTTCGAACCTGATTCTGTGGCTCTGCCACAGAGCAGGTTCGCTGTGCGGGTATCAAAAAGGGACAACCACCGACGGTGATTGTCCTTTTTTTGGCACCCAAGGCAGGAATCAGCCTCGTCTTGCGAGGTCTCCACCGGAGACGACGAAGCTGGGATTCGAACCTGATTCTGTGGCTTTGCCACAGAGCAGGTTCTCTGTGCGGGTATCAAAAAGGGACAACCACCGACGGTGATTGTCCTTTTTGGCACCCGCAACAGGAATCGAACCTGTAACTAACCCTTAGGAGGGGTTTATTATATCCATTTAACTATGCAGGCGAATGTTTTTCTTATTAAGTTATAGCGGGGTTAGAACTAACCCTTAATGGAGGGGTTTATTATGCTTTCGCATGGTTTCGGAATAAGAGAGTGGTGAAATCATTCCTTTTTGCTCTAATAGTTTACCACATTATTTTCTAAAAGTCAAGACAAAAGTTTAATTGGATGCTTCTTATTTTTTCGATAAAAATTTCAATCGAATATTAATTAATAACACTAAAAAAAGCGCCTATGCACAAGAGCTTAAGAAATGTGTCACAAGCGCTTTTTTATTATGCTTTTTTAATCCTGCGCAATATTAAGCGTTCCCGACTTTTTCTCATTATATTTCATAACGATATAGCCGAAGAGCATAATTACAGCGAAGAGAATGAGATACCATACGTTATCCATTTTGTGCTTGATTATACTAGCCGCGACGATAACTCCGATACCTATGATTGAAAGTGCGGGAAGAACAAACCGTTTAAAGGGATGTACATCCTTTTCCTTTACCATCATTACCAAGAGAATGGGAATATAAAGGGGATATATTGTAATGATTGGGAGCTCGGATGAATCAAAGCCATACTCATTAACAATGTCCCAAATTCCGCCCTGAAGCTCACCGTTCATAAGTCCGGCGCCGGCGATAATGAAGTAAGCGAACCAAGCAGCGCAGGCAAGAAGAGCGAATGCCGCAGAGTTGTGAGGCATATTGGTCTTTTTGTCTATCTGGGCAAAGGTTTCGGGTGATATACCCTCTCCTCTTGCGGAGAGAGAATAAATACCGCGGCAACAGCCGAGCATAAGACCGTTGAGAGTTCCGAGGCAGGATATAACAACGAGAATGTTGATTATAGCAGCTATCGCGCCGCCAAACACCTTAAATGCTACGGTGGTACCGTTAGCAGTTACATCAACGATGTCAGCAAGACCGAGAATACCAATGTTATAAAGGGTATAAGCTACAACAATAATCAGTGTTCCAAGACAGAGCGCAATGGGCAGGTTCTTCTTCGAATCTTTAATTTCCGCATTTATAGAGGTTGCGACAATCCAACCCTCGTATGCGAAAATGGTTCCGCATATCGCGGGGAAAAGCCCCGTGGCGGTATCGCCCGATGCTATAAGCTCGGTAGTCTTAACAACGTCAAGGTTGTCTATAAGAGTTCCGTTCACAAGACCAACAACCGTTCCCACAACAGCTATAAAGGTAATGGGAATAAGCTTTATTACCGTTGAGGAGATTTGGAATTTACCCGCAATCTTCGGAGCTATGGTATTGACAAAATAAGCTAAAACCAGATAAAATACCGCAAGCGCGATACATTCCGGGCTGTTAAGCGAGCTGTTGCCGGCAACTCCGAGAGCGAACATTGGCGCTTCTATATAGCCGAAAACAACAAGTGTGTAACGGGCGGATACCCAGGCAAGCACCGAGGTCATGGCCGGGTAATAAATAAGCGACAGGAACCAACCGACAAAGTAAGCATATTTCTTACCGCAGGTTACCTCCGCGTAATCCACTATACCATTAACCTTCTCGTACTTTGTTGCCATAACACCGAATGAGGTTGCTATAACCACCATTATCAATCCTGAAATAATCCAGGCGAGAATGCTGTAATAGGCATTTCCGTTAGCCGCAGCCAAAACATCCTTAGCCTTGAAAAATATTCCCGAGCCTATAACAATTCCCACAACCATACATATGGCTGTGAACAGGCCGTATTTTTTCTTTAATGTTTCCATAAGCCGTTTCCTTTTAAATTAAATTTTTCACTACAATTATAACTCTCAAAAGCAAAAGTTCAATGGTTAGCTTTAAAAAAGTTAAATTCACTTATACAATTTAACTAATTTTTTTCGCACAAAAAAACAAAAGTGAACAAATATCTTCTTTCGTTTTCTTGAAACATTAAAAATGTTAACAATTTGTTAATTTTTACGCAGTTTGGTATTTTTTTAACGATTTATATAGAAAATCCTTAAAATATATGCTATAATAATCGTTGCGAAATTTCACCGATAAGAATCGGCGGATTTTTTGCGATTTTAAACAAGCTTATTAAAATTTATATTAATTTTGGAGGAAAACAAAAATGGCAAAGAAGTATTGCTATCTCTTCTCCGAGGGTAACGCATCAATGCGTGAGATCCTTGGCGGTAAGGGAGCTAACCTCGCAGAGATGACCAACATCGGTCTTCCTGTTCCCCAGGGCTTCACAATTTCTACCGAGGCCTGCACACAGTACTATGAGGACGGCCGTCAGATCAATGACGAAATCATGGCTGAAATCATGGAATACATCGTAAAGATGGAGGGTGTTACCGGCAAGAAGTTCGGCGACCTTGAAAACCCTCTTCTTGTTTCTGTTCGTTCCGGCGCAAGAGCATCTATGCCCGGTATG
>JAGATD010000002.1 GCA_017621415.1 Clostridia bacterium
CAATATGAGAACGTTAAAGGCAAATATCGAAAAAAGTCAGCGAAGAATCGTGGAGCTTGATAAACTTATTGAGCGTATTTATGAGGATAACGTTCTCGGTAAAATTCCCGACGAGAGATTTTCTAAGATGATGGGTAATTATGAAGCGGAGCAAAAGGAACTGATAGCGTTTACGGCAAAGGCTGAAGAAACCTTAAAGGCAGCGGAGCAAGACAAGGTAGATCTTCGCGTATTTCTTGAAACCATTCGTAAGTGTACCGATATTAAGGAGCTAACTCCCGAAATCGTTAATCGACTTATAAGACGAATTGAAGTTCACAAGAGCGCGAAGATAGACGGAATAAAGCGCGTAAAACTTGATGTTTACTTTACCGCCGTCGGGCTGATTGACATTCCCGATGAAAAGGGATTGATTGAATTGATGGAAGAAATCCGTAGAACCGCGTAAGATCTAAAAAAGCAAGAATACGGCATATCTCTTGCGAAATATACCGTATTCTTGCAAAACTGTCCTTCCGAACGACGAGCGTCGGGGAGTCGCATTTTTGCTTTATGTTTAATTAATGTTAAGAAGTTTTTTTATATTACCGCTGAAAATCATTTCGCGTTCCTTGTCGCTAAGGGGAATTTTATTAAAGCGCTCGAGCTCGCCTGCGGCATCCCACATTGGGAAATCGGTAGCAAAGAAAAATCTGTCAGCGCCGAACATATCGATAAGCTCCTTTGCTTTTTCGGTACTGATAAAGGGGAGAGATGAGCATGTGTCAAAATACACGTTAGACAGACCTCTGTATATCGGTGAATCCTCCCAGCATCTGTAACCTCCGAAATGAGCTGCTATAAAGTTAAGATTTGGATACTTTTTTGCCATTTTTACAAGACGGTAGGGCTTTGAGTACTCGTATCTGTTGTCACCCATATGTAACAGTATCGGCAGTTTTCCCTCTGCTGCTCTATAGAACTTCTCCGCAACCTCATCATCTATATTGAACTTTTGAAAATCGGGGTGAAGCTTTATTCCGTGAAAATTATTTTGAAGAGCCCACTCAACCTCTGCGTTTATTTCTTCCTCGGTAAGGTCCTGATGCAGGGTTATAAATCCTATAAATTCGGGATGCGCGTCAATCTCACTCTTCAAGAAATTGTTTATTGAGCGCACCTGGTGGGCTGTTGTCGCTACCGAATGTACAACATATCTTGTGATGCCTGCTTTTTTTCCGTTTTCAATAAGCTTCTCGGCAGTTCCTGCGGGCATATCCATTTTTATATCATAAAAAATTCCTATCGTATCTGTGGCCTTAGCCGCTATTTTTTCGGGATAGATGTGCGCATGGGCGTCAATGATTTCCATTTTTTGTCTCCGGACTTTGTTTTTTTGCATTAAACATACTAGCACATTTACACTTTAAAGTCAATAAATTTTTAAAAATAATCCTGGTTTTTATTTGAAAAACCCAATTTTTGCAAACAATAGTTTACCCCCTCGGTCTAAAAACTGAGGGGGTAAATCAAAATTTATTCGCGTTTTTCAAAATGAAGCAGACGCATATCGCCCTTTTCCATCCACATGTCAACAAAGCGGTCATTTACTGTTACCTTTTCACCCGTAATAGGGTCGGTTGCCAGCATATCACGCTCGGGCAGGCATATACGGCGATAGCCCGTCTCGGTTGCTAAAATTCCCACATATTCGCCGCCGGCATATATTGCATCACCGTCACGGTTAAACAGGTGAACACCCGCAAGAAGCGCAATACGGCGCAAAAGAAGCGCGGGCGCAGCCATGGGAAGAGATAGTACACAGTGGTAATTCGACATTTTTTGCCAAAGAACCGCAGGGGTGCCGTCTTCAAAGCGGGACATTACATATCCGCGCTCCTGTACAAGAGTCGGGCTAGGAAGAACATTTGCGGGATAAACATTGTTTTCAAACACCGCCTTTTGCTCCTTGGGATACGGGTCAACACGCAGGTCAAACTCGCACATGCGCTTACTGTGTGAGCCGCTGTTACCAAGGAACAGGAGAGTTTTTCCGTCCTTTTTCAGCTTTTTCTCTATTGCGGAGATTTCCTCATCGGAGGGGTTGCAGGCAGAAATAAAGATACAAAGGCGGTATTTATCCGCAGGAAACGAATCCTCGCATATATCCGAGAGAAGATAGCTGTCGTAAGAGAATCCCGAAAGAGAAATATTATCAAACAGCTCCCAGATAGCTTTTGGCATACGTCTTTCATCAATAGATGAATACTTATGTCCCCTCTCATCAACAAAGATTGCAACCTCGGTGGGGAAAAAGTCATTTTTCTGCTCCCTGTAAAGAGGAATACTGCGCTCAATTACATTAAGCATATCCGGGTCGGAGAACCAACCGCCAAACATATCAAACCACCATATACCCACATTTGATGTAAGAATTCTGGCTAGAGCCTTTGTCAAGGAGGCAACGCTTCCCTTTACGTCAGCGGGACCGTGCCACACACTGGATTCGTAATAATCGTTATCCGGCATTGCGTGGGCAAGATTTTTACCCATGCCGCTTGTTAAGCAAGTGCGTATATCACCCTCGCATATCCACATTTTGCCGTGGAGCTTTGCGCTCTTCACCGCTGAGGAGAAATACCAATACGGACCCGAGTTTGTTGTTGAAAGAAAGTCAACATCGGGGCAGCGGATAACCTTGCCAAGTGCGTGAAGTCCCTTTTTATTCTGGGGCATTGAATTTACATAACCGTAGAATACACCTGTCAGGCGCTCTCCCTTTGTATATTCCTTTACCGCATGGCAAAAATAGGCAATAGCATCGGCGACAGATTCGTTGTGAAAATCAAAAAAGTCAAGCACATGGCGCTCGGTTTCAGGGTCACGGATATATCCGCTGACAGAATACTCGCGCTCAATCGGGTGAGGAATCTGAATATCATCAATCGAAGAATAGCTTGAACCGTGCGCTGAAGAAATCGCCTCAAGGCTGCCGTAACGGTTCATAAGAAATTTGTGATAAGCTCTGCGGTTTACTTCACTGTAATCATAGAACTGGTGGTTGTATCTTGAGTGATGCGCCCACTCCTCTGTGCCGCCCGCGGCAATATGATAGCCTATAATTCTCTCCGACCATTTAGATGCCGAAAGGTGGTCTATAAGAGCATAGAGGGCAACGGTCATCTCCTCAAGCCACACCTTAGAGGAAAAGCTCTCGCGCTGGGTCTCGCCTCTGCTGTCGAGTGATAGCTCATCCGGGTGTAGCTTTTGCCACCAGATAGGGGGCTCAAGGCAGACTCTCGGAATTACGTAAACATCCTCTTTTCCTGTTGGGCAAAGATCGTTAAGAACCTTATCAACCATAGAAAAATCATATTCGCCATATCCCTTGAAGAAATTGTCGCAAAGGGGGCGCAGTCCGCTCTCCATATTTATTCCCTCGTCTCCCGCATATACAGGAAACATAAAGAGGCGTACTCCTCTAGCCTTTATCTCATCAAAGTTTTCTTTTAAGGGAGCATAGCTCATATATGCTATAGGTTCAAGGGTTTTGCCGTCAATATCTATGACGCACCTTTCACCCTCCCATTTTCTTTTACACACCATTTTTTTGGTTTCCTTTCAAGACAGCTTCAATCCCGAAGCTATGATTGATTTCATTATAAGGTAAGGTCGATTGATTGTCAAGCGAATTCAACGATTTAGCAATTGTTTTAATCGGTTTTGTTAAAACGAGCCGATTTTTGTTAAAAAGCGGAAACGGTGCCGGAGCAGAATTTTCCCTCGCGTGAGTAAATAAAGTAAAATAAAGGTTTTTTATTAGTTAAAAATAATGCCCGATATATTGACAAACCGATTTCTGTGTGTTATAATTATCGTAATATTGTATTCAAAAGTTATTAAACGATTCTTTAAGGAAGGTTTTACTGATATGCCAAACGTAAATTTCACATCCTCTTCAATAGCTCAGCAGGATAGGTTTGCGCAGACCACCGTCTCTTACGAGAGCCGTCATATGCAAAGCATCCCGTTCTATCCTGACGTAGACCATAAGGCTAAGTTCAGAGGAATTTTTGCCATGACATTCATCATTTCTGTGGTGGTGGGCGCTCTGTTCGGTCTTGTTTACGGCTTCAGAGATGTTTTGTTCCAGGCTGCTACGTCTATAGCTGCTCCTGCCGTTAACGAAAACGGTGATGAAACATCCGCTGTTCCCGAAGCCATAGACGAGAAGATAGCTTTCTCGCTGGCGGCAGATGAAGAAAATCCCTGGTTGTATGTTGCCAACTCCTTTGATAAGGTAGCCTACACCGTAAGTTATACCGGAAGCAGCTTCTGCATTCCCGGCTGGAACGAGGAGGTTAAGTTTACCAACACAGCCATTACCGGCGAGTACGAATATGTATTCAGAATGGGTGTTGATTCACAAAGCGCTAAGGAATTGGTAGACGAGAACCACTGGCCCGTAGACGTTGGCAAGCACATCTTCTGGCCTAAAGACGTTGGTAAATACACCGTTTGGGTAAGCTTACGCAACATTAACACAGGCGTTGAGTTTAATCCCGTGGATGGCACCGACGGTAAGCGCTTTATCTATATTACAAAGGCTTCTATAGATAATTTTGTACCTGCAATTACCATTTCCGGATTGAAAGATGTTTATGATCCCGATGTTACACTGTCTGCAAAAGACATTAGCATTTCGAACATTAGCGAGATCATCTACCCCAACATCGGTGATACAGTCAAGTTTGTAATTAAATACAAGGCTTACGGCGCAAATGATTTTGGGACCGTAGATAAAATCCACAATGCGGGAAGCTACAGAATAGATGTGACAATCGGCGGAACCGAAAATGTTAAAGAGGCTGTGCATATCGGAGCCTTTGAATTCGAGATTGCCAAGGCTGATATTCCAAAGGCTGATCTTGAGGATGCCGCAGCCGCTCTCCCCGACATTGATGACGCTATCTATGACGGTGAGGCTAAGGCTATCAAACTTATCGAGGACAAACTTCCCGATTTGGTTAAGACGGTTTACAATACAGCTATAAGCAAGGTTTACACCTACAGAGATATTAACGGAATTGTTAACCAAACTGATGTTGTTAATGTAGGCAGATATCTTGTAAGCCTCGCTGTAAGTCACCAGAACTACAACGACTTTGAGCTTGACGCAACTCTCGATATTCTTCCCGCTGACTTAAGAGATTACTTTACATTTAACAATGTTACGGTAGGATATACAGGCGCTCCCCTTTCCGGAAACCATAGCGCTCTGAATATCAGCAAGGACGCAAAGTTCCCCAAGTATATTTCGGTTGTCTATGATTACGAGGCAATGAGCGGATCAACAACAGAAACAGGTATTACTCCCGCAAACATTGTTAAGGTTGGTACATACAGAATTGTCGCAAAGTTCTCTTACAACGACATAAACGCTCCTAAAAACTTTACTCTTCCTGAAGACGGTACTGTTGTTCGTACCCTTACTGTAAAAAAGGTTGATATAGCTCTTAACAACATAACCATTAAGCCTTTCACAGCAACCTATACCGGCAATGCTATCTATCTTCCCAAGGGCAATGTTACAGTAACCGGTATTCCCGCCGGCGAGAACATTATAATCAATGTTTCTAAGGCGAGCGCAATTGATGCCGGAACCCATGAGGTAGAGGTAATCATCTCAGGCGCTAACTACAATGCTACTTCTACAACCGCTACAATTGTTATTGAAAAGGCTCCCTTCGGCAGTCTTCTTAACCTTAAGTATAACGAAACACAGACCGTTAAAAAGAACGGCAAGCACATTCTTCCCGAGCACTCCGAAATTAAGTTTGCAAGCGGATTCCAGCCTGTGGACCTCAAGATTGATTATCTTGTTGACGGTAAGAGCGTTACCGAGCAGGGCGGAGTTGACAGACTTGGCAACTACAAGATTGACCTTATTGTTTCGGACAAGAACCACGAGAGCAAATTCAGCTTTGATTTGACTATCGTGTTTAACCCCATGTCAATAGTATTTGGTCTTGTGCTTGGTGTAATTGCAGGTATTCTTATTTCTGTTCTCATCTGGCTCAGTTACCGCAAGATTGAGGAAGCATCCTACAAGAGCTTTAAGGGTGTTCGTCTCCGTCTTCTTCACGAGAGAGGCGGCGACAGAGGCGCAATTGTCTGCGAGGGCCGTGTTACTATCATTAACTGGAACTCCGAGCAAGAGCACAGAGACTTCCCTTGGATCGTGGAGCCCAGATTCGGACGTTTGTTCCTCACTCATGCTACTCTTGAATATTATGACAGCAGCTGCAGCGGCGGCAACTTCAAGACCTACAAGAACTACCGCAACTTCCTCATCCAGCTTAAGGAGGTTACAGGAGTTGAAATCAGAGGCGCATTCTTGCGTAACAAGCTTATAGTATTTGCAAGAGGCGCAAGACACGTATTCTACGTTGAGCCTAACACAGCATATCTCTGGCGCCGTGATATTATGCACTTCAGAGATCTTGCTCACCTTTATCCCATGGAGAACAATGTTGTAGATAACAACTATCCCTTCAACTATGCTCTCGTGGAGCAAAAGGCTGTTGATCCCAACGTGCCCAGAAATGTTTAATTATTAATTCAGAGCGCCTGCGTAATTCGCAGGCGCTCTCTTTGTAGACAACCTATATTATAAAAACACTCCCGCAGGACAGGCAAAATTACCCGAGCGAGAGTGTTTCTTTCATTATTAATATATATTAGGCAAGAGAATCGAACTTATAAGGTTTTTCCCTATGCTTCGCATCTTACGGCTAAGCAACAGCTATATAAACCTGCATAGCAGTATATGCAAGGTAAATAAGAAGCAGGCTTATTCCCTGCCATCTGGCAAGCTTTCCGCGGAAGAGAGCGGGAAGAGTCATAATAGCCATGACGGCAAAGGCTACGGGAATATCAAGCAGGAGAGACGCGCTATGTCCGAAGAGCGTTGCTCCCTCAGGAATTGCAAATGGGCTGACGGTTATCGCAGCGCCCGAAACAAGCACAAGGTTAAAGATATTTGCTCCGATAATGTTACCAAGCGAGAGCGCCCCGTGTCCCTTCATAAGAGCGGTGACAGCTGTTACAAGCTCAGGAAGCGATGTACCGAGAGCAACAATTGTAAGTCCTATAACCGATTCCGGAATATTCAGCATCTTTGCTATTGCGGATGCGTTGTCCTTAAGAAGCTCTGCGCCAAGCGCAATTATAACTGCGCCGCCAAGCAAAACAAGTATATCCTTAAGAAGAGAACCGCTTACTTCTTCCTCGGGCTCCGGCATCTCGGCAAGCTCAAGCTCCTCTGCAGGATTTTTCTTCATATTAAGTACATTTATTATCATATATACGACAAATCCCACAAGAAGTACTATTCCTGTCCAAAGCTCAAATTTGCCAAATGCATATGCGTTAAATGCATAAAATGCCATAGCTCCAAAGAAGAAGCAGACCGGGAATACAAGAGCACGCTTGTCAGCCTTACCAGGCTTTACCGCAATAGTGATAGCGGCGATAAGTGAGGTGTTGCAAATAATAGAGCCTATTGCATTTCCGTAAGCAATCTCTGACATGCCGCCTGCGGCTGCCATTACAGAGGTCATAACCTCGGGGAGAGTTGTTCCTATCGAAACAACGGTAGCTCCTATAAGAAGCTCAGGAAGATGGAATCTTTTTGCAATCGAGGAGGCTGCATCAACAAACCAGTCGCCGCCCTTAATTAGCAAAATAAAACCGAAGATCAAAAGAAAGACTTCGTTAGGAATAAATGAAAACATATTATTTCTCCTTTGTATAATATTACAGTGTATACCTTAAATAAACGATGTAACAAATATTTCAATTCCAATGACGATAAGAATAACACCGCCGAAGATCGCAGACTTTCCCGCAAGAGCTGTACCAAACCTGCGGCCGATAATTACACCGCCAAGGCAGATAACAAATGTTATTGCGGCTATAATGAGAGCTGCCGCGAGGGCCTCGAGCAGGTTGTATTCCGAAATTGTAAAGCCAACCGACAACGCATCTATTGATGTAGCAATTCCTTGAATAATAAGAGAAGCAAAGGATAGCTGTTTCGGTGTGCATACCTTGCTTTTATCTTCACCGGATTTTAATTCACCCACTCCGTCGAATAGCATCTTTGCTCCGATAAAGCTGAGAAGTCCGAGAGCTATCCAAGGAATAAAAGCTTGAAAGGTGTTAAACATCTCAGCAAGAGTGTGAACAAGCAACCAACCTATAAGAGGCATTAATCCCTGAAAAGTACCAAATATTGCGGATATACCATACATTTTTCTCTTGCGCATACAGGGATCATCAAGACCGTTTGCAAGTGAAACCGAAAAGGCATCCATAGCGAGGCCTAAGCCCAGAATGGCGCTGTTAAATATAAGAAGAAAATCCATAAACACTCCATCATAAGAAAAAAGTATAGCCAAGAGCTATACCTAAGAAAAACCTCATGTACAACCCGCTTATGGCGCACATGAGTCTCGTGAATTAAAGCAAGCCAGGCAAAAGTGCTGCCATGATGTTGACATTGCTACGCGGAGCGCACACTACTCCCTCATTTACGAGTCATAGTATAACACAAAACAAACCGTTTGTCAAGGAGTATTTATAATCTAAATTAATGCATATTTTTTGGGCTCACAGGATATATTATATCTCAGAGAGCAATGCTTTTTTTCTGTGGAGGAATGGAAAAGCTTTTTGTTCTCCGCGCGCTGTGGCTTTTTCACAGCGCGTTTTCTTGTGTTACAAATATTTTATACATAAAATCAACCACAGAATGAAAAAAAGCACTCCCTACGGAGTGCTCACTTGTACGGAAATTTGCCCGCCTCGCAAGGTCTCCTCGGGAGACGGCGGAGCAATGTTTCGAACCCTGCTGCCCTGCCGCCGAGTCGATGAGCGAACCGAGTCTTCAAAATAATAGAGGCACCAACTTCGTGGTGCCTGACTTGTATGTACGGGAATTTGCCCGCCCTACAAGGTCTCCGCGGGAGACGGCGGGCAATGTTGCGAACCCAGCAGCTTCGCTGCCGGGTCGATGTGCGGACCAAGTCGTCAAAATAATAAAGACACCAACTTCGTGGTGCCTGACTTGTATGTACGGGAATTTGCCCGCCTTACAAGGTCTCCGCGGGAGACGGCGGGCAATGTTACGAACCCAGCAACTGCGCTGCCGAGTCGATGTGCGGACCGAGTCAGCAAAATAATAAAAACACCATCTTC
>JAGATD010000024.1 GCA_017621415.1 Clostridia bacterium
ATAGTATAGGTAAGGTAAGGTTAGGTTAGTATAGTTTATTTACTCGACAAAAACAAAAACACAACAAAAACGCAAAAAAACAACATCTCAGGCAGAAAAATTTATTTATTGTTTTTTCTTCTGCCTACACGCCTTACATCCCTGTCAGAAAGAGGCTTGCCGCTCTTAAATGAAAGAAGAGCGGTTTTTATTTTTTCTTCATTTTCGGTAGAGAAGATAAAGTGATAAGAGCCTATGCGGTTTTTGTCAAGGAGCTGACGTCTGTCACCCATGTAGGTAATTTTTGAGTTCAAAATCAGACTTCGGTGCTCAAACTCGCGTATCATTGGAAATCTTTCGCCCATTCTGTCCTCAAGCGAAACATTTGAGCAACGGCCGCAGCCTCCGTTATCCTTCATAAAGCATCTCTCGGTTATCATAAGAGGTATTCTGCCGTAAACAATAACACCGCCGCCAATATCTCTCGCCTGAGGGAGGGTTATCTCGGGAGAAAGAATTATATGCAAGGCTCCCAATTCAGATAGAGTCTTGTATGCAAAGCGGTTTGTTACGTTGAGCCTGAAGTCGCAAACAATGTCAAACGAAAATTCCTTTGCAAGAGCAATTTGCCCGATGTTTGAAACAAGGGCATATTTTATTTTTTCCTTGTCAATTGCCGAAAGCGCCTCTCTCACCTGTGAAAGCTCAGACTCCATAATAACCGGCGGCAGGTAAACACCGTTAGCGCCTGTCTTGTCCTCGGCAAAAAGAGAGACAAATATTGCGTCAAAGCCCCGAGCATCTTGCGAGACAGTGGGATTCATTCCGAGAAATTGGGCGGTTGTCATTTTTCTTGCGCCAAGGGAGAAGACAGGAAGAGTGTAGTCCACCGAGATTTCAGCCCTTGATGTATCCTCAAATTCATCTGCCGCAGCACGGCGCAGGGCATTAAGGGCCGAGGGGGGTAAATTTAACCCATCGTCAAGAGTGAGAATTATATCCTCGGGTACAAGGGCTAAAAATGTATTGCCCATTTTTGAAAGTCTGTCCTTAACACCGCTTTCGGTAAGGGGAGAATTTTCCGCTTCGGCAGGAATTTGGCCGATGACTGTCACCTCTTTGCCCTCACCGTCGGAAAGTGTCATTTCGGCAGGGGTGTTTCTTAATATTTTAACGGTGGAGAATACCTTTTTTCGGCTGGGGAGAACTTCAACCTCGCCCTGACGGCTTTCCGCCTTGTTTTCTTCGCTTCTTATTCCCAGCTCCACACTCTGGGGCTTTCCTTTAAGGTAGCCGTCGGTAAATCCGCCGCGGGAAAAGGCGCGCTTAAGAGCCTCCCACTCTTCAGCAGTTGCCCCCCTACCCTCGTCAAGCAGACGGCGGAAAATAGAGGTCACCGTGTATACATAGGTGGGGGACTTCATTCGTCCCTCGATTTTAAGGGAAGCGACACCCGACTCGATAAGAGCGGGAATGTGAGCCGCATAGGATAGGTCTTTCAGCGACAGGGGATATTTCCCCCCTGCAAAGGGAAGTCTGCATGGCTGGGCGCACTCGCCCCGGTTTCCGCTTCTGCCGCCTACCATAGAGGAAAAGAGGCATTGTCCCGAGTGGCAAACACAAAGAGCGCCGTGCAAAAATATCTCGATTTCGGGCTTTGATTTTGCGGTGATTTCGGTTATGTCAGCAAGGGAGCATTCTCTCGCAAGAACTACTCTCTCACATCCGAGAGCGGCAGCCTCATCAGCCCCAAAGCTGTTATGCACCGACATCTGTGTCGATGCGTGAAGCGGCAGCAATGGCACATAGCGCCTTATTTCACGAATAGCACCAAGGTCGGCAATTATAAGAGCGTCAACACCGATTTTCCAAAGGAATGCGGCATATTCAACGACCTCTTTCATTTCCAGGTCTAAAACCAGCGTGTTGACAGTGACATAAAGCTTTACACCGTGGATATGACAGTATCTTACCGCACGTGTCAGCTCATCGTTATCGAAATTTTTCGCAAAAGCCCTCGCCCCAAAACGCTTTCCGCCAACGTAAACGGCATCAGCACCGCCCTCTACGGCGGCAACAAGAGCATCAAAGCTGCCCGCAGGGGCAAGAAGCTCGGGAAGACTATTTTTTCTTTTCATTTTTTGTTTGCCCCTTTCGTTGAGATTTTGCAAACATTTATTTGCTTTTGTCCGTAAACCCTTTCGACAAAGCTGCCTAAAGCATTGCCGAGGTTCGCATAATATGTATTCCTGACGAGGAAAGTTCTGAGGGATAAGCGTTGATTTTTCTCCGAAGCCGTAGTTACCTACGGCGAGCCTTGGGAAAAATCGGCGGTTAGCACCAGAAATTTTCCGTCAGGTTATCTGCGCCAGTATTTGCGGTCCAAAGTCCTATACATTATCGCCTCGGATATATGCTCCGCATTAATTTGATCTAAACCGTCAAGGTCGGCTATTGTTCTGGCTACTCTCAGAACTCGGTCATGGCCTCTTGCGGAAAGACCCAGGGTTTCAAAGGCTTCGCGCATAAGCTCGGTGCCCTCTTTATCGGGGGTGCAATATTTACGAAGAAGCTCTGTTGACATTCTGGCATTGAGAACGCCTGTTTTATCTCCTCCCCGCTCAAGGCGGCTGTCTGTAAAGGCTCTGGCGGCATTTACACGCTTGCGTATCTCTGCCGATGGCTCACCGGGAGCGGTTTTGCCCGAGATTTCGTTATATGAGACCGAGGGAAGCTCGATTTCTATATCAATTCGGTCAAGGAGAGGACCGCTGACACGCTCAAGATATTTAGCTATTGATGCGGGAGTGCAGGTGCACTGTCTCTGTGGGTCGCCATAGTAGCCGCAGCGGCAGGGGTTCATGGCGCAAACCAGCATAAAGGTTGCGGGATATGTAACCTTTGCAGCCGCACGTGTTACGGTGACAACACCGTCTTCAAGGGGTTGGCGGAGAGACTCTGTTACACTTTTTGTAAACTCGGGAAGCTCATCAAGGAATAAAACACCGTTGTTGGAGAGGGATATTTCTCCCGGTCTTGGCATTGCACCGCCGCCAACAAGGCCTGCAACACTTACCGTATGGTGGGGAGAGCGGAAAGGTCTCTCGGTTACAAGATTTGTCCTTAGTGTTCCTGTTACCGAGTGGATTTTTGTTGTTTCTACCGCCTCGTCAAAGGTCATATCGGGGAGAATTGTTGAAAGCCTTTTGGCAAGCATTGATTTACCTGCGCCGGGAGGGCCTATCATAAGGATATTATGTCCGCCTGCTGCGGCAATCTCAAGGGCTCGCTTTGCTTTATACTGTCCTCTGACGTCGGCAAAATCTACACCGCCCGCGTGAGATGACAAGTCAAATTTTGATGCATCAAAGCGTATGGGTGAGATAGGCTCCTCGCCTCTTATGTGATTTATCAGCTGTCTTAGCGTTTTTACTCCGTAGACGGTAATACCGTCAACCACAGCTGCCTCTCCTGCGTTGTCAAAGGGGACAAAGACCTCACGTCTGCCGCTCTTCTTTGCCGAAACCACCATTGGCAAAACTCCGCCTATGGGTCTTACCTCTCCCGACAGAGAAAGCTCTCCGATAAAGCACTTGTCGGAAAAGTCATAATCCGAGGGAATTATTCTGTCGCACTGCATAATAGAGCAAATTATGGCAAGGTCAAATGCCGAGCCCTCTTTTTTAACATCGGCAGGGGCGAGATTTATCATTATATCTATGGGCGGAAAGGCAAAGCCGCTGTTTTCGGCAGCGCACCTTACACGGTTTTTCGCCTCTTTTACCGCTGTGTCAGGAAGTCCGACAAGCTCGAATTTCGGAAGCCTGTCCCAAGCGCTGCACTCAACTGTTACCTCAAAGCCGTCTATTCCTATAACACCCGAGCTATATACCTTTGATAGCATAGATTTCTCTCTTTCAAAAAGTCTTTTTTACTACGTTATATTATACATAAAAAGCCTTTACAAATCAATAGTTTTTTTGAATACCTGAATTTTGTTGACTTTTTTCGACTTTTGTCAATTTATGAACAAAAACTATTGCAATTTTGAACAAACTGTGATAGAATGTAGGCAAGACCCCGAAAACCTTTGAAAAAGGACAAGAAAGGCCTATTTTTTATGAAAATAAAAATTATTAACACCACTTACAACGAGGCGATAAAAATTAAGCCCCCTCATCACAAAAAGCCTCTTAAGCCCTCTATGTTTTTCCGAATTCTGATGAAGACGCTGTCTGTTCGGGCTTTACGAAAGAGCCACTTCAGCTGCACTAAAATAGACATGGAAAAGCTGGGCAAAAAGGAGCCTGCGCTCATTCTGATGAACCACTCCTGCTTCATTGATATGAAGATTGTGCCTACCCTGCTCTTCCCCCGCCCCTTTAACATTGTTGCTACAAGAGACACCTTTATAGGCAAGGACCTGCTTATACGGCTTATCGGCTGTATTCCAACAACAAAGTTTGTTGCCGATACAACCCTTGTAAGAGATATAATTTATGCTATAAGAAAGCTTAAAAGCTCGGTGGTGATGTTCCCCGAGGCGGGATATTCGCTTGACGGCAGAGCTACCGTTTTGCCCGATTCGCTTGGCAAGATGATTAAGATGCTTGGCGCTCCCGTGGTTACAATACATACAGACGGCGCATTTGCGCGAGACCCTCTTTACAACAACCTGCAGCTAAGAAAGGTTGATGTTTCGGCAACCGAAAAATACCTGCTCTCCCCCGAGGAAATAAAATCCATGACCCCGGAGGAGATAAACGACCTTATCGCAAAGGAATTTGACTTTGACAACTTTAAGTGGCAGAGAGAAAATCATATAAAAATTGCCGAGGGCTTCAGAGCCGACTGCCTGCACAGAGTACTTTATAAGTGCCCCCACTGTCTTGCTGAGGGAAGAATGCTTGGCAAGGGTACCGAGCTTGTGTGCGAGGCCTGCGGCAAGGATTATCACCTTGATGAATACGGCTCGCTTAAGCTTGTTAACGGTCAAGGCAAGTTTGACCACGTGCCGGATTGGTTTGACTGGCAAAGAAAATGTGTTCGCGAGGAAATCGAAAACGGAAGCTACAAAATGAACGTGCCTGTCGATATTATGATGGTTATAGACTCAAAGGGGCTTTATCGCGTTGGCGAGGGCAGACTTGTTCATGATATAAACGGATTTGTTCTTGACGGCTGCGACGGAAAGCTTCACTATGAGCAAAAGCCGCTTGCCTCATACACCTTAAATTCAGAATATTACTGGTACGAGATTGGCGACGTTATGAGCATTGGTACAAACGACCGCCTATACTACTGCTTCCCCAAGGGTGACGGCAGTATTGTAACAAAGGCACGCCTTGCAACCGAGGAGATTTACAAAATCGCCATTGCAAAAAAGCAAGCAAAGGATGTAGAGAAAGCGACAACAGGGTGATTTTGAAAACTTTAATTTACATTTTTAGAAAAAGAACAGGGTTTCGCCCTGTTCTTTTTTGCGTTTGTTTTATAGCCCTTGTAAATTATTTTGCAATATCCTTGATGACCTCGCCGCCGATAATAAGCCCCATAACAGAGGGAACAAATGAAATGCTTCCGGGGGCTGCCTTGCCGTCGCACTTTTCGGCATCGGCTTCGGGGGATAATATGGCAGGCTTTTCTTTAGAGTAGACTACCTTAAGATGATTTATGCCTTTTTTTCTTAGAGCGACTCTCACAGCGCGTGCCAGGGGACAGACCTCTGTTTTTGAGATATCCGACACCTCAAATCTGGTGGGGTCAAGCTTATTTCCTGCGCCCATGGCGGAAATTATCGGTGTTCCCGCTTCTTTAGCAAGAGTTATAAGCAGAATTTTTGATGAGAGGGAGTCTATTGCGTCGATTATATAGTCAAACGAGGAAAAATCAAACTGCGAGACATATTCCTCGCCGAAGAAAAGATTGTAGGTAAAAACCTTTGCCTCGGGGTTGATTTCAAGAATTCTGTCCTTTGCCGCCTCGGTTTTATACTGCCCAACCGTCTTATGAGTAGCTATAATCTGACGGTTAATATTTGAAAGAGAGACTTTGTCGGCATCAACTAAGTGCATCTCACCTACCCCTGCTCTTGCAAGAGCCTCTACCGCATATCCGCCAACTCCGCCAATGCCAAAAACAGCGACTTTAGAGCCTCTCAGCTTCTCAACCGCCCCCTCGCCTAGCATCATTGCCGTTCTTATATCCTGCTCACGCATAATTTTTCTCCCAAATGTTTTTTCGTAGTAATTATATATCTTTTATATTAAAATGTCAATATTTTGTTGACTGCTTCTGCTTTTGGTGATATAATTATTACAATAATAATTACGGAGATTTTACATGAAGCTAGAGCTTGTGGCGACCTGTCTTTTTGGCCTGGAAAAGCTGCTTGGCGAAGAGATCGAGGCGCTGGGGTATGAGAAAATTTCAACAATTGACGGCAGAGTGACCTTTCTTGGCGACGAGGAGGCGGTTGCTCTTTCCAACATATTTTTACGCTATGCTGAGCGAGTATTTATTAAGGTTGGCGCATTTCATGCCGAGAGCTTTGATGAGCTTTTTGAGGGCACAAGAAAATTGCCTTGGCACGAGTTTATCGGCAGAGACGATGCTTTCCCGGTTAAGGGACACGCAATAAAATCGGCGCTGCACTCAATTCCCGACTGCCAAGCTATTACAAAAAAGGCGATTGTCAAGGCTATGACCGAGTGTTACGGAATAACCGAATTCCCCGAAACAGGCATTAAATACCAAATAGAATTTTTTATTCTGAATGATGAGGCAACTCTGATGATAGACACCTCGGGGGTTGCCCTGCACAAGAGGGGATACAGAAAAGATGCTCTCGGCGCGCCCATACGTGAGACGCTTGCGGCAGCAATTGCGGCAACCTCCCGCCCGAGAGAAAATGTTCTTCTTTGGGACCCTATGTGCGGCAGCGGTACAATTGCTATTGAGGCGGCTATGAAGATGAAAAACATAGCTCCCGGAAAAAACCGCCATTTTGCAGCAGAGGAGTTTTCGTTTATCGACAAGAAAATCTGGGAAAGAGCCAGAGAAGAGGCGGCAGAGGGAGAGATAAAGACCGATTTTGAGGTTTTTGCCTCGGATATTGACCCTGATGCTGTTGAGCTTGCGGCAAAAAATGCCCGCCTTGCGGGAGTTGACGATGTTGTAAAGGTTTTCTCTATGGATGCAAGAAAAATTTCCGCCCCCGGCAGACGCGCAACAATTGTAACAAATCCACCCTATGGCGAAAGGCTGGGCACACTAAGAGAGGCTGAGGCTCTTTACCGCGAAATTGGCGTTCATTTTCGCTCGCTTGCGCCCTGGCAGGTGTATATTATAACCTCGCACCCCGCTTTTGAAAGATTTTACGGCAAAAAGGCGGACAAGGTGAGAAAGCTGTATAACGGTATGCTGCCTTGTTATCTTTATCAGTATTTTAAGAACAAGTGATGCTTCTTCAACAAGAGCTTAACAAACACCTCATCCGTCAGTCGACAAGCGACTGCCAGGGGGTGTCTCATTAAAAATTCAATCAAATCAAAGATTTTACCTAAAAAACTCGATTATAGTCAGATAAAAATTGAATTTTTAATGAGAACACACCTAGGGCTTGGCGGATTTAGAGCAGAAATCGTCGGCTGACGTAACGAAGTGGCACGAGCGTATAAGAAAAGCGTTAATAACGGTTTTCCCGCGAGTGTGAC
>JAGATD010000003.1 GCA_017621415.1 Clostridia bacterium
CCGTTTTCCTCACGGTAGGTAAGATTGTTGTTTTCAAATAAGGATTTTTTCATAGTATCAATTCTCCATACATTTTTAGTTTTCGTAAGCAATGTATGTCTGTGGATTGATTCCTGTATCCTTATTTATGGGAAACTCCTCTTTCCCATTTTGAAATAGTTTGTGGCGTTATATACAAGCGGGCTGCGAGCTCCTCTTGTGTCAGCTTTTTTGTAAGTCTTATATTTCTTATTCTTTTTCCAAGGTCCTTTGGCTGCATTGTAAACAACTCCTCGGGTTTTATTTTACTGTACTTATTGTACTACAAACAGGCGATAAAATCAATCGTAAATTTGTTGCAATTAATTTTAATTCAACTGTTTGTTGAGATATATACGTCACAAAAGCAAAAAGGCTTCCTCGCAGTGAGGCGAGAAAGCCTTAAAAAATAAATATTATCTTCCAAAGAAGATTTCAAGAAGCACTCTGCGCAGCTTTTGCATACCGCCGGCATAGATAAATAATGCAGCAGGCTTGGCGGTGGATTTAGCCGAAAGAGTTATCCCGTTTGGGAGAATTTCAATATCAAGCCCTGCGCCGCTTGCAGTAGCGCACAGGTTTGCCCGCTCCCTAAGTGTGAGGACTATTTCCTTTTCAAACGGAATTTCCATAACCAAGCTTTTTCTGTCAAAGGATATGTTAAACGTGAGAAACATTTCACCGTTTATCTGCTTTAAAATCAGCTTGACAAGGTAGGCAAAATGCTCTGCCGATATCATTACATAGCCTAAGTCATTGATGTCGGCTTTTACCTGTGCGAGGCCGCGGAAGTTCTCGGTTAAAAACTCCGAGAGGCTTTGCGACAGGTCAAAAACCGAAAATTTTTCTTTTTCTGCCCGTCTTGGTACTCTTGATGAAAGTCTTGACAGTATTGAAGTATCGAAGTCCATGATGTAATTACAGCCTGTTAATTCATAGAAATGTCCTTGTGAGATATTTGGGTATAAGCCTCGGTAAAGCTTTTGCTCTCGTCAAGCGAGTTTTCCATACCGCCTAGAATACCGCCTATGATGTTGTCAATATAGGAGTTTGCAATAGCAGGATAAAATGTTTCGAAATGCTCGTCATTCTTGCTAAGGCGATAAACGAGATAGTAGCCGTCGGTTTGGGCATTTGTGTTTTCAAGAGATATTATATCGCTCATTTCGCCCTCCGAGAGCGAGAATATTTCGTTAATGTAGCTCGAGTATTTTCTTTGAGACAGGGACTGCTTTCCAACCATTATTCCGCTTAGCACACCGTTGTCTATAAGGTCTGTCTCGTTTGCCGAAGAGCTGCCTATTATCTCGGCTGCAAGCGAAAGCTCATTGCTTATGCCGATAAGCTTTTCACGGTAGATTTCCATTGCGGTATAGGTTTTCACTCCCTTTTGGAAATATGCCTGAAGAATTCTTGCGCAATCGTCGCTAAGGTAATAGCTTTTTACATCATCCTTTGAATACTCGTATTCTGTTCTGTAATAGGAGCTTACCGCCTCTGTTGCAAGGCTGTATCGGTAAAGCAGGTCTGCTGTCGAGTAATTGTGATTTATTTGTTTTAAGTACTTAAGATAAGCATCATATTTTTCTTCATCACTCAAGTCAGCGGCAGAGCCATAGCTTTCGATATCTGCTTCGAACATTTCTTTTACATCATAATTTGCTTTATCCGAGTAGGGGTCAAAGCCTATTTTGCTTGCAAGATGCAGCATAGAGAAAATTTCAACCGCGTCATTTACTATAAGGCCGTTTATTTCGTCTATATACCTAGATGCGTCATCTCCTGCCCACACCTGGGAGTTGCCGCCGTCTACTGCGGATTTTCTGTTGAGAAAGAGCGCTCTGTAAAGCTCGTAGCGCACCTCATATTCCTTATCCTCTATTTTGAGGCTTATAACAACTCTCGCTTCCTCCTCGCTGCTTTCAACAGGGGGGTATTTATCCTCTGCGCAGCCTGCAAATATAATGAGCGATAGAAATAAAAGCAAGATAAAAGCTATCTTTTTCATTTGTATATCCTTTTCTTCGGTTTATAGAATTATTTTAACAGATTTATGTTAACAAATCAAGACAAAACGGCAAAAGTTTGAAAAGTTGGTAAAAGTTATTGAAATTCGGGACAAAATGTGATATTATTATCACGTTAGCAAAATAGTTTCGGAGGTCATTATGGAAGAACTTTATACAGTAAAGCTATCAAAAATAATTAACGAATTCGGATTAGAGGTTATGTATCTTAACGACCTGCCCGAAAATATAGAAATTTCATGCACCAGAATTAACCGTCCCGGTCTTCAAATGGTAGGATTTTATGACCATTATGAGGCTATGCGCCTTCAGATAATCGGCAAGGTTGAGCATCTTTATATCGAAACACTTGAGCCCGAAGAGCGTACATCAAGGCTTGAAGACTTTTTTAAGTCAAGACCTGTCGGTGTAATTTACACAACCTCTTTGCCTGTAAGCCAAGAGACTGTTGACCTTGCGGAAAAGTACGGTGTGCCGCTTCTTCGTACATCTAAGTCTTCATCTGATTTTATGGCAGCGCTTATTGCATTTCTTAACGTGGAGCTTGGTCCGCGTATTACAAGACACGGCGTTCTTGTTGAGGTTTACGGTGAGGGCATTTTGCTGCTTGGCGAGTCGGGAGTTGGTAAGAGCGAAACGGCTATCGAGCTTCTTAAGCGCGGACACAGACTTATTGCGGATGATGCGGTTGAGATAAGAAAGGTTTCGGCAACCACTCTTGTAGGCCGCGCTCCCGAAATTATCCGCCATTATGTTGAGCTTCGCGGTATAGGTATTGTTGACGTGCGCCGTCTATTTGGTATGGGCTCGGTTAAGGAGACAGAAAAAATTGACCTTGTTATTAACCTTGAGGCATGGCAGGACGGAAAGATGTATGACCGTCTCGGACTCGATGAGCAGACAACCGATATTTTGGGCATAGCCATTCCCAGCATAGTGCTTCCGGTCTGCCCGGGTAGAAACCTTTCGGTGGTTATTGAGGTTGCGGCTATGAACAACCGCCAGAAGAGAATGGGCTATAACACCGCCGCAGAGTTTAATAAGCGCCTTATGGAATCTATGGGTGCTATGTAAAACGGTAAAAAACAAAGTAAAATGCATTAAAATCCGGGAGATGATAGTAAAATGAAGATACTTAATGCGAATTACGAAAAAATAAAAGCAACTCATGATAAAGAGACCTATGAGGCGTTTTGTGAGCTTCAGTCTCTTTACACCGATGGTATATATAAATGGTACGCCAGCCTTTGGGAGCCTGAAATAGGAGGATTCTACTACTCAATATCAGCAAGAGATAATGATGGTTTTTTGCCCGATATTGAAAGCACCGCTCAGCTTCTCGGCTATGTGGAGGAGCTTGGCCTTGTTCCGAACCTTATTGATTTGCCCGAGGGCATGAAGAAAAAGCTAATTGCCTTTCTTCAGGGGCTTCAGGATAAGGATGACGGTTACTTCTATCATCCCCAGTGGGGCAAGGGTGTAAGCGAGTCCAGAAAAGCAAGAGATATGCACAATGCTATCAATACGCTTAAAAAGCTTGGCACATCTCCCGTTTACCCAACGGCTCTTGACCGTATACAAAAGGCGAGCGCAGAGCAGACCGCAAGCGCTGAAGGCTCTACTGTGCCTCAGTTTTTACGTTCGGCAGATGCTTTGAGAGAGTATCTTGAATCCTTTAAGATAAACGAGAATTCTTATCAGGCAGGACACAAGACAACATCCATCTCTTCTCAGATAAAGGCGGCAGGTCTCAGTGATGTGTGCGGTGAATTTCTTGACTCTACCCAGCATGATAACGGACTTTGGGAAGAAGAGCTTACATACAGGGCTGCAAACGGACTTATGAAAATAAGCTGTGCATACGCAACACTCGGCAGACCGTTTCCGAATCTTCAGAAAGCCTTTGATTCAGCTATTGATGTTGCTGTTGGAGATATTCCTGTAAGCGCATTGGTTGATGTGTTTAATCCTCCGTTCACTCTTCTTAATCTTCTTGAAAATATGAAGCTTACAGGGGATGAAGAGAATTATAAAAAAGCGAAGGCGAGACTCAGAGAAAGGGGAGCTGAGCTTTTAAGAGCAACCAAGAAAAAGGTCGAGGTGTTCGCAAAGCCTGACGGCTCATTCTCCTATCTACCCAAGGCATCCTGTCCTACATCTCAGGGCTGCAAGGCTTCTCTTGGTGTTGATGAGGGCGACGTGAATGCAACCTCGCTGGCTCTCGGTTCAAGAAAGCGCAGCCTTTGGATACTTGATATTGATGCAGGTTATATGGCAGATAAAGCGGATACAAAAATCTTTCTTAAGCTGCTTGGCGAAAAATAATAAATCCTGAAAGTTAAAAGGAAGAGGCTTAAAATAACAGCTTCTTCCTTTTTTTGTATCGCTTAAATTATCTTTCCTTTTTGTAATAACACAGAAACTCACTGCATATATTCAACTGAATAAAAATGAAGGTGAGGCTCATTTATGGAATATAAAAACAACGGCGATTTTAGAGTTTGTCAATGGAGAACAGATATTTATACCGAAACAGGCGCAGACTATTCGCTCCCCGACTATAACGGAGATGTGAGAAAAATTCTTTTTACCGAGGCGAGTGTGCGTCCTTCCGGAAGCTTTGAAAATGGAGATAATATTGGATTTTCGGGAATAATTGTTTACAATTTGATATATTTCGACTCTGAAAACCGTGTAAATTCAGTCTCGTTTACATCAGATTATGATTTAAGTGTTAAGTGCGACTCGGATAACTATATTTCCTCTTTTATAGATACTTCCGTATCAAATTATTCACTTCGTCTTCTCGGTCCGAGAAAAATATCCGCCAAGGCGACCCTGTCTTCAAGAGTTGCAATTGAAAAAAGCGAGACCCCTCGTATTTCCGGCTCCGCCTTTGAGTGCGAAAAAGCGCCTGAGGCGCAGGTAATAAGCGTTGATATGGCAACCGCTTCAGCCTCTGAGAATGTTGAGAGAGAATATGCAGAGGAGCTTTTGCGCCTTGAGGGAATAGGTGCTGATGATATCGAAATAATCTATTCAAATGCCGAGTGCGTGATAGATTCGGTGACCCCGGAGGAAAATGGCGTTGGGCTTAAGGGAAATATGCGTATTTCTGCTCTTGTAAGATGCGAGGGTGAAGCTATGCAAACAGCAGAAAAGAGCATAAGAATTGACGAGAGTATCCCCTTCAGTCAAGGGGGTGGAGCTATGAAAATTTCGCCGAGAGTATCGGTAAGCTCTGTCAGATGCAGTGTAAACGCAGATGAAACAGGATGCTCTGTAATTGCTAATGTAATAGCTGACCTTGGCGCTGAAAGCTATGATAATGAATGCGTAAGCCTTGTTACAGATGCATACAGATGCGATGCAAATACCGAGAACGAGTACGGTGAATATAAATTTTACGAGCTTTCTACGGTTGTTTGTGAGAAAGAAGATTTTTCTTCTGCCACAGACAGAGAGGGCATAGATATTGAAAATCTCAGAGAGGTGATCTGCCTTGGCGCTGTGGCAAAGATTACAGGAACAGAAACTCTCGAGGGTGTTACACATATTAGCGGAGAAATACATTATTCGGGAATTGCTTCGGGTGTTGATGAAAAGGGTAGTCTTAGTTATTATCCCTTTAAGCATATGGAAGAGTTTGAGAAAGATGTAAATATAAATTGTCAAAACGACCAAAAAATAAAGATTATTTCTTCAATCAATTGCACAGATGCATCGGCTGTTCTTGATGAGAACAAGATTTATCTTACCTGCCGAGCACAGATAAGGCTCGTTGCTCTCCTTGAAAGATGCGAGACGGTGTTAACCTCATCTGAAATCATCGCCGGGGAGGAATGCGTAGAAACGGGCGCAAAAATCACGGTTTATTATCCCGAGGAGGGAGAATCGATTTTTAATATCGCAAAAAAATTCCGCACAACCGTTGAAAAAATAACTGCAGATAACTCAGCAAGCCTTGCCGTTTCGACAGACGGTGATACTGCAAAAAAGTCAAAGAAGCTCGTGATTTTTTAAATCTAATATGGTTTTGTTTAAAAAATGGTGATAGACAGCTGCGATATACTAACGGCTATCTCCATGACAGAAAAGGACAGAGAATTTTTACGTCTCTGTCCTCTTTTTTGTGTTAACAATAAACCCCCGGTTCTACCGGGGGAACGACAGGTGCTTCAGCAAGAAAAGAGGCCGAGCTACAAGCAGAGGGATTGAAAACAATTAAACCTCCAAGTATAATAGTAAATGGTTTGGCGACCGCATTACTA
>JAGATD010000025.1 GCA_017621415.1 Clostridia bacterium
ATTGGAATTTGTCAGTATTACAACTGCTTAATCTCATTGGCAATCACAGCCACATCCTTTGCGTTTGTATCAATTATAATGGTATCCAATGTTTGATACATCGGTATTCTTGCTATGCTTCTCTCAATTACATCTTCAGAGCGAACACCTCTTTCTACATCCATTGATAATCTTTCGCACAGAGTCTTTTCATCCGCTACAAGTGAGACGCATTTCACCTCACAGTTCTGTGTATCCAGCTTCTTAAGTATGGAATCGATAATTCTCTGCTCGTGCATCACCCAACAAAAAATAATATTCTCGTATGCAGAACATTTCAGAAAATTATTGAGTAAGTAACAAATATTATTCGTCACCATTGCTTTTGTTTCATCGGTTACTTGGAACGGATTTGCATCCCAACACCAATCTCCGTCAAGAAATACACTATTCGGTAAATCCTGTTTGAGCTGTTGGCACACAGTTGTTTTTCCAACTCCCATAGTGCCACCAATCATATATAAAGTTTTCATCATTCACACCTACAAATTCTTATTTTCCTAACTGTTCGACCTATTGGAATTTGTTGTTATAAATCAATATTGATTTCATATTTGTCATCGATAAGGATGTAATTCACATTATGCACCTTGGCCAGTTTTAAGATTTCTGCATTGTCTTCCAACACACTCTCCATTGTGCACCATTCATAATCCAAACGGTTTTCAATGATGTTTGCATATTTCTTTATGTCGGCAAAGTGGTTTCTGATATACTCCTCACTCATTACCAGACAGTAATATTTGATGCTTTCAAGATAGTTGGCGTCAAAGTCTTTCTGCCAATCGAATGGAATATAGCAACCTTCGACAATTAAGTTTTGCTTGTTTTCGATAGCAGTTTTAACCATTTCACGAACAATCGGCCACAAGTATTCGGTTAATTCATTATCATCCATAGGGGTAAGTTCTGTGTTGCCACTACGAATTAATCCCATTTTAAGATGGTCGATTGAGAAATATGGGTATTTATATTTTTCGAGCAACCTTTGAGCAAGTACGGTTTTACCTGTGTGCGATGCTCCCGTTATTAAAACAATCATACTTTCTATCCTTACAAATTCTTATTTATCTGTGAGTTTATTATACCATACATCACGCATTTTTGCAACATTAAAAGGAGCTCTTTTGGAGCTCCTTTCGTCATTTATACAGCTATTTTACAAACCACTTTATCGCCTTTTCATGCCATTCCCGGAGTGTTATAGGTGCGCTTTTTTATTTTTATCTTTTGTTTTTTTATTATTGACAAGGCTAAGAAAGTGTGATATACTACATTCGGTTTATGGTCAAACTTTTTTCAAGGCGGTATCAGACATATGAAAAACAAGGTGATTTTGAATAAAGATATTAAAAACATTTTGATAATCGGCGACAGCTATTCTACATTCAAGGGCTATGTTCCCGAAGAATATGCGCTCTATTACATCGGTGACGGCAGGTGCGGAGTTACCTCTGTTGAAGAGACCTGGTGGAAGAGGTTTATTAACGAAACAGGCGCAAACCTTGTGCTTAACGACTCCTGGTCGGGCTCTACCGTATGCTATACCGGAAGGCAAAGCCCTGAATACGGCTACCGCTCCTCCTTTGTTAACAGAATGCATCTTATGATAAAGGATAACTTCTTCAAGAAAAATGAGATAGACACCGTGTTTGTCTTTGGAGGCACTAATGACTCCTGGCTTGACACAACACCTAAGGGAGAGATTCAGCTTGACAACTTTAAAGAAGAGGACCTTTACTCTACCCTACCCGCTATATGCTATATGGCAAAAAGGCTAAGAGAGGAGCTGCCGGAGGGTAATGTTATATTCATTATCAACACAGGACTTGACGAGAGAATCTCCTCGGCGATAAAGACCGCATCGGAGCATTTCGGAACACAGTATATCGAGCTTTCGGATATAGACAAGGAATCCGGTCACCCCACAGTTCACGGTATGAAAGAAATCTCAGAGCAGGTTTTAAACGCTGTAAAATAATTTATATAGAAAAAACAGATAGCCCTATTTTAGGTAACTATCTGTTTTTTTATTATTTACGGATTACAATTTCCGCAGGGGCTGTATCCCATGTCAATAACAGTCTGCCTGTCTGTGCCGATGTCAAACACCACTTTATTTTCACTGTTCATAGTTTGCGCGGAACCGCAGGTGGGCTTATGGAACTTTTTCGATTCAGAGTTTCCGATATAGGCGGCCGTTGTTTCATCAGGACCCAGAGACGAGCTATTCTCAACAACATATAATGTAATCGTTTCGCTGCATACGCCATATTCCGACATCTCTAAATACAAAGTAGTACTGCCTTTTGATAATCCCGTTATTTTGTAATAGAAATATGCGCCGGATCTTCTCTCAAACTCTGCTTTGACAATATCTCTGTCAGCGATTACAGGCATTAATGCTTCTTGGGATATGTTTTCACCTACTCTGAAGCAAACCGTTTTTGACCCCTCTTTGGCAATGCTTATTTCAGGAGCTTCGCCGAGGGATACATAAATATTATTGGGTATAGTCTCGGTTACTTTTATTTTTACTGTCTCGCTCTTCAAATCAAGCGTTGGGATTTCGAGACAGAGGTCAATTGTTCCCTGCTTTTTTGCCTTGATGCTGTAATATGCAAATCCGTCGGAAAATCTGAGATATTCAACATCAGCTATTTCCGTATTAGAAAGAGCGACAGCAAAATCCGATTGAAACACAGGCTCATCTGTCACAACACGAAAGGCAACCGTCTGTGATTCACCTATATCAAATGTAATAGTAGGATTTTCGCCTAGGGTCGTGGTGATTGATGGAATTGCATTTCCGCTTTCAGAATCGCTCCCGTCGGAGCAGCCCGCAAGCATAATACACAAAAGCAGGCAAATTATAAAACATAATATATTTCTTGGCATAACTCGAATTCCTTTTTTGAATTTGGTTTGCAGTCTATATCTTTGCTTTTGTAAATATTTATTTGCTTTTTACTTAATTTTTAGAGGTGTTCATTCCTTTTCTGGTAAGAGAGATGCGACACTTCTTTGTGTCAACATCCTTTATTCTTACCTCTATTACATCGCCCGTCTTGAAGAGCTCGGAGGGGTGCTTGATATATCTGTCGCTCATTTCGGAAATGTGAAGAAGACCGTCGTGGTGAACTCCGATATCTACAAAGCAACCGAAGTCAACAACATTTCTTACAGTACCCTTAAGCTGCATATCGGGCTTCAGGTCATTTATATCGAGGACATCTGTTGAAAGAACAGGAGCGGGAGCATCGTCACGAATATCTCTGCCAGGCTTTTCAAGCTCGGAGATAATATCCTCAAGGGTGGGCTCGCCGCAGCCAAGCTCACGCGCAATCTTTGACACACCGTACTGCTCTGCCTTAAATCTGAGAAGTGTGAGGTTGTTGTGCTTAACGTCCTCGGTGGTAAAGCCAAATCTCTTAAGCAGGTCCTCCGCTATTGCGTAAGACTCAGGGTGAACGCCTGTTGCGTCAAACACCTCCTTACCGTCATGGATACGGAGGAAGCCTGCGCACTGGGTAAATGCCTTGTCGCCAAGCTTTGGAACCTTGAGAATTTGCGCACGGGATTTAAACTCGCCGTTTTCTTCTCTGTATTTTACGATATTCTTCGCAACAGTTGTATTGATACCCGAAACGTAGGAAAGCAGCGAATATGACGCAGTATTTACGTCAACACCGACGCCGTTAACACATCCCTCAACAACACCGCCGAGAGCCTCGGTAAGGCGAGCCTGCTTCATATCGTGCTGATATTGACCTACACCAATTGCCTTAGGCTCTATTTTAACAAGCTCGGCAAGGGGGTCCTGAATTCTTCTGGCAATAGAGATTGCTGAGCGCTGCATAACGTCAAAGTCGGGGAACTCCTCGGTTGCAACCTTTGATGCAGAGTAAACAGATGCGCCTGCCTCGGAAACAATAGTATACTTAACCGTCTTGGGGCATGCGGGGTCACGGAGAGTGTTTGCAATAAACTGCTCGGACTCACGTGAGGCTGTTCCGTTTCCTATAGCTATAACGTCAACATTATGCTTGTTTACAAGGCGGAGAACGGTTGCCTTAGAGCGCTCGATATCCTCTCTGGGTTTTACGGGATAGATAACAGCGGTATCAAGCACCTTACCTGTTTTGTCAACAACGGCAAGCTTACAGCCGTGGGCATAGCCGGGGTCGTAGCCGAGAACGGTCTTTCCCTTAAGGGGAGCTGCAAGAAGCAGGTTTCTAAGGTTCTCGGAGAACACCTTAAGTGCTCCCTCACAGGCATCGTCAAAGAGTGTGGTTCTTACTTCCCTCTCGATAGCCGGGAACAAAAGGCGCTCGTATGCGTCGGTAATGGTAGCCATAAGTCTGGAGAGTGCGGGAGACTCTTTGTTTGTAATAACCTTGGAGACGATCTGTGCAATTCCCTCCTCTGCGTTAAGAGTAACAGCGACCTTAAGGAAGTCCTCCTTTTCGCCTCTGTTGATAGCGAGAACTCTATGTCCCTTAAGCTTCTTTATAGGCTCGGAGAAGTCGTAATAGGTCTCGTAAACCGATGTTTCCTCGGTGGTTCCCTTTGCAGTCATAGAGCCGTTCTTCATCGTGAACTCACGAAGCATCTTTCTTATCTCGGCATTGTTAGAGATATCCTCAGCGATAATGTCAGAGGCTCCCGCAAGAGCTGCCTCCACATCGGGAACAGCCTTGTCCTTCTCGTCGGAAATTACTATAAACTGCTCGGCATAAACCTCGATAGCAGGGTCATACGCATCTCTCTGCTCGAGAATGTAGTTAGCAAGGGGCTCAAGTCCCTTATCTCTTGCAACAGATGCGCGGGTCTTTCTCTTAGGTCTGAATGGAAGATATATATCCTCAAGCTCTACAAGAGTTTTAGCATTATTAAGAGCAAAGGTAATTTCGGGGGTAAGCTTTTCCTGCGCCTCAATAAGGTTAGAAATTTCCTCACGGCGCTCGTCCATCTTGCGAAGATAGTTAAGTCTGTCATTAAGGTCACGGAGGGTTGCGTCATCAAGTCCGCCTGTTACCTCCTTACGGTATCTGGAAATAAAGGGTATTGTATTTCCCTCGTCGATAAGGGCTACAGTTTCCTTTACCTGCTCTTCTTTAATTTTGAATTCCTCTGCCAGGGTCTTTAAGATGTCCATTGGTTTCTCCTTTGAAATACATACCACATCTGTGGTAAAATTGAAATACAAGCCGCACTTGCGGCAAAAAAAACTAAATTTTGTTTGCGTTTTCGAGGATTTTTATCTCCTCTTCGGTAAGATAACGCCACTGTCCCCTAGAAAGACTTTTATCAAGAGGAATAGTTGCAAATTCTATGCGCTCTAAGGTTACTACCCTATTATGCATAGCAGCTACCATGCGCTTTATTTGGTGATATTTACCCTCGGTAAGGGTTATCTCTCCCGAAAGCCTATCCTCCGAAAGAGAAAGCTCGGCACTTTTGCACTCATATCCGTCAGCGAGAGTTACACCCGTTTTAAACATTTCCTCTGCGCCGGCTTTAAGAGGCTCTGCTGCGGTGAAGCAGTACACCTTTGACACATGCTTTTTAGGTGAAAGAAGCGAGTGGGCAAGGACTCCGTTATTGGTTAAAATCATAAGCCCTGTTGTGTCCTTATCAAGCCTGCCAACCGGGAAGAGCTCCTGTCTGCGAAGCTCGTCGGGCAATAGCTCTGTAACATATGGCAGACTCTTATCATCGGTTGCGCTGACGTAGCCCTCGGGCTTATTAAGCATCACGTATGTAAACCTGCGGTAAATTATTTCTCTGCCGAGATAGGTGACCTTTGATTTTTCGGGGTCGATATGTTTTGACACATCCTTTACCACAGCGCCGTCTACGGTGATACCGCCAAGCCTTGCTGCCTTTGCGCTTTCGCGTCTTGAGGCAATACCCGAATCGGAAATAAATTTATCTAAGCGCATCGGGAAACCACCTTTCACAAAATCTGTCAAAAACACGCCGACTGATATTATACCACATTTTACGTATTTTGTAAAGGGAAAAAACAACTTTTTCAACATTTTCACCTTACCGTCAATTTGCAAACATCTTCCGGTGTTTTAAAATATAAAAACATCATTTGTGCTTTTTTTCGCTATATTTAAATACGTTGTGATACAATGTAAGAAAAACAACAGGAGGAAGTAATGTTTATATCAAGAATACGGGATTTGAGGGAAGACTCGGACAAAACTCAAAAAGAAATTGCCGATGAGTTAAATATGTCACTCAAGACATATTGCAATTACGAACGCGGAGTGCGTGTAGCTCCACTCGACTTTATGATAAAAATTGCAAGATATTACAACACATCTCTTGATTATTTTGCAGGATTTATCGATGTTCCTCGCAAGCTCAAGTGATTTTACAAGCGAAAGCAATAGCAAAAATCGACTACTATTATTTACAAATACAGGGTATCACTACCTCTTCCACCACAACTTACATTTGACTTTTAGTGACAAATATGGTATACTGTTACCGTGGAGAAAAGGAATGGTTGTTGAGGTCTTATATGGGATCTTTTGCTCAAAAGGATCCCCTTTTTCTTTTTTCTCCAAATTTAAAAAAAGAGAGGCGGTATACTGTTTGAAGAAATTAGTTACACTACTTATCTCTGTTTTTGCACTTTTATTTGTCTTTTCGATAGGAGCTTTTGCGATGGGTACCCACACGGTTGCAAAAGGGGACAGCCTTTGGAAAATAGCCGTTAAGTATCAGGTTGGTCTTTCTGAAATCAAAGCGGCAAATCCTCAGATTAAAAACTATGATCTTATTTACCCCGGTGACCTGATAAACATTCCGTCAAAAGACGCTACGGTTTCGTCATATGAAAGCGAGGTTGTACGGCTTGTAAATATCGAGAGGCAGAAAAACGGTCTTTCTCCCCTTAAAGAGGACTGGCAGCTCTCACGTGTTGCACGCTACAAGTCAGAGGATATGCGTGATCGAGGATATTTTTCGCACACAAGTCCCACCTATGGCTCACCCTTTGATATGATGAGGGCATTTGGTATTTCTTACCGAAGTGCCGGAGAAAATATAGCAAAGGGACAGCAAAGCCCCGAGGCGGTGGTGAAAGCCTGGATGAATTCCTCGGGTCACAGAGCAAACATTTTAAGCAAAAACTTCACACACATAGGTGTTGGCTATGCAAAGCAAGGTCACTACTGGACACAGATGTTCATCTCCAAATAAAAACAACAAAGCCCATGCGACTTTTTTGAAGCATGGGCTTTGTCTTGTAAAAACTATTTGCAAATAATCTCTTTAAATAACAGCTGATAGCTGTCACGCACTATGACATAGGTATTTGATACAAGATCGGGCATCTCTATGTATATATTGCCGTTAATAAGCATAAGGTTGTAGCCGCCGAGAAGTATACTGTCATAGTCACGCAGGGTGCAGTAGAGCTTACTGAGATTGCGCGCTGAGTCATCAACTATAAAGATTGACCTAAAATCTACAATATCATTAATATACAGCTGACTATCCGACTCCGGCTTAAAAGAGGAAACATCGTCTACAAAAATTTCATCAATGGCAAGTGTCTTGTAATTCGGAAGCGAAAAGCCCTCTTTAAAATAATAACCGCGGGAGTTTGTAAGGCTTATATCCTGCAAAACATTGTCATCAAAATCCGATTCCCAGGCGGTATATATAGATGAATCTGTCAGGCTTCTTCCCAAGAGGGTTTTCTCATCCTCATATTTTTTCGGATTAAAGGTTTCGACGGCGGGAACAAAATACTCACCGAATATATCATAAGAATATCTGTATTTGTTATCGTTGTATACTATGTAATTATCTTCAAACTTAGCTAGGGTAGGAGTTGTGGCAATTCCCACAACGGCTATAACAGCCATACAGCCCGACAATGAAAAAACAGATGTCAAAATGAGAAAAAGCAATAGCAGTTTTTTCATATATGCCTCTTTCGTTAGGGATTTTTCTTAGATATTATATCACAAAGTATCTTTTGTGTCAATATTTGACGAAAATCCGCGATTCAGGCATAAAAAGGAGCTGAATCATTCGCTTAATTAAAAGCTTTTGACTCAGCCCCTTTGGTATTGCCAAAATAAATTTGTCAGAAATTAAGCAAGTTCTGCGAAGTACTTAATTGTACGAACCATCTGGCTGGTGTAGGAGTTCTCGTTATCGTACCAAGAAACTACCTGTACCTGATAGGTATCGTCATCGATCTTTGCAACCATAGTCTGAGTTGCATCGAAGAGAGAACCGTAGGTAATACCGATTACGTCAGAGGAAACGATCTGATCCTCGTTGTAGCCGAAGGACTCGGTAGCAGCAGCCTTCATAGCAGCGTTGATGCCGTCCTTGGTGATGTCCTTACCCTTAACAACTGCGATAAGGATAGTGGTAGAACCTGTGCAGGTAGGAACTCTCTGAGCTGCGCCGATAAGCTTGCCGTTAAGCTCGGGGATAACAAGGCCGATAGCCTTTGCAGCGCCAGTAGAGTTGGGAACAATGTTCTGAGCGCCTGCTCTTGCACGTCTGAGGTCGCCCTTTCTGTGAGGACCGTCAAGGATCATCTGGTCACCGGTGTATGCGTGAACGGTGGTCATGATACCGCTCTGGATAGGAGCGTAATCGTTAAGAGCCTTAGCCATAGGAGCAAGGCAGTTGGTTGTGCAGGATGCAGCAGAGATAATCTGGTCATCCTTGGTAAGAGTTTCGTTGTTTACATTGAAAACAATGGTCTTAAGGTCATTGCCTGCGGGAGCGGAGATAACAACCTTCTTAGCGCCTGCGTTGATGTGAGCCATAGACTTATCCTTAGAGCAGTAGAAGCCTGTGCAC
>JAGATD010000026.1 GCA_017621415.1 Clostridia bacterium
ATGCCCTGCCCGAGATGGTTCTTTTAGCCACGTCGGATAAGATAAGCGACCCTGACAAAATTTTTAACGCCTGGGCGCTTTATCCAAAGGCTGTATCCGCAGGCGCACTTATTACCGTTATTTTCGGCGCTTTGGTTGCCATTCTTTTCTTCTTATACATAAGAGCGATAAAAAAAGAGGGCGCGCTTACCGACACGGTTAATTCTCTTTACGGTGAAGCCGAAAAGCAGGAAATTGAAGAAAAAATACACATAAAGTCGCTTAAATTCCGTCTTAAAATTCTTGCGGCTTCAAGCTTTCTTGCCTTGCGCATTGTGTTTGACGGAACAGAGGGAATTGATGTTCTGCCCGGGTTTATTTACGGAATTGCGCTTTTCGTTTCTGTTTCGCTTCTGTTTAAAAAATCAAACACAAAAAAACTTGCGCAGATTTTTTGCGGCTTTTACACACTGTTTTCTCTTGTCTGCTATCTATTTACAACAGACTTTCTTTCGGTTTACAAATACTCGTCTCTTGTTAATAAGGCGGCAAAAGACGCATTTATACCTGTGCTGATATCGGCAGGGGCTGAAGCTGTTTTCTTAATTATCTGTATGGTGCTTCTCGGAATGCTCCTTTGCGGATTTGAGGGGGCGCACACAGGAAGCGAAAATCTCTCAAGGCTCTCGGTTGAGAACAAGAGAGCGGCAAGGACAAAAGCTATAATTTATTCATCCCTCGGAGCGCTTCATGCCTTGGCAGAATTTTTGTGCTATGTATTTGAATTCTTCCAGACCGCATCCGAGGTTGAGATAAACGGATATAAAAGGATTATTACCACAAGCCTTTTGCCCTGGTTTGACAGTGTGAGCTTTGTTATTACGCTTGCGTTTATCGCTTACAGCTGCTATTATTTGTCATCGCTTTCAAGCGATATAGAGCTTAAGTATTCATAAAACTAATTCCGATATACGTTTTTACAATCCCGAGCAGTAGCTTACGGCAAGCTCGGGATTTTTGTTTTGACAACTGTCCGCGAAGCTTCCGCAACCTGCGGTTGCGATTTTTGTGCAACATACGGTTGGTAGACCCGGGTAACAAAATGTGGTAAAATAAATACAATATAGTCAAGAGAGAACAAAAAAAGGAGCAACTTTATGACAATAGGTGAAAAAATCGCAAGGCTCAGGGCAGAGGCAGAAATATCACAAGAGGAGCTGGCAGAGCGTTTGTCTGTTTCAAGACAGGCTATTTCAAAATGGGAAACCAACAACGCACTTCCCTCGCTTGATATTATCCCCACACTGTGCGGCATTCTTTCTGTAAGCGCCGATGAGCTTTTGATACAGGATGAGCTTTTGCGCCCTGATAAAAAGGAGTCGAAAAAATATTTCGGAACAGACGGCTTCAGAGGTGAGGCAAACATTTCACTAACCCCGCCTCACGCCTACAAGGTAGGAAGATTTTTAGGCTGGTATTATTCTCAGGCATTAAAAAAGCAAAATCACCACAGCAAGGCGCGCATCGTTATCGGAAAGGACACACGCAGGTCAAGCTACATGTTAGAATATGCGATAGCCTCGGGAATAGCAGCCTCGGGCTCTGATGCATATATGCTGCACGTAACCACAACTCCGAGTGTTTCATATGTTACAAGGCAGGACTCCTTCGACTGCGGAATTATGATAACAGCATCGCACAATCCTTTTTATGACAACGGAATAAAGGTTATTAACGGCTATGGCGAAAAATTAGACGAGGCTACCACCTCGCTGCTCGAGGCATATCTTAACGGGGATATCGCCCCACTTGGTATTAAGGGAGATGATATTCCCTTGGCGACGGGTGAGCAAATAGGGCAAATAGTTGACCATGTTTCGGGCAGAAACAGATATATAGCATATATTATTTCTCTGGCTTCTCACTCGTACAAAAGCCTTAAAATCGGTCTCGACTGCGCAAACGGAGCATCCTGGATGATAGCAAAATCCGTCTTTAGCGCTCTGGGAGCCGTAACAGAGCTTGTGGGCAACGACCCCGACGGTGTAAATATCAACAAGGACTGCGGCTCAACGCATATTGAAAGACTCTGCCGTCTTGTTAAGGAAAAGCACCTGGACATAGGCTTTGCCTTTGACGGAGATGCTGACAGATGTATTGCGGTTGACGAGTGCGGAAGAGTTGTTGACGGTGATGCAATACTCTATATTCTCGGAAAGAGGCTGAAGTCACGGGGAATGCTTAACAAAAATACCGTAGTTGCCACTGTGATGTCCAACAGCGGCTTTATAAAGTCACTAGAAAACGAGGGAATATCCTGCATACAAACCAAGGTTGGCGACAGATATGTTTATGAGGAGATGCAAAACGGTGACTATGACCTTGGCGGAGAGCAGTCGGGGCATATAATCATCAAAAAATATGCTACAACCGGAGACGGACTTTTAACCGCCATTATGGTAACCGAGGAGCTTTGCGACACGAAGTGCCGTTTATCCGAGCTTTGCGAAAGGCTTACCCTTTATCCTCAATATGTAAAAAATATAAGAGTAAGGGACAAAAGAAAAGCAATTTGCGACCCCCGTGTACAAAAGGCAGTAGAGGAGGTAAACCTTGCTATCGGCGGAAAAGGCAGAGTTCTGCTCAGAGAAAGCGGCACCGAGCCTGTGGTAAGAATTATGATTGAGTGCGAAAGCTATGAGCATTGCTCATCTTATGCCGAAAAAATAGCGAATGCCATTTCTGACGGAGGGCATGGGTGTGATTAAAACAAAAAATCTTTTTGAATGCGGTGTCAGCTACCTTAAGGAGCTGTTTGAAAATTCGGTCTATCCTTGGGACATCCCACCTGTTATACATGAGTATATAACAGAGCTGACAGCCTGCGGACTTTACGGATTTAAGGAGATAGAAGAAGGTATCTTTGTGGGTGAGGGTGCTGTTATAGACAGCTCCGCAAGGATTATTGCACCCTGTGTAATAGGTCCGAACACAGAAATACGTCCGGGCGCATATCTCAGAGGAAACGTAATAACCGGCAGGGGCTGCGTTATAGGAAATTCAAGCGAATTAAAAAACTGTGTTCTTCTTGACCGTGTTCAGCTCCCCCATTACAACTATGTGGGAGATTCGGTTTTAGGAAACGGCTGTCACATGGGCGCAGGCTCAATATGCTCAAATCTTAAGTCCGACGGCAAGGCGGTTGTGGTTCATGCCGACAGGGATTATGAAACAGGCTTAAGAAAGCTTGGGGCACTTCTCGGTGACGGTGTTGATATAGGCTCGGGCTGTGTTCTTAACCCGGGCACTGTTATAGGCAAGAGGACATCTGTCTACCCTCTTGTGGCGCTAAGAGGTGTTTACCCCGAAAATTCAATTGTAAAACAAAAGGACCTTGTTGTAAAAAGAGAGTCCTTTGACTAAAACAACTGCAACACAAAACAAAAAACGCTTCATATCGGTGATGTGCTGATACGGAGCGTTTTTTGAATATTTAGTGAAGTTTTTGCTTCGCAAAAGTGAAGTTGTTCACTTCATTCACAGTGAAGTTTTGCTCGTTTCACTCACAAAGTGAAGTTAAGTTTGCCCCACTTCTCCGATAGGAGAAACTTCACTCACGCAGTGAACTTCACTGCCGAAAGCAACTTCACTTGCCCCCGGGGGCAAACTTAGTTGTTGCCGTAATAATCAAGGGCTCGCCGTTTATCTTAATATACACCGGGATATCCGAGGGGTTTGCTATTTCGTTTTCGGTAATAACAAGGCTTTTTACTGCATCCTCATATGCGAAAATATCGCCTACGGAGGCATAGTAAAAATCGTTTTGGCGGTTGCCGTACTTTTCGGCAAAGGCGAGTAAATCTCCCCATTTTTCCGCTCGCTCAAAGTCTACCGCATGAACTCCAAAGGAGAAGAATTTCAATTTTCCGTCATCGGGGTATTTTTCATAAAGCTCGGCTACCTCAAGGAGATTCATATGATGGGCGTTATATGTCCAACTAAATCTGTCAGAGGGCATATCAAAGCCTGTGGTATCCCTTATATCCCCTGTTTTGCGGATATTCTGATACCCCTCGGCAATAAGATGCTTCCTTGCGCCCTCGCTTCCCCTGCCGTGAGGCCAGGCAAAGCCCCGGACACTTCCCTTTCCGAATACATTTTCAAGCCCTGCCCTTGTTTCATCGGCAAAGGCATTATAGCTCTCTGTGGGAGACACGGTATGCCAGCCTCTCGGCGGGTCGTAGGTGCCTGTATTCTTTCCCCAAAGCTTGTAGATATGTACTATATACAAGCCCTCACATATCTTGTAATAGTAGTCAAGCGATGAGGTATTGGGGTCAAAGGGCTCATCTGAAAGCTCAGCGGTAAAATCATCATCTGTGGCTATTGCGTGATTTTTACAGTGGTTGGCTATTTCGTAGCCGCGGTACAGCTCACGGTAAAGCTCGGGGCTTTCCCTATCCCAGTGGTGAAGATTAAATGTGCCGAAAATTCCTGCGGGACGGACTATATCGAGGAATTTTTTATCCATCTCAAAATTTCCGTCATCGATAGTAAAGGTTATAGCTTTTCTTGTAAAGCCGGGAAAGAAATTAACGTCTATATTTTTATTTTGCATTATAATAAACTACCTCTCCCGCGGGAACAGAGCGGGTAAGCCACACGTTACCGCCTATAACACAGCCGTCACCTATCTTGGTGCTTCCGCCGAGGATCGTTGCGTTTGCGTAAATGACAACACCGTTTCCGATATCGGGGTGGCGCTTTATTCCCTTTACGGGATTGCCATCCTCGTCAAGCTCGAAGCTCTTAGCTCCAAGGGTTACGCCCTGATATATCTTTACCCTATCGCCTATCGTAGTTGTTTCGCCTATTACTATACCCGTACCGTGGTCAATAAAGAAATATTCGCCGATGGTAGCTCCTGCGTGAATGTCGATACCTGTTTTTTCGTGGGCAAACTCGGTCATAAGTCTTGCGATATAGGGAATTTTTCTCACATAGAACTCATGGGCTATGCGGTATATGGATATTGCGTAAAAGCCGGGGTACGAGAGAATAATTTCCTCAGGCGAGCGCGCCGCCGGGTCGCCCTCGTAAAGGGCGAGAACGTCCTTTAGGAGCTTTGCTTTGATTTCGGGGAGCATATCGAGAATTTCATATGCCACACTCTCGGTATCCACAACCGAATCCTCATCAAAGAAAAAGTAAGAGGCGGTGAGCTGCTGCTTTAAAAGCAAAAAGACCTCGTCTGCGATTTTATTAAGAGATTTACCCTTATCCTCGTCTAATGAGAAGTATTCGGGGAATATAAGATGCTGGATTTTTTTAATTATCTTAACAACCTCGTTGCGGGACGGTACCATAACGCTGTGCTTCTTAAAATATGCGCAGCTAAGCTCGTTTTCCGAAGACAGACGGGCTAAAACTTCCTTTATTTTTTCTTCATGTGACATAGGTAAAACCTCCAATAGTTTGAAATTATTTTACCACACACCAACACTCTTTTCAATAGCTTTTTGAGTTTTTTGGGCGGCGTTTTTTAAAAAGTTGTTTTTGTATGTAAAAAAACGGAATTACAGGATAAAATATTACAAATAGCCGTTGATTTTCGGCTTGGCATATGTTATACTATATATGTTATATTATACATATATGCTTTTTATGAATAAAGAAAGGAAGCCCGGATATTTTTACCGAGGCTTTGGTTTATATATAATGGGAAAAGGTATTTATACTTATTATAAAAACCGTCTCGTTGAAATAGGAGGCGGAAACAAGTGCCTCTATCTTAAAAAGGTGGTAAGAAAGGGCGCTTATGACATCGGCAGAATATTCAGCGGCCGTGAAAATAAGATTGCCGAATTTATTGACACCCTTTGGAACGGAAAAAGACCCTCGTTTACCCTGCTTTCCGAAAAGGAGGCAGATGATATTGCCGATAACATTGCCGCATCCGACGGTGAGGCAACCTATGACGAGGCTGATGAGCCTGCCAAGGCATCTAAAAGAAGCCGCTCAGCTGATAAAATGAAGCTACTGGAGGCTGAGGTCAGCAGAGTTAAGGAGATAAAGCGCGAGATAGAGGAGATTTATAAGGAGACCGGAAGGTATGAGCTTTATGTTGGCTATCCCTTTGTTTTCGGCTCCATATCTCAGGGAGCGCAGCGCTCGCTTATCAAGGCTCCCCTTTTGCTTTTGCCTGTAAGAATCGATATTCCCGATGACAGAACCGTTGAGATAAGCCTCAGCGACACCGAAAAAATAAAGCTTAATCCCGCTTTGATTTTTGCCTATGCTCAGTCAAAAAAGGTGGATATCGAAAATCTCGAAATGGAGTTTGATGACCTTTCGGGATTTAAAAACATTAAGCAGGTGGTTGATTATCTTAACCACGCAAAAATCAAGGTTGAATACACCACATCAAAGAATATTTACCCTTACTCCCGCTTTAAGGAGCCCGAGGACGGCTCAGAGCTTTCGCTGAGATACGCGTCTTTGCTTGCAAGATTTCCTCTCTCCAATTCGATTTATAACGATTATGCTCTGCTTGAGAGAAAAAATCTTACAAACGATGCCATAGACGAGCTTCTTCGCACCTCAAAAAAGTCGAGCTTTAAGCTCTTTGACAAAATTCGTTCGCTTACCGCAAAAAAGGCGGCAAGACCCGATAAAAAGAAGAGCTACACCGCCAAAAACAGCTATATTGTCAAGATGCTTGACTATGCTCAGTCCGAGGTGGTTAAAAAGGTTGACGAAATGGGCAATATGGTTATTTACGGCCCGCCCGGTACCGGAAAATCCCAGACTATCGTTAACATTATTACCGATGCGATTGTAAAAAACAAGCGTGTTCTCGTAGTCTCCCAAAAAAAGGCGGCGCTTGACGTTGTTTACTCACGTCTCGGCCCTCTTAACGAGTCGGCAATGTATATAAACGACGAGGCTAAGGAGAAAAAGTCCTTTTATGAAAGGTGCTATGCTCTTCACAAGCATGTTGTTCACGGCAGAAAGGCGGATATATCGGTCCCTCAGGCAGAGTACGACGAGCTTGAGGCGAAGATACGCGCTGAGCAGAGCACTCTTGAGGAAATATATCACCTGCTTTGCGACAAGCGCCCATTCGGTCTGTCGCTTACCGAGATGTATTCCTCATCCTATATGTTAAGCAAGAGCTCATCCGAGTATTCCTCTTATCTTACTATGCTGGAATACCCCGACCTTATGGCGCTTAGCTACAAGGAGCTTTCCGACGCACTGTTCACTATCAAGGCTAAGGACCTTTCTGATATGTATTACTCCTTTGGCGTTGCCAAGAGTAAAAATCCGCTTATAGAGTATATGCTCCCCGATATTGATATGCGCACTCTCGGTGAGGTTAAGGAGGCTCTTGAGGCGGCTGAAAAGGGCCGCAAGGTAAGCTTTAATTTCGGTAAATATCCTTACATCCGCCAGGTGCTGGCTCACTATACACGTCTTGATGACGAAAAGAGCTTTAAGGCGATAGTCAAGCTGGAAGCAAGGCTTGAAGCCTTAGGCGGCGAGGGCGCAACCGAAGAGCAGATTTCCGAGAGCTTTAAGGATACGCTTAAGGCGATAGGCAGGTTTACCGAAAAGTACGGCTGTCTTGAAAGAGTTATGACTAAAGACGGCTACTTTACGGTCATTGACAACCTGCTTCACGGCAACAACAGCTATGTTAAGCTGGCGATAGAGGCGGTTGACAATTATATTTCGCTGCGTGATGTTACAAATCTGTTCCGCTCTATGGACAGGAATGTTGTAAGCGTTCTCGACTTCGCCTTCAGCGCGACAAAGAACACAAAGGATTACTCCGAGCTTATTGACAAGGTAATGCTGCTTCGCATCTACCACGAGATTTCAAGAGCTGAGGAGGAGTGCAAGGACTCTCTTGCTAAAATTCTCGACTTCCAGAACATTACCACAAGAATTTATAAGCTGAAGGAGGCTCAGCTTTCTGTTGCGCAAAGGCTTTGCTCTATAAAGAGCTCCTCTGACTACCGTGAGCTTTATTCCTCGGCTGAAAATGCCAAGGACTACCTCTATCAGATATCCAAGGAGCAAAAATTCTGGTCTATCAGAAAAATGATGGAGGTTTACGGCAACTTTATCATTAACCTCTTCCCCTGCTGGCTCCTTTCGCCGGAGAATGTTTCGGGGCTTTTGCCTCTTACCAAGAATATGTTTGATATAGTTATTTTCGATGAGGCATCTCAGGTCTTCATTGAGAGCACTATACCTACAATTTACAGAGGCAAGAATATTGTTGTTGCGGGCGACTCAAAGCAGCTGCGCCCCTCGGCAACCTTTATGAAGAGATTTATGGGCACAGACCCCGAAAATCTCGATGACTATTCGGTACAGGCTGCCCTTGAGGTTGAGAGTCTTCTTGACCTGGCTGTATCACGCTACAACAGCGCAAATCTCACCTACCATTACCGAAGCAAAAACCAGGAGCTTATCGACTTCTCCAACTGTGCGTTCTATTCCTCGGGGCTTCAGATAGCGCCTAACATTTCGGCTAACAAAAAGGACCGTCCTATTGAGAGATACAAGGTTGACGGCCGTTGGGTAGACCGAAAGAATACTGCCGAGGCTGAAAAAATTGTTGAAATTCTCAAATCTATATTCAAGACGAGAAAGAATAACGAGAGCATTGGAATAATTACATTCAACAGCGACCAGCAGGCATGCATTGCCGACGCTATCGAAAGAGAGACAAGAGAAAATGCCTCGTTCCGCAACAAGATTGCTTTGGAAAACCAGCGCACAGACGGCGGTGAGGACACAAGCCTATTTATCAAGAATCTTGAAAATGTTCAGGGTGATGAAAGAGATATTATAATTTTCTCTATCGGCTATGCTCCCAGCGAGACAGGAAAGATTTATACAAACTTCGGCTCACTCTCTACCGAGGGCGGTGAAAACCGTCTTAATGTTGCCATAACCCGCGCTAAGGCAAAGATAATTGTTGTAACAAGCATTGAGCCCGAGGACCTTAAGGTTGAGGCATCTAAGAACCTGGGACCTAAGCTTTTGCGTGAATATCTTGCATACACCAGAGCCGTTGCCGAGGGCAACTACAATGACGTAAAGGCTATTCTCTCGGCTCTCGCCCCCTCTGACAAGGCTGAAAAGCCGCCTGTCACCAACCTGCCACGCATCGAGGAGCAGATACGCACAAGGCTTGAGGAAATGGGATACTCGGTTCACGTGGGTCTCGGAAATAAGAACAACCCCATTTCGCTGGCGGTCTATGACGATGAGAGCGACAAATATCTTGTCGGCATTGTTCTTGACACCGATGCCTTTGCATCATCGTCCTCTTCTATGGAGCGTGATGTTTATAAGCCCAAGTTCCTTGAGGCCAGGGGGTGGACTCTTATGCGTGTTTGGTGCAGAGACTTCTGGCTTTCGCCCGCAAAGGTGGTTAAATCTATCGCCTCTGCCGCAGAAAAAGCTAAGGCAAAGGGCTAAATACTCAGAATTATGTTAAAAAATTGTTACAACACTTGATTTTATTTAAAATTCATTGTATAATACTTCTAACTGAATAAAGAAAGGTAAGTTTTACTATGTTATTTAACACACTTTTAGAGGGTGAAGCTGCGCCCGGCCTTGAGGCATACTCCGGCATTATCGTTATGGTACTGCTCTTTGTAGCTATGTATTTCTTCATGATTCGTCCCCAGAAGAAGCAGGAGAAGAAGGATGCTGAAATGCGCCAGAACCTTGCTGTTGGCGATGAGGTTACTACCATTGGCGGTATTATCGGTATGGTTGTTTCCATCAAGGATGAGACCTTTGTTCTCGAAACCACAAAGGACAAGACCAAGATTCGTTTCCTTAAGGGAGCTGTAAGAACAGTTGACGTTAAGGCTGCAGACCTTGCCGCTCAAATTATGGAATCCAAGGAAGCTGAAGCTAAGGACGCCGAGGCAGCTGATACCGAGGAAAAGAAATAATTTAAATATTTTTTGATTGCGGAATAATTAAAGAGTTCTCCGAATAGGTTGTACTATGACTTATTCGGAGGCTTTTTTTATGTTAAAATTAAAATTGTTAAAAAAAATCAAGGAGGGCCCCTTTTTAATTCCCCTCCTCTGCCTTTTGTCGCTTTTATGCATCGCAATAGGCGCACTTATCGCTTCATTTGCCGTAATGGCTGCCGATGACCCTCTCAGCTCTGTCGGACCTGCCTCGCTTATTACTCTTATAGCTTCCGCCGTAATATCCGGCTTTGTTTCCGAGAGGGTCTCGGGCAATACGCGCGCCTGCCTTATCGCTTTTTTTGCTGCGGGAATTATTTTGGCTATCCCGGGGCTTATCTTCGGCAGCCTGCCCTCAGGAATACTTAACGGGGTATGCTTTTTCGGCTCAGGGGCGCTGTCCTGTCTTTTATCTAAAACTTTGGGCTCAAAAAGGAAGCACAGAAGATAGCAATTTATATTAAAATTATAAAAAACAAAACCTGCTACATTTTTGGTGTAACAGGTTTTTTCATTATTATTTATATTACCATCTGCAAATATTACCGGCTTTGTTGTAATACCAGTAATTACCCTCGGACTCGGGCTTCTCAGCCGAGTGGTAATAAACATTGCCGGATTCATCGGCAGGATAGTTGTGGGGATCCACACTCTTTAGATGCAGTTTATAAAGGAAGGGATTGTTCAAACCGATAATAGACTTAAAGTTCTCTGCCGTTCCGATATAATATATCTCCAGACTGCTATCGAGGCTCCAGAATGTATAATCTGAAATCTTGCTGACAGAGTCGGTTATTATTATATACTGAGGCTTTGTGCCGTTTATGTAAAGCTGTGCGCCGTTGGTTAAAGGATTAGAGTATTTGTCTCCAAGCTCAACCGAGCACCAATGACCAACATCGGTAATGTCAAGCTTTTCTACCTTCTCACAGCCAAAGAACGCGCCCTCACCGATAAACTCAAGTGTTGAGGGAATGCTAACATACATTACGGAGCAGCAATGGAGGAATGCCTCGTCGCCTATGCTTACAAGCCCCTCGGGAAGATTGAGTTTCGCAAGAGATGGGCAACCAACAAATGCCTTGTCAGCAATGCTACGAATGTCATCAGAAAGAGTTAAGGATGCAAGAGACTTACAAGAATCAAAAGCTCTTTCCTCAATACGGCTTACACCGTCAAGGCTTATAGCCAAAAGCCCGGTGCAGTTTTTAAACGCTCCTATGCCGATAACCTCTACCGCCTTAGGAATTGTTATCTCGGTAAGAGATGTACAATTTTCAAACGCATAATTGCATATAGCAATAACTGTTTTGGGGAGACTAACATTTATCAAGGAAGAGCAGCCGCGGAACATCTCGTCGCCTATATACTCGATAGGAGCGGAAATTACAACCTCAGACAACGCGGTACAATCGGTGAAGAGGTAGTCGCCAAATCCTGTTACACTTTCGGGAACGGTAACAGACTTAAGATAATCATAGCTGTAGAATACAAAGTCATAAATCTCGATGCCGTCCGGAACGGTTACGTTTTCAACCTTGGCGCCGTCTACATAAAGAGCAGCGGCATCATTCAGAGGATTGGATAAGCTGTTTGCAAACTTAATATCAAACCAATCCGCAAGAGTTATAATATGTACTTCCTCGAGGGCATTTACGTTACGGAACGCGCCGAAGCCAAGGAAGCTTATTTCTTCGCCAAAGGATACAGACTTAAGCGAGCGACATTCGCAAAAGGCATAGTTGCCCACAGACCGGACCTTGTTAAGAGCGGTTACACTCTCAAGAGCTACGCAGTTCTCGAAAGCGCCATCGCCAATAGCGGTTAATTCCTCAGAAAACTCTAAGGTCTTAAGAGAGAGACAATTCTTAAACAGACCCTCGGGAATAATCTTTATTTCATCGGGAACACGAGCCTCGGTAAGAGAGCTGCAGTTCTCGAATACGTATGTACCTAAATCTGTAACGGTTTTCGGCAGCTCCGCGCGGACAAGAGACTCGCAGTTCTTGAACACGGAATTGCCAAGAGAAATTAACGAGGAGCCGAAATGAACCTCCTTAAGAGAGGTACAGTCTGCAAATGCCTCGTCGCCAACATAGAGGACAGAGGCGGGGAGAATTATCTTTTCTACCCACCGGTGAGCTTTGAATGCTCCGTCGGCAATACTCTCAACCCTGTAACTGCCGATATACTCGGGGATTATAATATCGTTTACATCAGCTCCTTCGGGAAGAAGCGAAACCGCGTCTTTCTTGTAGTCCTCTTCGCTATAAATACCGAGAATACGGCAGGTGCCGCCGTCTGTAATCTCATAGCGGAAATGAACGGTGCCCAAGGCTTCTACAAAATCAGTGTCAATTACGCAACCGCAGTTATTACACTCCAGCGTGGTGAAGCCGGCTGTATCCCTAGTAGCCTCTGTTACAGCAATAATCTTATAGTCATGACCGAGGGGAGAAAGCACCTCGTGCTCAAGTGGCAAGCCACATTCAAGACAGTACCTTGAACGATAACCTCCGTTTTCACAATCGGGCTCTATACCCTCCCAAGGGGAATTATGATGATTAAAGCTTGTAACATGCTCAACCTCGGTCTCGCCGCAGGCGCAGCTGCGCATCTTAAGACCGTCGTGATAACAGTCCGCCTTTCTTATATCCCGCCAATTGCCAAAGGCATGGATATGCTCAAGAGGAGCTTCGGGGTTGGGCGGTCTTTTTTCCTCAGTGCAGGAGAAGAGCGCCGCAAGTGTAGCTATAAAAACAATCAGTGTCAAAAAGCTTTTTTTCATTTTAAAATCCACCAAACTTGAAAAAATATGAAAAACCTGGAGAGGTCACATTTGTTTTATATAACTATATTAACATAAAATATTCGTTCTGTCAATAGAAATTAATTAATTTTCCCGCCTTTTCAAAAAATTAACCGAATTTTATATTTGCTCCGATACAGCGAAGCTTTTTTTCCAAATCCTCATACCCTCTGAGCAAAAGCTCGGGGGAATAAATACGGCTCTCACCCCTTGCCCCAAGGGCGCATATAAGACATGCCATACCGCCCCTTAGGTCGGGGGCTTTAGCATCGCCGGGGTAAAGCTCTGAGGGAAAAATTTCGGAATAGCCGTGATGTACTTCGGACTTCAAGCCGAAGCCGGAAAGCTCGTTTAAATAACCGAACCTGTCCGCAAACACCTCATCGTATATTATGCCGCCCGAGGCTGCCGCAAGCACCGTAGCCGCTATGGGCTGCAGGTCTGTGGGAAATGCGGGATACGGCGCAGCTGTGACACTCGCGAACTTGCCCTCACCCTCAAGGCGGCAGCTTATTTTATCGGACTCAATGCTGACCGAGGCGCCCACAGAGCTTAAAAAATCGCAAAAGGCACTCAGCTGCTCAGTGGGGCAGCCGCTGACACTCACCTGCCCGCCTGTAACAAGCCCTAAGCCGAGATAGCTGCCTGCCTCTATCATATCACCTATAACTTCGGCTGTTCCGCCGTGAAGCTCCTTACCGATTACGGTAAGCGAGTCCTCGTTCATTGTAATTTCAGCACCCATCGACCGAAGAAAATCAACAAGCGCCGTTATATGAGGCTCAGACGCGTGGCCTCGAATAACACTTTTTCCATCTATCCCCGACGCAAGTATCAAGGCATTTGCCGTTGCTCCGACCGATGCTTTTTTAAAGCATATTTCGGCAGGATGAGGATTATTAAGGATTATCATGTCATCTTTTATCTCCGCGCCAAGGCGCATAAAGGCATACAGGTGCAGATCGGTGGGTCTGGCTGCGAAATTACAGCCGCCAAAGTCCATTAACGGGCATCTGCCAAAGGCAGAAAGCATAGCTCCCATAAGATAGGTCGACGCTCTTATTTTGGACACAAGAAGAGGGCTTGGAGTGTTAAAGAACAGTCTGCGGCTGTCGACATAAACGGTGTCTCCGTCACGCAGCACCGAGGCTCCAAGCTCGGATATAAGCTTAAGGGCTACTCTTGTATCGGTTATATCGGGGACTCTCTTGATTTTTGATACCCCCCTTGCCGCAAGCGATGCGAATAATATGGGAAGCGCCGCATTTTTTGAACCGCTGACGGATATATGTCCCATTAAGGGGCGGCCGCCGTTTACCGTAATTTTTTCCATACCTTCTCCGAAAAAAATGTTTTTAGCATTATATTCGGATTTTCGGGTTATGGTTACGGACTGTTTATTATACCGTTACTTTTGGCTCTCAAGATAAGAGACGGCAAGGGTGACTACCCTGCCATAGGTTATAACACCGTCTGTGCCGTTGCTCTTCAAAAACAAGTCGTTAAAGAATTCGGAGATATCCTCAAGAAATGTATCCCCGTATTTCTGACTTACCTCGCTTGAATAATAAATATCGGCAATAGCCCTTTTGTCAAGCCCCGATGCTATTTCATTATATCTTTCCTTATTAGTTCTGTAAAGCGCAGAGGCGATATACTGGTACATATTGAGGGCTGCGGAATATCTGAGATACAAATCGTCAGAGCGGGAGCAGACAAAATACGCCATAAAGTTTGCTTCATTTTCTCTTAAAATCCCTCTCTGGTGCGAAAGCTCATGGGCTGCGGTAAACACAACGTCATATGCGGGATAAAGCATATTTACGTTTGACTCGCCTGTAAAGAAGGTGTAGATTCCCGAAATACCGAGGTATGACATACCGTAGCTCCACGGGCCAAGCCCCTTGGCTCTGCTGTTAAAGTCGGGAACAAAGCCGTACTGCTTTGAAATTTCGGAGTAGGACTTACATATACTCTCGCTTATTTCATCCATACTGTACCCTGGGTCGGTTATTCCCTCGGAGCTTATGGGAACATAATTCACAAGGGTATTTACCTCGTCTCTTAAGGCTTCCATAGATGCGGCAAGATTGTCCTCGGTAACCTCTACCACCTCAAAGCCTATTTCCTTATCCACGGTGGTGGTGTTATAAGAAAGGCTCATCATAAGAACACTTAAGGAATACACAAGGAGAACGGCGGAAAGAAAATTAAGAACAAATCTCACCCTGCCCTCGCCCCTTTTGAACACTCTTACAGCAAGAACGATGACCGATATGAGGATTATGGGAGAGAGAAATACCAGCAGCTCAAAAAGCGAAAAGGGAAACAGGTCTCCGAATGCCGCCATGACTCTCCTTAGGGCAAAGGCGACCGTTTTGTTCATAAGGTCCGCAAAGTCCGTAAAGCGTCGGCAGAAATAAAGAAGAACCAGCGCGATTACAAAAATCACAAGCGAAATTTTAGCAAAAAGCGATACCGGCTTTCTGTCATATTCTCTTACAAATCTCATTTATATTACCTTTCTGCCTTGATTTATACTCAGTTTTTGGGTTTTACGCCTCGATACGGTCATACTTCTTGGCAAGGCAGCCAAAGAGAATGTATGCAAGAAGCGCGCAGAGCACTATCAGTGCCAAAAGAAGCAGCAATGATGCTAAAACAGGCGAGAGGACCATAGAAAGCACTGCGCAAAGCGCCACAGATCCCAGACCAAAAATCATAGAGCCGAACATTGCAACAAAGGATAATGCCGACTGCTTTATTACCTGTACCTGGTTTTCATAATCGAATTTCGGCATAAGAGCGCCTACGACCCCGCCAAAGAGAGCAAAGAAGATTACTCCGATAATGGGTGTAATAACAATAAACGGAATAAAAATCACAGGAGGCTCAAGCGCGATTACGAAAAGCACAGAGGTAATAAGCGACACGGGGAGTGAAACAATTATATGAGGCATAAGCTTTGCCCCAAGAACGACCCTGCCCGAAAGAGGCATGCTTTTTATTACCCAGAGCCGCTTACCCTCAAGCGAGAGGGCTGCCGAGGAGATAAAATTCATTGAAAGGACAGTAATTATAGCTGATGGAACAATTGCCGAGAGAAAAGCATGGGGGTCTGTAACATCGGTAAAGATTAGCGGAATTATAGGCAGAGCCGACAAAAGCTCATTCTTGTTTATCAGAGCTAAAACACCCACCATTACGCAAAATACAAGTCCGAGCCCCGCGTTAAGCATATACGCGGAGGATGAGATGAAGCCCCTGATTTCCTTTAACGCAAGAGCGGCAAAGGGAGTTTTCGAATTTAGCTTTTTTGCCTTGTACGCAGCATGCGACGCACCCTTATTGCCGGTTACTATTGATATGTAGTTTGATGAAATTACAAAATATGCAATAGCGGCTGCGCCGACGGACAATATAACAAGTATAACAAAGGGAATAGCCTTAAGAAGTGCGGCAGAGCCTATTATTCCGAAAAAGCCGAGATTTTCTGCAAGGGCTAAAGCCATCTCAGGCGACATTTCAGCAAGGCTGTCTACCCCGTCTAAAAGCGACTGGTAGCCAAAGAAGTAGGCAAGCAGGAACGCAAGTGAAATAGCAGTTGTGAAAAGGCTGTTGCGCTTTAGCTTTTTCGAAACAAGCGCTACAAGATAGCCGACTCCCGCGGAAAGCGAGGTTGCAAGAAGAGGAATTAAAAGCATAACCAGCACCGAGCCGACAATTCCCTGCACCGAGCCGCCGAGAAGTCCGTAAACAACTATGGCAGGCAGCATTATTACCGCGCATTCAACATAGTTGTATATAAGCACCGTGAAAATACGGCTTATGACTATGTGTCTCGGCTTTATGGGCATTGAGAGAAGCAGGTCGTTATCCTTGCACTCAAATAGCTCTGACTTTGTTTCAAAAATAGAAAGAATGAAGATTATCGACAGAGCCGCGGTCATAAAGAGACCGAAATACAGACTGTCAAAGCCCATCGGAACAAAGAGCGAGCCTACGGTATATGCTATCATTGCGGAAAGAGAGGCAAATGTGGCGAGAACAAAGAGATAAAGAGCTATATATCCCGCAAGCTTTGCCTTTGAATAGGATGCAGCCGACAGGCTTTTGCCTCTTTTTTTACCCACAGAGGAGATAAAGGATATCAGCTTTATGGAAATCAGCCTTTTAATCATCGTCGTCACTTCCTTCAAGCTCTAGGAATACGGACTCAAGCGACACGTCTCCGAGAACCTCCTGCATTCTGCCCGAAACGATAAGCTTGCCCTCTTTTATTATGGCCACCTTGTCGCATATTTTTTCGGCAACGTCAAGAACGTGGGTGGAGAAGAATATGGAGCCTCCCGAGGAGCAATGCTCACGCATCATTTCCTTTAGAATAAAGGACGCCTTGGGGTCAAGCCCCACAAAGGGCTCATCCATTATGATAAGCTTCGGGGAATGGAGCCAGGCGGCAATTATCGCAAGCTTTTGCTTCATTCCGTGGGAGTAGGCGCTGATAGGAAGCGCCAGGTCCTTTGTTATGGCAAATTTGTCTGCCAGCTCGGGTATAAGAGCATTTCTTTTTTCAGCGCTTACACCGTAGACATCTGCTACAAAATTAAGATATTTAATTCCCGAGAGATATTCGTAAAGGTCTGGGTTGTCGGGAATATACGCTGTAATGCTTTTTGTCGCCATAGGGTCGGTGAGAACCGATTTTCCGTCAATAAATATATTTCCCTCGTCGGGGTTAAGTATACCTATACAGGCTTTAAGAGTGGTGGTTTTACCCGCTCCGTTATGACCAATAAAGGCGCAAATCTCACCTGCTCCGATTTCAAGGTCAAGATTGTCAACGGCGCATTTGTCACCGTATTTCTTTGTTAAACCGACTATTTTAAGCATAAATCCTCCGTATGGTTTAGTATTTCAATATTTCTTTCTACCGTTTTTCTGCCTCGCCAGGCAAAGGCGCGCTTTTCAAACTCGGACTTTGTCATTGAAGAGAGAATTTCGGCTGTAAGATTATCTATTCTGTCATTATAAAAGAATTTTACAGGGGTTTTCTTCGGATTTTTGTTATGCGGACAGCTGCTTTGGCAGATGTCGCAGCCCCAGGCAGTGTTGTATTTTCGCATAAGCGACTTTTCTTCTTCCGAAAGCTCACCCTTTTTCTGAGTTATTGCCGACAGGCACTCCTGCCCCTTACCCGAAAGTATTCCTGTGGGACAGGCTCTTTTACAGGCTCCGCAGCCCTCGCAACGGATAATTTCTTTCGGCTCTTCGGCAAAAAGCAGCTCCGGTGAGATATCGGTTATCATATCTCCGATAAAGATATAGCTGCCGTATTTTTCATTAATTAAAAGCCCGTTGTCCCCTGCTATTCCCAGTCCCCCGATAAGGGCCGCGTGGCATTCGCTTATAGGACTGTGGTCACCATACCCCCGCATATTTGCTTCGGGAAACTCTGAGCGCAAAAGCTCTTCTATCCCTGCGTTTATTTCTCTTATTGCCAGGTGGTAATCGGGAGATGACGCATATCGGGAGATATTAACGCACTCACCGGTATAATAAGGCACAAGGTATACTATAACGCTTCTTGGCGAAAAGCCCGCTCTTTCTATTATATTTTCTGCCTGCACTCTGCAGCTTTGATAATCAAGAACCGCAAAATATTCTATTCCCATTTCCGAGAGCAGACGGCAAAGCTTTGTTTTCATTTAGGTTTCTCCAAATATTTACTGAATATATTTTAGCATGTGACACGCCAAATTGCAATATATTTCTTGACTTTTATACTAATTGGTGATATAATATTTTGTGCGAATTTTTACTGAAGAATTTTAATTATTCGGAGGCATTTTATGTTTAATCTTAATGACGGACTTCTCAACTGGCTGACTAAGGAGGTCATTACAATTACCGAGGAGTGGCAGGCTGCGCTCATTATCGGCGTGTCGGGTGTTCTTGTTATGATTGTTTCTTACCTGCTGGGAAGCGTTAACTCGGCTATCATTATTTCAAAGGCCATGTTCGGTGACGATATCAGAACTCACGGCAGCGGAAACGCGGGTCTTACCAACATGCTTCGTACATACGGCAAGGCCGCTGCGGGTCTCACACTGCTCGGCGATATGCTTAAGGCGGTTTTATCTATCATCTTTGCGGGAATTATCTTCGGCTTTGGCTACTACAGCGGTATCAGCCTTTCGGACTTCTGCTACGTTGCGGGACTGTTTGCAGTTATCGGTCACATTTTCCCCATTTACTACGGCTTCAGGGGCGGTAAGGGTGTTCTGGCTACCGCAACGGTTGCCTTAGTTCTTACTCCCATACCTTTCCTTATCCTTATAACCCTGTTTATAATCATTGTTGCGATGTCGAAATATGTATCTCTCGGCTCTGTGTGTGTCGCCGTGCTCTTCCCTGTTGTTGTAAGCGGATATGCCAAGGTATTCTTCGGAGGCTCGGCTCCTCTTATAATGACCCTTTGCACAATTCTTCTCGCAATTATTATCGTTTGGTGCCACAGAGAAAACCTTAAGAGAATTTCTGACAGAACCGAGCGCAAGATATCCTTTAAGAAAAAGGACGTTGAGGTTCAGAAAAAGGCTGAAGATAACGACAATGAATAATGCCGAATTTGTATCGCTTATTCTTGAATGTGTCCGCCGCGAGGCATTAAAAAAGCTGGTTTTCTCAAAGCCGCGGGACACCGAAGTATCTAAAATCAGCGCAAGGCTTGTCTCTCACAGGGGCAAAAGACATCTCGCGGCAGAGCTTTCTCTGCCCGGAAATACCGTATCGCAAAAGAATATTCCCGAAGAAAAAATAGCCTCGGAGATTGAGCCTCTTTTTGAGAGCTACTCTCAGGTCAATCTTATAACCCAGCTTGGTGATGCCGAGTGGAAAAGGGGTAAGAGGGGAGAGGTGGTCCTCGGGGGAGATGCGCTTTTGCGCAAGATTTCGGGCGGCGGATTTGAGTCGGCAATCGAGGCTCTTGACAAGCAGAAAAACTATATCCTAAAAGGTGATGAGGAATTTCTCAAAAAGCTTGGGGTTTCCTCTGCCGATGGCAGAATTCATGACAAACGCCAAGGTAAATTCAGGCAGATTAACAAATTCCTTGAAAACATTGAGGATATTTATAAGAAATTGCCCGAGGGCGAAATTGTAATTTTCGACCTTTGCTCGGGTAAAAGCTACCTCTCCTTTGCGGTATATTACTACCTTACCGAGGTGAAAAAAAGAGAGGTTTATATGCTCTCGGTAGACCTCAAAAGAGATGTTGTTTTGTGGTGCGAGGCTCTGGCGCGTGAGCTTGGTTTTTCGGGAATGCACTTTAAAGTGCAGGATATATCCACCCTCTCCACAAGCATAGCACCTCATATGGTAATATCTCTTCACGCATGTGATATTGCTACCGACATTGTGCTTGAAAACGCCGTTAGACTTGGGGCTGAAATTATTCTTTCAACGCCCTGCTGCCACAGGTATATGAAAGATAAAATCAATGCTCCCGAGCTTAAGTTCATAACAAATTATCCTCATATTTTAAACAAGCTCTCGGAGGCGGCAACAGATGCCCTGCGACTTGCAAGACTTAGGTCCTTTGGCTACTCTGTTTCTGCGCTGGAGCTTACCGACCCTGAAAACACGCCTAAAAACACTCTGTTAAGAGCGATTAAGAATAAGGGTATCAGTGATGCCGAAAAAGCATCGGCAAAAAAAGAGTATGAAGCTATATTAAAATTCCTTTTGGGTGACGGAGCTGACAGCTACCTTAAAGGAATAATCGATTAGGCAAGAGAGAACAATATGGTTTATTTAACAAAATCCGCTGAGGAAACCGAAATAATCGGAAAAAGACTTGCAGCCTCTCTTGAGGCCGAGGGAATAAAGCGGGCTGCTATTGCCATGAGAGGCGAGCTTGGTGTGGGTAAGACTGCATTTACCCGCGGATTTGCCTCGCATTTCGGCATTTCGGGAGTCAAAAGTCCCACATATACCATAGTTAACGAATACCGCGGAAGAGCAAGGCTTTTCCACTTTGATATGTACCGTATAACCGATGAAAACGACCTTTATTCTATCGGATATGACGAATATATTGAGGCTGAGGGTTATTCGGTTATTGAATGGTCGGAGAATATCGACTCCGCTCTGCCCGATGATACCCTGTTTGTTACAATAAAGCGCTGTGAGCCATTCCCCGACGGAAGAGAAATTACTATCGAGGCAAAGTATGAAGATTTTAGCATTTGACAGTACCGCCAAGGCGGCATCCTGCGCCGTGCTTGACGACGGACGTATTCTTGCATCTTATAATATTGACAACGGCTTGACTCAAAGCGAGCTGCTTTTACCTATGGCTGAGGATATTCTCAGCTCCCTCGGTCTTAAGTTCTCGGATATTGACGCATATGCCGTATCTGTGGGTCCCGGCTCATTTACCGGAGTGCGCATCGGTGTTTCGCTGGTTAAGGGCTTAGCTTTTGGCAGGGATATTCCCTGTATTGAGGTTTCGACTCTTGATGCCCTTGCCGAAAATCTATCTGGGCTCGAGGGAATTCTTGTCCCCTGTATGGATGCAAGGCGAGCTCAGGTGTACAACGCCCTCTTCTCCTGCATAGGCGGTGAGAGAAAAAGACTTACCGAGGACAGGGCTATCTCACTTTCAGACCTTTCTGACGAGCTGCGCGGCTATGAGGGACAGAAAATCTACATTTCGGGTGACGGCTATTCTGTTACAAGAAATGCTCTTGAAAAATCGGGCATCGTCACCGAAATCACCCCTGAGCTTCTGATAAACGAAAACGCAGCCTCGGTTGCAAAAATAGCATATCAGAAATATCTGTCGGGAGAATATGTTTCGGACAAGGAAATATCGCCAACCTATCTCCGCCTGCCCCAGGCAGAGCGAGAAAGACTTGAAAAGCTGAAAAATTGATTTTAAGAGGTAAATAAAATGAGAAAAATTTTTATCGGCGCTGACAGCGCAGGATACAGACTTAAGGAAGAGGTAAAGGCTCACCTGACAGAGCTTGGCTATGAGGTGGAGGATTTGGGCTGTGACTCCGAGGCTTCATGCCACTACCCTGTTTTTGCTAAGGCGGTATGCGAAAAGGTGCAGGCTGACCTTGACAAATCATTCGGTATTCTTATCTGCGGCACCGGTATCGGAATGTCTATGTGCGCAAACAAGCACAAGAATATTCGCGCGGCGCTCTGCTCTGACACCTATTCGGCAAAGATGACCCGCCGCCACAATGACGCAAACCTGCTCTGCATGGGCGCCAGAGTTATCGGCTCCTGCCTGGCTCTTGACATTGTTGACCAGTTCCTTAATAACGAATACGAGGGCGGCCGCCATGCGATAAGAGTCGGCATGATTGCAGATATTGAGAACGGTTAAAGCTATGATTGCCCTGTGGGCATGTTATGAGTTATGATATGCTTTGCATAGTTATGATTGGGCAATTTCCAAGTTGAAGTTATATTAGCAGGAAAAGAGAGAGCATTTCGGTTTTCCCGATTTGTTCTCTCTTTCTCTTTTATGCGGGCTTAGGCTCAGCCGCTTTTTATGTAGGTTAAATCAGGTTTTCTATCCCGTCTAATCCGTCAGAGCAGGATATCCTTTCAAGATGCTCTGATGCGAAAAATTCAATGTCCGAATTTAGGGGTCTTGCATACTCGAGAAGCTGGGGCATCTCCGCACTGTCATCTCTTGAAAACTCCTCAATCGCAAGATAATACCCGGCAGAACGTGTTTTATAAACATCGGCGTCGGGGTACTCTTGGAGATTAAGCGACTTTATGGCAGACACAAAGCCCAAAAGATCCTCTCTTGAATCAAAGGCATAAAGCCTCTTTGCTTTTGAAAGCATTGCAACCTTATCCGACCTTATAACCATTTTTGCAGACTCCTTTGAGAGAATGCCAAGCTTTGTTACAAAGACCTCACATCCCCCGCTCTTCAGCGGATAAAACTGTATCAGTATTTTATCTCCCTCGGGGTCAAAGCCCACCTCAGCCTTAGCAAGGTCAAGAACCCGCCAAAAGGCTCTGCGATAGCCCGACGAAGAGTAATCCTCACCTCTATCCAGCTTAAAGGTCTTCATATCTTCTTCGGTCATTACTATTTTCAGCTTTGAATCTCCGATAAGCAAAAATTCCAAAACAAATTTCTCCCTGAGTTTTTTCTGTTTACGATAACCATTATACTACCATCAAACAGAAATTGCTACCTGTAAATTATTCCATGTTTGCCTTTATATGGACATCGGGCAACTAAGATACGGTAAAGCTCCGGTTAAATTTAGATGACTTTTACAAAAATTTTATTATTTTTTTGTCGATTCTACTTGTACTTAAAGAAAATATATGATAAAATATTTCTTGGTGAGTTCGTGACCATCCTCACCCAGTCGAAAGACGAAAAAACAAAACTAGGAGAAAACAAAATGACCAACCAAAGAAAAACCGTAAAAGCGGTTACACGGGCTGCCGCCATAGGCGCGCTTTACGTAGCCCTCACCTTTATCAGCGCTGCGGCGGGACTCTCAAGCGGAGCAATCCAGGTAAGACTCTCGGAGGCTCTCTGTCTCTTACCTCTTATTATGCCTGAGGCTGTGGCGGGGCTTACCCTCGGGTGCGCTCTTGCAAATTTTCTTACAGGCTGCGCCCTGTGGGACATTGTTTTTGGCAGTCTTGCAACCTTTATCGGTGCTATGCTTACAAGACTTTTCAGAAAGCAATTTGTTAAAATGCCCTTTATGGGAACACTGCCGACAATTCTTGCAAACGCTCTTATTATCCCTCTTGTCCTTATGTTTGTTTACGGTGAAGAGGGAGCATACATTTTATTCTTTGCCACCGTTGGCATAGGCGAGGTTATTTCGGCAGGTGTGCTGGGGCTGATTTTTTATAGAAAGATATTTCTATCCTCTGCTTTAAGCTCGAGGCTTCACTGATTTTAATTTTGATTTTTCAAGAGTCCTGAATCTTATTTTTCCTGTCTTTATTTGTTCTTGATGCCTTACCTACTCTGAATGACTTACTGTACTGAAGCGGAGACATTCCGTGGGTGCGCTTGAACTTATCGGAGAAATAATTTGAGTCGTTAAAGCCGCAGGCATATGCCACCTCGGAAATACTGTACCTTTCTCTGCCCTTTAATAGCTGCTCGGCCTTCTGCATTCTTACAAGAGAAATAAATTCGTTAAATCCGAAGTTGGTTTCTTTTTTAAAGGTTCTTGAGAGATGCTCGGGGCTGATGAAGTGACTGTCGGCAAGCTGAGTTAGGCTGATGTTTGTTTGATAATTTTCTTTTATAAACGCAACCACCTCTGAGATAACCGCATCGCGCGAGTGAACCGTCTTTACTGCCGACAGGTTGCGAATAAGGACCACAAGCAAGTGACTTATAAGACATTTTATTTCGTGCATGGAATAATCGTCGGGATTTTTATACTCCCTCTCGATATCACGAAGTATAAGATGTACCTCTCTTGCTACACCCGGGTGGCGGTAAAGATTTGGTATATCTCTGACCCTATCATTTAGAAACTTTGGTATCATAGAGTCGGAGAACTCGAGAAGTATACGCTCGTATTCCTTGTCGCCGTAGGCTGTGCTATGTATGATGTTGGGCGGTACGATTATAATATCTCCGGGAACTATGTCATATGTGCGGTCGTTGATAAAGTATGTTCCCTTTCCCTCCGCCATATAATATATTTCATAAAAATTGTGGTAGTGGTGGCCGCGCATAGGTACGCCCCGCCCCTTGAAGCTCTCAATCTTTACACGCTCTCCCTCAACAAACCGCATTCCCATCTCCGGCGCTGACCAATATTCCATATTTCAACCTCCGTTTTTATATATTCTGAGTCTATGTTACCACAGAATATCAAAAAAATCAAGAAATTTAAGCTTTTTTGCTTTAAATAATCAAAATATTTAAGGAAATTACCCAAATTTTGAGCTATAATTAATTTAAATACATTTGAACTATAATTAATTTAAATACATTTGAAAGTGAGACACAAGCTATGAATTTTGAAAAAACACAAAGAGTCGAGCGAGTTATTCAGTTCGGTGAGGGCGGATTCCTCCGCGGATTTGTTGACTGGATGCTCCAGAAGGTAAACGAAAAGTCTGACTTTGACGGAAGTGTTGTTGTTGTTCAGCCTATCGAGGCGGGAATGTGCGATATGCTTTCGGCGCAGAACTGTGTATACACTCACGTTATCCGCGGAATTGAGGGAGTTGACAAGACCTTAGTTGACGTTATTTCCCGCTGCGTTAAGCCTTATGAGGATTTTGAGGGCTATCTTGCTCTTGCTGACCAGCCCGAGATGAGATTTGTTGTTTCCAACACCACCGAGTCGGGTATTGTTTACTCCGACGAGGATAAAATTACCGACGCGCCCCCGAAGACCTTCCCCGCTAAGGTTACTCTGCTTCTTAAGAGAAGATTTGAAAAGGGTCTGCCCGGATTTATATTCCTGCCCTGCGAGCTTATTGACAGAAACGGCGACAACCTTAAAAAGTGCGTTCTTAAGTATGCCGACCTTTGGAATCTCGGCTGTGACTTCAAGGCATGGGTTGAAAAGGAAAACATATTTACCAACACCCTTGTTGACCGTATCAACACAGGCTACCCCAAGGGCGAGGACATGGGTCTCGGATACGAGGACAATATGGTAAACACCTCTGAGTTCTTCCACCTTTGGGTAATTGAGACCGACTATGACATTGAGGCTGAGCTTCCCTTCTCCAAGGCGGGACTTAATGTTATCGTAACTCCCGACAAGCTTGAGATGTACCGTACAAGAAAGGTCCGTATCCTTAACGGCGCTCACACATCTCTTGTTCCCTATGCTCTTCTCTCCGGTCTTGACACAGTTAAGAGCTGCATTGACGATGCTAAGATGAACGAGCACATTAAAAAGTGCGTATTTGATGAAATTATTCCCACACTGGATTTGCCCCGCGACGAGCTTATCAGCTATGCTAACAGCGTAATCGAGAGATTCTCTAACCCTTACATCAAGCACTATCTTTCCTCTATCGCTCTCAACTCTGTTTCTAAGTTCAAGGTAAGAGTTCTTCCCTCTATTCTCGAGTACATAAAGAGATATAACAAGATGCCAGAGACGCTTCTCTTCTCCTTTGCTAAGCTTATCGAGTTCTACAAGACCGATATGACAAACGATGCGCCCGAGGTTGTTGAGTTTATGAAAAACAACGACACAGCCGCAATCCTTGCAAACACCTCTCTTTGGGGCGAGGACCTTTCTGCCCTTGTGCCCGAGGTTGAAAAGTATATCGCAAAATAATTAAATTTGTTTGGAGATAAAAATGATAATCAACAGACTTGACAATGTTGACATAAATCTTGCCGACGGTCATAAGTATGCTCTTCGTGATATTAAGGCGGGCGAGAATATAATCAAGTACGGAAATCCCATAGGTTATGCAACCTGTGACATCAAGGCAGGGGAGCATGTACACACCCATAACGTAAAGACTAACCTTTCGGGTAATCTCGAATACACCTATGCCCCTAAGTTTTACGACATTCCCGAGGAGGATAAAACAAAGACCTTTATGGGCTATGTTCGTAAGAACGGCGATGTTGGTATAAGAAACGAGATTTGGATAGTTAACACCGTTGGCTGTGTTAACAAGGTTGCCGAGCAGCTCTCAAAGCTGACAGGCGCCCGCCACTTCTCCCACCCCTTTGGCTGCTCTCAGCTGGGTGACGACCAGACTACAACACAGCTGATTCTGCGCGGTATGGTAAACCACCCCAACGCGGCAGGTGTTCTTGTTCTCGGCCTCGGCTGTGAAAACAACAATATTGACGTGTTTAAAAAGGTGCTTGGTGAATGGGATGACGAGAGAGTTAAGTTCCTTAACACCCAGGACTTTGATGACGATATTGCCGAGGGTGTAAGACTCATAAACGAGCTCAAGGAATACGCATCTCAGTTTAAGAGAGAGCCTGTTCCGGTATCAAAATTAAGACTCGGTCTTAAGTGCGGCGGCTCTGACGGATATTCGGGAATTACCGCCAACCCCCTTGTAGGCAGACTTTCCGACAAGGTTATTGCCATGGGCGGCAGCTGTGTTCTCACCGAGGTGCCCGAAATGTTCGGTGCTGAGCATCTCCTTATGCAGAGGTGCGAAAACGAAGAGGTATTCAACAAGACTGTATCTCTTATCAATGATTTTAAGGACTATTATTCAAGACAC
>JAGATD010000027.1 GCA_017621415.1 Clostridia bacterium
GAAAATACCTTCCAAGTAACCCACAGGAGAACTTTCCGTGCCTTCAACATAGTCAGTTCTCAAACCACATTGCGCAAATCCTACGGGTAAATCATTTATATACTTGATAAAAAATGCAGATTGCTTGTCATTAAGTGTTTCGGCAAACTCTGCTTCTAATTCATCAACAGTATTACTATCCCACATTTGAACAGCCATTTCTGCCAAAACACGACTGTCTTTATTCCTTGCTATTCTAACCATTGAAACACCTCGTCAAATTCTTATTTATCGGTGAGATTATTATATCATATTTTTATGAATTTTTCAATCGTTCAAGAAAAATGCAAGTGAAGCTGCTCCTTTTTGTTTTAAATTAAGTAATCGGAAAAGCAACTGTTATGATATATCGTCATACAGTTGTTTTTTGAAAATTTCTGAAGAGTTATGGTGTGTTGCCTGCTATTTAATAAGTGAACGAGCTTCCCAAAGAAGCATTCACACAATTGAATAGCCTTATGCCGAGAGTTATACAGGATTTGCGGATAGTGTGCCACGATACGAGCTCGCCCACAAATGAAACAGTGCATAGCACGACCTGAAAATACTCGGTCAAACGGAGCGAAGGAAATGGCTCGGCATTAAGGTGCTTTTTCTTGATTTAATTTTATATATAATCTTAGACAGTCTGCGGGGATTTTTGCTGAAATATAGTATAATGATAATGAGCAAGAATACAAACCTAACCGCAGGCTGTCGGGAAGGAGGTATTATGTTTGAAAACAAATCGACAGAAATACCTGTTACAAAGAAATTGTTAAGTGCTACTGACATATGCGAAATACTTGGCGTATCGCGCAGTACTGCGTACCGCATTATCAAGCAACTGAATGATCGGCTTGAAAAGCAAGGAAAAATTATTGTATCAGGTAAAATTTCTGCAAGATACTTTTATGAAAACGTGTATCTTTAATGGTTAAGGATTGTATTCGAGCGATGATATTTGTTAGATAGGAGGTGAAATTCATTGCCGACCTACAAAGACGAAAAGACCGGACTTTGGTACTGCAAATTTGTTTATAAGGATTGGACGGGAAAAAGCATACAGAAAAAGAAAATGGGATTCAAGCTTCAGCGCGAAGCAAAAGAATACGAAATGGATTTTCTTAATCGCTTCAGCGGTTCAACCGAGATGAAATTCAAAAACTTCGTTCAAGTATATCTGGAGGACTGTAAAGTTCGCATTAAGCCGACTACATACGCCGGTAAGGTAAATATATTTGAAACACATATTATCCCTTACTTCGGGGAAATGAAGCTGAATAAAATTTCGGCAACTACTGTGCGCCAATGGCAAACCGTAATGATGTCTAATGAAAAGAGATTCAAGAAAACGTATTTGAAAACCGTTAACAATCAGCTTTCTGCTTTGTTCAATTATGCTTGTAAGTATTACGGGCTCTCGGAAAATCCTGCGAAAATATGCGGTGCTATGGGAAAGAAAAAAGCTGACAAAATGCTTTTCTGGACACTTGATGAATTCAAAGCGTTTGAAAAGGCTGTCAGCGATAGAGTCGTCACAAGGACCGTATTCAATTTGCTATATTGGAGTGGAATGCGTTCGGGAGAAATGATGGCTTTAACACTAAGCGATTTCGACTTTAAGGGAAAGGCAGTGGATATTAACAAAAATTACGCTCGATTAGATAATGAGGATTTGATCTTAGAGCCGAAAACACCGAAAAGCAATCGAAGGATAACCTTGCCGGAGCACGTATGCGATCTGGTACAGGATTACGTTTCCCGGTTGGTTGACTATGAGGATGGAGATCGACTCTTTGATGTTAGCAAAGGTTTTCTGTATAATGAGATGGAACGAGGCTGTAAACTCAGCGGAACAAAAAGGATCCGAGTACACGATTTAAGACATAGCCATGCAAGCTTGTTAATTGAACTTGGATTTTCTCCGCTGCTCGTTAGTGAAAGACTTGGACACGAAGATATCCAAACCACTCTTGAAACCTATTCTCACCTGTATCCTCACAAAAATGAGGAAGTTTCGGACAAGCTGAATAAGCTGTGCGGATAAGGCTTCAAAGTGCCGTTATGTACTTTTCGTGTACTTTTCGAAAAATGAAATCCCGAAAACCCTTGTGGTATAAGGGTTTTCGGGATGTAGTTTCTCACTCCCACTCAATTGTTCCTGTGGGTTTGGGAGTAAGGTCATAGAGTACTCTGTTTATGCCCTCAACCTCGTTTGTAATTCTCGCAACAATCTTATGAAGAACTGCATAGGGGATTTCCTCAATAGTCGCGGTCATTGCGTCCTTTGTATTTACGGCACGGATGATTGCGGGCCAGCCCTCGTAACGGGAGTCGTCCTTTACGCCAACCGACTTGATATCGGGAATTGCGATAAAGTACTGCCAGGTCTTTTCCGCAAGGCCGCACTTGTCAAACTCGTCTCTGAGAATTGCATCAGCCTCTCTGAGCGCCGCAAGTCTGTCGCGGGTGATGGCGCCAAGGCATCTTACACCAAGACCGGGACCGGGGAAGGGCTGACGGTAAACCATCTTGTGAGGGAGACCCAGAGCCTCGCCCACAACACGCACCTCATCCTTAAAGAGGAGCTTAAGAGGCTCAACAAGCTCAAACTTCAGGTCCTCGGGAAGTCCTCCGACATTGTGGTGAGACTTAACCGCCTTTTTGCCCTCTGCCTGCTTTATGGATTCAAGAATATCGGGATAGATAGTACCCTGAGCAAGGAATTCAACACCCTCAAGCTTTCTTGCCTCGTCTGCGAATACCTCAATGAACTCCTTACCGATAATTTTTCTCTTGCTCTCGGGGTCAGAAACACCTGCCAAGAGATTTAAAAATCTGTCGGTTGCGTCAACATAAACAAGATTTGCGCCAAGCTCCTTGCCAAAAACATCAATAACCTGTTCGCTTTCACCCTTACGCATAAGTCCGTGATTTACGTGCACACAGGTAAGCTGCTTTCCTATAGCTTTTACGAGAAGAGCCGCAACAACCGATGAATCAACGCCGCCGGAAAGGGCGAGAAGCACCTTTTTGTCGCCAACCGCCTCTTTTACCGCCTTAATCTGCTCCGCGATAAAGGCTTCTGCTAAGGCTTTAGTCGTAATGCGCTCCATAGTATCAGGTCTTTTGTTCGAGTCCATAAGAAATCCTCCGAAATTTGTAAGTTTATTAACAATAATATTATACACATATGCATACCAAATTTCAAGATATTTTTTTCACAAAATCTTGTTTTTTTGCGTAAAATGATACTGTGAAAAATGAATATATTTTCTGAGGAGTAAAAATGTTAGCGACAAAGCCTTATATAAGAGAAAATGCCGTGGCATATGCAAGAAAGTTTGCCTTTTCGCAAAATCCTAATTTCGCAAACTTTGCGGGAATAGGAGGTAATTGCACAAATTTTGTTTCCCAATGCATCTATGCGGGCGGCTGTGTTATGAACTACAAGCCCACATTCGGCTGGTATTATATCTCGCTTGATGACCGCTCGCCATCATGGTCGGGAGTTGAGTTTTTTTACAACTTTATAACTACAAATGCCGATGTAGGACCCTTTGGCAGAGTTATTACCGCAGATGAGCTTGAAATCGGTGATGTTATTCAGCTGGCGCGAGAAAACGAGGGCTACTACCACACCCTGCTTGTTGTTGGATTTGACGGTGAGGACCCGCTTGTTGCCGCACAGACAGACAATGCCTATGCAAGACCCCTTTCTACCTACGACTATGACTACAACAGATATATAAAAATTCTCGGCATTCGATTTGAGTCAAGCGAGGGATACGATTGCTTTGAAAGACTTATGGTAGAGTGAACTTTTCCGATTTATTATAAAGGGGCTGCTTTGGCATCTCTTTTCTATCTCGGTTGTTGACAAATCAAGCCAAATATAGTATACTTAAATCAAAAAATGCCTTTTGGCTTTGACGAGGGAAAATATGTACGATATCGCAATTGTTGGCGCAGGACCTTCCGGCTCTGTATTGGCTAAGGAGCTGCTTGAGATGCGCCCGGAGCTTAAAGCAGTTATTATAGACGGCATTTCCGCAGGAGGCAAGGTTTGCGGAGGACTTCTGTCCCCCGACGCAAAAAAACAGCTCTCCGACCTTAATATTTCTATCCCCGACGAAATCCTTGCCTTACCCCAGTCGACCACAGTCGAAACATTCGACCTTGAAGAGGTTATAAAGCAAAGCTACAAAAGAGACTACCTTAATATGGACAGAGAGGCATTTGACAAATATCTTTTGTCTCTTGTGCCAAAAAACACAGATATTTTTTCAGGCAGGTGCCTTAGGGTATCACGAAATAAAAAAGGCGGCTTTCGCCTGACCGTAAAATGCGGAAAGGAGACCTTTAACCTGTATTCAGAGGCTGTGGTGGGCGCTGACGGCGCATCCTCTGTTGTGAGAAAAAGCCTTTTCCCCGAAAAGAAAATATACAAATACACTGCTGTTCAGGAGTGGTATAAGGACACAGACCCCTCCCTGCCCGACTATTCCTGCATTTATGACGGGGTAACAAGCGATAGCTGTTCTTGGACAATACGCAAGGGAGAATACTACATTTTCGGCGGCGCATTTAAAACACGCGGTTGCAAAGAGACCTTTGAGCTTCAGAAATACAGGCTTGAAAACCGCCTTAACACAAAATTTGGGGAGCCAGTGAAAAAAGAAGCCTGCCTTGTATGCAGCCCAAGAAAGTCAAAAGACTTTTTTGTAGGCGGCAGGGGTGCGTATCTCGTTGGTGAGGCAGCGGGCTTTATCAGCGCAAGCTCCTTTGAGGGCATCAGCTCAGCGCTCCTCTCGGGGCATATATTAGCACAGGCTTTGGCAAAATCCAAGACACAAAGACAAGCCCTTGCCCGCTATAAGAGTGGAACCTGCAGGTTAAAATTTAAGCTGTGGACCAAAATTCCAAAAATGAAAATTCTCACATCCCCGACCCTGCGCTGCCTAATAATGAAGAGTGCCGTTGCATCAAGCAAAAAATAAATTTTACTATGAAAAAAGGGGGCTGTCTCAAATGCAAAAGTTGAGACAGCCCTTTTTTCTTTATTTGGTATAAAGTTCCCCCTCGTCAATCGGAATTTCTCCGTTTGCAGACTCGTAAGCTGTCACGCACTCCTGCGCCAAAAATTCGAGCTGGGCATTTAGCGAGCGCTTGTTGCGCTTTGCTACCTTGGTTATCTTATAGAGAAGCTCCGGCTCAAATCTTATACCTGTTTGTATTTTGCTTGTCGCCATGATAACACCTCGAAAACTTTTTGATAACATTATACCTTTTTTACTCTTGACATTACACAAACAAAGTGTTATCATATTGTTGGTTATATGTTTTGCTAAGAGGTGTAAAATGAAGAACAATAAAAGCGTCACTACACAAAAGGAAATAGATGCACTTGGAAGAGTTGTTATTCCCTACAGATACAGAGAACAGCTGGGAATAGACAAGAACACTACTGTCGACCTGGTGCTTAATAATGATAATATTGAGATAAAACCACGCAAGAGGGCTTGCTCCCTTTGTAAGGGTTTTAAGAATGTTAACGAAACCGTTGGTCTTTGCGAAGAGTGTATACGCATGGTAAAAGAGCTTGACATCAATCAGTAAAAATTTCGATTGAATATAGTTTAATATGATATAGAAAAGCAACGAAACCGCCGAATTTCGTTGCTTTTTGTAATGTTTGGTTGTTATTTTTCCGTCACTTCTGTATTTTCGCCGGATAAGACAGCTTCTTTTTTCTTAATATTAATGTTAAGAAGAAGTATACCCGCAGAAACTATTGCCAGAGAAACAATAAGATTTACCGGATTGATATTGGCTCTTTCTTCAACCAGGAAGATGTATGAAAGGATGGAGCCAAACACCGGAGTTGTGAAATTGTAGATTGAGACCTTAGATGCGGGGTTATACTTAAGAAGAACTCCCCAAACCGCGTATGCAATAGCCGAAAGGAAGGAAAGATAAACAAGAATTACAACTCCGGTTGTGTCATCAAAGCTGATTTTTCCGCCAAAGAGAAGTCCTACGGTTATCATAAAGGCTCCGCCTATGATAAACTGATAACCGCTTATTACAACAGGGTCCTCGTATTTAGAAAATTTCTTCATAAACATTGATGAAAAGGCATATGACACAGTGGAAATAATTACAAAAAGCTCTCCCCAGCCCATATTAAAATCGAGACCGTTAAGATTGACTAAAAGCATACCCGCAAAGCCAACAATACAGGCAAGAACCTTTTTCACCGTAAGGTTTTCGGTTTTAAACACCAGGGCTGCCAAAATTACAATAAAGAAAGCCGACGAGCCGCTAAGCACAGTTCCCTTAACGCCGGTTGTCAAGGAAAGACCCACATAGAAGAATATGTACTGAATAACTGTTTGGAATACGCTGACTGTCACAACCTTAGGCATGTTTTTCAGCTTTGGGTAAAGAAGCTTACGTCTTGCTATACTGTAAATCAAAACTGTAATAATTCCTGCGGCAAAAAAGCGAATGCCCGCAAAAAGTATCGTTGATTCTACATTGTCCTCTATTAAAAGCGCTTTTCCGATTTTTATTGCAGGAGTTGCGCTACCCCACAAAGCGCAGCAAAGAAGCGCGCCTAGGGCTATAATTATCGGATTTTCAAAAATATTTTTCTTAGTTTCGTTCATCTTTTATGCTCCGTTTCTTTAGTCAAGCCTTTATATTATATAACAAGAGTTATTAAAAGTCAAGGAAAGTCAAGGAAAACACTCTTTATTATTGACAATCAAGCAAAATGGTAGTATACTTAAAGTATACCCTTGAAAGGATTATAATATGGGAAACATCTATAAATCTATTGACCGCCTTGTAGGAAAAACACCTCTTCTCGAAGCCAAAAATATAGAGAAAGCTGAAAACCTTTCGGCAAGACTGCTGGTAAAGCTTGAGTGCTTTAATCCCACGGGCTCGGCAAAGGACAGAGCAGCCCTATATATGATAGAAGAGGCGGAAAAGTCAGGAAAGCTTAAGCCCGGCAGCACAATCATCGAGCCCACAAGCGGAAATACGGGAATAGGCCTTGCCGCCATAGGAACAGCGCGCGGATACGAGGTTGTTATAGTTATGCCCGACTCAATGTCTGAGGAACGCAAAATGCTTATGCGCGCTTACGGCGCTGTTCTTATGCAAACCTACGGTTCTCTTGGAATGAAAGGCGCTATCGACAAAGCCAACGAGCTGGCAAAAACCATTCCCGACAGCTTTATTCCCGACCAGTTTACAAATCAGGCAAATGCGAAAGCCCACTACGAAACAACAGGTCCCGAAATATATGATGATACCGACGGCGAGGTTGATATTTTCGTTGCCGGTGTTGGAACAGGCGGCACTATTACAGGTGTTGGCAGATACCTTAAAGAAAAAAATCCAAATGTTCAAATTGTTGCGGTTGAGCCTGCTGACTCTCCCCTGCTTTCCGGCGGAAATTCGGGTCCCCACGGAATTCAGGGAATAGGCGCAAACTTTATCCCCGACCTGCTTGACAGAAGTGTGTATGACAGGGTTATGACCGCTACAACGGATGAATCCTACGAGGCAGCGAGGCTCTTTGCCGCAAAAGAAGGTGTGCTTGTTGGAATTTCGTCAGGCGCAGCTCTCGCCTCTGCTATAAAGCTTGCAAGACTGCCCGAAAACGCAGGCAAAACCATTGTTGCCCTGCTCCCCGATACAGGAAGCAGATATCTTTCTACCCCTCTGTTTATCTAAGCTTGTATAACACATCAGTTTCACCAACAATCTCATCCAGCAAATATATTATAAAAAACCGCTAATTTTGACAAGTTTAGTTTGCAAATTCGGCGGTTTTGTTTTTTTGTATATTAAAGCGAATCAATAAATCTGCAAGCTGCGAGAGCTGATACTGCGCCATCTGCGGTTGCGGTTGTTACCTGACGGATAGCCTTTGTACGACAGTCTCCTGCTACAAAAATTCCTGCAGAGGCTCCCTCGGGAAGGCAGTTTTCACCTGCTACTATATAGCCGTAATCATTAAGTGAAAGAACATCCTTAAAAGGCTCATTTTCCGGAACCTGGCCGATAGCTACAAACATTCCGTCACAGTCAAGTGTTGTTTTTATTCCTGTTTTGGTGTTCTCTATAACTATGCCTGAGAATTTGTCATCTGCTACAATTTCCTTAACAACAGAAGAATAAACAATTCCAACATTGTCACGGCTCTCAAGGATTTTCGCAAGGCTGCTTTCGCCGGTTAAGAAATCCAAATTCTGAACAACATATACAAATTCACAGCTCTCAGACAGGAGAACCGCATCCTGGAGCGCTGAATTTCCGCCGCCGATAACGGCAACAATTTTACCCTTGTAGAACGCGCCGTCACAAACTGCGCAATAGGATATTCCCTCGCCTACAAAGTCGTTTTCACGAGGCAAACCGAGTTTGCGGTGGTGAGAGCCTGCAGCAATTATAACAGCCTTTGCCTCATAGTCCTTACCCTCGCAGTGAACGGTGTAGCTTCCGGCATCTCCCGAGATACCCGTAACCTTATCAAGCTCGATTTCGGCCCCCTGAGCCATAACCTGCTCAATAAGCTTATCGGCAAACTCATTGCCGCTCATAGCAATAAAGCCGGGGTAGTTCTCTACTCTCGGGGAGTGAGTTATCTGTCCGCCGAAGGTGTCCTTTTCAATTACAAGAACGCTCTTTTCGGCACGTCTTGCATAAAGTGCGGCGGTAAGTCCCGCAGGACCTGCGCCTACAACAATTATATCGTACATTGTCAAATTTCCTTTCAGTCAATTTGATTTACTAAAGTTTAGGGCAATCCGCAAGCGAATTGCCCTTTATGCTATGCGTATGCAGGTACACACAGCGGAAATTTTTGAAAGCTGTCTTTTGTGCCTTTGCAAGGCGCGAAATTTTTGAGTTATTTCTACGTCTACGCAAATCTTTAGCAAAGCTAAATTTTGAGATGATATTCGTCGAATCGCGTATGCCAGCCGTAGAAACCTACGGCAAGTGCGGGAGTCGGCGGATTGCGCTCAAAATTTACGCTTTGATAAGCTGTTCGCAGAATGCCTTGATATTCGACGGATTAGAGATACGCTCTGCCTTATCGCCCGAAACAACCACGAGAGTGGGAGCTTCCTTAATACCGTAAAGATTAACAAGGTCAGCGGTCTCCTCGGATGCTACTACGGTATCGTACTCGATGCCTGCGTTGTCGAGGAACATTTTTGCCATACGGCACTTGGGACAGGTTGCGGTTGTAAAGAGAATGAACTTCTTGCCCGACTCTGCCGCCTCAACCTCTGCTACTGCCTGCGCGTGAGCCTCATCCATAGCAAAGGGCATATCTCCGAGGATAGGACCCTTGCCTGTAAGCTTAGACTCCGCATAAACCTTTCTGTGCTTGTATTCCTGGGTCTTACCGTCGTTCCAGTTCTGAACAGGGCGGTAATAGCCTGTTATACGGCTGTAAACCTCGGTCTTTTCGCCGCAGTGAGGACACTCATAAACCTCGCCTGCAATATAGCCGTGGTTCTTACATACTGTGTATGTGGGAGAGAGTGAATAGTAGGGGAGTCTGTAATTCTCGGCAATTGTTCTAACAAGGTGAGCCGCGCTCTTCCAAGAGGGAAGCTTCTCGCCAAGGTAGGCGTGGAATACTGTACCCGAGGTGTAAAGAGTGTGGAGCTCGTCCTGCATATCAAGAGCCTCGAAGATATCGTCGGTGCAGCCAACGGGAAGATGTGAGGAGTTGGTGTAGTAGGGAGTCTCGTTCTTTGTCTTGTCGGAAGCGGTAATGATCTCGGGATAACGGCGAAGGTCGTGCTTTGCAAGACGGTAGGTTGTAGACTCTGCGGGAGTTGCCTCAAGGTTGTAGAGATCGCCGTACTGCTCCTGATAGTCGGAGAGGCGCTCTCTCATGTGGTTAAGAACCTCTTTGGTAAACTCGCGAGTCTCGGCATGAGTCATATCCTTTCTCAGCCACTTAGCATTAAGACCAACCTCGTTCATACCGATAAGGCCTATTGTGGAGAAGTGGTTAGCAAAGGTGCCGAGGTAACGCTTTGTATAAGGATAAAGTCCCTCGTCGAGGAGCTTTGTAATAACGCTGCGCTTGATGTGAAGAGATCTTGCAGAGATGTCCATCATGCGGTCGAGTCTCTTATAGAAGTCAGCCTCATCGCTTGCAAGATATGCAATTCTGGGCATATTGATGGTTACAACACCGACAGAGCCTGTGGACTCACCGCTTCCGAAGAAGCCGCCCGACTTTTTACGAAGCTCACGGAGGTCAAGACGGAGACGGCAGCACATAGAACGAACGTCTGAGGGCTCCATATCCGAGTTGATGTAGTTTGAGAAATAGGGAGTACCGTACTTTGCGGTCATCTCGAAGAGAAGCTTGTTGTTCTCTGTTTCAGACCAGTCAAAGTCACGGGTAATAGAATATGTGGGAATAGGATACTGGAAGCCTCTGCCGTTTGCGTCACCCTCAATCATTGTTTCGATGAACGCACGGTTGACCATGTCCATTTCCTTTTTACAATCCTTGTACTTGAAGTCCATTTCCTTACCGCCGACAATGCAGTTAAGCTCCGCAAGGTCGTTAGGAACGGTCCAGTCAAGGGTTATGTTGGAGAAAGGAGCCTGAGTACCCCAACGGGAGGGTGTGTTTACACCGTAGATAAAGGACTCAATGCACTTCTTAACCTGGTCGTAGGAAAGGTTATCTACCTTAACAAAGGGGGCAAGATATGTATCGAATGAGGAGAAGGCCTGCGCGCCTGCCCACTCGTTCTGCATAATGCCAAGGAAGTTTACCATCTGGTTACAGAGGGTTGCAAGATGCTTTGCGGGAGCGGAGGTAATTTTACCTGTTACACCGCCAAGACCCTCCTGGATAAGCTGCTTTAAGGACCAACCTGCGCAATAGCCTGTAAGCATTGAGAGGTCGTGAATGTGAATATCGGCGTTTCTGTGAGCGTTTGCTATCTCGTCGTCATAAACCTCACTGAGCCAGTAGTTTGCGGTTATAGCGCCCGAGTTGTTAAGAATAAGACCTCCGACAGAATAGGTAACGGTGGAGTTCTCCTTAACACGCCAGTCTGTAACCTTAACATAGCTGTCAACTATGGACTTGTAGTCAAGAACGGTAGACTTAACATTACGGAGCTTTTCTCTCTGACGGCGGTAAAGGATGTACGCCTTGGCAACATCGTCGTAGCCTGCCTGAACAAGGACAGATTCAACAGAGTCCTGGATATCCTCAACGGTTATATGCTGATCTTTGATCTTAGGCTCGAAGTTTGCGGTAACTTTAAGAGCAAGGAAATCTATGATATCCGGATTGTAGTTTCTTTCCTGAGCGTCAAACGCCATTGTGATCGCTTCAGAAATCTTTTTGATGTCAAAATCAACGATTTTTCCATCACGCTTGATGACTGTATACATTTTATTTTCCTTTCTTAAGATGTTTTTGTTATTTCGATTTTGTCGCCCTTATAGCATAGCACAAATATTAGTGTTTGTCAACACCCAAAACACAAAATATTGAGTTTTTTCATTTTTTTGGTACAATATCTAGTTAGAAACGACAAAATTTGTGCAATAGAGACAAAGATAGCATTTCTGCCCCAAAATAAGTGAAAAATGAAAAAATCTCCCCTCAAAAGCACTTGAAAAGAAGAAAATCGGCGCCCCATAGCCAAAATGTAAGGCTAGGTTTGCCGATTAACGTATTATTGGTCTTTTTATAAGTTATTGTGCATTCCTATTGGCATTCCGCTTTCGTCATAGAGGAAGACTATAAGATTAGCTCCCCACTCCTGACCGAGAAGCTTTCCGCCCGCGTGACAGATACGCTTGATTCGCAGGGGCAATCTTTTAATGCCCCTGCTCTTTACTAAGTCTCAAAAATACCGTTGCTAGTGATGAAATCAGCAAACGACATGTTTAGTTAGACAACCAATCAAGGAAATTTTCATATCCCTCTTCAAAATCCAACAAGCTCTCTCCGTTTACTGAAATTGCAACAATAGGCAACTTATACCCATTTCCAAAATCACCGGGCGCTGAAGTGAACTCAACTCTATCTCCTAATTTGATTTTTTCATAAACCCCATTAGCTTCAACTTTTTCTAGATTTTTTCCGATAATTTCAAATGTTGAATAAGTAAAATGCAATATTTCATCTGTAACTAACGAATCCACAAATGTTTGCCCGTCAAACGTAATATCGTTGCTCAAATGAATCTCAGAAAACCCCAAATACAATGCTTGATATCTATCATATATAAAGTGTGTAACTATTCCTGATACATTCATGTAGTTTTCCTTTTGAGAAAAATATTCTATTTCTCTATACCTGTAGCATGAACAAAAGGAAGTTAAAATCATAAATATGATACCTACCATGAGGGGTATTTTTATCAATCGTTTCATTTTAATCTCCTTCACTCTATGTATAGCCATACTAGCACACCAATTTTTTTGCTTCTTTCCAGATATTCAAAGCCTCTGTTAATTTCGCCTTGGTAATGGTATCTTGATTGAACTCCGCCATATATATCAGCTGTAATCTCCCATGGCTTTTTATAATATTTATACTTTCCCCACTTTTGCCAAGAAGGAATCCCTATGCACAAAGCATAGTTAATAATACCAAGCTGTTCAAGCTGCTTTGTATGGCCGTATTCATGTCTGACAACATCTTCCGGATTCTCATCTCGGTTTGCATTTCTATTTAAGAAAATAATTCCAAACGAACCCGACCTTGGCAGATTTGTCCTTACAACAAGTGTTCCCTTATAAGCAGAAAAATAGTTTGAATTCAAAACACTTTGCTCATTTTCGTTTTCCCAATCAAAAGCTTTTACATCCGCAACAACATCATCAACAAACCTTAGAATGTCTCCCCACTGCGGCCAACCTCCGCTAGAGTCGGTAAGAAGAATAGGATTGTTAAAGCAATACGCATAGAGATTAAAGCCGTGCAGACTACCGTTTGTTCCGAATATAACTCCGTCAGCATTTATAAATCTACCTATATTAGAGTCATAATATCTAGACTGCAGATAATATAAACCAAGGTCTATATCATAGTAATAGCCCCTATAACGTATAGGATTGTTTACAATTGCTGTCAGACTTCCGCCGCCGTTGTGGTATGTTACGGTATGGTTGCCCCAGGCGTCGTAGAGGTAAGATGAAAGCTATTTACTCCATAAAACCGAGCGCCTTCATTGCAGCAAGAAATACGTCGGCTTCTCCATTTGGATTAGCTTTTTTGTTTGCTTCGATAATATACCAAGGATATTCTAAATCATGAATTATGATAGGAATGGATCTACCAAACTTATTCTTAATAAACCCATTCTCCTGTAATTTTCTGGCGACTTCGGTTATTTCCGAAAGCAACTCGTAATATCCGGTAGGACCTTTGCCGATATATCTCATTTCATTATCGTAACAATCATTGCAGTTTTCATAGCCAATATTATCTATCCCGTTTTCTTCATACCACTTGAACAAAGTTTTCATGCCTTCATTTTCGGTATCTATTATAGGGATCTCATTTTGACGCCAATAAGCATAATTCCAACGTTCTTCTGACAATTCATCCGCACCATGGCAATCATCTTCGGTATTGTAACTCACAAAAAATTTTGTTACATTTGAGCACCCATTGTACTCATAAGCTTCGTTTGAATAAACAAAAAATGAAATTGCATAGATATCGCTCTCGTTCCATGCAGAAATAATATTGCTCAATTTATTTTCAAGATACACCTGCAGATTAACCATTTTTAAAATTCCCTCATCATTCAAATTATAAATTGCAGAGATTTTTTACGTTACAAGAGGTAAAAACAATAATTGATGAAAGCAGCAAAACAAATAATCTTAATGCTTTTCTTGATTTATGTATCATATTAGCCATATTGTCAACCTCGCTTTCTGTCAACAAAAACGCAACCTCTTTACACTATAATTATATCGTTTTTTATTGCTGGTGTCAACTTGAACGAATTGGTTATTTTCGCTTGATTTCAAAAATCAGCGGTTTATACAATTCGTAGTTTTTTAGGTTGTTTATTATAACGAAAAAAGAGGCATTTTCAGCCTCTTTTTTGCGCTTTGGGTATGTATTTTTTCAAGAGATTTGTAAGCTCTTCCATTTCGCAGGCGGTATATCCCGAGTAGCCTGTGCCGATAAGGTCTCCCGAGTCCACAAAGGTCTGGAGAAAGAACTTTTCGTCACCCGAAAGCCACTGTCCTATTTGTTCAATATCCTTTGGAGTATGGAGCTCCCTTACAACCGTTGTGCGGAATTCAAAGTCGGTTTTGCCGTTCATCAAAATAGCGGCGCTTTCGGCTATGGGTGTGGGGTCGAAGTCCGTAATACCCACGGTTTCACCGTAACGGAGGGGCGAATTCTTTATATCCATTGCCACATAGTCTAATAGGTTGTTTTCAACAAGGCTCTGCAAAACCTCGGGGCGGGTACCGTTTGTATCCAGCTTTACAAGAAAGCCTCTGTCCTTTATTTCTCTGATAAATTCTTCAAGCTGCGGATAAAGTGTGGGCTCTCCTCCGCTGACACATATGCCCTGGAGTCTTTCACGTCTTGAATCGAGAAATGCGAAGAAGTCAGTGTCGGAAATCGTTTCGCCGTATTTTTCGGGCAGGACAAGAGAGGCATTGTGGCAAAAGGGGCAGCGCAGATTGCAGCCGCCAAGAAATACCGTGGCGGCTATAACGCCCGGATAATCAAGCAATGTTAACTTTTGTAATCCTTTTATCATATTTTTTCATCCTCATCCACCGCTAATGCGGTCCCCCTTCCCCAAGGGGAAGGCTGTGGGATAATCAAGCAGTGTTAATTTTTGTAATCCTTTTATCATATTTTTTCATCCTCATCCACCGCTAATGCGGTCCCCCTGTCTCGTTGCAACTCGGTCACAGAACGGCTCTGATGTTATTAACGTCATTCAGGATCGCTCTACCGCTTCGCTACCTACCTTGGGGAAGACTGTGGGATAGTCAAGCAGTGTTAATTTTTTGAAGTCCTTTTATCATTGTTCATAAACTCGGCGATTGAGGTAGGCGATTACCTGACCTACTGTTTCAAACCTCACCGTTTCCTCAAATCGGAAGCTGAATGACTCCTCTATCTCCATAGTCATAAGCATCATTGAAAGAGAGTCAAAGCCCAGGTCCTCTATAAGGTGTGTTCCCGGAGTTATCCTTTCTGTTTCGGTCTCCGGGGCAATCTTTTTTATAATGCTTTTCAAGGTTTCAAGCATAAAACAACCTCGTTTCGTTTTTTTAGAACTGACGTATGGGCTTTATTGCCAGCCCATCGTCAAACTCCCGCACCTCTCCAACAGCGAAGAAGCCCTGCTCATCACTTAGGCGAAGAATTTCCCCCTCAGGTGCATCAAGCTTAATTTTTTTCAGATATATTTCCTGACCGCATCTTGCAAGCCTTGCAAAAAACTCAGGCAGGACAACCTGACGGTACTTTTTAAATATAACCTCTGTGGGAAGCAGGAGGGATTCTCTTTCCTCTTTTGTCATATTTTCAATCTCGGTTAGGGTATGCGCGTCATCAAGAGTAAAGCCCGAGGCAGTAGCCCGCATCAGAGTTTTCATTACTCCCCCAACACCAAGGCGCTTGCCTATATCGGCGCAGAGGGTGCGGATATATGTGCCCTTAGAGCACCTTACATCAAGTGAATACTCCCTCTCGGAAAGCCTTTTTGCCTCAATAGAATATATATGCACCTCTCTTGCCTGACGTTCAACTGTTACTCCCTCTCTAGCCAGGTCACAGAGCTTTTTTCCGCCGATTTTAAGAGCCGAGTACATAGGGGGCGTTTGCATATAGGGTCCCGCAAATGACGAAACGGCAGAGAGGACCTCATCCTCTGTGGGAATTTTATCCGTCTCTGTAAGCATTTCACCGGTTATGTCCTCGGTATCTGTGGTAATGCCCAAAAGAAGAGTTGCAACATAGTGCTTATCGGATGTGAGCATAAATTCACTCGCTTTAACGCCTCTGCCAACAAGGACAGGCAAAACTCCTGTCGCCATAGGGTCAAGAGTTCCTGTATGGCCTGCTTTTGCCACTCCGAGGAGTCTTTTTACCCGGCTTACCACCGCCTGAGAGGTAAGACCGCCTTCCTTATTTATTATTATCAGTCCGTCCACAGACGCCCTCCTTTCATAGCAGTGAATTCTTTTCTATTATTTTACCATAAACAAAACAGAAATTCAACAAAAGACTTGCAAATATTTGATATATATGATAAAATACTTAAGAAAATACTATTCCCGAAAGGATTTTTTATTATGAAAGCTGTTGTAACTGTTACAGGCAAGGACAAGGTTGGAATTATCGCTATGGCAAGCGCCGAGTGCGCAAAGCACGGCGTTAACATAGTTGACATTAGCCAAACCGTTATGAAGGAATATTTTGCAATGATTATGCTGGTTGAGCTTGATGGAATGACTACCCCTTTTTCAAGCTTTGCAGATGAGATGAAAGAGGCGGGGAAAGCCCAGGGTGTTGACATTCATGTTATGCACGAGGACATCTTCAACGCAATGCACAGAATATAAAATTTGAAATTCGGAATGTGAAATTCGGATTTAAAGGTGAAATAATATGCTTAATACCAATGATATTTTAGAAACTATAAATATGATACAAAAGGAGCACCTTGACGTAAGAACCGTTACTATGGGTATTTCGCTCTTTGACTGTATCTCAGACGACCCTGCAAGACTAGAAGAAAAGATTTACGACAAGATTACAAGGTCGGCAAAAAATCTTGTCTCGGTTTGCGAGGACCTTGAGCGCACATACGGTATTCCGATTGTTAATAAAAGAATTTCCGTAACTCCCATATCCTACATTGGCGCAGGTCTTTCTCCCGACGGATTTGTAAGACTTGCAAAGGTGCTTGAGAGGGCTGCATGCGAGCTTGGAGTAAACTTTATCGGCGGATTTTCAGCCCATGTGCAAAAGGGCGCGATAAAGGGCGCGACAAATCTTATTGAAGCGATTCCCGAGGCTCTTACCGAGACCACACACATTTGCTCTTCTGTAAACGTTGCTACTACCAAGGCAGGCATAAATATGGATGCTGTAAAGCGCATGGGTGAAATTATAAAGGAGACCGCATATCTCACAAGAGACAAGGACTCTATCGGCTGCGCGAAGCTTGTTGTTTTCGCCAACATTCCCGAGGACAACCCCTTTATGGCAGGCGCTGTTCACGGCATGGGCGAGCCTGACACGGTTATTAACGTAGGTGTAAGCGGTCCCGGCGTTGTTGCCGCGGCTATCAAGGAAGCGGGCGACTGCGACTTCTCTGCCCTTGCCGAGACTGTAAAGCGCATAGCCTTTAAAATTACAAGAGTGGGTCAGCTCATCGCTGCCGAGGCGGCAAGAAGACTTGGCACCCCTTACGGAATTGTTGACCTTTCTCTCGCCCCCACCCCTGCGGCAGGCGACTCGGTTGCAGAGATACTTGAAAACATGGGTCTTGAGCGCTGCGGAACTCACGGCACAACCGCGGCTCTGGCTCTTCTTAACGATGCGGTTAAAAAGGGCGGAGTTATGGCATCTAACCACGTTGGCGGTCTTTCGGGCGCATTTATTCCCGTATCCGAGGATAAGGGCATGATCGAGGCTGCCGAGTGCGGTACCCTCACTCTCGAAAAGCTTGAGGCTATGACTGCCGTTTGCTCGGTTGGACTTGATATGATTGCAATTCCGGGCGACACTCCCGCATCTACTATTTCGGGCATCATTGCCGACGAAATCTCTATCGGTGTTGTAAACACCAAGACAACCGCGGTAAGAGTTATTCCCGTTTGGGGCAAGGGTGTCGGCGAGTCGGCGGAATTTGGCGGACTTCTCGGCTATGCTCCCATTATGCCTCTTAAGGGCGAGAGCTGCCAGAGATTTATTGACCGCGGCGGAAGAATCCCAGCTCCTATTCATTCATTAAAGAACTGATTATCCGAATATCAATATTCCAAAAACTTATCGCAAATATTGACAAAGAGAGCAGAAATCCCCGAAAAGAGGCGGAGTTTTTGCTCTTTTTTTCATTTTTCCCATTACATTTTATCCTTTCGGCAGCCAAAATGAGAGCTTTTTCTCGGTTTGGTGCCATTATAATATGTGTATAGGCTTTAATAGAAAGGAACAAACAAAAATGGACAAGCTCAAAGATAACAAAACGAAATCAAAGAAGGTGTCCGATGACAGCTTTTTCTCAAGGCTTACGGGAGGCGGAAGCTTTTTATCCGACCTTTTCTTCTTTATTCTTGGCGCGCTTTTTGCAAGGTGCCATCTGCTTTTCGGCGCATACCCCTTAGGGGTTGCTCTTATTTCACTTCTGCCTCACAGCGTTTTGGCTGCAATGCTTGGCGGTATTTTAGGAGCGCTTACTCTTGGCAGCGGAGGCATTGTTTATGCGGCTATATATGCCGTTGTGGTTATTCTGCGTGTGATTCTATCATCAAGCAAGGATAGCGGTGGCTTTTTTGGTGAACCTATTCTGCTTCGGATGTCGGTTGCGGTAATAGGCGGATTTGCCGCGGCAATATGCGAGGTTATAACGAGAGGTATTCAGCTATCATCGCTCTTCTTCGGTCTTTGTATGATTTTTCTCTCACCTCTTGCGGTCTTTGTTCTTTCGGGGCTTTTTGATGAGAAAATAAATCTTCATACCGTTCTCTCATCCAAGAAAAACCTGCTCTCCCTTAAGGAAAAGGACGACAAGGAGCGCTTCGATATAATCTTTTTTGACATATCGGCTCTGGTGCTTCTCTTTTTAACCTCTCTTTCACTTGAAAAGTTTGTATTCTTCGGAATTTCGGTGTCATACATATTCATTTCAGCGGTTACCATTATGTCTGCAAAGCGCTTCGGCGCTGTCAGGGCGGGTGCTGTGGGCTTTGTTTCGTCATTCGGCATTGCGGGTATCGAGTCTGTCTCATTCGCTCTGCTTGGAATTTCAGCAGGGGCATTTTTCTCCCTCGGCACAGGATATGCGGTTATAATCGGCGGAGGCGCGGTTGCTGCCTGGAGCTATTATATGTCGGGACTTGTGGGGCTTCTCTCAACTCTACCCGAATATATTATCGGTGCAGTTCTTATTTCTCCATTTCTCGGCAGTGTTAAGCCTACCGAAAAGGAAGAGCCGCCAAAAGAGCAGGACAAAACCGCCCAGGACATGGTTGGAACGGTTGCCCTGACATATCAGAAAAAATATTCAAAAAGCCTTGACTCATTAGAAACAGCTCTTTCCTCCCTCTCGGGAGTGATAAGCGGATACTCTGCCGCAAAGGCAAAACCCTCGCCGGAGGAGTACAGAGCCATTGTTTTGGAAACTGCCGATGAGCACTGCAAAAACTGCACAGGCCGAAAATTCTGTATGATAGAAAATATTCGTCCCTGCCTTTCAAATCTTGACGCTATTGCAGAAAAGCTCTCGAGCGGTCTTTCTGTCTGCTCCGAGGACGTAAACGGCGATACCGAATTCTGTCAAAAAGCAGAGGCTGTTGCGGAAAGCATCAACGAAAGAGTAGCCAAGGCTGAGGAAAATCGCTTTAAGCTAAAGGATGCCGATGCAACAGCAGAGGAATACGCCCTTATTTCAAAGCTGATAAACGAGGCAAGATGCCGCGACGAGGAGGAAAGAAGCGTAAATCCCGCCCTTACCGAGGCGCTGACAGAAGCGCTGACCAAAAGCGGCATTGAAAACGGAATGATAAGAGCCTTTGGCTCAAGGCACAAGCATATAATTCTTGCGGGCGAGGACGAGGCAGGCGACAAGATAACCTCACCAAAGCTGAGGGGCGAGATAGAAAGAGCTATCGGAGTGCGCCTTGGCGCTCCCGAGTATTTCAGAAAGGGCAAAATGGCGCTTATGGAGTGCGACACCGTAAGAACACTCTCCATCGAGCAGGCAAAGGCATCCTCTCCCGGAGCCGGCGGTGAGGTTTCGGGAGATACAATAAGCCTCTTTGAATCAACAGACGACTGCTTCTATGCGCTTATATCTGACGGTATGGGCAGCGGTGAGGTGGCAAGAGAGACCTCGGTATTTGTTTCAGACTTTCTCACCCGCGCCCTTAACTTCGGAGCGTCAAAGGAAACCGTTCTCCACATGCTTAACTATATAATAAGGCGCAAGGGTGACGAATGCTCGGCAACGGTAGACCTTTTTGAAATTGATTTGCTCTCGGGTGATGCAACATTTATAAAAAGCGGCGCCGCTCCATCCTTTGTAAAGCGGGGCAGCTCCCTCTTCCGTATCAAATCTCAAACCGCACCGATAGGTCTCTTAAAAAGCATTGACACCGAGCGCATACGTGTTGAGGTGCAGACAGGAGACTATATCGTTATGCTCTCAGACGGAATAGCGCAAACCGCAGAGGACTCCCCCTGGCTTATTGAGCTTGTTGCAAACAGTACGGCTAAAACTCCCGAGCTCTTTGCCACCGAGATTTTAAACGAGGCAAAGCGAAAAGCCGTCTCCGACGACGATATGAGCGTTGTGGTATTAAAAATTGCAGAGGCTTAAAAATATTCCCCTCCGTAACACGCGGAGGGGATTTTTCGTATAATATACCGAGGGTTTAGAATAATCAAGACTCTCTCTTACCTAAAAATTCAGGCCGAAAGGATAACATATTTTATGAAAATAATTGTACTTCGCTCACCAAAGGCATTATCTCCCATACTCCGAAAGCTGTTCGGTATAGACGAAGCTAAATAAATAACGAGGGGCTGTCTCATTCAGGCAGCCCCTAACAAATTAAACATTTAGTTTTTTAACAAATCTTTCTATTTTTTCAAGCGCCTCGGAAATATGCTTTACCGAGTAGGCATAAGAAATTCTGGCAAAGCCCTCTCCGCACTCGCCGAAGGCAGTACCAGGAACTATGGCGCACCTTTCCTCGTAGAGAAGTCTTTCGCAAAACTCTTCTGAAGAAAGTCCGAATTTTCCTATATTCGGGTAGATATAAAATGCGCCCTCGGGCATAAATGAGTCTATACCGATGTCCTTAAGTCCCTGGTGAATAAGAATGCGGCGGCGGTTATATTCCCCGCGCATTAAGGCGATATCCTCATCTCCGTTTCTCATAGCCTCAACAGCGGCAAACTGGGAGACAGTAGGCGCGCACATTATAGCATACTGATGAAGCTTCAGCATCTCAGAAAGAAGAGGCGCAGGAGCGCAAATGTAGCCAAGGCGCCAGCCTGTCATGGCATATGCTTTTGAGAATCCTGATATGAGTATTGTCCTCTCCTGCATTCCCGGGATGTTGGCAATAGAGGTGTGCGTTCTGCCATAGGTAAGCTCGGCATATATCTCGTCGGCAAGGACTAAAATATCGGTACCCCTCAGCACCTCGGCAAGAGCAGAAAGCTCCTCTTTTGTCAGAATAGCGCCTGTTGGGTTGTTGGGGTAAGGGAGCACTAGGAGCTTTGTTTTGGGAGTAATGGCTGCGCGCAGCTCCTCGGTGGTCAGCTTAAAGCTGTTTTCGGGCTTTGTGTTGATAATTACGGTATTGGCTCCTGCCATTTTCGCAATAGGCTCGTAGCATACAAAGGCAGGAAGAGGCACAATTACCTCGTCACCGGGGTTTATTACCGCACGCATAGCGATATCAATAGCCTCGCTGCCTCCAACGGTAACAAAGACCTCGCTATTTGGGTCATATGAGAGGCTGAATCTGCGGAGCATATATTCCGATATGGCATGCCTCAATTCATTAAGTCCCGCATTCGCAGTGTAATAGGTTTTTCCGCCCTCAAGGGCCTCAATAGCCGCCTCTCTTACATGCCAGGGGGTTACAAAATCCGGCTCTCCAACGGTTAAGGCGGTAACATCCTTCATTTCGGCAACAAGGCCGAAAAATTTTCTTATTCCCGAGGGCTTGATTTCCCCGAGAGTTTTTGATAAAAGTCTATTATAATCCATCTTCAGTTAATCACAAAACGAGAGCTTCTCGCATATCCTTTTTTGGTGTGCCGTAAATTACGCCCTTATCTTTATAGGTCTTAAGTACAAAGTGGGTTGCGGTTGCGGTAACCGCATCAATTGTGGCAAGCTTTCTTGCAACAAAGAAGGCTACCTCTTTCATGGTCTTTCCCTCTATAATAACACAGAAATCAAATCCCCCAGACATAAGGTGCAGACTCTTTATTTCGGGATTTTGGCAGATGCGCTCGGCAATTTTATCAAAACCGTCATCACGCTGGGGCATAACCTTAACCTCAATAAGCGCAGTTATCTGCTCCTTTCCGGCCCGTTCCCAATCTATTATCGCGCGTCTGCCGAGGATAACGCCCTTTTCCTCAAGCTCGGCTATCATTTTCTTTATATCTCCCTCTTCCTTAGAGAGCATTACCGCAAGCTCTGCGGGAGTGAGGGTTGCATCCTCTTCTATAAGCTTTAACATCTGTTCCATTACATGAAATCTCCTTAAAATACTAGTATTTGCAAGCTTTAATTTACATATTTCAAATTAATTAGTCTTTACGGCTCCGTCGGGGGTTACCCACACAACCTTGATATTAAGGCTGTCCGCAAGGGCGCGCCCCTCATCATATGCCATATTGAAAATGGCGGTAGAGAGCGCGTCTGCCACACCCGAGTCGGGCGCGATTATTGTAACCGAGGCAAAATAAGATGACGGCATCAATGTGTCCTTATCGATTATATGATGGTATTTTGCTCCGTTTACCGTATAATATCTCTCATAGTTTCCGGAGGTCACGGCTGCTGAGTCACGAAGCTCGGTTGTATAAATATGCTCTCCGCCAAACGGATTTTTTATTCCTGTTTTCCAAGAGGAGCCGTCGGGCTTTTCACCAATGGCTCGTATGTTTCCGCCCGAGTCTATAACGTAAGACGAGCGGCCTGTATTTTTTATTGCCTCGGCAATTTTCTCAACCGAATAGCCCTTTGCAATAGCGCCAACGTCAAGAGACATTTCCGGGTCGAGAAGAGCCGCGGTCATATTTTCTTTATCCAAAACAAGTTTGTTTATATCGGTGTGCTCTGCCGCAGCGGTAAGAAGCGCCATGTCGGGTAATGCTGCCGCCTCGGGGTGCTTAATTCCTGCTTCACGGCAGTCGTGCCAAATTGAGAGCACCGCGCCCATAGCGATATTTACCTCGCCACCCGTCAGAGTGTACATCTCCTTTGAGAACTCAAGAAAGTCAAACAGCTCAGAGGATATTTTAACAGGGCCCTCTCCCGCCTTGTCGTTCAAGGTCTTTATGTTTACCACACCCTCGTAGGTGTTATAAATGTCAAAAAGCTTGTGATAGCGGTCAAGCATTTCCTCTGCTAAGCCGCAAACCGCAATAAAATCCTCCTCAGAGCCTCCCGAATAATCGCTGACCCGGGTGCTTACAGCATTAAAATGACCGAAAAAATCCTTGTATCTCGGTTGAATGCTCCCTTTACCGTCACCGCCAAATAAAATAGCTAAGGCAACAAAGATGGCAAGCAACAAGAACAACGCAGAAACAAGAGCCAACTGTTTTTTGTCTATTCTCTTTTTGTTTTCTTCCACTCTGATGCCTCCTTTTTAAAATAATACAACAATTCTAGCATATTTTATGCACCTTGTCAAGAAATTTCTGTTTTAAACCCAACAAAATGAAGATTTCTTGAACTGGGAAAAAGAGGAGACGAGAAAAAACTCATCTCCTGTCAAAATATAAATCTTTTTTTAATTATTCCGAGCTTTTGCGCAAGAGGCTCAAAGAGCAAATGGAAAAGAAATGCATTTGTAACAATCTGAGCAATATAAAATGGTATTCCTCTGAGATAATATATGCTAAAGCGGTAAAGAAAATTATCAAAATACCCCGAGAAAAGCCCAACGTCGATAAGCGCTGAGAGAAACCCGAAAAAGGCGGTTAAGAGAACTGCCGCAGAGGCAAGAAGCCAGCGGTTTTTTAAGCCTATTTTTCCAAAAACAAGAAAAACGATTGAAACCAGCGGCCAATAAACAAAGTACAAAACAATCCAGGTATTTACTCCCCAAATAAGAGGCTCGATGCAGACAAAAATCGCAGACGCAAGAACTCCGTACAGCCCGAAAACATAGCCATAAAGAGCGGTAAGCAGGGTTACAACCTCAACATTAGGTAAGAAGGCAAGCGCCAGCTTTCCGCACTCGATGGTAGCAGCCGCAATACCAACAAGTGCGATTTTTTTCGCTGCGCCGCCCGTATTCAAGCGGTTTTTCATATTATATTACTGTTGCCAAATCAGATACCCTATATAAATAACACAGCCGTCATCTATATGCATTTCAGTAGCACCAACACCCGAGCTTGTAAGGGTTTTGCCCTCATACTCTACCGTCTCAGCAAACTGCGAAACGTCTATATCCTCTGCGACAGAGGTATAAATATAAAGATACTTGCCCTCTGCTGCGTTAGCCGCATTGTTTTCAACCTCACCAACCTTGTTAAGATAAGTGCCCGAGATTTCATATTCGAGCCCCTCTTCTTCGTTAAGATGTTTCAAGACAGACACAAGCCCCTCGGTTATCTCAACATCATCAAGGTCTACCTCGTACTTTACTATACTGTCTCCCGCAATAACGAGAGTCATCTCCCCTGCGCTGTCGCTGTCGTTGTTGCATGCGCTAAGAGCCAACATCATAACAATCACTGTTATCAATGCCACAATTTTGTAAATTTTTGTTTTCATTTCTTTGCTTTTTGCCTTTCTTTTTGATAATTAGGCTAAAAACCAAAAAATCGCCCTGCAGGGCAGGACGAAAATGCGCGCGAAAAATCCACCGCGCACACCTTTGGCTGTCTCCTCAATCGCCCAAGAGACTAATATCCAAAACACCGTTTGGCAGGCCTTCCGACTCAGGGGCGGCTGCTCCCCATTACGGCAATGGCTGTTGCGGCGGATTTGCACCGCGCTTTCCCTGCTTTGAATTTACAAACGGTTCGGGATGAAGATATTATACCACCCTCATCCCGATTTGTCAATATTTCTTATTTACTTCTTTCTTGTTCCCCGCTTTGCCTTTGCCTCACCTAATGTGGATATGTAGAGATTAATTGTGGTCTCTAGGGTCTCCTTTAAGGCCAGTCGCATTTTTTCTGGCAATGCCCTTGACTTTCTGAAAAGGCTGAGGAGCTCCAATTCCTCGTCAGAAAGCTCGGATGTATCGCTGCGCAAGGGCATGTCCAAAAGCTCTCCTACGTTTACCGAAAACAACTCGGAAAGGGCGGGAAGCATTTTCATAAAGGATGCCGAGCGGCCAAGGCGCCAGTTGTTTACTGTCTTTTCGGACAAATTCATAGCCCGCTCAAAGGCGGCATCGCTCTCAAACTCCGAGCTGATAAGCGACAATACTCTATCGCGTATAACCTCTGTTCGTTCCTTATCCATTATTCTTTACCTGCCTTTATTCTTTTTCCGTGGGGCTTACCCTTGTCTGACACGGTCTTTTTCTTCTGTTTTGCTCTCGGGGCGCTTTCGTAAAAGGGGCTTTTGCTTTCCGCTTTTAGATTTTCATCTGTTTTTGGCTTTTTGTTTTCCTGCCTTCTCGGTTTATCCGTACTAAAGCCGAAGCGGCCTATCCTCTCGCCCAAGGTGTAATATTCCCCGTGGGCATATGCCAAAAGGTCGGCATTTTCAAAATGAATTTTGCCCTCCGAGTCAATAAGCTCATCATGACAGGAAACGCTGACGATATCTGCCATAAATACATCGTGTGAGCCCATTGATATAACCTCCGTAACCCTGCACTCCAGGGCTATGGGACATTCGGCAACGGTGGGCGGAGATACCTTTTGACTTTTCACCCGTGTTAGAGAGCAACGCTCGAATTTATCCATCTTTGCCCCTGTGTAAATTCCCACAAAATCAACCTCTTTTACAAGAGAGGCGGGAGGCAAATTTATAACAAACTCTTGTCCCACCCCCAACATACCGTGAGAGTGGCGAGAGGGGCGAACCGAAATATATGTTTTCGGCGGAACGGTTGCCAGAATGCCGGTCCAGGCTACCGTCAGAATATTGTTTTTTTCCATATCCCCGACAGTCACCATACAGGGCGGCAGCGGTGCTGTAAGAGCGCCGGGAGAAAGATTTTTTCGCTTCATTTTACACCTTTTTATTTTTATTTTACCCTACTTTATTCGTAAAGTCAATACCGTTTTCGTACTTCTTGCGAACTTAACTATAATTAAGGCAAAATTTTTATATTATATGTTATTTATTAACACCATTTTAACAAAATTATTGTATACTTATGTCATATAAAATAAGGATTTCACACGCAAGGAGATTTTTATGATTAACAAAAAAATATTATCTTTGGTTTTAGCGCTGATGCTTGTAATCGGCTGTATGCTTTCTGCTACATCCTGTATGTATGCCATTGATATACTTACAGACCCCGGAGCAGCAAATACAGGCGATACAGACAGCGACGGTGGCAAAGCACCCGAATCCGACGGCACAAATCCCCCTGCGTCAAACACAGGCAGCGAGGGACAGGGCGACGGCGGGTCCGAGGGAGATACGTCAAACTCCCCGATATACTACCCCGGCGCAAATGATACAAGCGATATTGACGGGCTTACCCCCGAGATGCGTACTCTGCTTTCTACCGTTGCGATAGATGCAAAGTTTGACATTTATTCCTCATATCCGTATTCCGACTCAACAAGCGAGTATACATCCTACGGCTCAGGTGTTATCTACAAGCTTGACAGAGCGGCAGGAAATGCCTATGTTATCACCAACTATCACGTTGTATATAACAGCGGTGAGGTCAACACAGGCGGCTTCAGCGACACAATAAACCTTTATCTTTACGGCATGGAGCATTCCCAGTATGCTATTCTCGCAAAGGTGATTGGCGGCTCTATGAACTACGATATTGCGGTTCTTGAGGTCAAGGGCTCTGATGTACTTAAAAACAGTATGGCAATCGCCGCATCTCTCGGCGACTCGGATACGGTTCGCGTGTTTGACGATGTATCGGTAGTAGGAAACCCCGAGGGCTACGGAATTTCAGCAACAGACGGCTCTGTCAGTGTTGAAAGCGAGTCGCTTAGTATGGTTGGCGCCGATGGAAGAACCGCTATTTCTCTTCGTGTTATGCGCACCAGCGCAGCGGTAAACGAGGGTAACTCGGGCGGCGGACTTTACAGCGCTGATGGCAAGCTTATAGGCATTGTAAACGCAAAGCGCACAGGTGACGATATTGACAACATCGGTTACGCAATTCCGATCAACCTGGCTGAAAAAGTTGCTGAAAACATTCTCCGCAACTGTGACGGTGAAAGCGCCCTGTCGGTTAAAAAGTGCCTTATCGGAATAGGTCTCAGCGCCGCATCCTCCGGACTTGTTACCGACGGAGAGGGCAATCTCATTATTGCCGAGCAGGTTGCGGTAGCCTCTGTTGAGCAGACCTGTATTACCGACAAGTTTAATGTAGGCGACATAATAAACTCCATTACCGTTGACGGAAAGACCGTGACGGTTACAAGAGTGCATCACATCACCGACGTTATGCTTGATGCCTCGGTTGGCAGCGTTGTTGTTATCAATGCGACAAGAGACGGTGTGTCCTTCGACGTGACAATAACCCTTCCCGAGTCATGCGTTTCTGTTGTAAAGTAATCTGAATCTGAACGATGACCTAATATAAACCTATAGCAATCCCCCGATAAAGCATTCAAAACTTATCGGGGGACCTTTAGTATTTTCAAGGAGTTTCGGGTTTTTTGGTTGTCATTCTGCGGACACAGTGTAACATAAGCGGCCCGACTGTTTGATTGATATACGCCAACAGGAAAAATGTCTGGAATGATTGCTAATTATATAAATGTCAAATACTTGGTAATACGTCTTGTTTAGTGACCAACAACTATTA
>JAGATD010000028.1 GCA_017621415.1 Clostridia bacterium
TATATCGCCGACTGCTCTCGCTGAGACTCGGTCACCTTCAGGGGAAAACGACACTTAGTCGTTTTCTAACACCTTCAGGACGCTTCGCTACCTCCGACGTATTCATATACGCCTCTCGGTTACAGTCGACGATTTTTGCTCAAAATTAAGCTAGCCCCAAAAGGAGCTTCGCACTAAGAATTCAGCTTTTTTCTTGTTTCTGCCCATAGAGCATTGATTTTGCTGAATTCTTAATGACTCAGCCCCTTAAAGCATTCTATTATGGTACGAAGAGGGTACTGTCCTGATACTAATCAAACACTATCCTTATGCCGTTTGAATGCGAACTTGACATAAACTGAGCGCAATCATAACACAATCCGAACTTAAACCCAAACTACAAAAGCTAGTATTTTCAAGGGATTTCGGCTTTTTTGGTTGACCAGCCGCCAACCCAGTGTAGGTTAGTATAGTTAAGGTTAGATTAGTATAGTCTAGATTAGTGTAGTGTATTATATAAACAAAAACTTTTACATTAACACAACTCAACAAAAGAGTTGATGAGTTTATCTTTTTTGTATTCTAATTTTAAAGAGAAAAATCTCTCTTCACTATCCAGCAAGTCAAAGAATATTTTGTCCCCCTCCCATATAGGAAGCGAGGGGATTTTTTCTTTTTTAACCCACTCGAGAACCCCCTCGTCGCAGTTATAGTCTATTTCTCCCTCATAGCCGTCAGCGGTGAAGAGGTGCATATATTCAGTTCCGTATTCGTCTGAAACAAAGGTGACAATGCCACGGTAACGGAGATTTTTGGGACTCACTCCGCACTCCTCCTTTATTTCGCGTCTCGCACAGTCAAAGGGCGACTCTCCGGCTTCAAATTTTCCGCCAACTCCAATCCACTTGTCGTGATTTTCGTCATTTTTCTTTTTTATGCGGTGTATCATAAGATACGCGCCGTCTTTTTCTATATAGCAAAGGCTTGTGTTTTTCATATCAGCACCTCAAAACATTTCTCTACTATATTCTATCACTTAAAGCAAATTTTTGCAAGAAAAATATTTGTGTATAAAATGTAAAATAGAAATAAGACATATTGACATTTTGTTTGTTTTATGTATAATAATTAAGTGGTTAATTATTAAGCTCTTAATGAAAGGAGAATATATGTCAGAAACAAAGCTAATGCGGGCTATTGAAATGATGATAAAAACCGACAAAATGCATCGGTTTATGATAGATTCCAGAGTCAAACAAATCGGAATACACCGAACTCAGCACAGAATACTAATGCATCTAGCGAGAGACGGTATGCTTCCGTCGCAAAAGGAGCTGGCAGACAGGCTTGATATAACTCCCGCCGCGGTTACAGGCGCCCTTAAGAAAATCGAGCAGGACGGCTACATAAAGCGCTCGTTAGGTCACGACACAAGATTTAATGAAATCAAAATAACTGAAAAGGGAAGAGCTCTTGTTGAGCTTACCAAAGTGACCTTTTCAAAGGCGGATGCGTCTATGTTTGATGGCTTTACCGACGAGGAGCTTGACACCTATATATCCTGTCTTGAAAAGCTTCAGGAAAATATAAAAAAGCACACAGTATCCTAGAAAGGAAAATAACATGAAAAGATGGATGAAATATGTAAAGCCCTACCTTAAGTCATTTATACTGGGTCCTCTCGGTATGATTGTTGAGGTCGTGGGCGAGATGTTTATGCCGCTTGTTCTGGCTCTTATAATAAATGACGGCTACAACGGTACCTTGACCGTAGCCTCAAGCATAGGATACGCAGCTATTCTTGCGGTTATAGTTCTGTTTATGATGGCCGGAGGCGTTGCGGGAGCATACTACGGCGCTAAGGCGTCGGTAAACTTTGCCGCAGACCTGAGGCGTGATGTTTATACTAAAATTCAGAAGTACTCCTTTGCAAATATTGATAAGTTTTCCACAAGCTCCCTGGTTACCCGAATGACAAACGACGTAACCCAGCTTCAGAACTTTGTCAATATGCTTCTAAGAATGGCTCTGCGCTCGCCGGGTATGTTTATCGGCGGTATAGTAATGGCAATCAGCTTAAGACCCTCGCTTTCTATTGTGCTTGGTGTAACCATGCCTCTTATGATTATCGTAATTTTTATGCTCATAAGGCTCGGCTTCCCAAGATTTGAGAGACTGCAGAAAAAGGTGGATAAGTTAAACTCCACAGTCAGAGAAAATGTAACTAATGTAAGAGTGGTTAAGTCCTTTGTTCGTGAGGATTATGAGATAGAAAAGTTTGAGACAGATAATGCGGACCTCAAAAAATCGGGCATGGATGCCGTAAAGGTGATGATATATATGGGTCCTGTCATGAACCTGTTTATGTATGCCACGGTAATTGCCATAATATGGCTTGGACATAAGGAGGTTCTTGATTTTGGTATGCCTGTCGGCGACCTTTCGGCATTTGTTACTTATACAACTCAAATTCTCTCATCTCTGATGATGGTTACAATGCTTCTTATGGTTACTTCACGCGCTATGGCATCGGCAAAGCGTATTTGCGAGGTTCTTGACGAGACCCCCGATATCAGCGATACCGACAGCATGATTTCGGGCGCAGAGGTAAAAGAGGGCAGAGTAGAGTTCCGCGGTGTTTCCTTCCGCTACTATAAGAACAGCGAGGAAGCGGTGCTTGAAAAAATAAATCTCACAATTCCCGCAGGCGCAACTGTTGGTATAATAGGCTCAACAGGCTGCGGAAAAACAACCCTTGTCTCAATGATACCGAGGCTTTATGATGTTGACGAGGGAGAGGTCCTTGTTGACGGAATAAATGTTAAGGATTATCCGCTTGAAAATCTTCGTGAGGGAATAGGCATGGTGCTTCAAAAGAATCTGCTCTTTGCAGGCAGTATTGCAGATAACCTCAAATGGGGAGATATGGAAGCCTCTGAAGAAGAAATAAAGAAAATGGCTACTTATGCTGCGGCAGACAAGTTTGTTTCTACCTTTAAAGACGGATACGATACCGAGCTTGACAAGGGAGGAACCAACCTCTCGGGCGGTCAGAAGCAGAGGCTTTGTATTGCAAGAGCTCTTTTGAAAAAGCCTAAAATTCTTATTCTTGATGACTCGACAAGCGCTGTTGATACCGCAACCGAGGCGCAAATACGTGAGGCTTTCAGAAACGAGATTCCCGACTGTACAAAAATAATCATAGCACAGAGAATAAGCTCGGTTAAGAACTCGGACATCATTGTTGTTATGAACGACGGCGCAATAACAGGCATGGGCACTCATGAAGAGCTTCTTGAAAACAATGCCGAGTATAGCGAGATATTCTATTCTCAAATGGATAAAAAGGAGGCGTAAATTATGGCCAGAACCTTAGAAGAACTTAAAAAGCAATATAACAGCGTCTCCCACGGTCAGTCCCTCAGAGGAGGAGGTCCGGGTCATAGACATGGCCCAAGAGCAAAGGGAAAGCCAAAGGATATGGGTAAAACCATAAAAAGGCTTCTCTCCTATGTAGGAAAATATAAATTAAGACTTGTGTTTGTCTTTCTATGTATGATTCTCACAACTCTGTCTTCTCTTGCCGGCGGGTACTTAATCGTTCCTATGATAAACAGGATAACCCTGGAGGTAAATCCTAATGCTGAGCTTAACCCCAGCCCCTTAGCAGATTTTGCCGACGGAATAATTGAGGCCTTTGTTTCAACCCCTCTTTTGCAGAGCCTTACATCAAGTGTTGTAGGCGCGGTAAGTGTTTATGCTGTTGGCGCATTGATTATCTTAGGTACTGTTTATCTTATCTCTGCCTTTGGCAGCTACCTGCAAGCAAGACTTATGCTCTCTATCTCCCAGGGCTCAATCCAGGCGATAAGAGACGACCTGTTTAAAAAGCTTCAGGCTCTTCCTGTCAGATATTTTGACTCTCACCCAACAGGTGAAATAATGAGCCGATTTACAAATGATGTTGATAATATTGACGTAATGTTAAACAACTCCTTAACTTCAATTGTCAGCGGCTTTGTAAGCCTTACAGGTACCTTTATATTTATGCTTACAACCAACGTATACCTTACAATAATAACCGTTGTGTTTGTTCCGCTTCTTATCTATGCTGTTGGAATAATAGGTAAAAATTCATCTAAGTATTACGGTGAGCAGCAGGCAGCCCTCGGTGCCGTTAACGGCTATATTGAGGAAACAATAAGCGGACAAAAGGTTATTAAGGTCTTTAACCACGAGGACGAGTGCGTTGAGGAGATGAGCCTTATTAACGAGGATCTTAGGTCAAAGCAGGAAAAAGCCCAGTTCTGGGGCGGTGTAACAGGTCCTATAATGCATAACATCAGCCTCATCTCCTATGCGGTAACCTTGGGTGTTGGCGGTATTCTTATAGTTCTTACGGGCTTTACACCCGGTGAGCTTACCGCATTTGCAAACTACTCAAAGCAGTTCTCTATGCCTATAAATCAGCTCTCAATGCAGGTGTCAACTCTCTTTGCAGCCCTGGCTGGTGCTGAGCGTGTGTTTAAGGTTATGGATGAAGCTCCTGAGGAGCCGGATATAGAAAATGCCTCGGTAGAGCCTATCAAGGGACACGTTATTTTTGAGAATGTCACATTTGGCTACAATCCCGATAAGGTGGTGCTTAAAAATATTTCCCTTTACGCAAAGCCGGGACAGAAGATTGCATTTGTCGGCTCGACAGGCGCAGGTAAGACAACCGTAACCAACCTCTTGAACCGCTTCTACGATATTGCCGAGGGAACGATTACCATAGACGGCAAGCCGATAAAGGAGTATAGCAGGGAATTTTTGCGTAAGAATATTGCAATGGTGCTCCAGGATACCCACCTGTTTACAGGCACTGTAAAGGAGAATATCCGCTACGGCAGACTTGACGCAACAGATGACGAGGTTGTAGCAGCGGCAAAGACCGCAAGCGCCCATAGCTTTATTATGCGTCTTGAGAACGGTTATGACACAGTCCTCGAGGGCGATGGAGCAAACCTCTCCCAGGGTCAGCGCCAGCTCTTAAATATCGCCAGAGCAGCCCTTTCAAAGGCTCCAATCCTTGTCCTCGACGAAGCGACAAGCTCTGTCGATACCAGAACCGAAAGACACATCGAGCACGGTATGGATAGACTAATGAAGGATAGAACAACCTTCGTTATCGCCCACCGCTTCTCCACAGTCCGTAATTCCAACGCAATTATGGTTCTCGAGCAGGGTGAAATTATCGAGCGAGGCGACCACGACGACCTTCTCAAAATGCAGGGCAGATATTACGAGCTCTATACAGGTAAAAAAGAGCTTGATTAACACACAAATGACCCAACAAAAAGGCGAGTCCGGATTGGACTCGCCTTAAAACATATTTCTGCTATAAAGTTTTTGCCAAGCTTTTTTCAAAAAGCGTAAAACTCTCGTTACGCTAACTTCTCAATCGCCTTATCAATTCTCTTAAGAGATTCTTCCTTACCGATTACTTCCATAATTTCGGTAGCTCCGCCGGGAGTTGCCGCCATACCGGAAACGGCAATACGAACACACCACATAAGTGTACCGGTTTTGATTGCCAGCTTTTCTGCAACAGGCATAAGGGCTGCGAAGAGGGTATCGTTGTCAAAGCTGCTAACTCCTGCGAGAATTTCCTTTGCCTCATTAAGAACGGTCTTAACAATTTCAAAGTCGGAAATCTTATTCTTTTTGTTTAAGAACAGCTCCTTATCGTACTCGGGCAGAGTGATAAAGAAGTCCTTCTTTTCGTCAATCTCGGAGAGCTTTGAAATTCTTGCCTTTAAGAGAGAGAGCATTTTCTGCTTGTTTATATGTTCCGGAATTTCAACTTTTATAAACTTTTCGATTACCGCATTAAAGTCCTCGTCGGTCATCTTGTGGATATACTCACCGTTGAACCAGAGCAGCTTTTCAAAGTCGAAAACAGATGGTGACTTTGAAACACCGTCAATTGTAAATGCTTCTTCAAGCTCCTTTAAGTTAAAGAACTCTGTTTCGGAATTTTTTGGGCACCAGCCGAGAAGAGCAATGTAGTTAAGCACTGCCTCAGGAAGATATCCGTCTGCAACAAGGTCTTGGAATGACACAGCGCCGTGGCGCTTAGAGAGCTTTGAAACATTGCCTTCAGCATCCTTACCCATAAGAAGAGGCAGGTGAACATAAGTAGGTCTATCCCAGCCGAATGCGTCATAAAGAAGCACGTACTTAGGGGTGGAGGTCAGATACTCTGAGCCTCTGACAACGTGAGTAACACCCATAAGGTGGTCGTCAACAACGTGGCAGAAGTTGTATGTGGGGTAGCCGTCAGCCTTCATAAGAATCTGGTCCTGAAGCTCCTCGTTGTTCATAGAAATATCGCCAAACACCTCGTCGTGATAGGTTGTTACTCCCTCAAGAGGCATCTTTTGACGGATAACAAAGGGGATTCCCGCCTTGAGATTTGCTTCAACCTCTTCTTTAGAAAGATTTCTGCAATGACGGTCATATCCGCCAACAGCATCCTCCTCGTGAAGAGCTTCGAGACGCTCTTTGGTGCAGAAGCAGTAGTAAGCGAAGCCAAGGTCAACAAGCTTCTTTGCGTACTCCATATATATTTCCTTGCGCTCAGACTGAACATAAGGACCGTGGTCACCTCCAACGTCGGGTCCCTCGTCGTATTTAAGTCCGGTTATGGAAAGCGTGGACTTTATAACATCGGTAGCGCCCTCAACAAGCCTTTCTCTGTCGGTGTCCTCTATTCTGAGAATAAACTTTCCGCCCTCGTGCTTTGAGATAAGGTAGGAGTAAAGGGCTGTTCTCAGGTTTCCGATGTGCATATAGCCTGTGGGGCTGGGCGCAAATCTTGTAACAATCATTTTATATACGTCCTTTCAGGTTTGTCGTTTTCATCTTTCATATTTTATCATAAAACTAAAGTATAGTCAACATTATTAACAAAAAATATTTGACTTAGGGGTCTCTGTGTGCTAAAATTAAAGTGAAATAATATTCGAGAGGTGAAATAATGTTCAAATCCTCATTTGCAAAGCATATTTCTGCCTTTGTGCTTATAATATTTGCAAGCTTTTTAATTCTTTCAGGCATTATCAGTACAATGATTCGCCATTATGCAGATGATTCGAGAAAAGAAAAACTCGATATGGCATCTAAAATTGTTATTGACTATATAAATGACGAGGCAATTGTTAACCTTGATATAGCGATAAGAAACGGTGTTTTGCCTAAGATAATTGAAGCAATGGTGCGCACCGACCCCCAGTATGACATTATTGTAGCAAATGCCGAGGGTGAAATTATACTATCCAGCATTACCGAGGGGGAAGAGGAGCTTGATGTAGGAAAGCATTTGGGAGATCTTCCCGAGGGACTTTTTGAGCCTGCGGAGGATGAAACGTACCTTGTCCATAACGGTGACCTTGGAGGCTTTCTTCCCGAAAAATCTATGGTATTTTTAAGAGAGGTCATAATCAGCGGCGAAACAGCGGGATATGTTGCAGCTCTTGCCTCTGCCGTCAGAGAGGATAATCTTGTAAGTATAACACGAAATGCCCTTATGCATAGCGCAATATGGGTAATGCTTGCCGCGTTTATCGCCGCATACTTTATCACCGAGCGCATAGTTCACCCTCTCAGAGTTATGACAAAGGCGACAAAGGAAATGGCAAAGGGCGATTTTTCTGCGAGAGTTACCGTCTACGGCTCAGATGAGGTTGCCGAGCTCGGAAAAGCCTTTAATAACATGGCGGAGTCCTTAGACAGCCTTGAAAAAATGCGAAATTCATTCTTAGCCAACGTATCTCACGACTTAAGAACACCGATGACAACGATATCCGGCTTTATTGACGGTATAACCTCAGGTGCGATCCCGCCGGAAAAGCATGACTATTACCTGGGAGTGATCTCTGCCGAGGTACACAGACTTTCCCGCCTTGTTTCTCAGCTGCTTGACATTTCAAAGCTTGAGTCCGGTGAGCGAAAGTTCAGCTTCACCGAGTTTGATGTCGCAGAGCTTGCGAGAATAATTCTCATCTCATTTGAGCAGAAGATAGAAGAAAAGCGCCTCGATGTTGAATTCGTTTCGGAAGATGACGAAATGCTTGTCACGGCAGATAAGGATGCTATACACCAGGTGCTTTATAACCTTTGCCACAATGCAATAAAGTTCTCTAACGAGGGAGGAAAATTTATAATTTCACTCTCCCGCATCCAGGGTAAAAAGGTTAAAATCTCCGTCTTTGATGAGGGGCAGAGCATCGCCAATGAGGATAAGAAAATGGTCTTTGACCGCTTCTATAAAACCGATAAAAGCCGCGGACTTGATAAAAGCGGTGTCGGACTTGGTCTTTATATCTGTAAAACAATTATTGATGCCCATGAGGAAAACATATGGGTAGAGTCCGAGGAGAACAAGAGCTGCGAGTTTATCTTTACCTTAAAGGAAGCGCAGAAAAATCAGAAGAAAAAGTAAAAAAGGAGACATGCTTTATGGGCGGGCGAGTAATACTTCACTGTGACTGCAACAGCTTTTTTGCCTCTGTTGAAACGGTAATAAACCCGGCCTATAAAAATGTTCCTATGGCTGTTTGCGGCAGTGAGGAGGATAGACACGGCATAGTTCTGGCAAAAAATGAGCTGGCTAAACGGTACGGAATTCAAACAGCCGAAACCGTCTGGTCAGCAAAAAGAAAATGCCCGAGTCTGGTAATAGCCTCGCCCCACCACAGCGAGTATATAAAATACTCACGCAGGGTAAACGAGATTTATGCCCGATATACCGATATGATAGAGCCCTTTGGCATTGATGAAAGCTGGCTTGACGTTACCGCTTCAAAAAAACTCTTTGGCACAGGAGAGGAGATTGCCGAAAGGATAAGACAAGAGGTAAAAAGAGAAATAGGTATCACCGTTTCTATCGGGGTTTCTTTTAACAAGGTGTTCGCAAAGCTCGGCAGCGATTACAAGAAGCCTGACGCGATTACTGTAATTAACGAGGATAATTTCAGGCAGATTGTATTTCCTCTGCCCGCATCGGATTTGCTCTTTGTAGGCAAAAAGACCTCCGAGCAGCTTAAGAATATGGGCATTCACACTATCGGTGAGCTGGCAGCGACAAGTCCTGCGCTCCTGTGTCATAGGTTCGGCAAAATGGGGGAGATGCTTTATAAGTATTCTAACGGATTTGATGACAGTCCTGTTTCGGCAGAGCAGGATGATGTGAAAAGCGTTGGCTCGGGCTTTACCTTTAAGCATGACTTAACTGATCCCGAAGAGTGCAGAACGGGAATAGATTACCTTGCTGACGATATTGGCAGAAGACTTCGAAAATCGGGTATGAAGTGCGAGACTGTGCAGTTGACCATTAAGGACGAATTTTTATCCGTGCTCCAGCGCCAGAGACCCATAACTCCACCTACCGATATTGCAAGAGCAATTGCCGACACCGCATATTCAATACTCCTTGACGAATGGCCTAAGGGAAAGCCTATACGTATGCTTACTGTCACTGCCGCAAACCTTGTCAATGCGGAGACCTATGCCGAGCAAATAGACCTCTTTGGTGAGGAAGAGTTCAAGGAGCGGGAAAAAAGCAAAAAAAGGGAAGAAACCATAGACGAAATCCGAAAAAAATACGGTGCTTCATCAATAGTCCAAGGCTCAATTATGAATTCTGATATGGGAATATATAGCCCCAAAAACCGCGGAAGATAAGAGCTTGTTTGCGTTATAAATGCAATTTGAAAATATTTCTTCATAACCTCTTGATTTTTGAACTTAGATATGTTATAATTGAAAAGCTTGATTTTCAAGAGGTTGGTAGACCGTTTTCTATCATAATTACGTAATTTTAAAATGTACACAGTACGCATCATAAAGAGGTATTTCGCCTTAGGCGAATATATCCGCACCCTACGCCTGACAAGCGAGCTTGTCAATCTTCGGGTTGGATATGCGAAGCGGATTCAAGAGCTGCGCTTTTGAGCCACTTCTCAAAGGTCTCTGCATAGATATGATGTATGCTGTTGCATTATATATGCAGAGGTATCGAAGTGGTCATAACGGGGCTGACTCGAAATCAGTTTGTGCTAACGCACACGAGGGTTCGAATCCCTCCCTCTGCGCCAAATAGAAAAGGCACTCCTTGTGGGTGCCTTTTCTATTTTGCATAGTCGGTCGGTGAAGAACACCGCACCGAAAGGTGCGAGGGTTCGCATTTGAGCCGTAGAGCGCGTCAAGCTTGCTTGCAAGCGGCAAGGCGACAAATCTTCACCACAGGTGAATACCTCTCCGAATTAAAGGCACTCCTTGTGGGTGTCTTTTTCACTTAATTTCGATTTTTATAGCTGAGATTTGTCCGGGGTAGCTCATCATTACCTGTCCGCTAAAGGTAACATCAATTTTATCTCCGATATTTATCGAATCTTTTGTTGTTTTATTTCCGTTCTTGTTAAGGAAGCTGGTGTTACTGTTTATAAGCACATGGATAGGCTGATCCTTATATGCCCCCTCGGATACAAGTATTGCAATTCTGTCTCCCACGTCTGTAACAACGCCAGACATTTTCGTGCCGTCGACAGGGATTGTTTCGTCATCGGTATTGTTGTGTTCACATGAGATAAGCAAAAACGCAGAAAGCATTATAAGTAGCAGTATATTTATTTTTTTCATAAAAACCTCGTTATCTTTTTATTATATTTTATCACAGAAACGGGTTTTGTGTCAATATATATAAGGAAAAGGTTAAAAAAAGGACTGTTAAATTAGTTTTAAATTCATTTTACGGTTTAGTATTGACTTTTTTTTGTTTGTGTGATAAAATAAATAAGGCTTTGCGGGTGTGGCGGAACTGGCAGACGCGCCAGACTTAGGATCTGGTGGTTATCCGTGCAGGTTCAAGTCCTGTCACCCGCACCAAACAGTAGAAATCCGAACCCAAAGCCGGTAGGCGAAGGGTTCGGATTTATTTTTGTGTTCGGTGATCTGTGATGTCAATCTACTGTTGTTGGCATCACGCCCGAGCGCCGCCTAAGTAAATATCCTTGATAGTTGATGCCAAACCAAAATGAATTTTAAGAAAGGATATTTACAATGAAAAATCAAATTACTTATACCGAACATTACGGACTTTACTACCCCGATCTTGCACTTCCCGAACAGACAAGTTATCCTCTTGGGAAGTATGCCAATCTGCGCCTTGACTTTATGAAAAAGCACCGTCGCGGAACGTACACCACCCTGCTCACCGAAGGACGATTGAACGAATACCTACACGCCATTGATATTCAAGCTCACGAGTTGCTCGATGACATAATTCCTCGCCTTGCTCAAGAACGTGGCATAGACGAAGCTCTGAAGGCTCATAACCCGCTCCAATGGGCTGCCGAGATGAACAACATCAAAGCGATCGCCGAAGAGATCATCTTACAGGAGGTGATCTATCAATGAGGTCGATCATCAATGAACTTTGGCACGGAAACATCATACCGCAAGAAGATAGCAGAACCAACTCCAAGGAAATGAAAGAACTCCTCGGCTATATGTCAAGGCACCACGAGGACCTCGAAAAAAGCTTCACCGATGAGCAGAAGGAAATCTTCGAAAAGTTCCACGATTGCTGGAGCGAGTACATGAGCCTTGGCGAAGCAGCTATCTTTGAGTACGCTTTTAAACTCGGCGCGAGACTTGCGCTTGCCGTTGTAAGCGAAAAAGAAACTATATAAAACTTTTGCCGTGTGGACAAAATGTCCACACGGCTGTTTCAATATATACCCAAACACAATGTCGCCGCTTGGTATTTAATATCCTAATTTATTCGGATATATATGACGGCTAACAAGATTCCAACTCCAAAAACACAAGTGATGACGCTTGTGTTTTTGGAGAAGATGTGACAATTCTATTTTCATGTGCTCATTTTGCGCACTTGATCGGTAAAGATATGTGGGCTGGGTCGCGGAGACCATCCCAAAACCAATGGGTCAAAATGACCACTTGATTTTCTTGCGGAACAATACTCAAAAAGTCGCTGGTATAGTTCCGCATATTGTTCCGATAAAATTCGAAAGACAAACACTGCGAAAAAAATTACAACTATAAGTATGAAATTCGTATTTTTCGATTGACATTTTTGAGGATTTATGCTATAATTCATAATGTATATTTATATTCTAATTCCATTATGGCTGGAGGATCAAAAATGGCTGTAAGCTATATGAAATTGTGGCATCTTTTGCTTGATA
>JAGATD010000029.1 GCA_017621415.1 Clostridia bacterium
GCAAGGTCGCTGATCGTCATGTGCTTTGAGCCGAGTGCGAGATCCTTTGCACAGCAGAAAAGGGTATATGCTGTCGGTGTACTTTTGCCGAGCCTAATGCGGAAAAAGTGTATTTCATCCTTTCCGATGTGTCGCTTAGCTGCACCCCACAGGCATCCGTCTGCGGTTAAAAGGTAAAGGGCGCACATCTTGATTTTGTTGTTGGTGTTCATACCTTTGATGGCGTTCTCAAAGACCGATCTGTGTTTCTCGTTTCTGAATTGCATAGGCTTTCTTTCACACTCCTTGATGTATCCATTAATTCGGATAATAAATTCGGGGTTGGTTACCGCTGTGAAGGTTTCCATCAGCACTCTCGGCTGTGGGATTTGTCCTTCGTGGATTCGTTGCTCCACACAGGGCGTTTTTTCGCCCGACACGCGCCTTTTCTTCTTTCTGTCGGCACATTCCTTGCATCCGCACCTTTCGGCGTTGTACTCGCTTTTTTCGCTCACAAAAACGCCGTGTCCTCTCGGACGGAAGTGGGGTGTTTTCTGCATCATCTTTTCGATCTCTCTATCGTGAGGGTTATCTGCAAAAATCATTTATTTTTCTCCTTGTTCCTGAAATGAAAAAAGCCGAGGATATTTCTATCACTCGGCTCGACGGTTGTTATTACATTGTTTGATTTAGCCCCTGTACGGGTTCTTCGTATATTCTTATATCCATTAAAAATTTGGGATCGACGATTACCTCCGATTCGTTTCGTCCGTTAAATAAAGCGAGGATATGTTGCTTATCTATCTCCGCTTCGTATACCGTTCCGTCCTCGTTAAATCGGTGAGCAAACCATTCGGCTTTCTCTCTATCAAGTGTCCACGATAACGCCTTGATATTTTTTGCGTTATGCGAGGTCACCCCACGGTAAACCGTGACGGTATCGTTCAATTCTTCGTACTGCCGTAACTCGTCCTCGAGCATAAGCTCGTGAGGATCGGCTTGTTTGAACATTGATATTAACTTGCTTTTGCTCACGTTGGTATCGCAGTTCGGGTTTTCCGATCTGATCCACGCATCTGCAAGGATTTTTGAAAAATCCGCTTTCGATAAATATGGAGAAGCGTATTTGAGAAAGGTCAAGCTGTAGGGCTTGTTCGTCATCATATAAATCTCGTAGGCGTTGTCGGTGCTGTTTATCTGTTTCCTCATAAAGCTCTGCCACGCCTGCAGATTTTCTTCGCTCTCGGTTATGTCTATGAGTTGCATCACTCCGTCCTTGGTTGTTGCTACAAAGCCGGACGAGGTGAACGGATGCTGTACCACCATCGGGGAGTACGGTGTCTTATATACCTCCGTCATCAACAGGGCACGAGCTACCGATTTCACTTGCTCTATATCTGTTGTAGGCTTCATTGTATCTCCTTATTTTTGGCATAAAAAAAGCACAGAGCTTTTCTTTCTCTGTGCTGTGTGTGGTGGGCGGTTTTTGTTCTCACGGGAGTTCAAATCCTTTCAGTATTGGAAAATACCCATTTTTCATCTACAAAATCGAACTAAAAAATTTCGCCCGAAAAAAGCAAAAAAGCCTTGAAAAATGATATGCACCTACAAAAGTTTGTCTAACTTTTGGGGTGCATATCATTAAGGTCAGCCCTTTGTTTTCTATATACTTTTTAGTTCGTTTTGAGTGACAGAGTACAGAACAATGCTTACTTCGGTAAGACCTGTATTCGTACAATTTGCCGCTACTGCCGCGTCAATAACCTCGGTATGTCCAAGAGCGTCTACAACGGTCTGCGCAACGAGAACCTCGCCACAGGTGGAACAATGCTTGCCCTCGGTAAGACCTGTGTTAACACAATCGGAAGCAACCGCCTTGTCAGCTCTTTTTGTTGTTTTATTCTGCAGATCCGAGAGTAATATCAATTTTATTAGGAATTATAAATCCTATACCCCAGATATTGAAATTATTGTTGGTTGCGGTGCTAGAAGTTCTTGTAAAGGTAATTACGTGAGTTCCCTTTGTCAAGTTCAGACTTGCTACTACGATATCTATCGAATTGCCCCAGCCTTGACCGGTAACAGAACCGTCATTAATTGTTACAGCAACGCCGTCCAAGGTGATAGAGCTGAACAGACCTTTGTATGTATTGGTTTTGTTACCGTTTTCAACTTTAATAATAAAGTCTGCCACAGTGTCCTCTGATACCGTAATAGTGGCGGTAAATTTTTGACCTTGAGTTTTTTGGTAACGGGGAGTATCGTTGGTAACACTTACAGTACCGCTGATGGAGCCCCCGTTCGCTGCAATAAAGGGATCGTTTATAAATGCTATAAAGTTCTGTGTTTTAAGAGTTTCTTCGCTAATAGGGTCTAAATCTATAATGATATCATTGGCAGCTATAAATCCAATACCCCAAACGTTGAAATTATTACCGCTACCAGTATTAGAGGTTCTCGTAAAGGATATGGTATTTTCGCCCTCTTTAAGAGATACGAGTGCGACTACAGCATTCACGGGACTTCCCCATCCTGCTCCGGTAACGTTACCTTCATTAATAACTACCGGCTCTCCGTTTACAGTAAGACTTGAGAACAATCCTTTTAGTCCAGCAACTCTTCCGTCTGCACTTGCAACCTTAATAATAAGCTTTACCGACGTATCCTCAGATGAGTATACCTTAGCATTGAATGTATTGCCGAAATTGTTCTCGTAGTGCAATCCGTCGTTGCTCTTATCTATATTACCGACGATAGATCCTCCGTTTTCTTCGGCAAAGGGATCATTATCCTTAACCATAAACGCAGTTTCTTTGGTTACAACTCCGCTATTCTCTATGGCGAAAATAATATCACTATCATTCGTCGTATACTTCCAAATAGTTGCTACTCCTGAAACCAGTTTGGTATATCCGTTTGTCTCAGATACTGCAGGCATATTCACTTGGCTTAAATACAAGCATTTATCACAGCAAAGGAAGGCCTCGCCAGCCGCGTCAGAGGTAGGCGCGATTGCTATCTTATAGCTACCGAACGTGTGACCATCGGTACAAATCTGATAACCGCCCTCGTCAAACTTATACCAATCAGTGTGCGATGCCACATCACCGCGCAAATAAGTTACGAGAGAGCAACCGGTAGATGAATAATCAGTTTCATTTGCACAGTAAGAAATCTCCGGATTAATATAAACCTTGTCGGGCGCCGCGCTCTCACCTATTGCCGACCAAGGAATCATACATTCAATGGTATAGCCGTTATTTGTAGGATCATTGATTTTACCGTCTACTGTATACGCACGGTCAAGCTCGACATGATATCTGTTGTAAGAAAAAGAGGATTTCTCTCCGCGCTTATCATATCTAAAAGCCAAATAAAGCTCTCCGGGATAGAGGATTATTTTCATCGGCCCCTCATTATCGGTAGGCTCAGCATCGGTTTCGATATAAAATCCTATTGATGTATTAACCGTAAATCTCAAAGGATTATAGTACGCAGGAGCTCCTGTTACTTTAGCATAAAGAACTATGCCCTCGTCTGCAAAGCTTGTTGACATCTCCACCCTGTGCAAGATTCCTTTTACATATGCCTCGTTAACCATGGTTTGTTGATCTTTCCACTCATCACCCACTATGCCGTCTACTGTAATACCGCCGTAAGTGTTGTATTCGGGTGCAGGATCACTATAGTCTTGCACCGCAAGATCCTTATAAACCGTTTCATTAATAACAGGAGGCTCGACAGGAGCCTGTTCATCCTTGGTGCCAATAAACTCGCAAGAACAAATTGTCAAGGATACAACTGTAAAAGCAAAGCAAATAAGTAATATTCTTATTA
>JAGATD010000030.1 GCA_017621415.1 Clostridia bacterium
AAGCAGTCTTCTCCGTTCGACTTGAATGTGTTATGCACGCCGCCAGCGTTAATCCTGAACCAGGATCAAACTCTCTAAAAAATTATAACCTAAACCCTCGGTCTCCCGAGGACCTAAATCCTTTTTCAGAGCTATTTAAATCTAGCTTTTCTCTTACTTTTGAGTTATACTCATTGTGTTTGACAAGATTGCACAATTAGTGCTTAAATCTTTGCTTGTGTTGTTCAATTTTCAATGATCAATTTGCTGTCCGTTTTTTGCGGAGCTTTATTATTCTACCACAATGAAATTGAAATGTCAATACCTTTTTTGAATTTTTTTAAAAATTTTTTTCTAGTTCCGAAAAACGTGTAACAAAAGCCCCTATACAGCGCATTATACTATATATAAAGGAAGAAAACATCTTCTTTCATATGAGACTTATTAAATTTATAAAAAACATATTGACAAAGATATATGTGTGTGCTATACTCTATTTCGCAAAATTTATTTGATTGTTACCGAAAGGAAGCTCAAAAAATGACGCTCTACGAAGAACTTTATTTTGATATCAAGTTTTCCGGCCCAAAAACCGAACTCAAGAAATTTATCAGCTTTTTGAAATCGGGTGAGCTTGAGGACTTCTTCGAATTTACCACCGACTATATTTCATACGATGACAGATTTAATGAGGTCGATGCCGCAGATGAAACATATTTTATTATGTCCAACGACGACTACGGAATCGAAATTGATGAATTTGATGTTGACGAATTTCTCGAAATTCTTTGCCGAGCGGCAAAGAACCTTGACATTGAGGGTCAGGTTTATGACATTGACGATGAGGAGTATAGCTTCCGCAGCGATGCAGGCAACTCCTATTACGTAAACGCAAAGCTTGTCAGCAAATTTAACGAGGACGAGGATAAAGAAGAAGAGTCTGAAGAGGACGAGGAAGAATAACTCAATACCAATTGCCCCATACGCCAAAAGACGTATGGGGTTTCTTTTATGAATACATATTATTGCAGGACATATAGTTATAGAGCTGCTCGCCGTGATTCTGCTCTTCCTTTTGAATATGCGCCAAGGTGTCACGAAGCACAGGGCTTGAAAACTCAAAGGTTGCTGTATTATACACCGATGACACATGCTTCTCCATAGCCAAGGCATCAGAGCAAAGGTATGCATCATTTTTCTTTTCTTCCTCCGAGCACTGAGACATCTTGCACTGAAGCTTTGCCTGCGCCGCCGAGGGGGCTGCCGAGGGCATCTGTACCTCTGTGCCATTTAAAATCTGAGTGATGGTCTCAAGATGCTTTTGCTCGTTTGTCTTAAGATTGGTAAACAACTGCTTCAGCTCAGGGTCATGGGCTGTTTCGGAATACTTACCGTACTTTTCAATACAGATATTCTCCTGAGATTTAAGGTCGTTCAAAAAGCTTGTTTCCTTTTGTGTTAACGTCATACAAAAATTCTCCTTTCAGAAATACGTAGTAATTATTTCCAAAGAGGAGTCATATTATTCAAGATACTATAAAAGCGGTTGTTCTCACTGAAACAGCTTGAGCAACCGCTTAAAGTTTATTTTATTATTTCGCAGGCTTCTTAATCTTATTAAGCTTTGCGTTAATATCAAGAAGCTGTTCCTTGGTGAGATTTACACCCATAGTGCCAATCATACCCGCAAGACGAAGGAATGTAAATCCGCCCATCATCTGCATCATAGCGTCGTTCATTTCAAATCCGCCTTGAACCTTATCGCCCTTCTTGGGAAGCATTGCGGCAAACATAGCACCGAAGAGCTGCATTCCCTCGGGAGTTGCCATAATATCGGAAAGCTTATCGTTGACAGAAAGGTAACCATCAACCTCGGTAATATCAAACCAGTTAAGAATTGCACTCTTTTCTCTGAGTCTGTAAGTCTCGTTAAATACTTCAACCTTGTTGATAACAGAGGCATCTGTGTGCTCGCCCGCAACCGCCTTGAGCTCGGTTGTACCCTTATTTGGCACATCGAAATAGAAGAAGTGGTCAGCAGCCGCCTTCTTGCCGAGAGAAACACCGTTTGCGAAGAGCTCAACCTCCGGCAGGTTGGAGTAAACGGTAACCTTGGTTACGTCCTCAACTCTGTCAACGTATCTCTTACCGCAAATGTGAACGAAAGGCGCGTCCTCGGGAGAGCGAAGCCAAGCCTTATATGCATAGAAAGAATCCTTCTTATACTTTCTGTCAAAGGTTACAAGTCCCTTGTGGTTCTGTCCGTTCTCACCGCCCTCGCTACGTGCATCGGCACCGAAATCGAACATATTCCAAACATGGGTTGCCCACATATATTTGCGGCTAAAGAGCTGCTTTATAAGCTCCTCATGATAGTATGCCTGATATTCCTCGGTATAGTCACCCTGGGTGGGCTTTGAGGTATGCCAGTTAAGCGCCTCGCATCCGTACTCAGAACATCCGATAGGAATGTTCGGGTGAGTCTCGTGGAATTTATCAAACCAAGGTCCGTTCATCGAGGTGTCACCACCGTACCAGCCGAAGTAATGGTTGTAGGAGACAACATCAGGAATCCGGATATATGGGCTATCGATAGGACAGGGAGAAACCGCGGCAATAGTTGTAAGTCTTGTTTTATCCATCTCGTGACAGAGGTCATTCAGAATTCTGTGGTTCTCTAGCAGGTCGGGATCTGTATCGCCCTTCATTGAAATCTCGTTAGAAAGTCCCCAAACTACGATAGAGGGATGGTTATAGTTCTGAGTTATAAGCTCCTTCATCTGGGAGATGGTGTTTTCTCTTGCGGTAGGCATATGCTGAGAAATATAAGGAATCTCCGCCCAGATAACAAGGCCTCTCTCGTCACAGAGGTCATAGAAGAACTGGTCGTGCTGATAGTGAGCAAGGCGAATAGTGGTGCAGCCAACCTCACAGATAAGGTCCATATCCTCTATATGATGCTCGGGAAGAAGCGCATTACCAATGCCCCACCTGTCCTGATGACGTGAAACACCTCTTAAAGGATATTCCTCGCCGTTAAGGATAAATCCGCGGTCGGGGTCAATCTTGAATGTACGGCAGCCAAATCGGGTACAAACATTGTCAAGAAGCTTGTCACCCTCAAAGATTTCCGCCTCGCAGCAGTAAAGGTAAGGATCTTTCAGTCCGTTCCAAAGGTGAACATTTTGAATTTCAAATGAAGCCTTAGTATCAGTAGACTCTACCGATGCAAGAGGATTTTCTTCCTTATCATATATAGTATATACCAGTTTTTGTCCCGATTTAAGGTTCTTTACATAAACCTCAACGTCAACCTTAGCATTTTTGCCGTCAACTACGGGAGTAACCGCAATACCGGGTCCGCCGTGGTATTCAAGGTCAAAATGGCTTTCGTTTACACAAATAATATTGACATCTCTGTAAAGGCCGCCGTAGAATGTAAAGTCCGCAACCTGGGGATAAACTCTGTCATTTGCTGAATTGTCAACAGCGATAACAAAGAGGTTTTCCCTCTCGAGGGCATCTGTAATATCTACTCGCCATGTAGAGTAACCACCGTCATGGTGAGCGAGATTTTTGCCATTAAGATACACGTCGGCAGAAGAATTTGCACCGTTTATCTCAAGATAATATCTGTCCGCCTCGGGAAGATCCATTTTGTCAAGAGATTTTGCGTAATACGCAGTTCCGCGGTAATAATCGTTTCCACCATCCTGACCGTCGATTGCATTCCATGAGTGAGGAAGATTTACAAAATTCCACTTTGATGAAACCTCGGTAGGAACAGCTGTTGCTTCCTTCGAGAAAGCCCACTTGGCATTAAAGTTATAAACTGATCTCATTTATTTTTTCCTTTCGTTTTTTTGTATTATATACACATTTTTCTTTTAAAATACGGCGCCCGACGCAAAATATAAGTCGGACGCCGTAAAAAGTCTCTTTATCTAAAATTTATGCTTCCTCTACTGCGGGAGCCTCTGCCGCACGACGTACCGCAAGCTCCTCCTTCATTGTCGCAAGAGTCTTTTTGTCGATGTTGTAAATAAGAGCGACACCTACAAATTGACAAATCGCACTGAACATATAGAGCCCTGCAACAAGCCAACAAAGAGCCGCAGCAGTTTCTGCAGACTGACCGATTGTACCGAGCGCAGACTCGTAGCCGATGAGAGAAGTACCCATAATTGCAATAACAGCTGCAGGTCCAACACCCTGAGCAAGCTTTCTGAAGAAGGAGTGAAGTGCATAAACAACGCTCTCTTCTCTCTTGCCGAATTTCCACTCCTGGTAATCGATAGCATCACCCATCATAGCCCAGGATACGCAGTTGTAGAAGCCCATGCCAAGACCAAAGAACACAAGACCTATCATATATACAATAAGCTGAACATCCTTGGGGAACAAGGGGAAGAGGCAAAGAATTGCGCCGCCGACAAGACCTGCGATAGAACCTATGGAAGCAATTTCCTTCTTACCGTACTTTTTAACAAGCTTTGTAGCAAGAGGCATAAAGATAAACATAGGAAGGAAGCCTACCATCTGCACAATACCGGACATACCTGCATTACCGAAGTGGGTAGCGAACATAATGGTATTAGCGGTAGTTGCGGACTGCATACCGAGGAACATACCCATAGCGGCGATAGTACATCCAACTGCGGGACGGTTCTTCATAAACGTACCAAAGGACTTGAAAAGATTAACCTTTTCGCCGCCTTCTTGATTGAGCTGAGCGTACTCATTACCGCGAATGGTAATATTCTTAATCATAAGAATGAAGAATACAAATCCGATTATACCCATAATAAGAGCAGCCCAGAATACCATATCACCCTTAAGCACCTCAAGCTGAGTGCCTGTAAGAGGGCTGAGAACTGCATCGCCGTGTGCATACTCCAAGCCTGTCTCGGGGTTGATCTTAATATTTTCAGGAAGGAATTTATCCTTCGCATTCTCGGGGATTTCAATACCGTCAAGGAAGCCAAAGGTTCCGTCATATGTAACCTTCTGCCAGATAAGCATAGGAAGAACTATACCGGGAAGCATACCGCCAACAGCGCCGCCGATGGATCTGAATACAGAAAGAGATGCTCTTTCCTCATTGTCTTCGGTAACGATATTAAGCATTGTTCCGTAAGGAACGTTTGCCATTGTGTAAGCAGCATCCCAAATTATGTAACCAAGAATAAACAAAACGGCCTTTACCCATGTATCTGCACCGGGGAAAGGAAGGAACACCGCAGCACCGCCAACAAGCAGACCGATAGCGCCGATAAGAATGTATGTCTTGTACTTACCGAGTTTGTATTTTCTCTTATCACTGTCAATAAGAGAACCGATAAGCGGGTCGTTAATAGCATCCCATGCCTGAACTATAAGGAGAAGAATGGAGAACAGACCGGTTTCCATCATCATGTAAACAAGCCAGAAAGTCTGAACAGTACCCTTAAGCGAAAAGCTCATATTACAGCCAAGATCTCCTGCCGCATACGCAAGCTTATCACGTATGCCGAATTTGCGCTTGCCGTTTTGGTCAAGCTGAATTTCTTTTTTCATTTGTTTTCTCTCTTTCTTATAATTTGTAAAAAGATTTACTATCCCTATTATAGCACACACCTTTACAGATAATCAAGGGACATAAAGTCACTTTTGTGACACACCCCGACAAAGTTTTTCGCATACATGTGGTCAATTTACACAAAAGGTAATACTGTTTTAGGTAATTTAGAGAATTTTTGGTAAACAGGTTGACTCTTGCTTGTTTATTTTGTAAAATATAAATATCAAACCTTAAGGGGACGAATATGTATAAGCTTTGCAAAACAGAGGAATTGGCAAAAAGGCAGCGAGAAATGGAGCTTGCGCTTTTTGAGTGTATGAAAAATTCCCGATATGAGGACATCACCGTAAATAACATATGTGAGCACGGTGGATTTCCCAGAAAGGCCTTTTACCGCTATTTCGACAATAAAGAAAGCGCCCTTGATGCCCTTGTTGCTCACACTCTTCAAGAATACGAATATTATCCCAAAAAGGCGGTAGCAAACAGAACTCTTGTTACAGACCTTGAAAACTTCTTTAATTTTTGGTTTGACAAAGGCGATTTTCTGAATGTGCTTGAAAAAAACGGCCTGGCATCCGTATTAATGAACCAATCGCTTTCTTTCTCATCAACAGACAAGGCAGTGTTGGATAAATTTCTTCCCGGTGAAAGTGAGATGATGCAAAAAAGCATTATCAGATTTGCTATTTGCGGATTGATGTCGGCAATGCTCTCCTGGCACAACGAGGGCTGTGTAGAAAGCACCCGCGATATGGCGCTGACTATGCAGAGAATGTTTTCAAAACCGCTGTTCCCGCATCTCGACTACAGTAAATAAAAAAACGGCTGTCCCGAATTATATGCTCGAGACAGCTGTTTTTGTAATTTTTAGTTTACATTATTCAAGAAATGAGCTTGTTTTTGCTTTTTTAAACTCAGTTGAAGTACCCTTCTCTGTAAAGAAGCTCTGCAATAAGCACAGCACCACCTGCAGCACCTCTCAATGTATTGTGCGCAAGACCTACAAACTTGTAGTCATAGACAGTATCCTCGCGGAGTCTGCCTGCGCTGACACCCATACCGCCGTAAATATCACGGTCAAGTTTTGCCTGAGGACGGTTATCTTCTTCAAAATATGTGATAAACTGTGCGGGAGCCGAGGGAAGCTCAAGAATTTGAGGCTTGCCCTTAAAGTTCTTCCAATCCTCGAGAATCTGCTCCTTTGTGGGCTTGTTTTCAAACTTAACAAACACAGCCGCGGTGTGTCCGTCGGTTACAGGAACTCTGAGGCACTGGGTTGTTATAACAGGAGTAGCTGCGGGAACAACCTTGCCGTCTTCAACCTTACCCCAAACTCTGAGGGGCTCTTTTTCGCTCTTCTCTTCCTCACCGCCAATAAAGGGAATAAGGTTATCTACCATCTCGGGCCATTCCTTAAATGTTTTGCCTGCGCCCGAAATTGCCTGATAAGTAGTTGCCACAACCTCTTTTATACCGTACTTAAGAAGAGGGGTAAGCTCGGGAACATAAGCCTGAATAGAGCAGTTAGGCTTAACAGCGATAAATCCGCGTTTTGTACCAAGTCTTTTTCTCTGCGCCTCTATAACCTCAAGGTGAGAGTCATTTATTTCGGGAATCACCATAGGAACATCGGGAGTCCATCTGTGTGCGGAATTGTTTGAAACAACGGGAATTTCTGCCTTTGCGTACCTTTCCTCAAGAGCGCGGGTCTCATCCTTATTAAGGCTGACTGCGCAGAACACAAAATCTACAAGCCCCTTTACGGTGTCAATATCGTCAGAGGAAATAACTGTCATATCCGCAATTCTCTGGGGACATGCATCGGTCATCTTCCATCTTCCGTCAACAGCCTCCGAATATTTCTTTCCTGCTGTTCTCGCGCTTGCTACAAGAGCGGTTATTTCAAAGTAGGGGTGATCGTTAAGGAGCATAATAAATCTCTGACCTACCATACCGGTTGCGCCTACAATACCTACTCTCATCTTTTTGTTTTCCATTGTTTACCTGACCTTTCTCTGCGTTCTAAAAACGCAAACTTAAATATATTTAAAATCTAAGTGCCTATAATTCTACCACAATAAGCATTTTAAGTCAATGCCTTTTTACTTAAATTTATGATTTTTTCTTACATTCGTCACAATTATGCCTTATCAGACCCGGCTTTTTCCCTTTTCGCACTTTTAGGCGGAACACCGTAAAACTTTTTACAAGCTTTTGAAAAATTAAACTCATGCCGATTGCCCAAAAACAGACCCACCGATGCTATGCAAAGGCTTATAAAAAAACAAAGCCCCAGAGTGTTACCTCTGGCTATGCCCGGGTATTGACTTCGTCAATATTCCTCGCCTTGCCGCTTACAAGCGAGCTTGACGCGCTCTTCGGCGGGAATGCGAACCGGATTCTGCGTCGCTTCGCTAGCAGAGCGCAGTCACAAAGCGAGAGTAGCAGCTCCAGACAACCCCGAAAAACAAAAATAGCCCTGCAAAAGTCAGCAAAGGCTTATAAAAACCAAAGCCCCAGAGTGTTACCTCTGGGGTTGTCTGGAGCTGCTACCCGGATTCGGACCGGGGACCTCATCCTTACCAAGGATGTGCTCTACCAGCTGAGCCATAGCAGCATACCACAAGGATATTTCCTCGTGACGCAGATTATTATATCAAATAAAAGTTGGTTTGTCAATACATTTTAAAAAAATATTTTACATTAACAAAAAAATAATTCAAAAAGCTATTGACAAAGCCATAAAAATTTGTTAGAATATATGAGCACTTATTTGGAGCATTAGCTCAGTTGGTTAGAGCTACCGGCTCATAACCGGTCGGTCCAAGGTTCGAGTCCTTGATGCTCCACCACGGAAAACGCCACTCTTCGGAGTGGCTTTTTTGTTTTCCGTAGCGGAGCGTCAAGAACTGGCTCGACCTTGTTTTCGAGGCGAAGACGAGGAAGAAGATTCGCATTCCCGCCGAAGAGCGCGTCAAGCTCGCTTGTAAGCGGCAAGGGGAGGAATATTGCTCTAAGAGCAAAATCCTTGATGAAAAAGCATCCTTTCGGAGTGACGTTTTTGTTTCCTCCTATTGCATTTTTGAACCGCATCATATATAATAATTCTGTAAAAACTTGGAGGTGAAAATGAAAAACACACGTTTTAAGCCGAAGATTGACAGGCTTTATGCCATAATATTTGTTCCGACAGTTCTGCTTACTCTGTCTGTAACAATAATTCCCTCGCTCTTTTCATTATCCACCTTATGGATAACACTCCCTACCTTTATTTTTGTTTTATATTTTCTTATCTCACCGCTCTTTGGATATGTTGAGCTACGAGAAAATTCTGTTTTTATTAAGTATGGATTTATACTCAAAAAAGAAATCCCATACGAAAAAATAAGAGGGGCTTTTCTTGAACGTAGCTTTTACTCTCAGTCGATGATGTCGCTAAAAAACTCCTTTGAACACGTCAACATAAAATACAATAGCTTTGATATTACAACCGTGAGTGTCAAAGAAAACGAAAATCTTATTAATCTTCTTAACTCCAAGATAACATAACAGGGCATGCTATTATAGTGTATTTTGTTTATATCACAAAAACCAGCCTCGAAAACAGCCAAATTTAAAACTATTGTTTACATTTGCCTTGGAATAACGAAAAAATCCCCTTTAGCTAGTCTTGAAAATCATTTTTTCAGGCATCTGCTTTAAGGGGATTTTTTAATATTGTTATAATGCTTTAAAAATCTCTTTTGCTTTAATTATACTGCTTATCGCCTTTTTATGTACGTGCATCCAATCCTTGTCAATTCGCTCCCAGGTTGTCTGCATCATACCAAGCCAATGCTCGGGATTTATGCGCTCACCGCAGAAGCGGGTCAGTTCTTCAAGATTGTCAGGCTCCGCCCATACGCTTGCCGTTGGAACCTGGTCATATCCGAGGGCTGAAAGCTTTTCAAAAGAGCTTAGCATTTTTTGCTTATATTCAGAGCGCTTAACCGCCTCGCCATAACACTTCCAGTAATACCAGCCGCACATTACCACAGACTTAGGCATTTTTTCTATACATTCCTCGGGGTGAGACCAAAAATAGTCAGCCCAAATCCAAGGACGCGCCCCGCACTCCTCTACACACTCAACAAGGTAATAAAAATCATGCCACCACAGCTCGTGCTGGCGCACTATCGCAATCATCTGATTTCGCTGATTTTCGATGTTCTCTTCATCCATACCAAGGTGAAAATGCTTTGGCTTAAACACCTGACATACCTCTCTTATAAGGTCGCGGCAAACCTGATAATATATAGGTGTCGAGACCATACGAGAGTAGTCACCCAGCCACACATCATGTCCTGTGGAAAAATTCAGCTTTGGTATAACCTCAAATCCAAGATTTTTGAGCCTCTCTACCTCTGCCGAAAGCTCCTCATGAGTAAGAGCGCCCTCTGCCGAAATTTCAGGATGAGATTTGTACTCCATAGCCTCAGCTACGTCAATTATAAGAGTGTTTATTCCGGCTTCCTTTAGTTCGATTGTATGCGCTTCCCAAAGAGGGCGGTCAAACCTTAAAACCTCCGAGGCGCAGGGGGTGGACCTATGCTCTCTTCCCCTTGTGTTTCCAACCTCGTTCCACATATTGCTTCCCAGGTGCAAAAGATGCGCCCAGATAAAATTCTTGTTTTCCATTTGTCTCACCTTTTTTACTTATTTTCGTCGGGAATATATTCCGCAATATCCTCTAACCTGCAATCAAGAATTTTGCAAAGATTGTCCAGAGTGTTAGTGCTTACTCCCGAATTTTTGCGAAGTCTTGTAATCTGTGCCGGACTCATTTTATAGACATTTATCAGTTTGTATTGGGAAATACCCTTTTCTTTCATTGTTTTCCATAACTTATCGTAAATAATCATAGCAGCACTCCTTTTTTTACAATTCTATTATAATATATAGTCCGCATCTTGACAATTTACCGAATTCGGTGTATAATATATTTACCGCTTTCGGTTAATAGGGTTTTAGCCGAAAACGTAGAATTCCCAGTTGTCGCCAAACAAAAAAGTCCTTCCTCTTTTTGGGGAAGGATATTTTTTATGTATTTTAAATTACTCACGCATAAAGTCATAGGTTTAAGCAACAGAGGCTGCCTTATACAAGACAGCCTCTTAAAATTTTATTAAATACCTGCGAGAATTTCTTCAGCCTTATTGAGAGCCTCGGGAATCTTATCAATATCCTTGCCGCCGCCCATTGCCGAGTCGGGACGTCCGCCGCCCTTACCGCCAAGGATAGGAGCAATTTCACGAAGAATGTTACCTGCGTGAGCGCCGCTCTTCACCGCATCAGCGCCTGCTGCGACAATAATGTTAAGCTTACCGTCGTTAACTACCGCAAGGACTGCAACCGCATCGGAGTATTTATCCTTAACAGTGTCAGAAAGCGCTCTTGCCTGGTCGGCACGCATCTCAACCTTTGCGGCAAGAAGTCTGAACTTACCTACCGTCTTAAGACCGGAGAGAAGCGCCTCTGCCTTTGCATTTGCAATCTGGGAGTTTGCGCTTTCGAGCTCACGGCGAAGCTCCTTGATTTCAGCCTGAACGGAAGCTGCCTTGCTTACAATTGCCGCGGGGTTAGGAGACTTAAGCTCCTTTGCGGTATCGCGGATAAGCTCTTCCTTTTCTGCCATGAGAGCAAGGACTCCAAGACCCGTTGTACCCTCAATTCTTCTTACACCAGCGGCAACGCTTGACTCGGAAATTATCTTAAAGAGTCCGATATTACCTGTGTTAGAAACGTGAGTACCTCCGCAAAGCTCGGTAGAGGAAGCGCCAATCTTTACAACTCTGACCGTATCGCCGTACTTCTCATCAAAGAGAGCCATAGCGCCCATTTCCTTTGCCTTATCGGGGGTTGTGACAATTGTTTCTGCCGCCTCTGCCTTAAGGATGTTTGCATTAACAATAGCCTCAACCTTAGCAATTTCCTCAGCGGTCATAGCTGCAAGATGAGTAAAGTCAAAGCGCACTCTGTGCTCATCAACATAAGAGCCCGCCTGCTCAACGTGTGTGCCGAGAACCTGTCTGAGAGCAGCCTGAAGAAGGTGAGCGGAAGAGTGATTTCTTCTTATAGCGTCGCGTCTTGCGCTGTCAATTTTAAGAGTTACCTCGTCACCGACATTTATAGCTCCGTCAAGGGTAATCTCGTGAATGAATATTCCGTTTGTTTTCTTTGTATCGGTTACAACACCTATTCCTACAACCTCACCGCTGTCGCCAACCTGGCCGCCGCCCTCGCCGTAGAAGGGAGTTTTATCAAAGATAACAGAGCATTCGCCCTCGCCTGCGCTCTCCACAGCCTCGTTATCAACAATTATAGAAAGCACCTTTGCCTGACATTCGTCAGCCTCATAGCCGACAAACTCGGTAGGGGCAAGGTTCTCAAGCAGGGACTTTGATGAATCAGCCCAGCCAGAGATATTGCCTCTTGCGGCTCTTGCTCTCTGCTTTTGCTCATTCATAAGAGCCACAAAAGCATCTTCATCAATGGTGAGACCTGCCTCCTCGGCAATCTCACGTGTAAGGTCTACCGGGAAGCCAAATGTGTCATAAAGCTTAAAGGCATCGGCGCCGGAAATTACCTTCTCGCCCTTTCCCCTCAAGTCCTCAATAATGCCGGAAAGAATTCCGAGACCTGCATCAATTGTTGCATTAAAGCGCTCCTCCTCAAGGGTCATAACTTTAAGGATGTAGTCGAACTTTTCACGAAGCTCAGGGTATGCGCCCTCGTTCTGAGAGATAACTATCTTACAAAGTCCCTCAAGGAACATTCCGTTTATTCCGAGAAGCTTGCCGTGACGGCAGGCGCGGCGGATAATTCTACGAAGAACATAGCCACGGCCCTCGTTTGAGGGTATAACACCGTCGCTTATCATAAATGTGGCAGAACGTGTGTGGTCGGTAATAACTCGGATAGAAACATCGTCGTCATTCTCTGCGCCATACTTTTTGCCCGCTATCTCGCAAACTCTGTCAAGAAGCGCTCTTACAGTATCAACCTCAAAGAGGTTGTCCACACCCTGCATAACGCAGGCAAGACGCTCAAGACCCATACCTGTATCAATATTCTTCTGCGCAAGCTCGGTGTAATTGCCGTTGCCGTCGTTGTTGAACTGGGAGAATACGTTGTTCCATATTTCCATAAAGCGGTCGCAGTCGCATCCGGGCTTACAATCAGGGCTGCCGCATCCGTATTTAAGTCCTCTGTCAAAATAGATTTCTGAGCAGGGACCGCAAGGACCTGAACCGTGCTCCCAGAAGTTATCCTCTTTACCAAGTCTTACAATATGAGCCTCGGGAACTCCTATTTTGTCTCTCCATATAGCATAAGCCTCATCGTCATTTTCATAAACAGAGGGCCAAAGAAGATCGCCCGGAATCTCAAGAGTCTCGGTTAGGAACTCCCAGGCCCACGGAATAGCCTCATTCTTGAAATAATCTCCAAAGGAGAAGTTACCAAGCATTTCAAAATATGTGCCGTGACGTGCGGTATGTCCAACACGCTCAAGGTCGGGTGTTCTTATACACTTCTGGCAGGTGCAAACACGGTTGCGGGGAGGCTCTACCTCACCGGTAAAGAATTTCTTCATAGGCGCCATACCCGAGTTGATAAGAAGAAGCGATTTATCATTGTTAGGAACAAGTGAAAAGCTGGGAAGTCGCAGGTGCCCCTTGCTCTCAAAGAAAGAGAGATACTTTTCTCTTAGGTCATTAAGTGATGTCCATTTCATGGGAAAATTCTCCTAAATATATATTTTAACACTTTATTATAGCATAGAGGCAAAGCGAAAGTCAAGACAGTAGGGGCGCTTTTTGACAAAAGCTAAGCAAAAACTTTCGCAATGCAATATATGTGTGAAAATAAATATAAGCAAAAAACGGAGAATTTCTTCCCCGCTTAATGCTTTATTCTTAGTAATTGTACTTTATTTTCAAGTCGGTTATGGCATTGTTATAATTTTCAATAACAATGCTCTTAAACTCTTCCGCGCTTCCTCTATATGCCGCATCTTCAACAGCCACGCACTCCGAAAATGCTGAAGAGCCGATATATTTTACCCCTTTACCGATCACCACGCTTTCAAGTGTCTCACATCCGCAAAAGGCATAAGCTCCAATAATCTCGACACTGTCCGGAATTATAATTTCGGCAAGATTTGCGCAAGCTGCAAATGCGCTGTCATCGATTGTCAAAAGTCCCTCGGGAAGAGCTATTTCGCTGATAGCCGTTTTGCAAAAGGCATATTTTCCTATTCTTACAAGTCCGCTTCTCAGTGTTACGTCTGCAAGCTCTTCACATCCAAAAAACGCCTGATAACCAATAGTAGCAACTCCGGCAGGGATATCAATACTCTTAAGATCATAGCAATCATAAAAAGCGTAGGAATCAATCATTTTCACTCCGCCAAGCTCTATCCGATCCAGAGATGAACACTCTCCGAAGGCATAGGCGCCTATTTTATCGGCATTCTCCCCGATGGTAACATTTTTTAGTCTCCTGCAATGATAGAAAAGATAATTTCCCAGCTTTTCAGCGCTGTCTCCGATAACCGCTGCTCTGAGTCTCTGACATCTGGCAAACGCACCGTCTGAAATTACCTTAGCTCCGCCTGTGTTTACACTCAAAAGAGATGAACAGTTTGCGAATGCCGATGAACCTATCTCCTCAACTGTGTCGGGAAGATATAATTCTTCAATCCCATAGCATGCGTAAAATGCTCCGTCACCTATTTTTGTTACTCCTTTTCCAAACCCAACCTTAGACAAGCGGTATGCTCCGGCAAATGCATATGCACCGATCTCCGAGACCGTATCTGAAACTGTATAAAAATCATCCGGCTTGCCAAGAGCATACCTTAAAAGAATTTTACCGTTCTTCGAGTAAAGATCACCGTTTATCGAAGCAAAAAGCTCATTAGCTGGTGTAACATTTATTGCAGAAAGGGCAAAGCAGTTCGTAAAGGCATCGCTGCTTATTTTTATCATAGCCTTGTATACAGTATACTCGGTAAGGCTCATACAGTTTTCAAACGCGCCCTCGCCAAGAATACTTACACCTCTGCCGCCAATGACCTGTTTTAGATTATAGCAGTAGAAAAATGCTCTGTCTTCAATATGCGTAATGCTGTCGGGAATTACAACACTAATAAATCTGCCGCCGGCAAATGCCTTTTCTCCAATTTTCTTAACCGGCTTACCGTTATGCTCCGAAGAAATAACAATCTCCGCTCCACCGGCCTCGCCAATACCCGAAACAACGTAATAGCTTTTATCACCGCTCAGCGAGTATTCAAGCCCCTTAGTCGGTGTATACACAGTATCGTCAAAGGCGGGGCCGTTATCCTCAGAGATTTCGATACCAAAGCTCTCGCTGATAACCAAATCATCTGCATCTTCAGGCGGAGTCATTGCGCAAGAGCACATCAGGAGCACCAAAGCCAAAAGCGGCGCAAAGCCCTTCATTTTGTTAAAAACATTTAAAATCATTTTTTACCCATCAAATTATTAAAATTTATTAACTGTAACACGCACATTTATTTTATCATTATGTGTTAGATTTGTCAATAGGTACATATTTAACATTTCTATTAACAAAAACTTATGTTTTTGTCTTTTGTTGTCGCTTGGGGATTGACATTTTGCCCGGATAGGTATATAATTTTTATACTAAATTTTATAACTTTAAATTTATGAGGTATTTATGGTAGCAGACGTAATTTTTAATGTGGCACTCCTGTTCCTTTTAATGATTCCGGGAATTATTCTTAAAAAGTGCAAGATGATTCCCGAGGGATTTGGTAAAGGACTATCAAATCTTGTTCTTTATATAGCTCAGCCGGCGCTTATTTTCCTGGCTTATATAAAACCGTTTGACATCAATATTCTTATCAATTCTACGTATGTTCTTGTGTTCTCTGTTATAGCTCACTCTATATTTGCTGTGGTGGCTATGCTTCTCTTTAAGGGAGCGGAGGACGGAAAGCGCAGAATGCTTCGCTTTGCTACAATTTTCTCAAACGCCGCTTTTATGGGAATTCCGCTTATTAATGCAGTTCTTGAGGATACATACCCCGGCGCAACCCTTTATGCATCTATATATAACATAACCTTTAACCTGTTCCTCTGGTCGCTGGGTGTTATGATATGCACAAAGAACAGAGATAAGGACAAAGACGGTATAGACGACCACGACGAGGCTAAGACCGAGGGCGCATCTATTATGAAAGCCCTTTTGCACCCCGTTACGATTGCCGCAGCAATAGGTCTCGTTTTCTTTGTTTTCCCTGTTACAAGCTATATTCCCGATGTAATATGGGGTTTGGTTTCTGATACAGCAACCCATCTTAAAAACCTGGTTGCTCCCCTGTCCATGATAGTAATTGGACTGAGACTTCCCGACATCAGCTTTAAGGGAATGCTAAAAGACAAATATATGTACCTCTTCTTGGCTCTGAGACATATACTCCTCCCTCTCGCGGTTGTTGGTGTCCTCAGACTCGCTATGTTGACAGGTATTGAAATGAGCGGCGCGGTTGCCCCCGTTGTTCTTATTCTCGCATCTGCTCCGGCAGCCTCCAGCGCAACAATGTTTGCGGAAAAATATGACTGCGACGCAACCTATGTTTCCCGCCTTGTGACTGTATCTACTCTTCTTTCGATTGTTACAATGCCATTGCTTCTTATGCTAATTTAATAATGAATGAAAAACCTCTTGCTCAGTATTTTGGCAAGAGGTTTTTTGTTAAATTTTATTCGGCCTTTTCTCCGGGAACATATCCCTCAAAGATTACGGTATCAAATCCGTCACGGAACGCCTTTTTCTCTTCTTCTTCACTTTTTACCGTCCAGGCAAAGGTTGCGGCCCCCATAAGACGAGCAAGAATGAACGAAAGGTTTTTCTTTGCGTGATTTTTATGGAATGCAACAAACGAGGGACGGCACAGGCGGTTAAGGAGAAGGAACTGGAGCATAAAGTAGAGAGGAGCTCTGTAATCGGCATGCTTTAAATAGCCCTGTGAAAGAATACCTCTCGGTACCTTAGAGTTAACCTTTGCAAATCTGCCAAGAGAAAGGGGATTAAAGGACTCTACAATATAAGGTCCTCTGTAGCTGCGAAGCATCATAGCGGCTGCGGGCGCGACTTCCTTTTCGGTTGCAAGCTCCTTTATTTCAATAAGGAGAGGAACCTGACCGTCAACAAGCTGAAGAACATCAGAAAGAAGCGGAACACCCTGATCTGTGCCGTTGAGTTTCATTTCGGAAAGCTCTTTTGCAGTAAAGTCGGTAGTTGAGCCCCTACAACCTATCATACGCTCAAGATTGTCATCATGGAATACAACAAGCTCACCGTCTTTAGAAAGTCTGACATCAAGCTCAATGCCAAAGCCCTTTTCTACAGCGCGCTCAAATGCCGCCATTGAGTTTTCGGGAATTTTGTCATCATGAAGACCTCTGTGAGCATATCTCACACCTACAAACTCATTTATTCTCTTGTTTCTCGAGGGGAAAATGAGCAAAAGATAAAGACCAACGAGGATAAGAATTATTAAAAATAGTATAAGCATTTCGTAAAACCTCCGCTAAAACCAAAGAAAAATTAATCAATGTCAATTTCGGGAATCTCTGCCTCAGGCTTTGCGTCACCGTGCTTAACAAAGAACATTGTAACAAACGAGAGCGCTACAAATATTGTACCGAACGCAAAGAACACAACTCTCATACCGTTTCCGCCCGTGATAACATCGCCAAGGTCGTAGAGCGCACCTGAGAGAATGGGAGCTACTATCTGCGCAGCCATAGAGGCGGTATAGTAATATCCCGTATATTTTCCAACCTCGCCGCCCTTTGCAAGCTCAACAACCATGGGGAATGAGTTAACATTTATTGTAGCCCAACCTATTCCCGCAAGAGCAAATATAGGGTACATAACAATGGGGCTTACTCCCTCGCCGATAAAGTTACCGACAAAGAATGCTGCAGTAAGCATTGCAATACCGGTAAGAATAGTCTTACGGCGTCCGAATTTAGAAGCTACAATACCTACAGGAATATAAGAAACAATTGCAGCAGCCTGCGCTACAATTAGAGTAAGACCGTAATCAACGCCAAGAACATTGATAGAATAAACCGAATATTTACTTGTAATGGAGTTGTAGCCTATATACCAAAGCGCAACAGATGCAAGAATAAGAAGCAATGACCTCATCTCAGCCCTGTCAAGAACCCTCTTGCCCGAGTTGTCGGTTTCAACAACATCACTAAGCCCAAGGCGCTTTGTGTCGAGCTCCATTTCCTCTGCCCACTTTTTTTCCTTAACCGTCGCAAGGAAGATAATAAGACCAACAACCATTATAACGCAGGTTGCCAAAACATAGCCTGTGTAAGACATATAAAGGTTTTTCGAAATACCGAAGACACTGCTAAGCGCAAGAACTATAATACCTCCGGCAGTTCCCATAAGGTTGATTATAGCATTACCCTTAGACCTTAAGGGCTTTATAGTTACATCGGGCATAAGCGCAACTGCTGGTGAACGGAAGGTTGCCATTGCAATAAGGACCACAAGAAGAACTCCGATAAATCCAACCAAGGGCCATATGTTTTCAAGAGTAATTTCAAGAGCCTCATTTCTGAGAGCAGTCTTAACTGAGTTAAATATCTCCTCAGCCTCTTCAATTCCCGCATTCTTAAAAGCTTCTGTAATAACACCGCTATCGAAGCTGTCGTTAAGCTGCTTTACCGCAGTATTATAGGCTTCGGATGCAGAATTATAGGCATCAACTATACCCGACTCAGCAAGGGAATTTAACTGAATTCCGTTTACAAATGTTAAAAGTATAAATGAAAGGACTGCCGCAACCGTGCCTACAAGCACAAAGGGTGTACGCTTTCCCATTTTTGTCATAACCTTATCTGACAAAGCACCGAAAATCGGAAGCATAAATACCGCAAGCACATTGTCCACCGACATAACAACACCAGAAACAGTCTGAGGAAGACCGTAGTGGTTTGTTAAAACTAGTGGAACTATGGCATCATAAGCCTGCCAAAATGCGCTGATAAGAAAGAACGCAAAACCGACAAGTATTGTTCTTTTGTAATTAAGTTTCATACAAAACTAGCCTTTCTTTTTTGTGACAGAGTTTATAAATTATCTCCATCTTGTTATATTTTACCACATAAGTATATATTTGTCAAATAAAATATCCCGTTACACTCTTTTTATTTTACACCCAAAGAGGAAGATTTAAGCAAAAGGAGCGAAAAACCGCTCCTTTTTATGTTTTTATATATTTTTCATATGTCCGCCTATCCTCTTAATGAGAAGCGCTGAGATAAGTCCCACGGCAACACCGGCTATTGTTCCCGAAATTACTAAGGGAACAAGATAGGACACAATACCAGAGTTTTCCATCATAAACGCTGCCGCGATTATCTGCCCCGCATTGTGCATAATACCTCCGATAACGCTGACACCAACCTCGGAAAACAGCCCCGTAGCTTTAATTAATATCATAAACGTCAGCGCAAGAGCAGCTCCTGCAAGACTGTATATCATCATTGCAAAATTGCCGAAAAGCAGGGAGGAGAGAAAAACTCGAATTACAGATACCGCCACCGCTCCCGGCGCGCCGAGAGTATAGAGCGCGAAGACAGTTGCTATGTTGGAAAGCCCTACCTTAACCCCCGGCACCGCAACAAATGCGGGAATAAGCGACTCAATATAAGAAAGCACCATTGCCACGGATATAAGAAGAGAGAGTGTTGTAAGCTTTTTTGTGTTATTCATCGGCTCAAACCTCCAAAATCTCATCGCCCTTACCGAACACCTCGACAACAACTCTGTTTTCAAGGCAGGTTATTCTCTCGCCCGTGCGTGAAATTTTTCCGTCTTTTACACATATTTGTCTCGGACAGTCAGCCCACTTTATATATGCCTCGCCATTCTCAATAACAAGAATATTTGTTCCGCCGTTCAGTGAATACTCACCGTCAACCGAAAGCGAATATTCAGCTACACGCTCCCCGTTAACGCTTACCCGCACAAAAGCCCCCTCTTTTCTCGAAAGCTCAACAATAAGAAAAACGGAAAGGGCTATAATGAGAACCGCTGCAATCAGAATAATATCGGCAATCATTTTTTTGTTACCGAAAATTTTCTTTTGCATCTTCTCGTTTCCTTTCCGTTTTTTAAGTTAGTAATTCAAAATTTTTCTCATTTCAGAATAATTTTGATGAAGCGCAAGGATTTTTCGTGTCGCCGGCAATAGAAACCTATTGCAAGACCGAAAATCCGAAGCGATTCGCAAAATTACTCGAAATGGGCTCCGCAGATAAAGTTTCCTACATGAATACAATGCACAGGGCACACGTCATGACAGGTCTTGCAGCCATTACATTTATCATAATCAATTGTTGCAATATTATCCACAAGAGTTATTGCGCCATTCGGGCAGCTCTTTACACACTTGCCGCAGGCTATACAACCGTTTTGGCAGACCTTGCGAACATCCGCGCCCTTGTTATGGTTGTTACACTTTACAACCACTGTTGATGTATCTTTTATAAGATGAATTATACCGCTGGGGCAGGTCTTTACGCAAAGACCGCAGCCGATACATTTTCTCGGGTCTATTTCCGCAATATTTTTGTCAGGATTTATGCATATTGCGTCTCTCGGACAAACGGCAGCGCAATCACCGTATCCAAGACAGGCAAAGGTGCAAAATCTGTCGCCCGAAAAGCTTTGCTTTGCTGCCTTACAGCTCTTAGGTCCGTCGTAAACATACTTGCGCTCCTCGGGAGAGCAAGAACCGTTGCAGGCAACATATGCCACCTGCTCAACAACATCTCCTGCCTCAAGACCCATAATTTCCGCAACCTCTCTCGCTGTACCGTCACCGCCGGGAATACAAAGCGAGGGATTATCGGTTTTGCCCTCAGAGAGAGCTTTAGCATATCCGTCACATCCTGAGAAGCCGCAAGCACCGCAGTTAGCGCCGGGAAGACATTCCCTGACCGCTACAGCACGCTCGTCTTCCTTAACTCCAAAGAATATGGAAGCCAGAGTAAGTAAGATTGCACATATAACAGCTATTGCAAGAAGAATCAAGGCAGGTAGAATAATTAACTCGAACATATTTTTACCTCCTTATTACATTCCGAGTATTCCCTCAACAACTCCGGAGAAGCCGAAGAATGCGAGCGAAACAATAGATGCCGCAACAAGAGTTATAGGAAGTCCCTGCATTGCCTTTGGCGCAGGGCAATTCTCGATTCTCGAGCGCACACCCGCAAACAAAAGCATTGCCAAAAGAAATCCCAGTCCTACACCAAGTGAAGAAAACATAGACTGAACAAAACCGTATCCGTCGGTAATGTTGTTTATGGCTACACCAAGCACCGCGCAGTTTGTTGTTATAAGAGGCAGATAAACTCCAAGCGACTTATACAGCGCGGGAATAAACTTTTTAAGCACTATCTCAACAAACTGAACAAGGGCTGCAATAACAAGAATGAAAACAATTGTTTGCAAATAACCAAGCTCATAAGGATTGAGAATATACATCTGGATAGGCCAGGTAACTGCGGTTGCGCAAAGCATAACGAATGTTACGGCAATGCCCATACCCATTGCCTGGCTTGATTTTTTGGACACTCCGAGGAAAGGACAAATACCGAGAAATTTCTGAAGAACATAGTTATTAACGAAAATTCCAGCAAAAAGTGTATAAAGAAGAACCTTAAGCATTATCAGCATCCTCCTTTTCGGTATTTTCTGCCGCAGAAACAAGCTCGGCATTTTCAGCGCAGGCTACCTTTCCGCAAAGAGCGGCAGAGGGACAACCCTCGCATGAAAAGTTCTTTCTCTTTTCGGCGCCCTTCTTAGGTCCTATTACATTTACTATCGCAATCATTATACCGTAAACAAGGAATCCACCGGGAGCCTGGGTAAGAATAGGAATGTTGTAATCGCAAAGAACAGGAATTTTCACAGCCTCAAGCCCAAAAGCAGAAAGATTTATCATACCTGTACCCAAAAGCTCTCTTATAACAGCTATCGCAAGAAGCGCAATAAGGAAGCCAATACCCATTCCGAGACCGTCAAGAGCAGAATCGAGAACTGTATTTTTTCTTGCATACATTTCGGCTCTGCCGAGAATAATGCAGTTAACTACTATGAGAGCAAGATATACTCCAAGCATCTCATATATCGGCTGAAGATATGCCTGAAGAAGCATTTGAACCACAGTTACGAATGCTGCTATAACTACTATATAACAAGGAATTCTTACTGTGTCGGGAATTATCTTACGAAGCGCCGAAATTGCCATATTTGAGCACACAAGAACAACCGTTGCGGCAAGTCCCATAGAAATTGCCGAAACTATTCCTGTAGAAACAGCAAGAGTAGGGCAGGTGCCCAGCACAAGAACCAATACAGGGTTTTCTGCGATAAGGCCCTTGAGGAATATCCAGAGTTTTTTATTACTGCTCATTATTTCAAGGACCTCCTTTTCTTAACAATTATTACAGCCGCTACAGAACCGATAAGAGCCGCGGCTATTGCCGCAATTCCTATAACTCTGTATACGGGGAAATGTGTTGGTACAAATGGAATTGCATCCTTGACAGCCTGAAGAATATTGCCTGATGTTCCGGTTGAACCCGAAACAAGCTCTACACTGTCAAGCTCTGATTCTGTAAGACCCTTTAATCTGTCTGCAAAATCACCCGGCTCGGTACCGTGACCGACAGTCCATACAAGAATTTCTGCATCCTTTATCTTACCAAAGTTGTCAAAATAGACGATAACCTCACTTTCGGGAGCCTTGCTGTGAGATCCTATTGTGACAATATATGCAATATATCCTCTTCCGTTTGCTTCTTTGTAAAGAGCCTTCAAGGTGCTTGGAGCATTTTCGGAAAGCTCAATTTTTTCAATACAGGAAGCATAGAAATATCTTTCAATAAGCTCTTTAAGCTTTTCCTCACTCTTGAGAGAGCGGCCTACAACTACTCGAACTGCATCGACAATTGCTGATTTAAGGTCTCCTGATGTTCCGGTAGCACCGCTTACAAGCTCAACGCTATCCATATTCCAGTAGTCCTTACCCACAAATTTCTTTGCAAAATCGCCAAGACCTATATCATGGCCCACAACACAGGTAATATGATTAACCGCAACAATATCGCCCTGCTTACTTATATTAACAAAGGCCTCATTGGCTATAATATCACCGTAGCCCAGAGTGATAAGATATGCAACATACCCTTTGTCACCCGCGTCATAAAGCTTAATAAGATTTCTTGGAGGCGACCATACATATGCCTCACTGACATTCTCAGCACCGGGTACAAGAGCCTTTGCTAAATCAAGAAGCTCCTCGTCAGATCTGGGGCTTACAATAGGAGCGGGCTTTTCGGGAGTAAGATTTTCTTCTCCGCCTGCCTGCTCACCGCCTGTGACTGCTGCGTAAGCATTTAGAGATGCCTTAACAGCATTATAAACAGCCGTGCTGGAAAGAGTAGCTCCGGAAACTATCTCGGCATCAAGAGTTTGTGAGCTCATTCCGTTGTATTTTCCGCTATCTCCTGTTACAAGAGGAAATACTTTATCCTTATATCCGGGAGTCTCCGACTCAGAAAGTATCTCCACCTTTACAATCTTTCCCATAGGGTCAACACCGCACATGACGGTCATAGCCTCTTTTCCTCTTACAGAGGCTTCAAAAACATATCCGCCGTCTGCCTTATATGCTCTTGTTATCTCAGAGGGAAAGTCACTTGTTATATTAATTTTTTCAAAATTCTTTCCGTCGGGAAGAACCACAAGCAGAGCTTCGTTGGCCTTTTCTTCAGCCTGCCTTTTTATCTCGGGAGCAGTTATCATATTGAGAGCGCCGAGCAGAAGAGCGACCATAAGACAAATTACAGAAAGAACTATAATGGGCTTTAAGTTTTCTTTTTTTATTAAATTCATGCCTTTTTACCTCCAAGCGGACGCTTCATTGTCCATTTTTCGATATAGGGCGAGAGGATATTCATAATAAGGAGAGCAAACGATACACCCTCGGGATATGAACCGTAGAATCTGATAAGGAATGTAATAAGTCCGCAACCGAATGCGAAAATCATTTTTCCGGTACGGGTTATGGGAGTTGAAACATAATCGGTAATCATAAATACCGCCGCGTATACAACAGCGCCCGACAAAATCTGATAAAGAGCTATCTCAAGGCTTCCGTATCCAATAAGAGAAAGAACAAAAACTGTTCCCACATAAATCAAAGGAGTCTCAAAGCAAATAACACCTCTGAGCACAAGGTAAACAAAACCTATAATTAAGGCGAGAATACAGGTTTCACCGATAGCACCGCCTCTGAGTCCCAGAAACATATCAAAAAGACTTGGCAGCGCTCCCTCGGGCGCCCCGCCCTTAATAGCCTCAAGAGTTGTAGCAGAGGTAGTTACTTCAGCAATCTTAGGCAAAACTCCTCTTCCTATTGATGTAGAAAAAGCAATAAAAACAAATATTCTTCCCGTTGCGGCAGGGTTTGCAAAATTGCATCCAAGTCCGCCAAACATACATTTTACCACAACTATAGCGAAAACAGAAGCAATTATACTCTGCCACCATATAGTTGCATCTGCAGGAAGGCTGAGACCCAAGATAAGTCCCGTAACAACAGCAGAAAGGTCTCCTACCGTCTGTTCCTTTTTAACCGCAATATTGAAAATCATCTCCGAAAGAACAGATGTAACAACGCAAATACCTATAACCACAAGAGCATCAATACCAAAAAGAATCACACCGGCTATTGCTGCGGGAAGCAGGGCGATAATTACATCAAGCATTATGCGTGTTGTGCTGTTTTGAGTATGAATATGGGGGGAAGACGAAACAACAAGCTTATTCATATATCTTTCCTCCTTTACTTTTTAGCCGCAGATCTTATTTCCCTGAGATCTGCCTTTGCAAGTCTGTTATTTTGTACAAGAGGACGGCGCGACGGACAAACATATGAGCAGCAGCCGCACTCCATACAAAGATTGATCTTTGCATCCTCAAGTCTTGACGCTCTGTCTTCCTTATCATCAACCTTGAGAGCTTTTGCAAAAGCCGTGGGATTAAGTCCCATAGGACAGGCGGCAACGCATCTTCCGCAGTGAATACAGGGATTAGATGCATTGTGATTTACTTCCTTAAAGGACAGAGCAACAATTGCATTATTATTCTTAAGAATAGGGTCATCTGTTGAATAAACCGCAATACCCATCATAGGTCCTCCGTAAAGAACCTTTGCCACGTCGTCTTTAAATCCGCCGGTGAACTCCACAACATCATTTATAGAGGCGCCTATCGGAGCAATAACATTCATAGGATTTTTTATTCCCGAGCCGTCAACAGTCAGGCACTTTTCAACAAGCGGCATACCTGTTTCCGCATATTTTGCTATAAACGCAACAGAGGTTACGTTCATTACTATGCATCCTACATCAGAGGGGAGTCCTCCCTCGGGAACTATAAGCCCTGTTGTATTGTAAATAAGCATTTTTTCTGCTCCCTGAGGATAGGTTTTAGGTAATTTTTCTACCCTTACTCTATCATTATCGGCAAACAGAGCTGTCATAACCTCAATGCACTCGGGCTTATTGCCCTCTATTCCCATAACAACCTCTTCCGCGGAAATATACTTAAGAAGAAGCTCTACTCCTTTTTTTACATAATCTGTATCATCAAGCATCGTACGGGTGTCGCTTGTAATATAAGGCTCACACTCCGCACCGTTTATTACTATTTTTTTGAGGAGTCCCTTTTTCTCGGCATCCAGCTTAACAGCTGTGGGGAAGCCAGCACCTCCAAGTCCTACAAGGCCGGAATTTCTCACCGCCTGGGAGAAATCGTCAAAGCTTCTGATAACGGGCGGTGCGATAGACGGGTCTGCAGACATCTCACCGTCAGATTCTATTATTACCGACTGAACCTTTCTTCCCTGCGAATTCAGATACTCTCCTATCTTCTTAACCGTACCCGAAACCGAGGAATGAATTGGAGCACTTACATAACCCGAGGCTTCTCCTATAAGTGTGCCTACAAACACCTTATCTCCTGCTTTAACCACAGGAACGGCAGGAGCACCTATGTGCTGCGCCATAGAGATTTGTACCTGGGTTGGCGGAGTCATTCTGACAGCTGCCATTTTAGCCGTATTCTTTCTGTGCGGAATATGTGTCTTTCCAAGCTTGAAAATCGGCATATATAAACCTCTCTTTTTGTTTCATTTTCTTACAATATAATATTATACATTATCGATGAGCTCTTGTCAATAAAAATAGCTGATTTATAGGTGGAAAATGTCACCTGTTGTTGAAAAATCCATTGTTTGTTTTTAGTAGATTTTTATTGTATTACAAAACTAATATTTTTTATTTTTTTCTTAAAAAACAGCTGTTTTTTGCTTAATAATCTTATTTTTGACTATAATTATTTACTTTATTGTGCTGCTTTTTATTGTTCTTGTTTCTTAGTCATTTTTAATTTTTTATATTATTTTTCTCAAAAAATAAAAAAAGAGAGTTAAAAAATCTCTCTTTTTTATTTTACTTTTTCCTTCAATTTTTTGTATTTTTTCAGTGTTAATTTTTTAACATATGTGTTGGACTTTTTTATTGCATTTTGTTATTTTTTTAACAAGTTGTTTCTCTTCATTTATCCGAACAAATTTGTGTTAATAAGAACTGCCTGTAATATAGAATAACCTATTCCGAAAACAAAACCAAAAATACCTACTATAAGACCGGCTATTGAAAGACCGTCAAAATATCCCAGAACTCTTCTTGATATAACCGATAAAGCTACCGAGAAAAGAGAAAGAATAATACCTAGGACCGGCAAAAAACAAAATATAACAGATAAAACAGCGGCTAACAAGGATGCAAGCGACCATACTCTTGTGTTATTTTTTTCTTTAAATAAATCTTTATAAATAAATTTTTCTTCTTTGTTTTGTTTTTCCGCTTCTTTTTCCTCAAATTCGTTTGTTTTTTCTTCCATATTTATCTCCATTCTTCCCTATGGGATTTTTTTATCTCTTTTTTACATTCTAACATATTTTTCATCAATAATCAACAATTTTGGTATATTTTTAATTTTAAGAGGAAAAATCCATATAAAAATACAGTTGTGAGGTTTTTATGGATATTTCTTTAAAAAAAGAACTTATAAAAAAATACTCTCCCAAATCTCCCGTCTTGAAAGATGTTATATTTGCTTTTTTTGTCGGCGGATTTATTTGTTCCTTAGGTGAAATAATTTTTTATTTCTTTAATTCACTGCTTTCAGTAAGCGAAGATACTTCTTCTATTGCAGTAACTCTTATTCTTATATTTATTGCGGCAGTTCTCACCGGATTTGGAATATTTGATAATATTGCAAAATATGCGGGTGCCGGAACGCTGGTGCCTGTTACAGGATTTTCAAACGCAGTTGTCTCTGAGGCTATGGATTCATCAAGCGAGGGATTAATATTAGGTGTCGGAGCAAAAATTTTTAATATTGCGGGTCCTGTAATTCTTTTCGGTCTTTGTTCGGGAATTTTATACGGCATTATTTACTACATTTCTTTATTTATTTAAATGAAAGGATTTTTTTATGAAAAGAATAACCGAGCTTGACGGCAGCATTAGATTTTTTTCTTATTCTGCTGTTGGAGGATATGAAGAAAGGCGAGGTCCTTTAGGCGAAAAATTTGATTATTGCGATGACAGCGACAAGTTTGGACAAAAAACCTGGGAGCTATCAGAGGCGGAAATGGGAAGAATATCTCTTAATATTGCTCTATCAAAAGCAAAGCTTTCGCATGAAGAGATTGATATTCTTGTTGCGGGAGACCTTCAAAACCAATGTGTTTCTTCAAGTCTTGGTCTATCAGGGTTTGGAATACCATATATAGGAGTTTACGGTGCCTGCTCAACCTGTACAGAATCTCTTATGGTCCTTTCCTCATTCATGAATTCAAATAAAGAAATAAAATACGGCGCCGCAATTACTACTTCACATAATTCAGCCGCAGAGCGCCAATTCAGAACACCGATAGAATACGGAGGACAAAGAACACCCAGCGCCCAGTGGACAGCGACTGCTGCCGGCTCATTTATACTGGGAAGAGAAGGAAATGTTGCTATAAAAGAATATATGCCCGGAAAAATCATAGACGGTGCCACAAGTGACGGTAGCAATATGGGGGCTGCTATGTCCTTTTCAGCAGCCGACAGTATTCTCTCTTATTTTGCGGAAACCTCTTATCCAATATCTCATTTTGATTATATAATTACCGGTGACCTAGGTAAAACGGGTTCAAATCTCCTATGCGATATTTTAAAAAAAGAAAAACCGGGAATAGAAAAATTTCATATTGATTGCGGTATGCTTCTTTACGATTTTGAAAAAAAGGATGTTCACAGCGGTGCTTCAGGCTGCGGTACCAGCGCATCGGTTCTATCTACTCATTTTTTACCTCTCCTTGAAAGCGGTGAATTAAAAAGAGTTTTATTTTTATCCACAGGAGCTCTTATGAGTCCATCCAGTCTTCTTCAGGGAGAAAATATCTATGGAATAGCTCCTCTTATTTTTTTGGAAAACATTAATTTATAATTAAGGATATAAAAATGAATGATATAATTTCTTCTGTATTACTCGCCTTTATAGGCGGAGGTATTATTTGTATTCCAGCTCAGCTTCTGATAGATCTTACCCGCCTTACTCCGGCAAAAATTTTAGTACTCTATGTATGTCTCGGAGTTCTTCTCTACGGAACAGGAATATATGATTATATTTTTGAATTATTCGGAAGAGGAGCCTCAGTTCCTCTTATAGGATTCGGAGCAAATATTGGAAAAGGAGTAAAAGAAGCTGTTGAAAATGAGGGATTTTTAGGAATTCTCTCAGGAGGTCTTACTGCTGCAAGCGCAGGAATATCTTTATCTCTTCTGCTTGGTCTTCTTTTCTCTGTTATATTCAAAACAAGACAGAAAAGAATGTAAACATTTATTTATTTTTTAGCTGACAACTATATTTTACAAAAAATAATTATTTTTTGTTTTCTTATTGAAATTTTCCTTTATATATGTTATAATAATGTAGATATTATATAAATAAATATTTTAAAGGAAAGGATTTTTTTTAATGGACGAGCTTTTAAATATATCCGAAGCACTTAAAGAAGAGTTAAAAATAAGAACCAAAGCAGCTAAAACATCATTTGATCTTTGGTTTGGCGACCTTAATCTTACTTCTTTAACAGAGGATAAGGCAGTATTTTCTACACCTACAAAATTAAGAAAAAAAATACTTTCCACAAGATATATAAATGTTATTAAAGAGGGACTTGAGGAAATAATAGGATTTCCTGTAGAAATAGAAATAGTATCTCTTGACAGTGATGATGAATTTAATAAAAGCACATCTAGCTTTGTTTCAAACAATCAAAACGAAGAAAATAAAGAAGAAAGTATAAAAAAGGAAAAACAGATTCAACAAATATTAAAGGACAATTCAGAGAAAAAAACAATTCTGGATGAATATACCTTTGATAACTTTGTTGAGGGAGAATCAAACAAGTTTGCAAAGGCTGCATGTCTCGCAGTAGCAAAATATCCTTGTGAGGACCAAAATCCACTGTTCATTCACGGTCATTCGGGACTTGGAAAAACTCACCTTCTTTATGCAATAATGCATCATATAAAGAAAAACCGCCCGGATCTTAAAATAATTTATAAGACCTGCGAGTCATTTATGAATGAGCTTATCGAGTCTATAGGAAACCGCACAACAACCGCTTTTAAAGAAAAATACAGAACGGCAGATGTTCTTCTTATAGACGATATTCAATTTATTGCAGGAAAGGAATCTACTCAGGAGGAATTTTTCCACACATTCTCTTCCCTCTACGAATCAGGTAAGCAGATAATTCTTGCATCAGACCGCCCTCCGAGAGAAATAAACCCTCTTACAGAAAGACTCAGAACAAGATTTGAGGGAGGACTTATTGCAGACGTTCAGCCTCCTTCTTTCGAGCTCAGAACAGCTATAATAAAGAAAAAATCCGAATCTTTAGGTATCGATCTTTCCTCAGAGCTTGTAGATTACATGGCTGAAAGATTAAACAATAATATAAGACAAATTGAGGGAGTAATAAAAAAGCTTTATGCTGTTACATCTCTTACAGGTGCCTTTGTTACAAAGGAAACTATTGAGCAAATAATATCAATAGTTGACCCCGGTAACATTCCCACAAGCGCTCTTATAGAAAGAATACTTTCTGCTGTTTGTAAAAAGTACGGTGTATCAGAAGAGGATATAAAATCAAAAAAGAAAACCGAAAATATAGCCAATGCTCGACACGTGGCTATATACATATCAAGAAAAATAACAGATCTTTCTCTTCCAAATATAGGTAAAATATTCTCAAGAGACCACTCTACAATTATTTCTTCAATTAATAAGGTAGAGTTAAATATAAAAACCAAAAAAAATTACGAAGAGGAAATTAATAATTTAATAAAGGAAATAAAAATAGTTTAAGTTTTTAACATTTTTCTGTTTAAATGTTTATAACTTCTTTGTTTAATTCCTGTTTAAAAATATGTTTATAAGTTTTTATTTTATTTAAACACTTATCCATAACCGAGAATGTGGAAAAATTTATTATAAAAACCTAATAAAATCAATATGATTTAAAGTTTTCCACATTTCAAACAAATACTATTACTTCTAAACCTACCTAAATAAAAAATAATTCATTCATAGAAAAACTCATTTTTGAGGAAAGGAATTGAAAAAATGAAATTCACAGTTTTAAAATCCAATCTTATGAATAAGCTTACTCCCGCTATGGGAACGGTCTCAAATAAAAATACAATTACCTCTATTGAGGGAGTTCTTATCGAAACATTTGAAAATAATACTATAAGAATTTCTACATACGATATGAATAAAGGTGTAAGAGCTACTATTGAAGCTGTTTCTATTGAAAGAGATGGAAAATATATAATAAATGCTCAAAGACTTTATCAGACAATAAGAGTTCTTCCCGAGGATGAAATTACAATTGAGGTAAATGAAAAGCTTAACTGTACCATTTCTTGCGGAAAGGCATCATTCTCTATGTATGCTATGAAGGGCGAAGATTTCCCAAATCTTCCCGATCTTGTAAGCGATAAGGGATTTGAAATTTCTTCAGAAAAGCTTCGTATGATGATAGGAAAGGTTTCTCACTCTATTGCTGAGCTTGATAACAGACCTATGCTTTGCGGCGCATTCTTTAGAATAAGAGAAGATTTTATTGAGGTTGTTTCCTGCGATAGCTATACTCTTTCACGTTGCTCTATGAACTGTGATATTTCCTCTATCGGAGTATCTGAAATAGATTATTCATTTATAATTCCCGGACATGCGCTTGGCGAGCTTTCTAAAAATCTTGCAGACGGAAATGATGAAAAGGTAAACTTCTTTATTTCAAGAAAGCACGCAATTGTTAAAAAAGGAGATCTTACATTCTTTACAAGAACCATTGATTCGGAATATATAAATTACGAAAGAATTATTCCTAAAGAAAATGATATTTTTGTTACCGTTGATAAAGAAAGACTTCTTGATTCTCTTGAAAGAGCTAATATAATAGCTGAAGAAAAAATAAAGGGAAGCGGAAGAAGCTATGTTAAGCTTACATTAGAGGATCAAAATCTAATTATAACCTCCTCCTCTGTTAACGGTAAGGTATTTGATGAAATGGACTGTGTTCATGAGGGTAATGATATAGAAATAGGATTTAATTGCCGATATCTTATAAACAGCATTAAGGTAGCGGAGGGTGAAAATATAAAAATTACTCTTAAGAGCGCAAATATGGCAATTACAATTGAGCCTACCGAAATTGATGAAGAATTCAATTACTTCTATATGATACTGCCTGTCAGAATGAATGAACAGGGATGAGAGTAAAAAAAATAAGAGTTAAAAATTTTCGTAATATAGAGGAATGTGATATAGATTTCTCTGACGGTGTAAATCTGCTTTACGGAAATAATGCTCAGGGAAAAACAAATATTGTAGAGGCTATATATATTTTTTCAAGAGGAAAATCCTTTAGAGGAAGAGATGACTCAGAGCTTATAAGGTTTGGTGAAGAGGGATTTAACTTATTTATAGAATTTGAAAGTAATATAGGAAAAGAAAATTTAGAATATTCTCTTTACGGTAAAGAAAGAAAAAGAAAAAAGAACGGTTATAATATTAAAAAAGTAAGCGAAATGATTGGAAGCTTCAAATCCGTGCTTTTTTATCCAGACGATTTGGGTCTTGTAAAGGATGGACCTGATAAAAGAAGAGAATTTGTAAATATAGCTTCTTCACAGTGCTATTCATCTTATTTAAAAAACTATTCTGATTTTAAAAAGGCTCTTGAAAACAGAAATTGCCTGTTAAAAATGATTAATAAGGGATTTTATGTTGATATTAAAGAAATAGAGAGCTGGTCTGAATCCTTAGCAGAATATGCTTCATTTATATATATATCAAGAATAGAATTTATAAAAAAGCTTGGATTTTATGCTAACAAATTTATGAATGAAATTTCCGGCGGAAAAGAAATAATAAAAATTTATCTTGATTCAGATATAGATGAAGACTGTGAAAGAGAAAAGGCAAAAGAAATATATAAAGATAAATTAAAATCAAATTTAGACAAAGAAATTGCAGCGGGAGTTACTCTTTACGGCCCACACAGAGATGATATAAAAATTCTTATAAATGAAAAGGAAGCAAGAATTTTTGCATCTCAGGGACAGCAGAGGTCTATTGTTTTATCAATGAAGCTTGCTGAGGGAGAGGTAATAAAGGAAATTTCGGGAGAATATCCTGTATATCTTTTTGATGATGTTTTATCAGAGCTTGATGATGAAAGAAGAAAATATATTCTTTCAGGTGTTAAGGATAAACAGCTTATAATAACATCCTGCTCAAGAGATGAAAGTGAAGGCTTTACTGACAGAGAAATTGATGTAAGGCAAGGAAAATTTGAAATAAGGGAATAAAATAATGTTTTTGCATATAGGAAACGGAAAAAGTGTTCTTAAAAAGAATATAATAGGAATATTTGATTTGGATACCTCAACTGTTTCAAAAATAGGGAAAGATTTTATAAATAAAAAAGAAAAAGAAGGGCTTCTTGAGTATGATGATTATGATCTTCCCCGCTCCTTTGTTCTTATAGAAGAAAAGGATAAATATAAGATAAAACTTTCAAGAATATCATCCCTCGGCTTAAAGACAAGAGCTGAAGAGGATATATATGATGGAGAATAAAAAGAAAGGCTAAAGACAAATGGAAGAAAAAATGATAGAAAAGAACGGGTATGACGACAGTCAAATACAGGTTCTTGAGGGTCTTGAGGCGGTAAGAAAGCGCCCCGGAATGTATATAGGTACAACTTCTATAAAAGGTCTTCACCATCTTGTTTATGAGATTGTTGATAACTCTATAGACGAGGCTCTTGCCGGTGAGTGTAGCTCGATTAAAGTAACATTACATAATGATAACAGCGTGTCTGTTGAGGATGACGGAAGAGGAATACCGTCAGGAATGAATGAGAAGCTTGGTCTTCCTACTCTTGAAGTTATTTATACAGTTCTTCACGCAGGAGGAAAATTTGGCGGTGATGGATATAAAATTGCCGGTGGTCTTCACGGAGTGGGTGCATCTGTTGTAAATGCTCTTTCAGAATGGCTCGAGGTTGAAAACTGCAGAGACGGAAAAAAATATACCGAGAGGTTTGAAAGAGGATCGGTTGCCAGAGAGTTTAAGTGTGTAGGAGAATCTAACGGGCGCCACGGAGTTTATGTAAGATTCAAGCCGGATCCTACAATTTTTGAAGAAACTGTTTTTGAATATGATACTCTTCTTACAAGAATGAGAGAGCAGTCCTTCCTTAACGCAGGAGTAAAAATAATTCTTGTAGATGAAAGAGTAGGTCAGGAGAGAGAAGAGGTTCTCCATTATGAAGGTGGAATTGTATCCTTTGTAGAATATCTTAATAATGAAAAAAGAGGAACTCCCGTTCACCCTGAGGTAATTTATATGAAGGGTGAGGAAAACGGTTCAATAGCTGAGGTTGCTATGCAGTACAATGACAGCTATAATGAGGTTCTTATATCATTTGCCAACAATATGTCGACAATTGAGGGAGGAACTCACGAAACCGGCTTTAAAACAGCTCTTACAAGGGCAATAAACGATTATTCCAGAAAAATGGGAATAATTAAAGGAGATGACAAGGGTCTTTCGGGAGAAGACGTAAGAGAGGGTCTTGTAGCTATTATATCGGTAAAGCTTACCGATGCCCAGTTTGAGTCGCAGACAAAGGCAAAGCTCGGAAACTCTGAGATGAGACGCCTTGTAGATAATATAGTTTACACAAAGCTTGAGGAATTTCTTGAAGAAAATCCCGCCTCTGCTAAAATGATTATAGAAAAGGCAATGGCGGCAAACAGAGCAAGAGAGGCAGCAAGACGCGCCAGAGAAATTTCAAGAAAGAAAAATGTTCTTGAGGTGTCAACTCTTCCAGGTAAGCTTGCCGACTGTAATGAAAGAGATTCAAGATTTACCGAGGTTTATCTTGTAGAGGGAGATTCGGCAGGAGGTTCCGCAAAGAACTGTCGAGACAGCCGTTTTCAGGCAATACTTCCCTTAAGAGGTAAGGTTCTTAACGTAGAAAAATCAAGACTTGATAAGGTTTATTCAAATACTTCTCTTATTCCTATTATTCAGGCTCTGGGATGCGGTATCGGAGATGACTTTAATATTGAAAAATTAAGGTATGGAAAGATAATAATTATGGCGGATGCCGACGTTGACGGCTCACATATAAGAATACTTCTTCTTACATTCTTCTTCCGCCATATGAGACCTCTTATAGAAGAGGGTCATATATATCTTGCTCAGCCTCCGCTTTATAAGATTTATAAAGGAAAGCAGCTTCGTTATGCCTTCTCTGATGAAGAAAAGGAAAAGGCTATTGAGGAGCTTGGAGTAAAGGGTGTTGAATCCGAGAGATACAAGGGTCTTGGAGAAATGGATGCGGAGCAGCTTTGGGAAACAACAATGGACCCCGAGCGCAGAACTCTTCTTAAGGTAACTATTGAGGATGCAATAAAGTGTGACGAGATATTCTCTGTTCTTATGGGTGATATGGTTGAGCCCAGACGTGAATTTATCACTCAGAACGCTAAATTTGTAGAAAATCTCGATATTTAACGGAGAAATTTATGGAACATAATTATCAATCAAACGATATATCCTTTCCTCTTCAAAAAATTGAAGAGAGAAATATGGAAAAAGAGGTAAAGCAATCATTTATTGAGTATTCAATGAGTGTTATTACCTCAAGAGCTCTTCCTGATGTAAGAGACGGAATGAAGCCCGGACAAAGAAGAATTCTTTATGCTATGTATGAGGACAACCTCACTCACGAAAAGCCTTTCAGAAAATCGGCAACAACAGTAGGTAATGTTCTCGGTAGATATCATCCTCACGGTGACAGCGCTGTTTACGGAACAATGGTAAGAATGGCGCAGGACTTTTCACTGAGGTATCCTTTAATTGAGGGACACGGAAACTTCGGTAACGTTGACGGTGACGGCGCAGCCGCATACCGTTATACTGAGGCAAGGATGGCAAGAATTGCCGACTATATGATGAGCGATATTGAAAAAAATGTCGTTCCTATGACAAGAAACTTTGATAATACGAGAGATGAGCCAACAGTTCTTCCATCAAGACTTCCAAACTTACTTGTTAACGGCTCTGTCGGTATTGCCGTCGGTATGGCAACAAACATTCCTCCTCATAATCTCACAGAGGTAATAGACGGCATAGTATATAGAATAGATAATCCCGAATGTACAGTTGATGACCTTATGATGTTTATTAAGGGTCCAGACTTCCCCACTGCAGCAGTAATTTATGGCTCAAGGGGAATAAGAGAAGCTTATGAAACAGGCAGGGGTAAGGTTTATATAAGAGCGAGAGCCACAATAGATGAAGAAAAGAGACAGATAATCTTTACTGAAATTCCCTATATGGTAAATAAGGCAATGCTCGTTGAGAGTATAGCAACACTCCACAGGGATAAAAAGATTGAGGGTCTTACCGCGCTTCGTGATGAATCCGGCAGAGGCGGTATGAGAATTGTGGTTGAATACAGGCGTGATGCAAATGCTGAGGTTATTCTTAACCAGCTTTATAAGTTTACTCAGCTTCAGGATACCTGCTCTGTAAATATGCTTGTTATAGATGGAGGAGAGCCTAAAACGCTTAATTTGCCAACTATACTTGACAAATACATAGGATTCCAAAAAGAAGTAATAGAAAGAAGAACAAGATTTGACCTTGAAAAGGCTCAAAAGGAAATGCATATTCTCGAGGGTTACAGAATAGCAACCGAGAATATAGATGAGATAATAAAGATTATCAAGACATCAGCTTCGATTCCCGAAGCAAAGGAAGCTCTTAGCGCAAGATTTGCTCTTTCTGATGCGCAGGCGCAAGCGATAGTTGATATGACTCTCGGAAAGCTTTCAGGACTTGAGAGACAAAAGGTAGAGGACAGAATAGCAAAGCTTACCGTTCTTATTGCTGACCTTAACGCAATTCTCTCTGATGAGAATAAGCTCTTCGGACTTCTTAAGGATGAGCTTATTGAGATAAAGAGAAAATACGGTGATGAAAGACGCTCTGAGCTTGTTGAGGCAACCGAGGAAATTGACCTTGAGGACCTTATTGAAAGACACACCTGCGTTATTACAGTAAGTCATACAGGATACATTAAGCGTCAGAGAGCAGATGTTTACTCGGCTCAGAACAGAGGCGGTAAGGGTGTTATAGGAATGACAACAAAAGAAGATGACTTTGTTGAGGATGTTATAGTAGCAAACAGCCATTCATATTTAATGTTCTTTACAAATAAAGGAAGAGTTTATGCTAAGAAGGCATACAGAATTCCCGAGGCAGGAAGAACCGCAAAGGGAACAAACCTTGTTAACATAATTGAACTTACCGAGGGAGAATATGTAACAGCTATTATTCCTATTACCGAGTTTACCGAGGGTGAATATCTCACAATGGTAACAAAGTTCGGTGTAATAAAGAGAACTCTTCTTAAGGAATTTGAGTATCAGAGAAGAGCCGGCAAGATTGCAATTAATCTTGACGAGGATGACGAGCTCATCTTTGTAAGACATACAACAGGAAATGAGTCGCTGATTCTTGCAACCAGAAACGGACTTGCAGTAAGATTTGATGAAAACAATGTTCGATCTATGGGAAGAGGAGCAAGAGGAGTAAAGGGAATTACTCTTACAGGTGATGATACTGTTGTTGGTGTTTGCCTTGTTGATGATGAAAAGTTTATGCTTACAGTTACCGAAAACGGTATGGGTAAGAGAACTCCGTTCTCAGACTTCAGAGAAATGAAGCACAGAGGAGGAAGAGGTGTAACCTGTCACAATATTAGCGAAAAGACAGGAAAGCTTGCATCTATTATTACCGTTTCCGAGGATGACGACATTATGCTTATCACCAATGAGGGAACAATAATTAGAACCTCTGTTTCAGGAATTAATGTTTATTCAAGAACAGCAAGCGGCGTTATTATAATGCGTCTTGCAGAGGGATCTATAATAAACAATGTTGAAAGGCTTGAAAAAGAAGAGGAAATAGAGGCCGAGAGCGAAGCTGTTGAAAAAGAGATTGCAAATACTCCTAAAGAACAAAAGCCCGAGATTATTGAAGAAGAAATTGAAATAGCCTCGGAGGAAGAAGATGAATAAAAAAAGAGTATTACTTCTTCTTACAGCTATAACTCTTTTATTCTCGCTTTTTTCCTGTACCGATGATAAAGATAACAGTGTTAAAAACAGAGAATATAATGCTGCTGAGGTAGAACAGGCGGCTAAAGTTCTTATTGAAAAATCTCTTTCTTTAAATGAGATACTTTACGGAAAGGGACTTGAATGGGAAGAGGGAGACAGTAAAGAAATTTACAAGAAGGCCTCTTCAGATTCTCTTAATCATTACGGTATAAATACAGTATCTGAGCTTAAGCAAAAGATCTCCGAGGTGTTTTCAACAAAATATATAGAGTTGTTAAATAAATCCGATGTGTTCAGTTCTGTTAAGGACGATGATTCGGTAAGATTTTATACAAGATATTTTGATGATGAGGACGAAAGCGGAAATACTTGTATTTTTGTGTATACAGAATATGACTATGTGTTAAAAAACAGTTATGAATATATAACCGAGCCTAAGGCAGTAAGATCCGAGGGAGATTTGGTTATAGTCAAGGCAACGGTCAGAGCATCTATAATGGGAGAAAACGGACAAATATCAAAGGTTCGTGATTTTGAGCATGAAATAAAGATGATAGAGGAAAACGGAGCCTGGCGTCTCGATTCTGAAACATATATTGTGTATGATGAATACAGAGACAAATATGAAAATATGAATAAATAAAAATTATAAAAAACCGTCTTAAAAGGCGGTAAGGAGGATTTACCATGACATTTCAGGAAAAACTCGTAATACTCAGAAAGACAAGAGGTCTTACACAGGACGAATTCGCAAGCGCGGTAGGCGTATCCAGACAGGCGGTTTATAAGTGGGAGAGCGGACAGTCATATCCCGAGGTGCAGAAGCTGCTTGAGATAAAGACTTTGTTTACTATCTCCATTGATGACCTTCTCGATGACAATTACGATGTTCCGCTTCCCGAGAAGAAGAAGAGAAAGAGAATTTCTAAGGAAGCTAAGGAAAAGATTGAAAAGACTGTTGAAAAAACAGCTCCCGCAGCGCCTAAGGCACCCGTAGCGCCCAAGGAGGAGACCGCTCCTATAGTAGAAGAGCCTGCGGCAAAGGTTGAAGAGACCGAGGACTTCAAGATAGTTGTAAATGAAGAAAAGGCTCCTGAGGTTAATGAAGAGCCTGCGGCTCAGGAAGAAAAGAAGACAGGATTCTTCGGCAGATTCTTTGCAAGAAAGTAAAAAATTAAAACATATGTTTACATATTAACTCGTTCAAGCTCCGTTCTTTTTATAATTATATGAATAAATCTGTTTTTATTGTACATAATTCTTAAAAAAGAACGGAGCACTAGAATGAGAGGTTATCAGAAAAGAGTAATTTTTTTAAAGCATACTGGGAGCCGACTTTTTGATGAGGCTTATTTTGTAGTTAGCCCCATGTCTGAGGGGGCGGCCGAGGGAGATATGGTTCTTGAGGCTAACAGAATAATAGAGGACAATATAAAAAAAGACGACTCTGATAATGGAGTCGGTAGGTTAAAAGGCTTTTATTGGTTTTTGCTAGGAGCTGCGGTCTCAGCGATAGTTTGCTCGACCGTTTTATTTTTAGTTTTTAATTTGTAATGAAATTACAACAGGTATCAATATAATTTAATTAAATCAGGAAACAATATAATTTAATATATATGAATAATACAAGAATAAATAAACAATCGGCAAAGGACACAAAACTTAGAATTATGTCTCTTGGCGGTCTTCAGGAGATTGGCAAGAATATGACAGTAATTGAGTACGGTGATGATATTGTCGTAATTGATGCGGGAATGGGATTTCCCGATGATGAAATGCTGGGTGTTGATCTGGTTATTCCGGACATATCCTATCTTATTAAAAATGCTCACAAAATTAGAGGTATACTTATAACTCACGGGCATGAGGACCATATTGGAGGTGTGCCCTATGTTCTTTCGCAAATAAATGTTCCGATATACGGAACCCGTCTTGCTCTTGGAATAATTGAGGGTAAGCTCGATGAAAATCCCCCGCCCCACGACCCTGAGCTGTACACGGTTGAGGCAGGAGATTTTGTTAATCTCGGAGTATTCAGAGCCGAATTTATTCACGTCAATCACTCAATTGCCGATGCTTGCGCCATAGCGCTGAAAACTCCTGTGGGAACAGTTTTCCATACTGGAGACTTTAAGCTTGATGTATCTCCGATAGATGGCAAGATGATGGATATAACCAGAATAGGAGAAATAGGCAGAGGGGGAGTAGAAATTCTTCTTTGCGAGTCTACAAATGCAGAAAGGGCCGGATTTACTCCTTCTGAAAGAACCGTTGGTTCATCGCTTGAACGCATTTTTGCCCAATATGAGTCAAGAAGACTTATTATAGCAACATTCTCGTCAAACGTGCATAGGGTGCAGCAGATAATAAATGCCAGCGCAAACCACGGCCGAAAGGTTGCGGTTTTAGGCAGAAGCATGATAAATATTATCGGAGCTGCGGCGGAGCTTGGATATATGGATCTGCCCGACGGTGTGCTTATTGATATCTCTGATATAAAGAGATACCGCCCCGAGGAAATAACACTTATAACCACAGGCAGCCAGGGCGAGCCTATGTCTGCTCTTTACAGAATAGCGTTTGACGGTCACGATAAGGTTAAGATCAATTCAAATGACGTGGTTGTTCTTAGCTCCAGCGCAATTCCCGGCAATGAAAAGCTTGTAGGAAAGATAATAAACGCACTGGTAAAAAATGGTGTTAAGGTAGTAAATGACTCTACCGAAGATGTTCACGTATCAGGTCATGCTTGCCGAGATGAAATAAAGCTTATGATGGCGTTAACCAAGCCAAAATACTTTATGCCTATTCACGGAGAATACCGCCACCTTTATGCAAACAAGGAAATTGCCGAGTTTATGGGAATTCCCTCGGAGAACATATTTGTTTCCGAGCTGGGTAAGGTTCTTGAAATTGACCGTAAGGGTGCAAGATTTAACGGAACTGTTCCTGCGGGAGCTGTTCTTGTTGACGGAGCAGGTGTTGGTGACATTGGAAGTGTTGTCTTAAGAGACAGAAAGCATCTTTCCGAAGACGGACTTGTAGTAGTAGTTGCAACTATTGATGCTGTTGGGGGAATGATTGTTTCGGGACCCGATATAGTATCGCGCGGATTTGTTTATGTTAAAGAGTCTGAGGACCTCATGAGAGATGCAAAGCGGGTTGCCGAGGCAGCGCTTGAACGTGCGTTGCGCGGCGGAAGACGTGATTATGCAAATATAAAGGGCGCGGTAAGAGATGAGCTTGCTAAATTTATATTTAAAGAAACCAAGCGAAAGCCGATGATTCTTTCCGTAATAATGGATGTATGATATACACTTTTTTAGCTGATATAAGCCGTCTCGATTTGGATGCAGCATTAAATCTTCAAAAAGAAAAAATAACCGCTTACGGTCATTTTGAAAAGAAAATAAAAAAAATTCCTTGTGGTAAAATCAATGCTCCCAAAATGGGTGATGAGATAGTATCTCATATTCTTTCGGGCGAGGACATTACCCTGAGGCGTGAAAGATGCGGTGTGTATCTTCTTTTATCATCTGTAATGGTCGAAATGTTTGGGGGAATGATAGCCATAAATCGAGAGCCTAACGGAAGACCGTTTTTTGATAAATCATCCGAAGTCAGATTTAGTATTTCACACAGCTCTGACGCTGTTGCAGTGTCAATTTCAACAGATGGGCCTGTTGGAGTTGATATTGAGGGAGAGATATCTCCTCAGCGAGCCGAAAGACTTGAAAAAAGGTTTTTCTCAGAGCTTACTATCAACGATAGAAATATAGATGTAACATATATATACTGTATTTTAGGAAGAGACGGTGAATGCAATTTTTATCCGTTCAATGAGGAAAAAGAGCATTTGATGGCAAAAACCGATTTGGGTGTTGTTGCCTTGGATAAAACAGATTTAAACTGTTGCTTTTCTGCAAAATGGACTTTGTACGAGGCTACAATGAAATGCGGCGGCGGCGGGTTCACCTCCCTGCCCTGCCTCGGTATGCTTCTTCTTGAAACAAAAGCTAATACCAAAAAAATATGTATTAATGGAGTTGTATATTATATAACAACTGCAACAGCTGTATAAAAAAGCGCATAAATGTAAACAAGACAATACATTTATGCGTTTTTTATTTTATTTAGGTTCTAAAAGGTTGTTAATAATATTAAGGATGCCCGGCATAATAAAGCTTATGCACACAAAAGATGCCAATACAAGAACGCAAAGCAATACTGTATTTAAAACAGTAGGAGAGCTACCCTCGAGGAGATGTTTGGTCCTCTCATCGCTTTCGTTTCGTAAATAAAAGCGCGCTTTTCCAAAGTCAATTGACTCCATATTATTTTTCCCTTTGGTTAAAGCTATGTATTCCTCATAGGTGTATTTCTTTTCCCCTGCTCTCCCAACAAGCTTTGTAAGCTGACCCTCCGAGGAAAGCATTTTTCTGAAAACAAAATTGTCCAGTTTTATTTCCGAGAGAGTCAATGCCGATTCCTCTGATACCGCATCTCGCCTTTTTAACTGACGTATTAACAGCTCAATTCTGTTTCTGCGGAAATTAACTATTATAATAACCGCAACAAATGCAAGAGATAAGGCAAAAATAAGAACAGTAATGGGAAAATCAATGTTAATATTTTGATAGTCTTTTAAATTAAGTAAAAAGAATTTTTTATAAAACTCGTACATACCAAAAATCCTGTGTTTTTTTATATATATTTTAATACAAATTTTTGTAGCATTATATATAATTTTTTAAAGAATTCGTGAATTATATTTCGTTAAGAAAATCGCTGCCACAAAGTAGCTTTAGAACCTCGTCAAGATCCTCGTTATCTTCATAAGAGAGGGTAATTGTTTTCTTTCTTCCTTTGCCGTCAATTTTAACCTTTCTACCAAGATGGGACTGAACACGAATTTCAAGCTCGCGGAAGTAATCCACAACAGGAATTTCCTCTTCGACCTCTTCCTTTTTAGGTTTGTTGATTCGCTTAACCTCTTCTTCAAGAACTCTGACAGAAAGGTCATCCTCAACCGCTCTTTGCGCAAGGAGGATCATATTATCTCTGTCTCTTACACCGAGAAGAGTTCGGGCATGTCCCGCACTAAGCTCCTTTGATGCAACGAGAGTAAGTATTTCATCCGGCAGGTCAAGAAGTCGCAAGGTGTTTGCTATTGCGCTTCTGCTCTTCCCTACTCTGTTAGATAGCTCTTCCTGGGTCATATTGTATTCTTCTGCAAGAGCCTTATATCCGAGAGCTTCCTCGAGTGGATTGAGGTCTTCGCGCTGAACATTCTCAATAAGTGCAATTTCAGCTGCCTTTTTGTCATCATGCTCAAGTACAATAGCGGGTATTTCGGTGAGGCCGGCAAGCTTAGATGCTCTGAAGCGTCGTTCTCCGGCGATAATTTGGTATCTTCCGTCGCCGTACTTTCTTACCAGTATAGGTTGAAGAACGCCATTCTCGGAAATTGAAGATGCAAGCTGCTCCAGAGCCTCTTTATCAAAATATTTTCTGGGCTGATCGCTTTTAGGATCGATTAAAGAAACTTTAATAGTAGAAATACCACTGTCTGAAGATTTGTTTTCGTCTTCTTCTATGAAATTATCAAGAAATATTGCATCAAGGCCTCTGCCTAGGCCGCTATTTTTCTTAGCCATTGTGTAAACTCCTTAAAATGTTGAAAGTGGGGGAATTAATGAAAAAATGTTCAAAAATATGTTGAAAAGTATCAATTTTGGTCGAAATTAAGTTTAATAGTGGGTAATGCTTTTTCAATGAGACTGTTTATGCTGGTAAATATTACCATTTATATCCTCATCATAAGCTCTTTGGCTACTGCAGCATATTCAAGAGAACCCTTTCCGTATGGGTCGTGATAGCATATAGGCTCTCCATAACCTGGGGCTTCTGAGATACGTACAGTTCTTGAAATTGGGACCTTAAATAGCTTGTCTGCATAATATTTTTTCAGTTCGGCAACAACCTGACCTGTTAATGTAAGTCTTCCGTTGTACATAGTCAGGAGAATTCCCACGATTTGAAGTCCTGGATTATATAGAGACCTGATTTTTTTAACTGTATTTAACAGCTGAGACATACCTTCGAGGGAGTAGAACTCGCACTGCATGGGGATTACTACACCGTCAGATATGGATAATGCCTTAACAGTTAACATTCCAAGTGATGGAGGACAGTCTATAAATATGTAATCATAGTCCTCTTTTACCGAATCAAGGGCAATTTGTGTGAAATTAAGATTTTCATCCAGGTCGTGTAGCTCAAATTCGGCTCCCGCAAGGTCTATATTTGCAGGAACAACAGATAAATTCTTGAAATTTGATATAATTATCGCATCTTTTATATCACATCTGCCTATTATTACGTCATATGTTGTTCTTTTTATCTTAGATTTAGATATTCCAAGACCGCTAGTAGCATTTCCTTGGGGATCCATATCAATCATAAGAACTTTTTTGCCTTTTTTAGCAATTTGAGCGGCAATATTAACGCAGGATGTTGTTTTACCTACTCCGCCTTTCTGATTTGAGAATGATACTACCTTTGCCATGTTATCTCCAGTGTATTTTGTTATGTTTTTGTAATTATTATACTATAATCTGCTTAAAAAGTCAATAGAAAACCGGTATATATCTTCAATATTGATAATTTATTTACTTTTAATTTTATTTAATGCTTTTTCTTGTTTCACGTGAAACAATGTATTTGCAGCTTGTTTTCCATAATGTTTCACGTGAAACAAATGAATTTTATAAGGGTAAATTCAGAAAAACAACATTTTAAATTATAAAAGTGATTTAATCTGTTATAGTTTTGCATGTTTGATTATATTTTGATGTTTCACGTGAAACAATGAACAATAATCAAATATTAATCTGCTCAATAAGTATTAATAAATTAATGTAAAAGACAAATAAATTGTTTAGTTAGATTATTTATATATCTCATGCTATATATTTAATGTTTCACGTGAAACAATGTGCATGTGCTAAAGTTGTTTGTTTAGCTTAACCTGTAACAAAAAATATATTTTTTATATTATTGATATGTTCTGTTGAAATATTGTAATAATAAATATAATATTTATATAGTTATATGGGCGTTTAATAGAATGATTTATAATGAAATTTGTGCGTTTAAGCTCTATTACACAGTTTATTATATAGAAAATAACATAATAAAGGCCATTTTAAATCAATATAATATATATTATAACTTTAATATTAGATATTTGTTTCTTACAATGTTTAATTTTTAATATTTCTTTATCTGACTATGCTTTTTTATATACAAAAATAGAGGTTGATTTGAATCAATAAGCCGATATTGAAATAAATGTAATAAAATTTGTATGTAGGGACGTAGAGTGATTAATTAATATATTCTTATAATCATTAGATTGACAATTCGTAAATAATACGAAACATAGTAACATAAAAATTACTTGCAATATCCGTCAATTTAGTGTATAATATTTATAGTATGAAACTATGCTGGTGATTTTGTTATGGATAATACTGAAATTTTGTTTTTGAGACATGGCGAGAGTCGCGGTAATGTTGAGAAGTTTATGGCGGGTCAGATTGATATTCCCTTAACTGAAAAAGGTCTATTGCAGGCTGAAGCTGCCGCTGATTTTCTTTTGGGACAGAACATTGATTTGATATATTCAAGTGATTTGATCAGAGCTTTTGAAACAGCATCTGCTTTTTCTCGGAAATCCGGAATTCCTATTTTGGCATCATATAATGAGTTGAGAGAAATATCTGTCGGTGATTATGAGGGGCTCCCATTCAGCGAGATTGTTGACAGGTATGACGATTGCTTTGCATTGTATTTTACTTCTTCTTTTGGTGTTTATTCCTTTCCTAACGGTGAGTCTACCGAAGGGGCAGGGCAGAGGTTTTACAGGTGTGTTGAAAAGATAGCGTTGTCCAATCCCGGAAAAAGAATTCTTGTTGCAACCCATGCAGCGGTTATACGGTCTTTTTGGGGTATTATAAATAATATTCCGAGGGGCGAGCTTGGTGATAGTCTGCCATTTGCTTCTAATGCATCTGTTAGCAGAGCGGTTTATGACGGAACAAAATTTTCTGCTGTTAGCTATTCCGAGAATGAATATTTGAAAGATGTTGGATTTATTGATTATAGCAAATCCAGAATGTGATTATCAGCTTAACTTCGCAAAACGAAAACAATTCTTTACATTTCTGCATATTTAGGGGGATGTATGACAAAATTTATATTTGTTCGCCACGGCGAAAGTATAGGAAATGCCCTTAGAGTTTTGCTTGGCCATACCGATTTTGATTTATCCGAGCTTGGGTATGCTCAGGCCGCAGCAACAGCAAAAGCGCTGTCCTGTGAAAAAATCGATTATATCTATTCAAGTGATCTGCTCAGGGCCTATAATACGGCGCTTCCAAATGCTGAGCTTCGCGGCATTGATGTTTCAAAAAATGAAAATCTAAGAGAACTATATCTTGGAGAGTGGGAAGGGAAAAGCGTAAGCGATATTCTTTCCGCTTACGGAGATATGTACGATAAGGACTGGCTCGGTGGCTTTGGAACATTCCGATGCCCCGACGGCGAGAGTACTAAGGAGGCAGGACAGCGCTTTTATAATGAGTGCGAAAAAATTGCGCAAATGCATCCTGATAATACCGTCATGATTGCATCTCATGCGGCGGTTCTTCGCTCATTTTTTGCAATTATTCTTGAGATTCCGCCTGAGGAGATTGCATCAAGGCTGGCTTTTCCCTCTAATGCGTCATATTCTGAGGCTTATTTTGACAATGGCAAATTTACAATGGGACGATTCTCGGTTGACGGACATCTTAGAGAAATCGGAATCACTAAATTTGGCTCATAAATTTTTATGAAAGGTTTTTGATATGAAAGAAAGAATTTTAGCATTTGTATTAATGACTGTAATCTGCTTTTCGACTATGTTAACTTCTTGCGATTTTGTTCTTGATCTGTTCGAACAGGAAGAAGAGTCGGAAAATGGAAATGACACTCCAGACGGTGGTGAGGAAGACGGCGGAGCAGGTGATGGCGATCCGGGACTTAACCCTGACCCCGAGCGATATGAGGCAGAGCTTGCTGCGATAAATGTTCCGGTGAGGTTCAAGGAGGCTTATACTATTGACCGAGCCAAGCTGGAGGGAGCAGCTGCGGCAGCGACAGAAAAGCTTAAGGCCTTCGGTACAAAGCACGGAATGGGGTTTGTTACTACATCTTCTACCGATTATAAATACGGTGAAAGCAAAAACAATAACTGGGTGTGCGGAATGTATACGGGTTCATACCTTATGGCATATCAGATTACGGGTGACAATTGGTTTAAGGATGTTGTTACAGAGCATATCGATAGCTTTGTTGAGCGTGAAGCAAACAGAGTCGGTATGGATGACCACGATGTAGGATTTGCCTTTGTTCCCTCGTGTGTGGGAGCATATAAGGTTTTAGGTCTTGAATCGGCAAAGGCTGCTGCTCAGCGGGCTGTTGCATATTATTACAGCACGGGTTACAGCCAGGAGGGCAGGTTTATTATCCGTTCTCACAAATGGAATGCTCTTGGCGGATACCGCACAATGATAGATTCTCTTATGAATGCAAGCCTTTTCCTGTGGGCAGGCAAGGAGTTTGACAGAGAAGAGTATACTATGGCGGGATATCAACACAATCTTACAAGTGTTCGTCTAATCGTGCGCGATGATGGATCTACCTATCACCACTATCAGTTTGACCCCGAAACCTCAAAGCCTCTTTACGGTCTTACATGGCAGGGGCTTTCGGATGAATCCTGCTGGTCAAGAGGTCAATCCTGGGGAGTTTACGGATTTTCTATAGCATATTCTTATGCTTCGGATTCTATAATTCGAAATGCTCAGCGTGATGTTACATATTATATGTTAAATCATCTTCCTGACGATCTTATCCCTTATTGGGACTATACATTCACATCGGGAGATGAGCCCAGAGACAGCTCTGCTGCGGCGATTGCGGTTTGCGGAATGCTTGATATGGCATCGATGTTACCCGAGGGATCTGCTCAACGTACGGTTTACGAGAGCGCGGCAGCGCAGATAATGGAGGCACTTATTGATAAATGTACAACCGATATCGGTGTTGAGTATGACGGCCTTATTCATAGCGTTACTCACGGCAAGCCTCAGAATCTTGCAATAGAGGAGTGTGCGCCTTATGCAGATTATTTCTATCTTGAGGCTCTTGCAAGATTTTTAAAGCAAGATTTTATTAGACCTTGGTAAATAAAAAAACAGCGTAGTACCTCATCGGTATTGCGCTGTCTTTTTAGAATTATTTGTTAAAAAGCTTCTTGAAGAAGCTTTCTTTTTTTGCTCCGTTGCCCTCGCCAAGAGCTGCCGCAAAGTCGGAAAGAAGCTTTTTTTGCTCGGAATTTAGATTTCTTGGGGTTTCAACCGCCACCGTAATGATAAGATCTCCGGGGCGCTTTGTATTTATGTCAGCAATTCCTTTGCCTCTTAAGGTAAACGAGGTTCCTGACTGAGTGCCCTCGGGAATTTTATACTTTTCGGTTCCTCCTCCGAGAACAGGAACATCTATATCAGCGCCAAGTGCTGCTTCGGCAAAGGAGATTGGCACCTCGCAGTAGATATTATTTCCGCTGCGCTCGAAGATTTTATCCTCTTTAACCCTTACCTCAATAATAAGGTCGCCGTTTACACCGCCTCTTACACCTGCTGAGCCTTGACCTCTGAGAACTATATTCTGCCTGTCATCAATTCCTGCGGGAATGTTGACTTCAAGCTTTTTGTTTATCTTAACACGGCCCTTGCCGTTGCAGTTGGAGCAGGGCTTTTTGATAATTTTTCCTGCACCGCGACAACTTTGACAGGTGCGCTGGGTCTGCATATATCCGAGAATTGTTTGTTGCTTAACCATAACTCGGCCTGTGCCTCGACACTCGGAGCAGATTTCAATATCACTTTCGTTCTTTGCGCCCTTGCCGCCGCAGTCGGGGCAATTTTCAACCCTGGCGAAATTTATTTCTTTTTTTGTTCCGAATGCCGCCTCGTCAAAGCTTATGGTAACTCTTGCGCCGATGTCATCGCCGTCAATAGGCATATTCTGACGTGAACGTGATGAGCCACCGCCGCCACCGCCGAAGAATGAAGAGAATATGTCGCCAAAGTCAAAATCGCCGCCACTGAATCCGCCAAAGCCGCCAAATCCTCCGCCTGCAGAGGGGTCAAATGCCGCATGGCCGAATTGGTCATACTTTGAACGCTTTTCCGAGTCGGACAGGACAGCATATGCTTCGTTGACCTCTTTGAATTTTACCTCGGCATCCTTATCTCCCGGGTTCATATCCGGGTGATACTTTTTGGCAAGTGAACGGTAAGCCTTTTTTATTTCATCCTCGCCGGCAGATTTCTGCACACCAAGGACTTCGTAATAATCTCTTTTGTTATCTGCCATACTAAAAACCTTTTGTTGTATAAATTTAATTTAAAAAGAGAGGAATGTAAATATATGTTTTCATATATCTTGGTTGTAGGGCAACCCCTAGGAGCCGCCCTACATTTGTTATATCAACTGATTAGCCGTTTGTCTTATCCTCAAAGCCTGCGTCGTAGTAGTTTCCGTCGCCGCCCTGAGCGCCAGCATCTGCTCCGCCTGCGTTACCCTGAGCTGCCTGCTCCTTGTAGATCTTCTCCGCAATGGGGTAGAATGCCTTCTGGAGAGCCTCGGTATCTGCCTTGATAGCATCGGTATTTCCGCCGTTGATAGTCTCCTTAAGCTTTGATATAGCATCATTTACGGGAGCCTTATCGCTGTCGGTTATCTTATCGCCAAGGTCAGCCATAGCCTTTTCTGTCTGGAAGATAGCATTTTCGGCCTGGTTCTTAACCTCAACAGCCTCTTTCTGCTTCTTGTCCTCCTCAGCAAACTTTTCTGCCTCGTGAACTGCCTTTTCGATATCCTCTTTAGACATATTGGTAGAGGATGTGATGGTGATGTGCTGTTCCTTGCCGGTTCCCTTGTCCTGTGCGGTAACATTTACGATACCGTTTGCGTCAATGTCGAATGTAACCTCAATCTGTGGAACTCCGCGGGGAGCTGCGGGAATACCGTCAAGAATAAATCTGCCGAGAGTTGCGTTTCCTGCCGCCATTTCTCTTTCACCCTGAAGAACGTGTATTTCAACAGAGGTCTGACCGTCAGCAGCGGTAGAGTAAACCTGACTCTTCTTTACGGGAATTGTGGTGTTTCTTTCAATAATCTTATTGAATACACCGCCGAGAGTTTCAATACCGAGAGAAAGGGGAGTAACGTCGAGAAGAAGAACGTCTTTAACGTCACCGCCAAGAACACCGCCCTGAATAGCTGCGCCGATTGCAACGCACTCGTCGGGGTTAATGCCCTTGAAGGGTTCCTTGCCCATAAACTTCTTAACAGCTTCCTGAACTGCGGGAATTCTGGTGGAACCTCCAACAAGAAGAACCTTAGAAACCTGAGATGCCGAAACACCCGCGTCGGAAAGAACCTTCTTTGTAGGAATCATTGTTGCATCAACAAGGTCGCGCGTAAGCTCGTCAAACTTTGCTCTTGTGAGAGTAGCCTCGAAGTGCTTAGGACCTGTTGCGTCAGCGGTAATGAATGGGAGAGAGATGTTAGAGGACATAACGCCCGAAAGCTCGATTTTCGCCTTCTCTGCAGCATCCTTAAGACGCTGAGCTGCCATCTTGTCTTTTCTTAAATCAATGCCGCCGTTTTCTTTAGCAAATGTCTCTGCCATCCAGTTAACGATTCTGTCATCAAAGTCGTCACCGCCAAGACGGTTGTTACCGGCTGTAGCGAGAACCTCAAATACGCCGTCAGAAATGTCAAGAAGAGATACGTCAAAGGTACCGCCGCCAAGGTCGAATACCATGATCTTCTGTGAATCCTCTTTGTCCATACCGTATGCAAGAGCAGCTGCGGTAGGCTCGTTAATAATTCTCTTAACCTCAAGACCTGCAATTCTGCCGGCATCCTTGGTTGCCTGACGCTGTGCGTCTGTAAAGTAAGCGGGAACTGTAATAACCGCATCGGTAACTGTTGTTCCGAGATAAGCCTCTGCGTCAGCCTTCAGCTTCTGAAGGATCATAGCAGATATTTCCTGTGGGGTGTAGCTCTTGTCATCAATAGTAACCTTTTTATCAGAGCCCATATCTCTCTTAATAGAGCTAACAGTCTTGTCGGGGTTGGTAACAGCCTGGCGCTTAGCAACCTGACCAACAAGTCTTTCGCCGGTTTTAGCGAAAGCTACAACAGAAGGAGTTGTTCTTGCTCCCTCGGGGTTAGTAATAACGATAGGCTCGCCACCCTCAAAAACTGCAACGCAGGAGTTGGTGGTACCAAGGTCAATTCCAATAATTTTTCCCATAATAATTTTCCTCCAAAATATATAGATGTTTATTTATTAATTAAGTTTTTGTAAACTTTAATTTGCACTTTTAACCATTGCGAAGCGAATTATGCGTTTTCCGCGCTTGTAACCCTTTTGCAAAACCTCAACTATTTCGCCCTCGCCAAAGCTCTCGTCGTCAATGTGAAGAACAGCATTGTGCATGTTGGGGTCAAATGTTTCACCCGCCTTGCCGAAATCCTCAACGCCAAGCTTGCCGAATACCGTTATAGCGGACTTGGCAGTCATAACCAGGCCCTCTTTAACCTTTTCGCCATCGTCATAAAGGGCTGCTCGCTCAAGGTTGTCAATGATAGGCAGCAGCTCACCTACCGTGTCGGTAAGGGCTGTTTCATATATTGCGTCCTTTTCTTCTCTGGAGCGGCGTCTGAAGTTATCGTACTCTGCCGCCATTCGAAGATATTTGTCGTTTAGCTCCTTGATTTCAGCTTTAAGGGCCTCAACCTCAGCGGTAAGGGATTCTACTGTTACCTCAGGGGTCTCGGTCTTGTTTTCTGTTTCGGGAGTGTTTGTCTCTTTTTTCATTCTGGCTTATGTCCTCTCAATCTCTTTTGTCGTATCCCGGGGGCAATGCGTCCTCGGTAAATAATCTGTCAAGCCCGCCGGTCAGCTTGTTTAACATATCAATAACCTTTGAGTAATTCATTCTCTTTGGTCCGATAACACCAACCGACAGTGTTTTTCCGCCTATGGTAACATTTTTAAAGATAAGCGTTGTGTTTTTCATAGCATCGGTTTCATTATCTGTGCCGATGTAAACATGGATGTCATCATTTCCCGTAGCTCTGGTGGATATAACGTCCATAAGCTTTTCTTTTTCCTCAAGAACACCAAGCAGGTCTCTGAAATCCGAAACGTCTGAATACTCGGGGTATTGCAAAAGGTTTGTGACACCATCAAGCTTAACATCAGCCGAGTCGAGCTCGCTCATCGTTTCATATATAACCTTGATAACAGGGTGAACCATAGCTCCCGCCGAGCCCATAAGAGCCTCAAGCTTAACGATTATCGGCATTGTTATGGCATCGCTTGTCAGGTTTATAAGATACATGTTAAGTGCTTCGGTGAACCTGCGGAGAATATCCTCGCTTAACGCAAATGAGAGATGAATGGTTTTTGTTTTAACTATATCTCCCTCAAAGGACATAATAAGAAGAAAGTCCTTTTGATTAAGAAGAACACTTTTAAACTGGGCAACTCTAACCTTTCCCGTTCCGGATTTAAATGCTATACCTGTGTAATCGGTAAACGAGGCAGCCAGACGCGAGATTTCAGACATTATTTCGTCCATTTCGGTGAGCTTGTAACGAAGCATCTGATTTATTTCATCAATTTCAGACTTTGTTGACGCATACTGAGCCACCAGGGAGTTTACATAATACTTATAACCGAGCTCAGAGGGAACTCTGCCCGCCGATGTGTGGGGTTGAATAAGGTATCCCATATCCTCAAGCTCAGCCATCTCGTTGCGAATGGTTGCAGGGGAGCAGGAAATGTCCTGTGAAAGATATTTAGAACCGACAGGCTCGCCGCCGGCAATATGAGCGTCAACTATTGCCTTAAGTATTTGCATTTTTCGCGGAGTGAGTCGCGAGTCATCCAATCTTTTGTACCTCTCTAAGCAGATTTTAGCACTTGAAGTGCATGAGTGCTAATGATTGCATATATAATATATCGCTTTTTCTTGGATATGTCAAGGGTTTTAAGGCTATTTTTTATGAATTTTTTGTTAACATTTAGCTGACTGGCTGTTTAAGTGCTAAAATAAAGGGCAATTTTATTTCTTTTTAGTATATTGTAGCCAAAAACCGCCCTCAAGATACAAGAGGGCGGCAATATATAATATATTAAGGAAAGAAAGGCTAGCCTTTTATGCTTTTATCAAGCCTCGCGGCGGCAGTCCTTACGGAAATAAAAACAATCAGCCAGATTATAAGATAAATCAGAATAAACAGGATAGTAAAAAGCAAAACGATCTTCGGCTCAAAGGGTAGCCAACTGTTGACTAAATAAAAGAAAATATAGGTGATATACAGGGTAAAAAGGTGCAAAAAGAGGCTTTTTGCGGGAGACCATGTCTCAATCTCGTTAAATACAGAAGCTCCTGCGTGAATAAATGCAATAAAGTACCCCGATAATATTGCAAAAAGCATTTCTTTTCCGGAAAAGTTAAGACCGGTTGCCTCTGAAATGCAGAGATAAACAATTCCGACAACGATAGGGCCAAATCCACCGAAAACAAGCCCTCTGTGCAAAAATTTTATTATGTACTCTCTCATTTTAGTCTCTCCTTTACTGCTTTTTGCTGGCGGCGCGAAACGTAATCACAGAAGCCGCACTTGAATTTTATCATAAGCGCACCGCCAAAGGATGCACTGAAGGAATGTATCTTTTTTAGGTTGGCAAGTGTTGATTTGTTAATTCTGATAAAATCATCGTTGAGTTTTTCTTCGAGTGAATAAAGCCTTTCCCTGAGCACAAAATTGCCGTATTCGGTAACGATGGTGGTTTTTCCGTCTATGACCGTTATACATTCTATTTCACTTTGAGAAAAAAGCACCGACTCTTCTCCGCGATATCCTATAATACGACGGTCGCTATCCTCGATAACAGAAATGATTTTTTTGATAATAGGAGTATTTTCTTTTGCGTAAATTACAACTCTTTCTTCCTCTTCCGAAGAAATGATAATCTCGTATCTCAAGGTAACCCTCCGTTCAATGAAGCTATACAATAATTATATCAAAACTGCAGGAAAAATCAATGCCTAAATACTAAACGGCATGTTTTTGCCGATAAGCGGTTTTTTAAAACATAAAGCAAACAAAGCATTACATTTATGATATACAGTAAGCAGTCTGTCGATTAACGCAAAACGAGGATTAAACAGAGGATGTTTGTAAACAATTGATTGCATTTATCATGTAAAAAGGCGCAAAAATCAAACAAGTCTGTACCGACAACAAAAAAATCCTTGACTTTAGGAAAATAATGTTATATAATATATATGTATGATTGTCGGCGCACGTGTGCGAAAGACTTCCCCTGCGACAGTCGTATCAAAAACAAAATGATTTGAAACAGATAGATTACCGCAAAAAAGTAATCAGAAGGAGGTGTAAATGAATCCCATACTTGCTATTGGTTTAATCGCCGCAGCGCTGGTTGTCGGCGTGTTGGTTGGTTTTATAGCTCGTAAGGTCTTTGCTGAGAAAAAGCTCGGCTCCGCAGAAGAGCAGGCAAGGAAGATACTTGAAGATGCTATAAAGAATGCAGAAAGCGCAAAAAAGGAATCCATAATAGCGGCAAAAGACGAGATATTCCAGCTTAAAAAGGAAGCCGACTTTGACGTAAAGGAAAGACGCAAGGAGGTTTCAAGGCTTGAGCGCAGAGTTATCCAGAAAGAAGAAACTCTTGATGCAAAGCTTGAATCCATTGAGAAAAAGGAGGAGATCCTCGCTGCAAAAACTGCTGAGGCAGAAAAGGTTAAGGAGGAGATCCGTAAGACTCTTGAGGGTCAGCTTGCAATGCTTGAAAAAATTGCAGGACTTACCCGAGAGGATGCAAAGGCCGAGCTTGTTGCAAGGCTTGACAGTGAGATGCAGCACGAAACCGCTGTTAAAATTGCAGAATATGAGGAGAAATTCAAGGACGAGGCGGATACAAAGGCCAGAGATATACTTTCTCTCGCCATTCAGCGCTTTGCTTCCGAGCATGTAAGTGAGGTTGCTATATCGGTTGTTCAGATCCCGAGTGATGAGATGAAGGGAAGAATCATTGGTCGTGAGGGCAGAAACATCCGTACGATAGAAAATCTGACAGGCGTTGAGCTTATTATTGATGATACACCCGATGTTATTACCGTGTCGGGCTTTGACCCCGTAAGACGCGAAACCGCGAGAATCGCTCTCGAAAAGCTTGTAAGCGACGGCAGAATTCATCCTGCCAGAATTGAAGAAATGGTTGAAAAGGCGCGCAAAGAGGTTGACGGAGCAATCAAGCAGGCGGGTGAAAAGGCAGTATTTGAAACAGGTGTTCACGGTCTCCACCCCGAGCTTATCAAGCTTCTTGGACGTATGAAATACCGTACCTCTTACGGACAGAACGCTCTTCGTCATTCTATTGAGGTTTCGATGCTGTCGGGCGTTATCGCTGAGGAAATGGGTGTTGATGCAACTGCAGCAAGACGCGCAGGACTTCTTCACGATATCGGTAAGGCTGTTACCGCTGAGGTTGACGGCTCACACGTTCAACTCGGAGTTGATATTGCGACAAAGTACCGTGAGCATAAGGATATTATTCACGCAATTGAGTCGCACCACGGTGACGTTGACCCTCAGTCGGCTCTTGACTTTATTGTCCAGGCGGCTGACGCGATAAGCGCAGCAAGACCCGGTGCAAGGCGCGAGGATGTTGAAAACTACATCAAGAGACTTCAGAAGCTTGAGGAGGTTGCCGGCAGCTTTGATGGTATAGAAAAGACCTTTGCAATTCAGGCGGGACGTGAAGTAAGAATTATGGTTAAGCCCGAGCAGATAAGCGATGACAAGATGAAAATTCTTGCTCGTGATATTGCCAAGAAGATTGAAAACGAGCTTGACTATCCCGGTCAAATAAAGGTTAGTGTCATCCGCGAATCCAGAACGGTTGACTATGCTAAATAAATTTCCGAATTAAAAACTACATTATTAATATATTATTTTGAGCATGACGGCTTCGTAAAAAACGGAGCCGTCATTTTGTTGTGTTAACAATAAACCCCCGGTTCTACCGGGGGAACGACAGGTGCTTCAGCAAGAAAAGAGGCCGAGCTACAAGCAGAGGGATTGAAAACAATTAAACCTCCAAGTATAATAGTAAATGGTTTGGCGACCGCAT
>JAGATD010000031.1 GCA_017621415.1 Clostridia bacterium
GAAAGGAATGCCGATAGAATACCCATATGAGAAATATCAAGAACAAAATCGGGAGAAATTTCAGCAAGGCTGGATAGGGCGAGATATACCACCTCGTAAATATCGGTAACATCAATATCACCGATAGACTCAAGCCCCATTTGCATAATTTCCTTAAACTGACCGGTGCTGCCCGAGACACGGTATACGTTCTCGTTATAGTAGACCTTTTCCTTAACACCTTCCTCGTCGGAGGTGTGCTTTATTATAGAAAGGGTTACGTCAGGCTTCAAGGCAAGAAGTCTGCCGTCTGTATCGTTAAAGGTTATAACTCTGTCGCTGACAAGAAATTCCTTGTTTCCCACATACAGGTCATACTCCTCAAATTTACTCATTTTAAAGGGACGGAAGCCATACTTTTCGTAGAGAGAGCGGAGGCTGAATATAGCGCGCTCGTCATTTTTTAATACACTGTTATTAATCATCTTTTGCCTCCAGGCGTTCAAGAACAAGACGGTATCCCCCTGCTCCGTGTTCAAGCGCTTTACTTACACGGCTTATAGTTGCTGTGCTCATTCCGGTTACGGAGCACACAGAGGTGTAGCTGCTGCCGGCTCTTAGCATCTTTGCCGCCTTAAGCCTTTGCGCAATATCAAGAATTTCTTTTTCGGTAAGAGCGTCTTCAAAAAACTGATAACACTCCTCGCGGTTCTTAACAGAAAGAATCGCATCAAAAAGAGCATCTACCTCAGGGGTGTTTATTTTTCCCATTTATGTTCCCTGCTTTCTCGCTTTAGTTTGCTAAATCGCTTTAGTTTACTAAATTATAATACTATATTTACTGTTTGTCAAGTGGTTTTTTAAAATTTATATAAATTATTTATACGGGCGACCTCTGCCACCCGTATATGTAGTTAATCTATTCTTACTGATGTACCGGGGTCAACCTGATAAATCTTGTAGTTACAGGTTAGCCAAACAGTCTTGTATCCGGGATTGAACACCTTTTTCTCATCAGCCGAAAATACAAGCGACTCATATGCCTTTACATAATCGTATATTTCTATATTAGTGGCATACCAAGTATCTTCTCTGCCCGAAATTTTCTTGCAGATTTCTTCAATTCTCTCCCAACCGTTATCATTATCGAACTCATAGGAATGCCCCCAGATGTACATAAGCCTCGGAGCGTTTCTGTTTGTTCTGTATGTGCTGTATTCAAGAGAATTAAACTCATCTATCCAACCAAAAAGAGAGGGGTTATTGTGATGCGCCGTAGGCATCCAAGCATGGAAATCAAGAGGCATTTCAAATCGGTTGTTGTCCCCCGATAGGGTTCTCGAATATGCGATACCCGAATATGTAAGAATGTTTTTTACGGTTTCGTATGAGTTACCGTTATCCGGCTTTCTGATTCCCGTGTCGGGATATGCCATACCGCGGATTATGGTATCAAAGGTATCCTCAAGGGCTCTTCTGCACTCAAAGGCATCTTTAAGGCAAAGAGTTGGGCTTACCATAGCGGATGCCATATGGTCGGCTCCGTGTACCGCAACCTCGTGACCTGCACCAAGTATGTACTCTTTAACCTCGTTTACGGTTAGCCTTGGGCTTTTACCGTCTTCTGTACCGAAATGGTTGCTGTTAAGATTAAATGTAGCCTTAAGACCGTATTTTGAAAAGAGCTCTGCAAGTCTTATATCCTGTCTTACCCCGTCGTCATAGCTGAATGTAACAGCCTTCATTTTTCCGCCCGGGAAGCTTAAATATCTGTAACTCATTTTTAATCCTCGATAACCAGTGTTTCACCGGATTTTACACAGTACAATTTTCCTGCAATATCAAACCAAACATCAATAAGAGTGGGATTGTACACTCTCTTATTGTCTGCCGAGAAATGCAGCGATTCATATGCTTTAACATAATCATAAATTTCGATATTGGTGGCATACCAGATGTCTTCCCTGCCGCCAAGCTTTTCGCAAATTGCTTCAAGCCTGTCCCAGTTGTTATTGTTGTCAAACTCAAAGCTGTGTCCCCACATATAAAAGAGCCTTGGCCACCTTGATGCGCAGTAAAGCTTCTTATCATCAAGGGCAAGAAATTTGTCTATATAATCAAATATTTTCTCGTTTTGATGATGTGCGGTTGGCATCCAAAGATAAAAATCGGACGGCAGATCAAAAACGTCGTTATCTTCTCCCAAAGTACGCGCATAAGCGATGCCAAGATCACAAAGATATGCCCTTACACTGTTATATTTTTCGCCTATGAGATTTTTCGGGGTATCCGGATAAGCCATTCCTCTGACAATGCATCCAAAGCGCTCCTCAAGAGAAAGACGGCAATTCAAGGTATCCTGAATACCGTTTATGTTACTCAAGTGCCCTAACGCCTTATGCCACTCTCCGTGATTTGCTACCTCATGTCCGTGAGCCAGAATTTTCTCTTTAATCTCCTCCTCGGTAAGCCTGTTTGGATTGTCTCCAATCATAGCGCCGCAAAGGTTTAGAGTAACTTTCATATTATATTTTCCAACGATTTCGCAAAGCTTAAGGTCGCCTTTAAAACCATCGTCATAGCTTAAGGTGACCGCCTTGAATTTTCCACCGGGATAGCGGAGAAAACGATATTTCATCATAATCAATTCACCTCTGAATTATATTTCGGCTATTACCTCAACCTCAACTAGAACTCCTTTGGGAAGCTCCTTTACCGCAACGCAGGAGCGCGCCGGCTTTTCTGTAAAGTATTTTGCATAAACCTCATTAAATGCGCCAAAATCCGACATATCGGAAAGGAAGCAGGTAGTTTTTACCGTCTTTTCATAAGAAGAGCCCGCTGCCTCAAGAATCGCTCCGAGATTATTCATAACCTGCTCGGTCTGAGCCGTGATACCCACCGCCTCAACAATTCCTGTTTCGGGATTTATAGGAATCTGACCTGACGTAAAAACAATGTTACCAAGAACTGTTGCCTGAGAATACGGACCTATTGCTGCCGGGGCTTTTTCGGTTGAAATCTTTTTTATCATTTCGTTATCCTTTTTATCAAGCGATAGGTTTAGAATAGTTTTCCGCCCGCGCACTTGTGTTATACCCACACAAACGGCGGACGGAAACAAAAACAAACTTTTACTTATACCTTTTCGATCCAGCCGAAGCTATCCTCTATCTTACCCCACTGAATTCCTGTAAGAGTATCGTAAAGCTCCTGAGTGGTTGCGCCTATCTTGCCGCCGTTTACGTCATACTCAACGTCTTCATACATAAGTTTTCCAATAGGAGAAACAACCGCTGCAGTACCTGTGCCCCATGCCTCTTCGAGTCTGCCCTCTTTGCAAGCAGCGATGAGCTCGTCAACAGAAAGGAGACGCTCAGAAACCTTATATCCCTTAGAGCGAAGAACCTCAAGGCAGGACTTTCTTGTAATACCGGGAAGAATAGAGCCCGAAAGCGCGGGAGTTACAATCTCACCGTCAATCTTGAACATTACGTTCATAGCTCCAACCTCTTCGATATACTTTCTATGTACACCGTCAAGCCAAAGAACCTGAGAGTATCCGCGCTTTGCAGCCTTCTCACCGGCTCTGTTTGATGCGGCATAGTTACCGCCGCACTTAGCCTCGCCTGTACCGCCCTTAACGGCTCTTACGTCCTCAGACTCTATCATAATCTTAACAGGGTTGATGCCCTCCTTATAATAGCTGCCGCTGGGAGATGCGATTATCATAAATGTTGCTCTCTTAACTGTGTGTACACCGAGAGACTCGTCGTTTCCGAACATAAAGGGACGGAGGTAGAGAGATGTACCAAAGGAGTAAGGAACAAAATCACGCTCTACATCAACAAATGTCTTTATAGCCTCGAGCATATCCTCCTCGGGTATAGTAGGAAGACACATACGGTCTGCGGAATTGTTCATTCTGCGTACATTCTCCATAGGACGGAAGAGCTGAATGTCACCGTTCTCTGCGCGGTATGCCTTAAGACCCTCGAATATCTCAGAGCCGTAGTGAAGCACTGTGGATGCGGGGTGAATAGCGATGGACGCAAAGGGAACGATTCTTGCATCATACCATCCCTTGCCTGCCTCATAGTCCATAACGAACATATGGTCAGAGAATACCTTACCGAAGCCAAGCTCGCTTTCGGGAGGCATAACCTTATGATTTTGTGTTTTTACTATTTTGATTTCCATTTTCATTACCTTCTTTTCATACCTGCAAAAGCAAGCTAAAATATATATTTTATAATAACATACAATGCACAAGCAAGTCAAGGGGTTTTTAGCAGTTTTTTATAAATAAAAAGGATTTTTTTGTTAATCATTACGTAAAGACAAAGATTTTTATTGATTTAGACTTGACAAACAAATCTCACTTTGGTATAATGTTTAGGTCGAACAAAGAAATATAGCTAAGACGGGTGCAAAAAACGTTTTTTGACCACAGATTTGACCGCTTACGGAAAAACCTCAAAAATTCAATAATCGGGATGTCAAGCAGTTGGTAGTGAACAAGTAAAAATGATTAAGTATCATTTTTACGAAGTGAAAGCCCTAAGCAAGGAGTTGGCGAAGCGAACCGGTCGAGCGACAATCAACGACTATGCGACGGCGTGTTCAGCCCGCTAGGGCGCGCGGACGATTTTATCTGAACATTCGAAGAAGTCGCGCACAAAAAACTTAATACATATCGGGATGTCAAGCAGTTGGTAGCGCGCTTGCTTTGGGAGCTTGCCACCGATTTCACTTTCCGAAAATCTAAAAAATGCCGAAAGCCCTTGAAAACACTGACTTTTTCGGCACTCGTTATTCTCAAAAAATCGCACTAAAAAACGGTTTGACCACAGGTTTGACCACTTACGGAAAAACCTCAAAAATTCAATATTTTTAACCTTTCGGGGTGTGGCGCAGCTGGAAGCGCGCGACGTTTGGGACGTCGATGCCGCAGGTTCGAATCCTGTCACTCCGACCAAAACTCCTTTTTAGCAGTATTGCTTTAAGGGAGTTTTTTATTAAATACTTCAAATTGCAAAGGAGGCAGCATGTGTAAAAAGAACAAAATGGAAAAAGTTTTAAAGGAACTTACCAAATACACTTTTTTTGAAAAAATGTTAGTTGCTCAAACCTCAGCACAAAAATTAATGCATTTTGATCATTTGGAATTATTTCCGAGTGAGACAAGTAATACTGTGTTGCCTTGGGAAATTGAAGCGTTTGCAGAACTTTCCATCCTTTCGACTGGTAGCAATCCTACTAAATCGTTTAAGACGCACAACAGCAAAGCATTTTGCAAAATTATCACATCCATTAGAAATTTTCTGCCTCCCCAACTTGAAGAAGAGATGGGCACGCCAAAATTCGCAAATGATTTCTTTATGGCCTGTGGAATGGTGCAATTCAAACCTCAAAAATATGCGCTAAATCGATTGTATCGTTATGATTATTTTTGGTCATTCCAAAACGACAAAATTGATATGCCAAAAATATTTTCGGATAATTTCAACGGCTTATCCTATGAGTATTTTATGGAACTGGCAATTCTAACATACTTTGCTGCAAGCATGGACGGCAATTCGTCAAATGCTTTTCGGTACATCAGTATGACCCACATTGACGCTATAAGATTACTGTGCATAACTCGGGACGAGTATATCGAAAGGCAGAACAAAAAGAATTTGGACGATGTAAATAACGTGGTTTACGGTTTTAATTATCTTTATCCATACCCTTATATAGAATTTAACTCTAATATCTATCTTCCTGTTCCATATTTAATTATTGATGCTGTATGCGAATCGTTGGTAACAAGAGTTACAAATGATAATGGTCGAATTCGAGAAGATATTGGAAAGTATGTAGCGCAATCATATATTGAGTATATTCTAAAAGATGGACATGTTTATGAAGAAGTTGTCCCTGAAATACCATATGTGGTAGGACGACAAACCATTCATGCTCCAGACGTTATGATCAAAGACGGCGATAGATTTTGCTTTATCGATTCTAAACTATCTACACCAAAGCTTTCGCTCCGTCATTTCAATGAAACGGATATAGAAAACAATATAAAACAATACGCGAAAAATGTTAAGCAGATATATAAGCGAATTGTTGATTTTTTGGATGCAAAATATTATCCTTTCACATCGCACGCTAATATAGACAAAACCAATGTGTTCGGCATTGTTGTTGTATTTGAAAATGCTTTTATCTTTAAGTCAAGAATCTTAACAGAGGTATTTAAAGATTTGAAAATTGATAGCGAATCAGCAGAAGCAACATTTATAAAATCCAATATATATGTAACCGACTTAAGTGACATAGAATCTTTTACATCCGGTTCTTTCAACATATTCACAGCACTTGAATCAAAAAGAAATGACAGCAAAAGATGGGGAGATATGGGACTTTATAGTAACGAATTATACGATCATGCCCCTACAAAGAGTCAATCATTAATTTCTTTTGAAAACAAGACGAGAAACATTCTAAAAAGACATTTGGCAAAAATGATAGAGCTTCGACTGATACCGGTTCCAACGGATACATCTTCGAACTGATTTTTTCTTTGCCTACTGCACCGCAAATTTTGAGGGGTGACCGCTTTGGGCATCTCTACTTTTACGCCTTTTAACATTCTTCTTGAGCTTGGCTATTTCCTTTTCTTTTCTTCTATCATCTTTGCAAGTTCTTTCTCGCATTCCTGTCGTATCTAGACGTATATGTTCTCGAATATGCGTTTACTGTTGATTCTCGGTGCTAACCACAGTTTGTTGATTTTTCAAAAGTTTATCTCTTTGTTTACACTGGTAAAAATATTTTATGGGGTGACTGTTTTAGTCACCCCTGCTTTTATGCCGTTTTGGTTTTCTTTTTGAGCTTTGCGATTTCCTTTTTCTTTTCCTCTATCATCTTTTCGAGGGCTTTTTCGCATTCCTCTCTCGTCTTGGCGTAGATGTTGAATTTCTTGCGTTTCCCGTCGGGCATTCGTGGGTAGTAGCTTCCTTCCCATAGGCTATCGTTTACCTTGTACACGCATCCGGTTCCGCTCTTTCTTATCTTCGGTGTGTAGGGCTCAAAAACCGTCTGTGTTGCCTTTTGAGGAGGTGCTTGGTCACTTACCTTGGGTGGATCTTCTTCGGGCATTTCTGCCTCTGTACCGCCGATCTCTCGGTCTATTCTTACCGCTGCTTGCTTTCTCATTGTGTCGGTTATATGGCTGTATATATTTAATGTTGTTTCCGCACTCACATGCCCTATCATTGCCGAGAGTGTTTTGATGTCTATACCGTTTTCTATAGCCATCGTAGCAAAAGTGTGCCTTAGGTCATGGAATCTCATATTTTTGCAATGCGATCTTTCGAGGATCAGTCTGAATCTTTTGTATACAGCGGTTGGATGCCTTGGCTCTCCCTCTTTTATCGGTGATGGGAACATCCACTCGCCTTTGGTTTGTTTTTTTAGTTCGAGTAACAGCTCAAGCATTTCGAGCGGTAGTATTATTGTGCGGATAGAGGATTTCGTTTTCGGAGTTGTTACTATACATTCGTTTCCCGCTTTTGTTACTTGCCTTGAAATATGTAGCTCTCCAGTTTTAACATTAAGATCGCGCCATTTAAGACCGAGTATTTCGCCTCTTCGCATTCCCGTAGTTAATTCGAGGAGAAACATTTCATAGTAGCCTTCTTCTTTGGCTCTTGCAAGGAATCGTAGAATTTCCTCTTGTGTAAGCACTTGCATTTCCTTTGTTTTCTTGGGAGGAAGTCTGCATCCTAATGAGGGGTTTGTTGATATAAGCCCTTCCTTTACTGCTTTTTCAAGTGCACTTCTGCAGGTTGTGTGACACACTCTTACCATTCTGTCGGATAAGCCTTCTCCGTATTTATCTACAAAACTTTTTCGTCCGTTTTTCTTAACTCTGACGTAGAACTGTTGCATATCGTTCTGCGTAAGTCTGTTCAAGGGAATGTTACCTATCTCGGGGATAATATGATTATATATTCTGTTTTCGTAGTTTGCTTGCGTTGACTTTCTCAGCTTGGGCTTTGAGAAATTTTGATACCAGAAGTCTATCCAATTACCGAAGGGCATATCCGGTTTTATCCTATCGGTTGCACGTCCGCAGCGTCCTCTGAGCTCTTCAAGCTTTTCTTCACATTCTTCTTTTGTTTTCGCCAATACGTTTTTTGTACGTGGGTTGCCGTTATCCGCATAGCCTACAACAATTCTCCCTTCCCACCGTCCGTCTTTTCGTAGGAATATACTGCCTTTTCCGTTTTTCTTCTTTGCCACCGTTTACTCCTTTATAATCAAACTTTTCATTATGTTGCCGACTACTGCTGATGCCTTCTTTTGCATATCGCTTGTTACGTGGGTGTATGTGTCCAGCGTGAAGGAGGCGTTGGTGTGACCGAGGATTCCTGAGAGTGTTTTAGCATCGACACCGCCCTTCATTGCATGAGTTGCAAAGGTATGTCTGAGATCGTGAAATCTTATTTGAGGAAGCTCGGCACGTTTAAGTATTGTTTTTAACTTTGTGTAGGCTAACGAGGGATTTATCGGTTCGGTTGGATTTAAGAATGAGGGAAATATCCATTCGCTGATCGCTGTTTGCTTTCGTTTGATCAGCATTTCTCCGACACTCGGCGGCAGGATA
>JAGATD010000032.1 GCA_017621415.1 Clostridia bacterium
GACGGGATACTAAAATCTATCTCTTATGCCGCTGCGGGTGATGTAAGAATGGGAATCGGTATTCTTGAAAATGCCTTTTACATATCCGACAAGGAAATTACCGAAGATAATATCAAGCAGCTTTTACCCGCGGTTATCGGTCACTTTGACAGAGACGGAGACGTACATTACGACCACCTGTCCTGTCTTCAAAAATCTATAAGAGGCTCTGATCCGGATGCGGCTATATTTTATCTTGCAAAAATACTTGCATCGGGTGACCTGCTGTCCGCATGCAGAAGACTTCTTGTCATCGCTAGCGAGGATATTGGCTGCGCCTTTCCCCAGGCGGCATCTATTGCCTATGCCTGCACAGAGAGCGCAAAGGCGGTCGGTCTTCCCGAAGCTGCAATACCGCTCTCTAACCTTGTTGTAATACTCGCAACGTCTCCAAAATCAAACACAGCATACCTTGCATATCATGCAGCATGCGAGGATATTGCAAAAGGTCTCGGAACATCTGTTCCAAAGCATCTTCAAAGCCCAAACTTTGACGGATATGTTTATCCACACGATTACGAAAACGACTATGTTATTCAGGATTATCTGCCAAGCGACCTGTTAGGTCGCAGGTATTACACCTACGGCTCAAACAAAAACGAACAGGCGGCAAAAACATATCACGACTATATTGTTTCTGCTGCTAAGACAGGTCAAAAGCGAAAAAAGTAAACTTTATTACCCACTTTTGTCTTATTTTTGTCGTATTTATTACAAAATATATTACAAAACTTGACAAAATCCCCTTTGTTTGATATAATATGTCTGTTGTTAATTAGTACGCATTATCGGAGGAAGCTTTTCCTATGATTTATCACTTTATACTTAATCCAAAATCAGGCAGCAGTCCTAAGCAAAAAAAACTGGAGCCTCTTATCAAAGAAATCTGTTCAAAGAGACAGTTAAATTATCACATATACTACACGACATGCTTGGGTGACGCAATGGAGTATGTTAAGTCTATGCTTAGGATTTCTTCCGAGAAGCAGCGCTTTATCTGCATCGGCGGCGACGGAACCATTAATGAAATGGGCAACTGCGCTGTTGCAAATCCCAATGCGGAATTTGGTGTTATTCCCAACGGCTCTGGAAATGACTTTGTAAGGAATTTTACTAATACAAAGCTTTTCTCTGACATTAATGCGCAGATTGACGGTGAGCCTATTGCGCTTGACCTTATTAAATACAACGATTCATACTGTGTTAACATGATTAATATCGGCTTTGACTGCGCGGTTGTAAAAGAGGCGGGGAGACTTAAGAGAAAAAAGCTTGTAACTCCCGGTCTTTCGTACATACTTGGTGTTGTTGTAGTTTTGTTTAAAAAATTCGGCACTAAGATGAAGCTGATTTTTGATGACGGTGAGGTTCTTGAAAAGGAATTTACACTTACCGCTATCGGAAACGGCAAATTCTGCGGCGGCGGCTTCAAGGCAGCTCCGAGAGCAAAGCTCAGAGACGGTCTTTTTGACGTTACTGCTATCGACAAGGTTTCAAGACTTACCTTTATTAAGCTTGTAAGCTCCTATAAGAGCGGTACATATCTCGAAAGCAAAAACGCCCTTAAGGTTATAAGACACCGCCAGGTTTCGCATTTTAAAATGGAGTTTGACGCTCCTATTCCAATTTGTATTGACGGCGAGATCAGAGGTGCAAAAAATATTGACTTCTCTATTGTTCCGGGTGCGTTTAATTTTGTAATCCCCAAGGGCTCGGCTTACAAAGAAAAATAATCCTCTTTGGCGGAGAATATATGAGACTTTTTGATAAAAGACCGCTTGGCCTAGTACTTTGTATTATGCTAGGCGGTTTTGTTTTATTTACATGCGGAAGCTTTGTTTTTCGTGCTTTCACTGTTTTATGCGCAGCTCTGCTGCTTTTGCTCTATATTATTTCGGTTATTGAAAAACGCAAAAATTTACTTCTTCTTGCCTGCTCTGTCGGTCTTTGCTTTTCTGTGCTTTTTTCCAATCTTTACTTTGGCTTATGGTTTAATGCTGCGGAGAGATTTAATGGCGAGGTTAATGTAGAAGCAACCGTTTGCGAAATACAAAAATCAAGCTCGTATTACAAAAAAATTGTTATAAAAACAGATAACATAAACGGTGAGGACCACTCATCATATAAGCTTATTTTGTATGTTGATGCGAACGATGAATATGAATTAGCCGTCGGAGACGGAATAAAATTTAAATGCAGCATTAAAGATTTTAGCGACGAATATGCTCATTACAGCTATGCAAAGGGATTGAGCGGCACGTGTGATGATGTAAAAGAGCTTACTGTTACCGAAAACGGTAGGTTTGTACCTGAGGCTATGTTCTCGCAGCTAAGAGAGCTTATTTCAAGGCATGCTAAAATGCTGTCAGACCAAGAAGCCGGCAGTATGCTCTCAGCTCTTCTTCTGGGTGAAAGAGATATGCTCTCGGAAGAGGTTCAGTTAAGCTTTAAGAGACTTGGAATTACTCATCTTTTGGCTCTGAGCGGTCTGCACCTTGCAATTCTCTCGTTTGCTCTTGAAAAGCTTTTCAGAATTTTGGGTGTAAATAAAAATATAAGAATTATTTCAACAATCGCTTTTACTCTTTTGTATATGGCTTTGACCGGCTTCCCTGTTTCTGTAATGCGAGCGGGATTTATGCTTATTCTTTCAAATCTTCTGGCGCTGTGTTTCAGAGAAAGCGACTCAGTCACCTCTCTTTTTGTAGCAGTAGCCTTGATATGCTTGATATCCCCCTATGCAATCTATGATGTTTCTCTGTGGCTATCTGCCTTTGCAACACTTGGAATTATTGTATTTTCGGAGCTTTCTGCCGAAGTAAAAGAAAAGAATAAGGACAGGCCTAAGCTTTTATCTGCCACAGGCACGTCTCTTATGGTTTCTGCTTTTGCAATAGCAGCAACAATGTTTATAACTCAATTCTCATTTAACGGAATTTCGCTAATTTCACCCATATCAACGCTGATTTTCAGTATTTTTGTTGAGCTTATTATGTATATCGGCGGAGCTATGCTGATTTTTGGGTGGATACTGCCATTAGGGCTTTTACTTTCTCCTATCGTTAAGGCAATGACTCTTTTATCTTCATTTTTATCCTCATTTGACATCTTTGTTTCAAAGGAGTATTTTTTCGTAGATATTCTGGTAACAGTTCTTACTGCGCTGTTCTTTATATTTGTTATACTTGACATAAAGAACAAAAAGAGCTTTGCCTTAATTATCACCTGCTTACTTGCGGTTATATATGCAAGCTGCGGTATAATGAATTCGGTAGGAAAATTTGACGACAAAGTAGTTTATTATACCGAAAACAAACAGGATGTTTTCTTAATTAAATCAAGCCAAGAAGCATCGCTTATAAGCGCTGCCCAGTATTCAAGCACGACAGGATATAATGCGGCAGATATACTGATGAAAGAAAACGTATATATGCTTGACAAATATATTGCCACCCATTATTCTTGGAAGCTGGCAGAGGAGCTTGAAATTGTTTTATCAACCGTTCCGGTAAAAGAGCTTTATCTTCCAAAAGTGCAAAACAAAGATGAAGAGACAATACTGAACAAGCTTATGGCTTCATTAAAGGATTTTACAACCGAAATAAAGTATCTTGACCCAACTGGCACCATATCAACAGGCAGTTATAAAATACGTTTTATTCACACTGTTCCATACGGTACCGACACGCCGCAAAGCATATTAATGCTTTATGGAAACGATAGAAAAATTGCATATATCTCATCAGGAATATTAAACGGAAACGAAAGACTAAAGGCCTATGAAGCAATGAACCAAGCGACCGATATTGTATTCGGCTGTCATGGCAAAAGCTATAAAAACAAAGCTTATTTCACGGCAGAGATTGAAAATCTTGAGAAAATTGTGTTTTCAAGCAATAATCTAACAATTCCGTCATATACCGCAAATTATTATATAAAAAATGGGTGCGAGATACACTCACACCCAAAAGAATCTGTATTAGATGATTAATAAAATCTATGCTGAATATTAAACGTTAAAGAGGAACTCAACAACGTCGCCGTCTTTCATAACATACTCCTTACCCTCGGAGCGAAGAAGTCCCTTTTCACGCACCTTGGCTCTGTCACCCTCTCTGACAAGATCATCGAATGCAACAACCTCGGCACGAATAAATCCGCGTTCAAAGTCGGTATGTATTTTACCTGCTGCGCCCGGAGCCTTCGTGCCTTTCTTAATTGTCCAGGCTCTTACCTCCTTAGGTCCTGCTGTAAGGAAGCTGATAAGCCCGAGAAGAGAGTAGCTTGATTTAATAAGCTTGTCAAGTCCGGATTCTTCAATACCAAGATCGGCAAGGAACATTTCCTTTTCTTCACAGTCAAGAGATGCAAGCTCTGCCTCTATCTGCGCGCTGACCGCAATTATCTCGCTGCCCTCAGAATCTGCATGAGCCTTAAGCGCCTTGTAGCCCTCGTTGTTTACGTACTCACCGGCTACCTCGCTTTCAGAAATGTTGGCAGCATAAATAGTAGGCTTTAAGGTGAGAAGTCTAGACTCCTCTATCCAAGCAAGCTCGTCATCATCAAGCGAAACTGTTCGAGCGCACTTTCCTGCCTCAAGAGCAACTTTTACCTTTTCAAGAACATTAAGCTTTTCAAGCAGCTTTTTATCAGACTTTGCAGCCTTTACCGTTCTGTCAATAGCTCTCTCGACAACCTCAAGGTCTGAGAGTATAAGCTCAAGATTAATTGTTTCAACATCACGAAGAGGATCAACATTTCCCTCAACGTGGATAATATCATCGTTTACAAAGCAGCGAACGACGTGAACGACCGCATCTACCTCACGGATGTTACCGAGGAATTTGTTACCAAGTCCCTCACCCTGAGACGCACCCTTAACAAGTCCGGCTATATCAACAAATTCAATAATAGCGGGAGTATATTTCTCGGGATTATACATCTCCGCAAGCTTATCAAGACGGCTGTCAGGCACTGCCACGACACCGACATTAGGGTCGATTGTGCAGAATGGATAGTTTGCAGATTCGGCTCCCGCATTTGTTAAGGCATTAAAAAGTGTGCTCTTTCCAACATTAGGAAGACCAACGATACCAAGCTTCATATATATTATTCTCCTTAATAATTCAAAAATCTTTAATATTATATCATATTCTTTTGGTTTTTTCAATAGGTAGACTTTAAAATATTGCTAACAAGGATTTTCGTCAATTGTTTTGGAAATTTTTTCTTGTTTTTTAAAAAAAGTTAATAAATTGTTCTTGACTATACATAATTTATGTTGTATAATTAAATTGTTAAGTTTTTAAGTTTTTTAACAAAGTTAATAATTTAAATTTAAAGGATGGATAAAAGATGATGGACACAAAGCTTCTCATAGTAGACGATGACCCTAATATATGCGATATGTTAAAGCTCTATTTTGAAAACGAGGGCTATAAGGTTAAGACTGCCTGCGACGGTATGGAGGGAGTTAATTATTTCAAGATCTATGAGCCCGACCTTGTGCTTCTTGACATAATGATGCCTAAAAAAGACGGTTGGCAGGTTTGCAGAGAGATTCGAGAAATATCCCCGAAGCCCGTAATTATGATTACCGCGAAAAATGAGGTCTTTGACAAGGTTCTCGGTCTTGAGCTTGGAGCTGATGACTTTATAACAAAGCCCTTTGATATGAAAGAGCTTTCCGCAAGAATTAAGGCGGTTCTTCGCCGTTATAATGCTCACACAAAGACAAGCGATGACGAGGTTGTCAAGTTTGAAAACATTGAGATAAGCCTGCAGAAGTACGAGCTTAAAATAAACGGCAAGGCTATCGACATTCCTCCCAAGGAGCTCGAGCTTCTTTACTTCTTAGCCTCCAACTGCAACAGAGTCTTCACACGCGACCAGCTTCTTGACAAGGTTTGGGGATTTGACTATCTTGGCGACTCAAGAACTGTTGACGTTCACGTTAAGCGTCTGCGCGAAAAGCTTGAGGGTGTTTCGGACAAATGGACTCTTAAGACCGTTTGGGGTGTTGGATACAAGTTTGAAACATTAATTTAATTTTTTTAGGGCTTGCCTATTTGGCAAGCCCCTTTTGTTATGTTGTATTAAAAATTAAATGTCAGCTGACCAAGAGGTGAGCCTGTTGATGGAATTGCAAGCTTTTTGCATTTAAGCGCATCCTGTCCGATATCATCAATCATATCGGTTGCCAGGTCAACCTTAACCCCCTTTTTGGGAAGCTTCATAATTTGAATACCGGCGGCAGTTCTTGTCGCCTTTACGGGGATAAGCGAGCTCTTGATCAGCATTCCCCTGCCCGCGTCTGTGCGGATAAAGATGTTAGCAGGCTTTGCCCCCTCGTAAATAACACCCGCAAGGGGCGACTCGGAGCTAAAGGCACCTGTAATCTTTTTACGGCGGGATTTAGCCTCGTAGGCAGAAAGGTTTACACGAACACCCTTTCCATTTTCAAAAATATAAACAAAGTGGTGGCTTGGGTCAAGTTCATAAACCATCTTACAGCCAACAACGTGCTCATCGTCATCCATTCCCAGCTTTGAGGGCACATAGTCTCCCATCTGGCTTGCCTTAGACAGCGGGAAATCATCTACCTTGGCTCTGTATATCTGAGCCTTATCGGTAAAGAAGAGAACATCTCCGCGGTTGTCGGTATCCTCGCGGTAGATAACAAAATCACCCTCTTTTAGCTTTTGCTCATCGGCAGCGCGCACAGATTGTACCGAAAGCTTTTTAAAGTATCCGCCGCGTGTAAGTATCAGGCGGCAATTATAGTTTTCAAAGAAGATATCCTCTCGTACAGCGGGAGCATCTGTCTTTTCAACAATATCGGTAAGCCTTGGCTTGCCGTATTTTTTCTTTACCTCCTGGAGGGTTGCAATTATCTTAGCCTTAAGCTTGAGCTCATCCTTAAGAGTTTCCTTAATTTCGGCAATCTCGGCTCTTAATGTCTCGATCTCCTGCACCCTGTTGATAATATACTGACGGTTAAGATTACGCAGCTTAATCTCGGCAATATACTCAGCCTGTGTCTTTGTAAGGTTGAAGCCGGCAGCCAGGTTGGGAACAACATCCTCTTCCTTTTCTGTATTGCGTATTATTCTTATCGCCTTATCAATATCAAGAAGAATGAGCGCAAGGCCCTCGAGAAGATGAAGCTTTTCATCCTTTTTCCCAAGCTCAAAGTTTAACTCTCTTGTAACACATCCTACTCGGAAGCCAATCCATTCGGTAAGTATTTCTCGAATGCCAAGCTGCTTTGGAGTACCGTTTACAAGAATGTTAAAATTACAGTCAAAATTGTTCTCAAGCTCGGTTACGGTAAAGAGCTTTTTCATAGCGACCTCAGGGTCGGCATCCTTCTTTAAATCAAAGGTGAGCTTAAATCCGTTAAGGTCTATTGCGTCACGAACATCGTTTACCTCGCGAAGCTTACCGGACTTTATCATCTCGGTAGTCTTCTTCATTATCGCCTCAATAGAGGAGGAATACGGAATAGAAAGAACATCAATACAATGCTCCTTTTTAACATACTCCCATTTTGCCCTCATCTTAAAGCTGCCGACACCTGTCTCGTAAATTTTACGCATCTGCTCTCTGTCATAAATTATCTCGGCGCCTGTTGAAAAATCGGGAGCCTTAACGATATCCAGCATACGGTCAATTGTAGTTTTGGGATTTTTAAGAAGAGCTATTGTGCCGTCGCAAATCTCAGCAAGGTTAAATGAACATATAGAGCACGCCATACCTACCGCTATTCCAAGGTTTGGCGATACAAGAATATTCGGGAATGTTGTTGGCAGAAGTGTAGGCTCCTGCATAGTATTATCATAGTTGGGTATAAAGTCAACAGCATCCTTGTCTATGCCGGAGAAAAGCTCATGACAAAAGCTGTCAAGCTTTGCCTCTGTATATCTTGACGCAGCGTAAGCCATATCACGGGAATAATGCTTACCGAAGGAGCCCTTAGAGTCAACAAACGGATGAAGCAGAGCCTCGTGTCCTCTGGTTAAACGAACCATTGTTTCGTATATTGAAGCATCACCGTGAGGGTTTAGACGCATAGTCTGCCCTACTATATTTGCGCTTTTTGTACGTCCACCGTTGATGAGACCCATCTTATACATAGTGTAAAGGAGCTTTCTGTGAGAGGGCTTAAAGCCGTCTATTTCAGGAATCGCTCGAGAAACGATTACACTCATCGCATAAGGCATATAGTTCTTTTCAAGTGTTTCTGTTATGGGCTGCGGAGTTGCAACCGCCTCGTTTTCCATAGGATTTTCTTGTATCTTAGCCTTTTTTTTAGCCATTCTTAGACCGTTCCTTTCAAAAGACTTTTAACGTCTGAGATTAATTATAGTATGCGCTGCTGCGCGAATCATTCGGTTGTAGAGCGCAAGGCCTACTCCGTCTGTATTGGGTAGTGGTGCGTATATCCTTTTGTAACCGCATTTGTCGGCTTCTCTTAAAATGTAAAACAACCTGTGAGCCTGGGTAAGCTCGTCATTTTTTGAGCCGAGGTCATAAATAGGCATGTTTGGATTTTCTTTTTTCAAAAATTCAGCATCCTCAGTGTAGGATATATAAGCAATGCCTGAAATATCCTCTTCTCTTATGTATCTTAACTGCTCTTCTATGTCACCGTTAAGAAGAACAAGCGGGGCTTTTGGCGCATAGTGTCGGTATTTCATTCCGGGAGAAAGAGCAACCTCGTTTTCTTGAAGCTTATCAAGGACAGCCGGTGCAATTCTTACATCAGCTATCTCCGAAAGCTCCGCGACTGTAATTTTTCCGGGTCGAAGTAGCGTTAAGCTGTTGTCACTATCAATTTTAACAATTGTAGATTCAAGACCGAACTCGCACTCACCGCCGTCTATTATCATATCAACCCTGTCCATCATATCATCAATAACGTGACGGGCGGTTGTTGGCGAGGGGGAGCCCGAAAGATTGGCAGATGGTGCAGCAATCGCAACCCCGGAATACTCTATAAGAAGCCTTGCGATTTTGTTTTCCGGGCATCTTACCGCAACGGTATCAAGACCGCCCCTAGTTTCTCGCGGTACCGAGCCTTTTGACTTTAAAATTACTGTCAACGGTCCTGGCATAAACCTTTTGGCAAGCTTAAAGTAAATTTCTGTTGTCTCGGCATATTTTTCAGCATCCTCAGGGCGCGCTATATGAATTATAAGAGGATTGTCACCGGGTCTGCCCTTTGCGGCATATATTTTCCTTGCCGCATCGGGGTTGGTTCCGTCACCGCCAAGGCCGTAAACCGTCTCGGTGGGAAAAACAACAAGTCCGCCGCCTTTTATGATCTCGGCAGCGCGAATAATATCATCTTTGGATTTTTCGGGAGAAAGTACGTCAACAGAAACAACTTCAGTTTTCATTCTGCTCACCCTTTAGCCTCTCCGCAGTATCAACAGCAATAAGCTCATCAACAATTGAATCCATATCACCGTCGAGAAATGCGCCTAAAGAATAAATCGTTTTGTTTATTCTGTGGTCGGTAACCCTGGACTGAGGAAAATTATAGGTCCTAATCTTTTCACTTCTGTCACCGCTGCCAACCTGGCTTTTTCTTGTTGAGGCAATAGCCTCTGTCTGCTCTCTCTGCTTTATATCATAAAGCTTTGCATAAAGCAGACGCATAGCCTTTTCTTTATTCTGAAGCTGGCTTCTTTCCTGATCGCACTCAATAACGATGCCTGAGGGCTTGTGCGTCAGTCTTACCGCAGACTCGGTTTTGTTTATGTGCTGACCGCCTGCTCCGCTTGATTTACAGGACTCAATTTTGATATCAGCCGGATTTACTTCAACCTCGATATCATCAACCTCGGGCAAAACCGCAACGGTGACGGTTGAGGTCTGTATTCTGCCGTTAGACTCGGTTATGGGAATTCGCTGTACCCTGTGAACACCGCTTTCAAACTTGAATTTTGAATAAGCTCCGTCACCGATAACATTAAAGACAATTTCCTTAATTCCGCCAAGCTCGGTATCGTTAAGGCTCGCTACCTCGATTTTAAACCTCTTGGAATCGGCATACATCGAATACATTCGGTAAAGATCTGCGCCGAAAAGCGCTGCCTCCTCACCGCCAGCTCCCTGTCTTATTTCAACAATTACGTTTCTTGAATCGTTAGGGTCTCTGGGCATCAAAAGAATTTTCAACTCCTGGGTAAGGGCTTCAAGTCTCTCTCTTGCGGCATGGAACTCCTCCTCAGCCATCTCACGAAGCTCAGACTCAACCGAAGAGTCACGCATCATCTCGTCAGAGTCTTTCATTTCCTTTTCTGCCTGCTTATATTCCCTGAATTTTTCAATTATAGGCTCAAGGGACCTATATTCCTTCATTAAAGCCGAATACTCTTTATTGTTTGAAATTATCTCAGGCAGAGTTAAAGCCTGCTCAATTTCTCTGAATCTGTCCTCTGCTCTTACTAGCTTATTAAATATCATAATTCACCTCAAAAAATCTAAAATATACTAAAGAGAATTTGAGATAAACGCTATTTTATAAAAGCAACAAATGCCTCATAGGTGGAATAAACGTCAGCCTTTGAAACAACCTCGTAGGGAGCATGCATAGAAATTACGGGGACACCGAGGTCAACTGTTTCAATATTATGGTTTGCAATATATTTCGCAACGGTTCCGCCACCGCCCGCATCAACCTTTCCAAGCTCGGCAGTCTGCCAAATAACACCGTTATCGGCAAATATTTTTCTGATATATGCAACATACTCAGCGCTTGCGTCGTTTGTTGACGACTTACCTCTTGCGCCTGTATACTTGCTCATTGTTGTGCCGCAGGAAATCATAGCGCTGTTTTTCTTTTCATAAACGTCGGCAAAATTGGGGTCAAAGCAAGCGGTAACATCAGCGCTAAGACATTTACTGCTGTTTCTGACTACCCTGGCATTCTTACCGAGAGCCTCGGAGATTTCCTCTATAATGTCGGTGAATATCCTAGACTGCATACCTGTTACGCCCTCTGAGCCTATCTCCTCTTTATCCGCGAGAATTACCATTACGGTATGCTTTGTTTCCTTAGAATCAAGAAGAGCCGTTATCGCGGGATATGCGCAAACTCTGTCGTCATGACCGTATGCCGCAACAAGAGCTCTGTCAAAGCCTATATCTCTTGCGCTAAAGGCAGGCACAAGCGAAAGCTCAGCGCTAAGAAAATCCTCCTCGCTGACACCGTATTTCTCGTTAAGAATTGAAAGAGCGGTAAGCTTAATTTTCTCCGAAACATCCTTGTCATCATAAGGAAGCCCGCCAATAAGAATGTTAAGTGTCTCGCCTTTTATGGCACTGCCAAGCGGTTCTGCAGACTGCTTTTGTCCAAGATGAGGCAGAAGATCATTGATATAAAATACAGGATCGCTGTCGTCCTCACCGATATTAACATCTATAACCTCACCTCCGCACTTAACAATTACACCGTGAAGAGCGAGAGGAATAGCTGTCCACTGATACTTTTTAATTCCTCCATAATAATGAGTTTTTAAAAAGCCCATTCCCCCATCTTCATACATAGGAACCTGCTTTAAGTCAAGCCTTGGAGAATCTATGTGAGCTGCGAGAATTCTTATTCCCTCTTTCTCTATATCCTCTGTTCCGACAGTGAAAAGAATAACACTTTTTCCTCTGTGGTTAAGATATTTTTTATCGCCTATTTTAAGCTTATCCCCCAGCTTATATTCGGTAAAGCCGGCGTCTTTTGCCATCTCAACAGTTACCCTTGCAGCCTCGCGCTCGGTTTTAGCCTTATCAAGATAGCTTTTGTATCCCTCGGAATAGTCAAAAATAGCCTTTATTTTCTCGGGGGATGCTTCCTCATATATATTTTTCTTTGAATAAGAAAGATTTTCAAAAATCTCCTTACCTACTGTTGTTTCGCTCATATATATACCTCTTTTAAATTATGGTTTTATTTTTTCAATAAGTGAAAGAACCGCGCCTCTGAGCTCCGAGAGGTCTGAATTATTTTCGATTACAAAATCAACTCGGCTCTTAAGCTCCTCTGCGGATATTTGAGAATTAATACGCGCAAACGCAGATTCTCTGTTTATACCGTCTCTATTAGTTATGCGCAAAATTCTTGTTTCTATATCAGCGATAACAGCAACGGTAATGTCACACCTTTTATCAAATCCCGATTCAAAAAGCAAAGGAACATCAACAACACACATTCTTTCCCCTGCTTTTTCATAAACTGAAAGTAGTCTTTCAACCTCGGCAAGAACGAATTTGTGGGTTATCCCGTTAAGCTTCAGCCTTAAGCTTTCGGAATTTTTTGACGAAAAGACAATCTTAGCAAGAGCCGGACGGTCAAGCGCTCCGTTTTTTACAACCGAGCTGCCAAACTCCGAAGAAATAGCATCAAGACATTCGCCGGGGGTTGATGTGATGCTATGATAAATGGCATCGGTATCAATAACAGGTATTAAATTTTCGGCAAAAATCTCGGATACAGCGCCCTTGCCGCTTCCGCTTCCGCCGCATAAACCAATGACTTTCATAACAACGCACACTCCTTCAAATTATTATACTATAAAAAAATATAATTGTCAAGAATTAACATATGGCAAAAACGATTTACCGAAAGGAAACTACATGAGTACACCAAAAAGATTTTTTGCAGCAGCAAACGGCTACACAGGCTTCAGAAGCTATTTTGATTCAGTATTTTGTCCTGAGGATTACGACAAAATATACGTAATTAAGGGTGGTCCCGGAACGGGAAAAAGCAGTTTTATGAAACAGATTTCCTCTTATTTTGCGCAAAGAGAGGTAATTACCGAAAATATTCACTGCTCCTCCGACCCCGACTCGCTTGACGGAGTAATACTTGAAAAAGATGGCAGAAGAGTTGGACTGCTCGACGGCACAGCGCCCCACGAGCGAGACGCAATAGTTCCTGGCGCAATAGATGAGCTTATTAACCTTGGCGAAAACTGGGATTCAAGCTGGCTTAAAGCGCAAAGACAGAAAATTTTGGAATTAAACAAAGAAAAGAAAAACGCATACAAAACAGCCTACTCTTATCTTAGCATCGCAGGTGCATCAAACTCAAAAATTACAGAAGAAAAGATAAAAGCCTGCGATTTTAATTTGCTAAAAATGCTTATTAATTCTGTGGCAGAACACACATCAAGTCAAAAAAGCAACAAAATCAATATAAGACTTATAAGCGGAGTCGGAAAGCGCGGAGTTGTAAAATTTGACACATTGAATTCAATCGAATACAAGCGCTTTTCAATACAGGGCGATAAAGAAGTGGGATATATTTTTATAAACGAGCTTATAAAAAAGTTTTCCGAGTTTCAATCAAATATCACAAGATTTCCCTGCCCGCTGGATGATAAAAAGAATGAGGCAGTATTAGTTCACGAGGCAGGTTTATGCTTTGATGCTTTTGGCAATGGTGAAGAAATAAATACTATGGATTTCTTTTCGGAAAACAAAGTAAGCGCAGAACAAATCAAGGCTATGGAGGTAATTGAAGAGGATGCATTAAAGCAGGCTGAAAGATGGTTTAATGTTGCATCGCAAATTCATATGGAGCTTGAGGAAATATACTCAAAAAGCATGAACTTTAATAAAAACGACCTTATGCTTGACGAAAAAAAGAACGAAATGTGTGATATTTTATTAGTTTAATTTAATCTGTCAATTTAAAACAGCATATTTTTCTTTCTTTTATTGACTTATTTCGATATTTATGGTATTATATTGTGTGTATTTATAACCGCACAAAAAAGCCTCCGCCCGCAACGGAAAACCATTGCGGGCGGATAAATCGATATATTTATTAAAGAGAATTTACTATCTCTTCGGTGTCCTTTGCGATTACAAGCTCCTCGTTTGTGGGAATCATATAAACCGCAACACGAGAATCATCTGCTGAAAGCTTTACAGGATCATTTGAATGACCGAATGTATTTCTCTTATCATCAAGCTTAACGCCAAGGTACTCAAGTCCGGAGAGCGCATTCTTTCTGATATAAGATACATGCTCGCCTATGCCTGCGGTAAATACAATGGCATCAATGCCGCCCATAGCAGCAGAATAAGAACCGATATATTTCTTAATCTGATAGCTAAGCATATCGAGAACAAGCTTTGCTCTCTCGTTACCCTCGTTCATAGCGCGCTCTACATCTCTTGAGTCTGAGCCCACACCGCTTATACCTGCAAATCCGCACTTCTTGTTCATATAGGCATCCATTTCTGCCGGAGTATATCCCTTCTTTTCCATAATAAACGGAACGATAGCAGGGTCAATAGCACCGCATCTTGTGCCCATAAGCACACCGTCAAGAGGAGTGAAGCCCATAGATGTATCAATGCACTTGCCATCCTTTACGGCGCTGATTGAAGAGCCGTTGCCTATATGACATGTAACAATTTTTGTGCCCTCGGTCTTACCGCCGAGAAGCTTTATCATTTCTCCGCTTACGTATCTGTGAGATGTTCCGTGCGCACCGTAACGGCGAATCTGGTAGTCCTCATACATATCGTAGGATATACCGTACATAAACGCTTCCTTGGGCATCGTCTGATGGAATGCGGTGTCAAACACAAGAACCTCAGGGGTATCGGGCATAACAGACATACAGCCCTTTATTCCCATAATGTGTGCGGGAGTGTGAAGAGGAGCGTAAGAAACGCATTTTTCAAGAATACTCATAACCTCATCTGTAACAAGAACGGATTCAGCAAAATAAGGGCCTCCGTGAACTACTCTGTGGCCTATCGCCTCAATTTCATCCACTGTCTTTATACAGCCAACCTCGGGGTCAAGCATTGTATCAACAACGGTCTTCATAGCCTCGGAGTGATCTTTCAGAGTAAGCTCCTTTACATATTCATCCTTTCCCGCGGTCTTATGAATAATTCTTGAGCCCTCAATACCTATTCTCTCGCAGTTTCCCTTTGCAAGAACATTAGCGCTCTCTGTATCAAAAAGCTGATACTTAAGCGAACTTGAACCTGCATTAACAACTAAAACCTTCATTTTTAGTTTATCCTTTCATGGCGCATGTGCGCAAACTTTATTTTAAACACATCTATTATACAACAAACAACCGAATATATCAATATAATTTTCAAATTTAACACAAAAAACGGAGGTGGAGCTATGGCAGTTGCGGCAATTATCACAGAATATAATCCATTCCACAACGGTCATGCCTACCAAATAGCCGAGACAAGACGTTTACTTGGCGAAGACACAAAAATAATAGCTATAATGAGCGGCAATTTTACGCAGCGAGGCGAAATGGCATTTGCTGACAAAACCGCAAGGGCAAAAGCAGCCTGCGAATGCGGAGTTGACCTTGTTTTGGAGCTTCCTTTCCCGTTTTCTATGTCAAGCGCCGAGCATTTCGCAAGGAGCGGTGTTAAAATAGCAAATGAGCTCGGAATTGTTGATTACCTTGTATTTGGCAGCGAATCGGGTGATATTGAGCAATTAAGCTGTGTTGCTGAAAATATGCGCTCAGATGAGTTTAAGTCTGCGCTTATGAAAAAAAACAAGGAGCTTTCCGAATGCGGACATGCATCTTTAGTTGAGTCTGTTTACCGCGAGCTTTATAACAAGGATTTACCCTCTGATATTTTTTCGCCAAACAACATACTTGCAATCGAATATATTAAGGCATTAAAGGATTTTTCATCCTCGATTATCCCTTTTACTATAAAGCGCTCGGGAGCAGGCTATAACGACTCGCTTCTTTGCGGCAGCTCTATGCAAAGCGCAAGCGCTATCAGGGAGCTTTTGAGAAAGAAAAACGAGTCTGCTTATGATTATATTCCGGAAAATGCGAAAAATGTATTTTTAAACGAGGTCGCAAAAGGATATGCGCCCACCGACGAGAGCCTGCTCGACTCGGCAGTTATTTCTTATTTCAGATTAAATTCACCTAAAGCTTTTGTGGACATTCACGAGGCTGACGGTGGTTTATATAACCGTTTATGCCAAACGAGCATAACGGCAACAACAATTTCCGCTTTATTATCAATGACCGAAACAAAAAAGTATACCAAAGCCAGAATCAGACGCGCTATTTGGAACTCCTACTTCGGCGTTACCTCCTCCGATGTAAAGGAGCTTCCTTTATTCACTCAGGTTCTTGCTATGACTAAAAGCGGCAGGTCATTATTGAAAAAGGCGAAGAAAGTGAACGGTATTCCCTGCTTTACAAAGCCCTCATCCTACAAAGATGCAGATCCAAGGGTTGTATACCAAAAGGAGAAGTCGAATAAGGCTGATGCAGTGTACGATTTGGCACGCAAAAAGCCGATTTCTGCAGCATTTGCTCTAACCTTTACCCCTTATGTAAAAGATTAGATATTTATGCGAAATCTTTATTTTGTCTTCTTTTGTCGAAGGTATTTACATACCCAAATGCCTCTGTTATTATATAGGTGAAATGGACAAAGGACAAGCCGTCATTTTCAAATAAACCGAAAGGAGTCTTTAATATGTTAAACGCAGAAGGCGTTACCAACGAAGAGTTTATTGAATACAAAGGAAAACCCCTCGTACGTCAGGGCGATGATATTTTCTACGGCGATCTGTCAGATAAATATTACGTTTACATGATGATTATGTCGGACAAAAAATCACCCAAGGGTGATGAGGATGTACCAGGAACCATTATGGTTCAGCTTCTTGACAGCAAAACAAAAAAACCCGAAAAGCAGAAAATAACCAACGGTCTTGCTGAGGCTTTTGAATTTGCTGAGGCTTGGTTACGTTATAACGATAAGGATTAATGTCCGATAACGTGCGTACGAGGTGCGCAAGGAGGTAAAAAAATGAATAAAGCAAGATATGGCAATTATGCTAAGCTGATTGCCTTCTTTCTTGTTGCTGTTTTATTGATAATTGGATTTGGGTTTGCGACCGAGGGTTGGTGGCAGGATGCAGAACCGTTGGATTCAGATAACACTTCTGACAATTTAAAAGACAATAATACAATTGATACATCTACGGATACAAATCCCCCCACCCCACCTGAAATTGTTACTCCGGAATACACAAACAGCATTACAGGTCTTGAAATTACCGAGGAAGAGGCGAGAAAACGCCACTATGCATTTGTGCTGGATACAGATTCTCCCCTTTACGGAATATCGTCGTGTGACCTTATCGCGGAATTCCCTACTGAAAACGATAGCACAAGACTTTTGGCATTTTCCAATATTGCTGACAAGTTTAGTAAAATCGGTTCAATTTCTCCAACCAGGACATATATATCAAATGTAGGCCGCTTCTTTTCATCAATAATAATTTATAACGGTAACGACGGCACTGCTGTAACAGAATCCTGCGAAATAAGGGGTTCGGCTTTTGATTTGTCGGAACGCTTGGGACACAGCTATACCGAATATACAAAGTTCACTTATACAAACGGTGATTTGATAAGCGCGGGTATATTCAACACAAACATAAATATAACGGCTGAAAAGGATGCAAAATCGCCTTATAATTTTGTCGATTTCGGCTCAATGCTATCACTTGGCGGTACCGCCGCAAAAACCGTTATTCTTCCTTTTTCCGATAGGTCCGAAACCGAGCTATACTATAAAAGCACTGATAAATGTTATACATTTAACAAAAACGGCTCCGCAAAAAATGATATGCTAAATGACAAAAAAACAACGTTTAAAAATGTGTTTATACTGTTTGCCGACACGGTGACATACGAGGCTCAGGAAACCACCGAGCTTGTTATGAAAACAATCGGTGCCGGTAACGGCTATTACATTACGGAGGGCCACAGTATTCCCATAACCTGGGAATCAACTTCCGACGGAACTATGACAATGTATGACAAAGACGGTGAAAAGCTTACGGTAAACCGCGGAAATTCTTATATGGGATTTATAAAATCCTCAAAAGCTGAGAATGTAAAAATATCATAAATATGCGCGCTTCGGGCGGAGGTATTTGTTCTAACCTCCGCCCTTTTCATTCTTTCGGTAATGAATAAATCTAGCAGCCGATTTAACTTTTTTTGACAACAAATTATAATTCCAAAAAGTATAAATCTCCCTTATTTACAGATAATAACATTACAAATCTGTAAAAACAAGGAGATTTTTATATATATGAAAGCAACAGGGATTGTTCGTCGTATTGACGATCTTGGGCGTGTTGTAATTCCTAAAGAAATAAGACGTACAATGAGAATAAAAGAGGGCGACCCGTCGCAGACAACATTGACATCCGAAAACAAATTCATATTCGCAATGCTTGAACTGTCAAAAAGGATAGGCTTGAATTGTGAAGAATGACGAAAAATATGCCCTCAACGGTGAATATACGAAGAGGCATAAAATAAATGAAAGGATGGAAAATGTAATGAAACAAACCATTTACGAACAGCTCGGAGGTACATACCGAGAGGAAAACGGCAACCTCATTCCCGACGTGGAGCTACCCGAACAGAAGCCAATCGGTAAATACGGACGGATGCACCTCGACTACCTCAAACAACACCGTCGCGGAAGGTACTCCGCCCTGCTCGGTGAAGGACGGCTCAACGCCTACCTTGCCGACGTGGACGAACAGGCACACGAAATGCTGACCTCGCTGACGGTAGAGCTTGCCAAGACACAAGGCATCGACGAACAACTCAAGGCGACCGATCAAATGCGGTGGGTACAGGCGATGAATAATGTTCGCAGCTCTGCCGAAGAAACCGTAATGCGTGAACTGATACTCGCATAAACCGAAAGCAAGGGGTGTACCCAAGCGGTTCATCCCTTGCTTTTATAAATTTTTTATGAAAGTTTTGATTTTGCTGTTGAATTTTACGAAGAATTAGTGTATAATAAATACAGCAGAATACAAACAAAGGAGGAATTTATGATGCCAAACATTAAGCCCGTATCAGATCTGCGCAACTATAACGAGGTACTGCGCGATATCGCCGTTGGCGAACCCGTATTCCTCACCAAGAACGGTCGCGGCAGATA
>JAGATD010000033.1 GCA_017621415.1 Clostridia bacterium
AATAAAGACCAGAACCTGCTCGGCATGCGGATATGTACAGGCAGAAACTATCAACGTGCTTGTACTTGGTGAGGCAGAGGAAGAAGCTCCTGTAGGACTTATAGTAGGAATAACAATTCCCTCTATACTTGCGCTTGCAGCGGGCGGATTCTCGGTATACTGGTTCGCATACAAGAAGAAGAGCTTCAAGGATCTTGCAAACGTATTTGCAAAGTTCTTTGCACAGTTCAAGAAATAATTAACACAAATCTCAGATAAATGAGATTAAGACCGCCCGAAATCAATCGGGCGGTTTTTTTACAAAGAAAAGCAAATATAATGTTGAAAATCATATAGGTATTTGCTATAATATATTTAGTAAAATATATGGGAGCAAGAACATGCATGAACAGTTGTTCGAGGTAATTGATACACTTTTGGGTGAATTTACAAATCTTCTTGAGGATATTTGTAATATAGAAAGTCCGACAAGCTATAAAGCGGGCGTTGATAAGGTTGGTGAATACTGTATATGCTTTGCTGAGGCAAGAGGATGGGAAACTCAGCGCTTTCCCGAGAAGATTTCGGGGGATACTGTTCTCATAACAATGAATCCTGACGCAGAGGGCTCTCCTATAACCCTTTCTGCTCATATGGACACAGTACATCCTGTCGGCTCATTTGGAACACCTGCGGTACGACGTGATGATGAAAAAATGTACGGACCCGGTGTCATGGATTGCAAGGGCGGAATTGCCGCTGCACTTCTTGCTATGGTAGCTCTTGAAAAATGCCGATTTAAGGATAGACCGATAAAGCTTTTTCTTCAAAGTGATGAGGAAACCAGCAGCGCGACAAGCGATAAGAATACTGTTAAAAATATGTGCGAGTGCGCCAAGGGCTCGGTTGGTTTTATTAATCTTGAGGGAAGTGTAAAAAATACAGCCGTTCTTGCGAGAAAGGGAATAATCAGGCACAGATATACCGTTTGGGGCAAGGCTCTTCACTCTGCAAGATGCGCCTATGCCGTTAGCGCTATCGCTGAGGCTGCCGCAAAGATTCTTGAACTGGAGAAGATGAAAAATGTTGACGGGCTTACCTGCAACTGTGGGGTTATCAGCGGTGGAACTGCTCCCAATACCGTTGCCGAAAAATGTACATTTACCACGGATATACGATTTTTAACCGAAGAAGAGCTTTTAGAGGCGAGAGAAACTGTAAAAAGAATTGCCGAAACCTCCTTTGTTGAGGGAAGCAGATGTGATTTAGAGGAAATGAGCTTCAGACCCTCTATGCCATATACAGAGCAAAACAAAAGCTTTCTTAACAGGATAAATGAAATTTACGAGAAATGCGGATTACCAACACTTACCTCGCGCCTTTGTGTCAGTGGTTCAGACGCTGCTTATATTACAAGAGAGGGGATACCCTGTGTTGATAATCTCGGCACAGAGGGAGGAAATATACATTCTGTAAATGAGTTTATAAAAATACCCTCTATTGCCGAATCGGCAAAGAGGATTGCATCTGTGATATATTATATATAATAAAAAAGGAAGAGATGAAAACAACATCTCTTCCTCTTTTTGCCTAGCCGTGAAAGACCTTGCCCTTAATATCATGCGAATTCTGACAGAATGATGCCAGAAGATTTGCAATTTTTGCCGTTCCCTCAAATATTGCGGCGCATTTTTTACCGTCCTTTTCAAAAAGAACAAGAATTCTTTTGTCCGAATGCTGCGAAGAAGAAAAATCGTAAACAATTTCCGCTTCTTTTGCCTTTTCTGTATACTCGCCATTGTAAGGGGAAATAAAGCTTGCTTCTTTTATATGTATAGAGAGCTCCGGGTGCTTTTTTCTGCCTTTTTTACCGCCTTTTATTTTTCCGAGCTCAAGTATTCCCGTTTTAAACTCAAAGTAATAGTCATAGCTGACAATATTCCAGGTAAAGAATACAAGAATCCAGGTGATAAGTGGCGAAATAGCAAAAGCGGGGATAACTCTTGAGACATAGCAAACTAGGAAATACGCGGCAACAAACAACACGTAGCAGATTATAGCGATGGTGCGCTTGGTTTTAATCTTTCCCTCGCTTTTTACATCATAAGAGAATTCGGCATAATTAGGTGAATCAAATTCGTTCATTTTATCTTATCCTTTCCCAAACGGTAAGCCGTTACTCGCTGGTTTTGCAAATAATAGTTGTCTTTTTGTTATATTTTGATGTTTGGAGTAACAATTCCTGAGTAATGAACAAAGCCGGAAAGACCCTTATGAAGCCTTGACTCCTCGAGCTCCTCGAGGCAATCCAATTCACCGTTAAGATAAGCAAGAATAAGCATTTTTGCTGTATCGCACCTTGAAGCGACACCGCCGTAGCGCACGTCCATGTTTGCCCAACCGATTACCTTGTTGTTTCTGAACCAAGCGGTCTTATGAGCATTGTGGAGTTTTACGGTCTTTTCCTTAAGGGCGGGGAGATATTCTTCGGCGATTTTTCTTAAAAGCTCCTTGTCGCCTGCCTTGTATGCGGGGACAAGATTTTCGGCAATATAGGTCTTTGTTGTAAGGTAGTCAAAGGTTCTGTATGCGTAATCGTAGAGATAACCCCATTTTTCGTCGCTAGCTTTGCCCTCATATATCTTAGCGGTATTCTCATAGTGGTCTGACATTTTCTTTTCGAAGAGGTGGGTGTCGTAGAGTCCCTCCATAATATCCTGCCAGAAGAGAGGCTTGCCAAGGAAGCGTGTTGAATATCTCTCGTGCTCGGGCTGTCTTTCGAAATCGTTGTGGTAATAGCTCATCTTGTAGAAGAGGTCAGCATCAGCGCCTGTGCAGGCTTCAAATCTTGACTTGAACTCATCTTCGGTAAAATTAGGATTGTAGCAAAGCTCTGCAAAATATGACATTCCGTAAAGGTTTGCGAACGGATCGCACTCTGCGTTGTCGTTGCACCAGATTGTAAGCATCGCTTCTTTTACATTATTATTACGGCAGGCATTAAGCGAGAATCGGCTGGTTTCTCTCATATAGTTGTGCTCGGGGAAGTGACCTATCCATCCCCAGTTTCCGCCTGCGAAGATAACATTTCTGTCAAGCTCGTTATGCTTTTTCAGCATGTAGTCATCGCACCAGGGTTTCTCGCCATAATGCCAGAACACAAGCTCAACCTCTTTGGGTATTTTCGCCTTTACGTCATCGGGAATAACGGTGCTTTCCTCATAATAGAGGTCGTTGTTGTGATTGCTGATACGGAAATACATATCGCTCCACATCATGGGCTTAAGTCCGTATTTGTTGGTTATGGCGATAAGACCGTCCATAAATTCATTGAAGATATCAAAGGGAGGAACGTAGCCGTGCTTGTCAAGGAATGCGCCTCTGCCCATATCCCAGGCTTCATCCATACCGATATGTATTCTCTTTGATCTAAGGGCGCCTGTAACTGTAGAGACAAGCTCCTCAACGAACTTAAAGGTCTCAGGCTCTCTTGCAAGAAGCACTCCCGCTGTATCTCTTATCGGCGCAGCCTCGCTCCAGATAAGATATTTCTCCATATGACCGTAGCATTCAAGACAGGGAATTACTTCAATTCCGTACTCATATGCATAGTCGTCAATTTCCTTAAGGTCCTCTACGGTGTATCTTCCGCGCATATATCCGAAATAAGGACGGTTTTCAAGCTTGATGACATCCTCGGTATAGAGCATTATCATATTATAACCCATAACAGCCAGGTAGTCAATAATGCCTTTAACTGTTTTTAAAGTTGGAACTCCGCAGCGAGAGGAGTCTATCATCGCCGAAAGAGTAGTGAAAAACGTGTCTTCGGTGATGTCGAACTTATCCGATTTCTTAGCATTCTCAACAAGCACACCCAGTCCGCGGAAGAACTGCGCCTTGTCGCGGTAATAGATTGTGGCTGCGCCGTTCTTGAGGCTTACACCTATTCTTTCGCCTTGAGAGGCGGTAACGCTTATTCCGTCTCCTCTCTCATAGCCGAGAATGGATGCGAGTCTGTCAATACCGACATCAAATGTATTGTCCACATTAAAATTAAACTTCATAACAAAATCTCCGTTTAATAAGTAAATAAATTATGTTTTTATTTTATCACACGCATAATATAAAGTCAAGAGCCAAAGCGGACCTTTCGGTCCGCTTTTTTGGGTTATTTGGATTTAGCTTTAGTGTAATTAAGAGTACCGCCTGCGAGGAGAATTTCGCGCTGTCTTTCAGAGAATGAGAGAACAAGAGAAATCCTATCGCCACTGGATTTAACAACAAGAGTCGCTTCGTTCTTAGATGCTATTGCATCCTTGAAGCCCTCGATAAGAATTTCGTCACCCTCGGCAATTTTTTCGTAATCCGCTTCGTTTTTAAGAGTGATGGGAGCAATGCCGAAGTTTATGAGGTTTGCCATGTGAATTCTCGCAAAGCTCTTTGCTATTACAGCCTTAACCCCGAGATAAAGGGGAACGAGAGCTGCGTGCTCACGGGATGAGCCCTGACCGTAATTCTGACCGCCGAGGATTACTCCGCCGCTCTTTGCCTTAGCTCTTTCGGGGAAGTCCTTGTCACATACGGTGAAGCAGAACTCGGAAAGCTTAGGCACATTTGAACGGTAGGGAAGAATCTTTGCGCCTGCGGGCATTATATGGTCGGTTGTAATATTGTCACCAACCTTGAGGATAAGCTCGCACTCAAGGTTTTTGGCGGGAGCTTCACCCTTGGGAATAGGCTTGATGTTGGGTCCTCTTTCAACAACAACCGAGCCGGCCTCCTCGGGGGACGCCGGAAGCTCAATGAGGTTGTCGTTTATGGTAAAGCGCTCCGGCATAGCAATTTTAGGAGCGGTGCCGAGGGTTGTGGGGTCGGTAAACACACCTGCTATGGCAGAAGCTGCTGCAACCTCAGGGGATACAAGATATACACTTGCATCAGCGGTGCCCGAGCGAGCAAGGAAGTTACGGTTAAAGGTACGGAGAGATACACCCGCGGACTTGGGTGAGAAGCCCATGCCTATGCAGGGACCGCAAGCACATTCAAGAATTCTTGCGCCTGCTGCAATAAGGTCGGCAAGAGCTCCGCACTCGGCGAGCATTGTATAAACCTGCTTTGAGCCGGGGGAGATGGAGAGGGAAACGTCGGGATGCACGGTCTTACCTTTAAGCATAGCCGCAACTGTCAGCATATCCGAGAGAGAAGAGTTTGTGCAGGAGCCGATACATACCTGGTCTATCTTCATTCCCGCAAGGGAAGAGACAGTCTTTACGTTATCGGGACTGTGGGGACAGGCAGCAAGGGGCTTAAGAGCTGAAAGGTCTATCGTGTATTCTGCATCGTAAGTTGCGTCTGCATCAGGTGTGAGCGGGATATAGTCAGCCTCTCTATCCTGAGCCTTAAGAAATGCAAGGGTCGCCTCGTCAGAGGGGAATATAGAGCTGGTTGCGCCAAGCTCCGCGCCCATATTTGTAATTGTTGCACGCTGAGGAACGGAGAGAGTCTTTACTCCCTCGCCCGAATACTCAATAACGGCGCCAACGCCGCCTTTAACTCCGAGAATACGGAGAACCTCGAGAATAACATCCTTTGCTCCTACATAGTCGGAGAGCTTGCCTGTGAGATTTACCTTAATTACCTTAGGCATTGTGATGTAATAAGCCCCGCCTCCCATTGCAACAGCAACGTCAAGGCCTCCTGCGCCCATACCAAGCATACCTATACCGCCTGCTGTGGGGGTGTGGCTGTCTGAGCCGATAAGGGTTTTTCCGGGCTTGCCAAATCTCTCAAGGTGAACCTGGTGGCAGATGCCGTTTCCAGGACGGGAGAACCTAAGACCATGCTTTTTAGCAACGGTCTGAATATAGCGGTGGTCATCCGCATTTTCAAAACCGGACTGAAGAGTGTTATGGTCTATGTAGGCAACCGAAAGCTCGGTTTTAACTCTGTCTATCTCCATAGCTTCAAGCTGAAGATATGCCATTGTGCCTGTTGCATCCTGAGTAAGCGTCTGGTCTATTTTCAGGGCAATTTCTGAGCCAACGGTCATTTCACCACCCAGAAGATGCTCCTTGATTATTTTTTGTACTATTGAGTATCCCATTTTATTTTCCTCTTTTTAATTTTCTGATTTTTATTGTTTTTCCACGGCGGAGAGCACACTGTCGAGAGCCGAACTGATATGAGAGGTCATAAGTCGGTCGGCCTCTTCTGCGTTACCGGACTCTATTGCCGAGAGAATTTCTCTATGCTCTTCTACTGATTTTTCAAGTCTATCGCTGACCGTGAGGGAGAGCTTACGGTAAACTCTTATATTGCGGTGAAGCTCCGAGAGAATTTTGTCAAGACGTGGGTTAGATGAAGCGCGATAGATTATCTCGTGGAACCTTGTGTCAAGCTCCTTTAAGTGCTCGGCGTCTCTTTTCCTAATGTAAAATTCCGAAAGCTCTACCGAGTCCCTCAGGTCTGATAAGTCCTCTTCAGAAATATTGGAAGCCGCAGCTCTTGAAGCAAGACCCTCAAGCCTCATTCTGATTGTATAGATGTCAACAAGGTCGGTTTCCGAAACACCAACAACGGTTACACCGCGATTAGCCTCTATTTTCACAAGTCCCTCTTCGGCAAGATGGTGAAGCGCTGCCCTTATCGGTGTGCGGCTTACGCCAAGTCTTGATGAAAGTGAGTTTTCTGTTAGAGATTCACCTTTTTTAAGTTCGCCGTTCAATATCTCTTCCTCGAGCTTTAAGAACACACTTTGCTCAAGAGATTTGGCAAAATTGTCAATAATCATTTACAAAACACTCCGTTTTTTGACTTAATCTACATTAGGTCCGGTAAGCCTTGGATAGTAAAAGTTGATTATTTGCTCAAGCTCATCATCACCCATAAGTGTTGTTCTTCCGTCTGCGTATAGGCGGTCAATTTCCTCTTTGATCTTAATGACAATAGGATCCTGCTTTGTAACGCCGCCCTCTTTACCAAGCTTGTAGTGCTTGTTTATCCAATAGGCAATTCCCGAGGTACCGGAGGTGTTGGATATTGCAACTTCAGCGGGACGGTTAAGGATTTTTTCTGTATCGAAAATGTTGTATATTTCCTGGTCCTTCATAAGGCCGTCTGCGTGAACACCCGCACGGGTAAGATTGAACGCAGAGCCAACAAAGGGAGTCATAGGGGGAATATCATAGCCTATTTCGTTTTTGAAGTACTCGGCAATCTCGGTAATAACAGTGGGGTCCATACCGTCAAATGTACCTCTGAGGGCTGCATATTCCATAACCATAGCCTCAAGAGGAATATTACCTGTACGCTCGCCAATACCGAGCAGCGAGCAGTTAACGCTGGAGCAACCGTAAAGCCAGGCATTTACTGCATTTGTAACACCGTGGTAGAAGTCGTTGTGACCATGCCACTCAAGCATATCAGACGGAACATTTGCATAATGGTGAAGACCGTAAACGATACCGGGAACACTTCGGGGCAGAGCAACACCGGGATAAGAAACACCGTATCCCATTGTGTCACACATTCTGATTTTAACAGGTATTTTTGCTTCGTCAGCAAGCTCGTGGAGCTCATTTACAAAAGGTACAACGAAGCCGTAGAAGTCGGCGCGCGTGATATCCTCAAGATGGCACCTGGGGCGAATTCCCGCATCAAACGCGCTCTTTACAACTCCGAGATAGTGGTCAAGAGCCTCTTTTCTCGAAAGACCGAGCTTTTTGAAAATGTGATAATCCGAGCAGGATACAAGAATACCCGTCTCCTTAATTCCTATATCGTGAACCAATGCAAAGTCTTCTTTTTTTGCTCTTATCCAGGTTGTTACCTCGGGGAACTCGTATCCAAGCTCCAGACATTTGTATACAGCGTCTCTGTCCTTTTTTGTATAAACAAAGAATTCGCTCTGGCGCACAAGGCCGTTGGGACCGCCAAGGCGGTGGAGCATCTTATACAAATCCACAATTTGGGGCGCAGTATAAGGAGCGCGTGACTGCTGTCCGTCACGGAAGGTGGTGTCTGTCATCCAGATGTGCTCAGGCACATCCAGGGGAACGCGACGGTGGTTGAACGCAACCTTAGGTATCTCGTCATATGGGTATATCTCGCGGTAAAGATTAGGCTCATCAACGTCCTGTAGCGAGTATTTGTACTGAGATTGCTCGAGCAGGTTTGAGTGTTTGTTCTTCGCAAGCATAGTAGTTTCCTTTTCTTTCCTAGATTTTTAAATTGTATACAAGAATACAAGTATTTTTTATCATTATACTATGAATGAAAAAACTTGTCAAGGGTTTTTTGAAAAAATATACAAAAGAAGAATAACATTTTGTTAAGTAATGTACATACAATAACATTAAAAATTATTAAAACCGTTGTTTGGGTATTGACTTTTAAATTCTTTGGTGGTATCATCTTCCTAAACGGGAGAGTATTATCTCGTAATTTTTCAAAAGGAGAACAAAAAATGAAAAAAATTGTATCTGGCATTCTCGTTTGCGTAATGCTTATCGGTTGCGTATTCGCTCTCGCATCCTGCGGTAAGACTCTTAACGGTTCCTATGCTGATGAGCTTACAGGTCTTACAACATATACCTTTGAGGGTAACAAGGTTACTGTATCTGTAGGCGCAGGCAATTTCGCTAAGACCTTCGAGGGAACTTACGAAATCAAGACCAATGACAAGGAAGAAGAGGTTATCGCTTTCACATTCGAGGGAGATGGCTCTGATAAGTATACCGGAGAGTATGCTTTTGTAGAAGGAACCGAGGGTGACAAGGAATACATAAAAATCGGTATTGCTAAGTACATCAAGAAGTAATTAACATTTCGTAAGACTGTCGCAAAAACAGCGGCAGTCTTTTCTTTTTTCGAAAGTTGCTTGACTAAATTCTAATTTTATATTGACTATCGCTTTATTTTGTGCTAAAATAGATTGTACAAAACGGTTTTCTTACGGAAAGGAACTATTATAATGAAAAGAATTATTTCAACAATACTTATATGCGTGCTTCTTCTTGGCGCAATACTTACACTTGTGTCCTGCGGTGGAGGTATAGACAACGGCACATATGTAAGCGGTAAGAGCGTGGTAGAAATCTCCGGCAGCGAATTTATTATAACAACCGAAGAAGACGGAGAGCTTACTTATACTTATGAAATAAAGAACGATGAGGCTGATTCCTCAAAGCAAAAGATTTTCCTTACAGGCAGCGACGGTAAGACTCACGAGTACTACTACGTACGTCTTGAGGAAGGCTTCAAGTTTAATGGTATAACCTATACAAAAAGATAATTTAAATACGGGTTGAACAAAAAAGAACAGACTTTGCGGTCTGTTCTTTTTCTATTGTTGTTTGGGATTTTGACTATCTTAGTTTACAAAACCAATCTTTCTTCTAACCTTGGACATAGTTTTGCGAGCATAATATGCGGCTTCGTCTGCGCCGTTTTTCATAACAGATTCCAGGTGGGCCTTGTCTGCCATAAGGCGGGCAAACTCTTCTCTCACGGGAGCGAGGCCGTCAGCGCAAGCCTCTCCGACAGCCATTTTGAAATCGCCATAGCCGCGACCGTCAAATTCGCGCTCAATATCCTCAAAGCTCTTGCCTGTGAATGCGTGGTAAATTGTCATAAGGTTGGATACACCCGGCTTATCCTCGGAAAATCTTACAGAAGCCTCAGAGTCTGTAACAGCCTTTTTAAATTTACGCATAATGTCATCCTTAGAGTCCAGGATACGTACAACTGCGTTGTCATTGGGGTCGGATTTTGACATTTTGGCAGTCGGCTCCTGAAGAGACATTATCTTCATTGTATCTGTGGGAATATAGCTTTCGGGTACAGTAAACGTGTCACCATACACCTGGTTGAAGCGCTCGGCAATATCGCGGGCAAGCTCCAAATGCTGTTTTTGGTCAACACCTGTCGGCACAACATCGGTTTGGTAAAGGAGAATGTCTGCCGCCATCAGCGCCGGGTAAGTAAAGAGGCCCGCGTTAATATTTTCGGCATGCTTTTGGCTCTTATCCTTAAATTGGGTCATTCGAGACAGCTCACCAAACATAGTGTAACAGTCGAGTATCCAGCCAAGCTCCGCATGAGCCGGCACGTGTGACTGAACAAACAGAGTGTTCTTTTTTTCATCAAGACCGCAAGCCATATATAACGCAAGAGTCTCGTAGGTTCTGCGTCTAAGCTCGGCAGGAACCTGCCTTACGGTTATTGCGTGAAGGTCAACAACGCAATAAAAGGTTTTGTAATCCTCTGAGAAGCGAGAAAAATTCTTTATTGCGCCAAGATAGTTGCCTATTGTAAGGTTTCCTGAGGGCTGAACTCCGGAGAAAACAATTTTTTTGTCAGCTAACATAAATATAAGTCCTTTCGGTCAATTTGGACCATACGAAAATTATATGTAAGATTATACACTTATTTTTCAGGTTTGTCAACACGTAGTTGTTTTTTTGTTGACATAAGTCTGCGCTTTGAAAGGAAAAGCAACAAAACGCCGTTTTCGTAAAGCAGGTTTAAAAAAATTAATGCCTCGGTAAATAATAATATTAAAATGTTCATACTTTATTTATAATTATATGTTATAATCATCTGGTATAATTTATGAATTTATGCTGCTTTGGCGCGGCAGAACGGAGTAAAACATATGATAAAAGCTGAAAACCTTGTGAAAAGGTACGGTTCGAATTACGCACTTAACGATGTAAGCTTTGAAATAGGTGAGGGAGAAATAGTCGGTCTTCTCGGTCCTAACGGAGCGGGTAAAAGTACTGCTATGAATATATTGACAGGCTATCTTTCGGCGACATCGGGCTCGGTTAGCATAAACGGTGTTGATATTCTTGAGCATCCCATCGACGCAAAGAAAAATATAGGATTTTTACCCGAGCAGCCTCCGGTTTATCCTGAGATGACGGTAATAGAATACCTCAATTTCGTTTACGAGCTTAAGGGCTGCGATCTTGACAGGGAGGCTCACATTAACGAAATTCTTTCGGTAGCTAAGCTTGTTGATGTCAAAAAAAGACTTATAAAGAACCTGTCTAAGGGATATCGCCAGCGTGTAGGAATTGCACAGGCGCTTGTGGGCGACCCTAAGATAATAATATTTGACGAGCCAACGGTAGGTCTTGACCCTAAGCAGATTCTTGAGGTCAGAAATCTTATAAGAACTCTCGGCCGTAGGCATACAGTCATTCTGTCTACACACATTCTTGCCGAGGTGCAGGCTGTTTGCGAGAGGGTAATAATTATTAACAAGGGTAATATAATTGCCGACGCCAAGACCTCGGAGCTGACAAAAACGATCGAGGGCGGTTATCGTTACGAAATTAAAATCTGCGCTCAGCCAAAGGATGTTATTCCCGTTATAAGCGCTCTCGGCTCGGTTAAGAAAATAGAGTCAACCGGAGCAAAGGATGCAGATGCGTTTATCTACATAGTTGAGAGTACTCCGGGTGTTGATATGAGAAAGCAGCTGTTTTCAGCCTGCTCATCAAACCAGTGGCCTATTATCGGACTTTCTGCCGTAGGCACCGACCTTGAAACCATATTTATCAATCTTGTTGACCGTTCCGAAGAGGTTACCGGCGGAAAGAAAAACAAGACTAGAAGAGCTCATTAAGGAGAAAAGAAAAGATGTTAGCAGTATTTAAAAGGGAGCTGCGCTCCTATTTCACCGGCGTTGTCGGATATGTTTTTATGGTAGTATTTCTTGTTGTTGCGGCAGCTGTGTTCTGCTTTACCACGCTGTTTTCCATGTCGGCTGATGTAACTACTTATTTCACGGTTATGCTTTTATTTTCGGCCATAATTCTCCCGCTTCTTACTATGAAGTCCTTTAGTGAAGAGAGAAAGCTTAAGACAGAGCAGCTTATACTTACCGCTCCCGTTTCTCTTACGGGAATGGTTATAGGCAAATTCCTTGCGGCTTATGTTATGTTTGCATCTGCTCTTGTGTTCACCTCACTTTATTTCCTTTTACTCATTCCTTACGCAATAACATTCAGAGTTGCGGTTCTTTTCGGTAATATTATCGCTCTTTTGCTTGTTGGAGCCGCGTTTATTTCTATCGGACTTTTTGTATCCTCTCTTACAGAAAATCAGCTTTCCGCTGCGATAGGAACAATAGCTATCATTCTCGGATTTCTTGTTGTGGGGCTGCTTTCAAGCCTTATCCCCTCAAATTATGTTGCAAGGTACATCCTTGATTCGGTATCTATATTCTCAAGATTCAGCGCGTTTACCGCAGGCTATTTTGATTTCTCTGCGATAATATTCTACATTTCGCTCTCTGCGCTGTTTGTTTATCTTACGGTGCGTATATACGATCGCAGAAGATACAACTAAAAGTAAAAACCTTTAGGTAAGGAAATTCTTAAGCTATGAACAAATTTAAGAAATCGTTTGACAGAATGGTCCGCAGCCGAAACTTTTCTCCAACGATAGTTACGGCGCTGATAATTGCGGCCTTTCTAATATCAAATGCCCTGATATATATGGTATACGCATATACCAGATCGTCATCCTCTACGGTTGAGCAGGAGGATCTTTCTATAAGTGATGCTGCAAAAGAGGTTTTGGATGAGGCAAAGAGTGCCGGAAAGAAAATAACAGTTACTTTCTGCATGAGCGAGGCGGATATACAAAATCATGACAGAGGCAGCTTTGTTTACAGAACAGCTAAATATTTTGAAAATAAATATTCTCCAAATGATGATTTTATCACTCTCAGATTTGCAAACATTTACACATTCGAGTACGATGATCCGGTTATAGAGAACGGGGTGCGTCAGAGGTTTGACCCAACAGCATATCAAAAAGTAAAGCGTACTTATGCATCCGGCAGTAACGATAAAGAAGAGTATGACGAATATGTGATAAGCACATCTACCGTTATTTTCGAATGTGATGTTTTTGGTATAGCGGGTGAGCTTGTAAAAACCAATACAAGAGTTGTTTCGAGTCTTGGCGGAGCATATGCTGATTTCTTCACTCTTGACGGCAGTAACAACATAACATCCTACAATGGTGAAGAATATTTCACCGCCATGCTATACTGGGTGCTTGCGGATGCCCACGATGTCGCTTATTTTACAATAGGTCACGGTGAGAATCCCAGCGCAAATCTGTACACAGCGCTTATTTGCGCAGGATATTACGTAGATGAGCTTAATTTGCGTAAATCGAATGTCCCTGACAATGCGGGGCTTGTGGTAATATGCAACCCCAAAACCGATTTTGAGAGTTCGACAAACGACGATTTCCCAAGCGAAATTGCAAGACTTGCCGATTATGCCGACAAGGGCGGAAACTTTTATGTGGTTATTGACCCTGTTGCAAAAAAGCTGCCCGCTATCGAGCGCTTTGCTGCCGAGGAGTTTGGAATAAGTATAAAGGCTGATGCGGACGGCAATCGCTTTATGGTAAAGGACCTTAACAACAGCATCAGTGTATCCGGCTTTACCGGATTCACCCTTGCGGCGGAGTATGCCGACACCGAGCTTGGCGCGCTTATAAAGGACAAGCTCAGCGAGTATGGCGAAAACATTGTCGTAAATGATACTGCGGCATTAAACTGCGATGAAAGTCTTGGAGCCAGCGCTATTTTGCAGTCCTCCTCTTCATCGGGGCTTGATGTTGGCGGCCGTGATGCGTCTGCACCCGGGCCTCACACTCTTGTAGCCTATTCAGAGAGGGAAAATACGTATAACGAGTCTGCAAAAATGGTGTTTGTCCCCAGCATATATCTTACAGCGAACGATGTCATGGTTAGTAACAGATATGCTAACAAGGACTTTATGTATTCTATCTTCGAAGTGTTCTGTGATGAAGGAACTATGCCTTATGGCATAGATTGCGTTGCTATGCAGGAGGAAAGGCTTGAGGACCTTACCTTTGGCACAGCTATGCTGTACACGTCTATACTTATGGCCATTCCTGTAGCAGTTGCCGCAGGAGGCGCCGCAATTATCTTAAGAAGAAAGAACAGATAGAACTAATGGAAAAAATGAAAACAGGAAGAAAAAGTCTTCGAACAACACTGTTTAGTGCGCTTACCGCGGTGATTATAGTGCTTGTTTTGGGATTTAATCTTATATCAAATTACTTTAGCATACAGAAAGGGCTGTATGTAGACCTCACCCCGGAGGGTCTTTATTCTCTCACCGATGCTATGGTGAGGGAGTGCTCTTTTGTAGATGATCTTGATGACGGTGATAAGCAGGTTGAAATTATATTCTGTGCTGATCCTGACGTTCTTATCGGAGCGCAGCTGTTAAGGCCTATTTACTTTATGTCTCTGCAGCTTCAGGAGCGGTTTGATAACATTGAGGTAAAAACTGTTAACCCGGAATATGACCCAACTTCTGTGGCGGCGTTTAAGCCTACCTCTCTATCCAAAATAGAAATCGGAGATATTATAATTTCATACGGCGGAAGATACCGTATACAAAAGCCTGCAAGCTTTTGGTCGTCGGGAAGCGACAACAGCATTACACACTACAACGGTGAGTATATAATGGCATCCTGCCTTATGTCTGTTACTGCAAAGAACCGTCCTGTAGCTTATTTTGTTACAAACCACGGTGAGACATATTATGACCCGGAGAATCCTTCGAGAGAAGAGAATCATTATGCCCAGGCGCTTTATGACCTTATTACAGGTCGTGGTCTTGAGGTAAAAACTCTTGATTTGCTAGCCTCAGGCGGGGTTCCTGAGGATTGTATGCTTTTGGTTATTAACAATCCGCGCAGCGATTTTTCGGTAGATCCCGACAGACTTTCTGACCTCAGTTACATTTCAGAGACCGAGATGATTGACCGTTATCTCGTTAACAACCAGGGCTCTCTTATTGTTGCAAGAGACCACGCCCTTGACGAAAACGGGAAGTCCCGTCACCCCAACCTTGATAGTTTTCTTTGCGATTGGGGCTTTGAATTCACCGATGCCGTGGTTGAAGATACCGACAATCATTTGGGCAACAGCATAACAACAATTTACGGTGAATACAGCACTGATGATGACAGCTTTGGCGCTTTGGTGTACAGCGATTTTGCTGCGCTCCCAACTGCGGCAAAGGTTGTATTCAGCGATGCGGGATATATAACCACATCATTTGACAGAGGTAACGCCTTCTATGAATCGGGAGACAATTCGGAGCGTCTCTTTATGTCCTTTATGGATTCCTTTGATTCCGCAAAGGCCAAAGCAAAGAGTGACGAATTCCCTCAAGACGGATATATCGATACCGTAAATCAGGGCAATATGACATTGGCGGCAATGACCGGCAGATATCATCTGGATGGCTATACCAATGTTGCTAAGCGCTCTAATGTATTTTGCGTTAACAGCGCAAGCTTCTTCTCAAACGAGATTCTTGGCAACTATTCTTACGCAAACCATGAGGTAATGTCGCTGCTTCTTGAGGAAATGCTCTTTAATGACCAGTATGCCTCAAATGAGCTTGGCGGTTCGTCTGCCAACTTTGAAAATTATGGCGGAAAGAAGCTCGCCGACACAAGCCTTAACATAACCTCCAAGGCGCAGCTGGAGGTAAACGCATTCCCTATATTGCTCTTTGCTATTCCCGTGGGTGCTTTGGTGTGCGGTATTGTTGTTTATACTAAGCGCAAATATCTGTAAGGAGGGCGAAAAATGATACAAGTAAAAAAGACAAGAAAATCAAAAAATCTTCTGGCTATCATTGTTACCTCCTCGGTGCTTTTGCTTTTGATTATAGGACTTTTTGTTACGTGGTTCCTGGTGAATCAGCCGGTAGACGACCCGGTTGGTCCAGCTTCGCCCGGAAAAGATTTTTATCCCGATGTTGACAGCGATGATATAACGGGCTTTGAGATTTTGTATCCTGAAAAAGAAACGGTCGGAGAAAATCCGAAGCAGTCATTCGGCGCGGTTCTCGTGGGTGGAACATACTACTACTTCTATTATGACCAAAACGGTCAGAGGCGGGAGTATATGCCGCCTATAAATTCAGAAGAGTCCAGGTTTGATTACAAATCGCTTTATGCTTTGTCAGACGACGGCATGAACGTGCCCAAGATAACCTATATTCTTTATGCTTTGGCAAATACCTCGTATAACTCACGTATTGAGATACCCGACCTTACGGATGAAGAAAAGGACAGTCAGCTTAAGGTTTACGGTCTTGATAAAGCGAGCCGTAAAACCTGCTCGTTCACATATTCCAAGAAGGTGAAAAACGCAGAGGGGAAGGACGAAGATAAGGAATTCAGCGCAACTGTGTATATAGGTAACAAGCTTGTTACAGGAACGGGCTATTATCTGATGGTAGATTATCCCAACACCGAAGAATACAACCAGCAGAGAGAAGAGCAAGGTAAGTATGTATACATTTCCTTTGGAGCAGAAAACTATACTTACGCGCTTGATGGCTTTGCCGCATTTGTTTCGCCCACTCTTGTAATGGGCGGTAACCTTGATAAAAACGATAAGGCCGCATACTCTCAGCTTACGCCCTCTTACCGACAGTGGAAGAGTGTTGTTTGTGACGGAAAGGGTGAAAAAGTAAAGGAAAAAACCAAGGTTGTTGTAAAGACCGATATACTCAGCTCTGCCTACACCTATTACGAGGACGGCAAGATTAAGAATATGTGGGTTGACGAGAACGGATATATCAGTTCTAAAAACGAAACAACCGAGATAGATCTTGAATACATTTCTTCAAATGATAACAAAAAGCTTGCCGAGGTGTTAATCGGTAAGGAAATCGGTGATTACAGCGATAATCCTATAACTCCGATAGTTGTCCTTGACCGCAACGAGGCGGATTTAGGCAAGACCTACGTATATAAGATCCACGAAATAGAATCTGTTATAGCCAGCGACGGAATAGAAAGATTTTCCGGAGCGGTTGCCGGCAATACTCTTGTAAAAGTGAGATATTCCTGCACTGTTGACGGTAAGGCTGTGACCTACAACGTGGATAACGATGTTTATACCGACAAGCTTCACGGAATTATCGATCTTACTGACGAGCGTATTCCGTTAGATATCCGCAACAAAATTCTCACACTGAGTGTGGGTGCTTCTTTCGCTCCAATGGAATTTGATACGGTGTATACAGAAGGGAATTCCTCGTCTGCCACCTTCGAATTCAGAATCAAGCACATATCTCATATTATAAGTGCTGAAACCGGCGCCAAGTCGGATACCATATCTGATAAAACTATAGTAAACTTTGTCTACCAGGTTCTTCATAACGGTGTGGAGACAACCGAGGATTCAATGTCATTTGATCTTACGCTGGAAACAGAAAAGCTTGATGAAATGGAGCTTGCTATAAGAAATGCGCTTCTGGGCGCAAAAAAGGAAGAAACCGGCGCTTACGAAAAGAATATTACAGCTTATACAGCAAAGACGTATTATCAGCTGGTTAAGAGCTTTGTTTCTTACAGCATAAGTGAAATAAGCTACTTTGTAGCCAGCGAAGAGATAGTAAGCTTCAAGTATGCCAACAAATCCGAGCGTGACCCGTTCTACGGTGAGGCTATACATGTAAATACTCTTCAAAATCACAAGTACAGCACTTACGCACTTGATATGTCGGCCTGCGACAGAGTAATAAAGGTTCTGAGCGGAACACTTCTCGGTAGCTCCTCTACTACTTTTGAAGGACTTTCGGGCGACAAGGTTGTCGCTATTGGATTGACTCCTGAGAATATGGAACGCTACGGTCTATACGCGTACACTGTATACTACGAAATACCAAGATTTGTTGATAGCACAACAGTAGACGACAGTACCGAATATTCCTGGTGGGATTCGGTTGGCTTTACTCTTTATATCAGCAAGAAAGATCCCATTACAGGAAAAAGATATGTCGGCTCTGATATGTATAATCTTGTAGTCGAGATGGAAGGGGAGATCTTTGATTTTGTTGAAGAGGATTTTGTAGATTTCTGGGCGCGCCGCGATATGTTTATGGTTGACCAGGCTGATGTTAAATACTTTAATGCCGAGTTCAACCTTGAGGGATTTAAAGGAAAATACAGCTTCCAGGTTGATCATCCTACAATGTGGATAGTAAACTATATGAACGGTACTACAAAGCTTCTTCCTACAGAGCCTGCGGATGATGCGGAGGGCGTAAAGGAAAAGGCTCCTTATGAGGCTACCTATGTTTATGTTGATGCTCTCGACTTTGACGGAGCAACACAAACCCTGCTTCTCGAACGGCTTAAGGCTGAGGGACCGTATAAAGGTAAAGACGGCATTCACATTCATTCAATCTACAATTACCTCTATGAAAACGGACTGTCAAGCGACAAACAAACCGTTAATTACGATTACCTCGGCGACTCCTGCTTCAAGGATATGCTTTATATCTTATACGGAACGAGATATTCCGGAACATTAAGCGAGGAAGAAGTCGCTGACGCAAGGTCAAGAGGCGCGGTTATGTCGCTGTCTATGGTTGTTGAGGGCTCACAGGTCGATAATGTTTATAATTTCTATTACACGTCAAATGGCAGAGTTGCTGTTGAGATAGATGACGGTGTGAGACAAACATGCTTATTCTATATCACTAACCATAGCTTTAAGATGGTCGTAAATGCATTTGTGAATCTTCTAAACGGAAAAACTATGAATTTTAGCGGAAGTTATATGAATCGATAAAAATATTTGATAAAGTTTCAAAAAATGTTTGCATTTTTGACCGCAATGTGATATAATAACTTGTAATCTAAATTATTTTAAATAAAGGTATAAGGATTTTAGACATGAAAAACAAGATTATTGCTTTATTTCTTGTTGTAGTTATGGCGACCCTTGCGCTTGCAAGCTGCTCTCAGCCCTATGACTACACAGACGGAAATCTGGATGAATATATCCAGGTAAGCGACGGCTTCCTTAAGGCTCTTAAGGAGATAAAAATTGAGGATGCTGATTTTACTACCGACGAGGCTACAAGACAAAATAAGGTTACCGCCAGCATCTACTCCACTCTTGCAAGCTTTGCTGAAAAGAACGGTGAGAAGAAGACCGACGGAACAATGAATGATGACGACACATTCTATTATGCGTATTACATTACCTATACAAAAGACGGTAAAACATATGCGTATGATGTTGATGAGTTCATGAAAGAGACCGCGTCTCCCAAGAAGAGCATTAAGCTTTCGGCTATTGATGTAAATGATGAGGATGCCGATGCGCTTTCGGTTGCTATTAAAAAGGCTCTCTTCAGCGATACCGTAAAGACTTATGATTTCAATGGATACAGCACTGTAACAACAGCGAAAACCGATATTAACAAGGATAAGGAATTCGCTACCGCGATCGTCTCTTACACACTCACAACAGGCGAGGGTGATACAAAGCAGGTTCAGGTTGCTGATGCTGCTATAATCAATCTTAAGCCCGCAGAAGGCGACAATAGCATTGAGGCTCAGATAGCTAAGGTTCTTACAGGCAAGGACAACAAGGTTCAGATCTTTGATAAGGACAACTATGTAGAGGTTTGCACCGGTGTTGATGGCGACAACAAGACATATGATAACAAGTTTACTGTTACCGACGGTGAGACCACATACACCTGCACCAACCTTAAGGTTCTCTTTGCTGCAGACAAGGCAGGCACGGAAATAAAGGTTGATGGAATAAAGCTTGATGCCGATAAGAGCAAGATAGACAGCCGTCATCCCGAGGGTGAAACTCTCAAGGTTGAAAAGAATACAGAGGTTACCTACCACGTTTACCCTGTATACTACTATGAGGTTTCTTCTGCTGATTCCGCAGAGGCAATAGTACGCGAGGCTCTTGCCGACAAGGTTACTGTTAATTCTCTTGATATATTCGCTGACGAGACCTACAAGAACGGTGACAAGACTGTAAAGGCTCTTGTTGAGGAGCTTGTTAAGGTTTATTCCGATAATACCTCTACTAAGATAGCAGAGCTTAAGAAGGCATACGATGCAGCGGCAAAGGCTGTTACCGATGCAGGCGAGAACGCAACAGATGCTCAGAAGACTGCTGAGGCTGATGCCAAGAAGGCATACGAGGATGCTAAGAATGCTGCGACAAACAAGGTTAAAGAGATTGTTGCCGCTACAAAAGAAGGCGCTGAAAAGACTGTAAGCCAGCTTATAGTTGAACAGTATAGAGAAAGCGTTTACGAGAATCTCGAGGAGGCTTACAACGAAGATATAATTGAGAAAGTTGGCGAAGCAATCTGGAAGCTTATCGACACTCATGCGGTTCTTAAGGAATCTAACAGATATCCCGCTGAGCTTATCGAGGAGTCAAAGGCTCATCTCTATAACCAGTATGAACACGATTTCTATACAGGTGAGAACGAAACCACTCACACCTCTTACTACTCCGAGTATAACGGCGACTTTGATGCATATCTTGTTTCTGTAACCAAGGCTTCCAGCCTTGACGGCGTTGATGCTAAGATTGAGGAGCAGGCAAAGGCATTTGTTCTTCCCATAATGAAGCTTTATGCGGTTGCTAAGGTTCTTGAGGAGGGCTCGGCTGTTCTTTCTCAGCAGATTGCAGACAACAAGGCAGTTATCGAGGACTTTGCTGATCACGGTACACGCAGAGAATTTGAGACTGTTGAGTTCTTCGCTAAAAACTTCTATATCACCGATGAGGTATTCGAGGAATACAAGAAGATGGTTGGTAAGAATGAGTTCGAGAGCGCTATGAATTCTTACGGTGGTGAGACTAACATTCGCATAGCTCATCAGGTAAGCAACATCTTTGACTACCTTCTCATGGTTGATTACGATGAGCCCGAGGCAGCAGAGGGCGAGCACGTTCATGCTGAGATAACCTACAAGGAATTAGAGGGCGGCGAGAAGGTTGTTCCTTTCTACAATGTGTCTTACACAATCAAGTCGGAGAGCAATTCAGACAAATAATTATTGACATCCAGGCGATGCGATTGTCCCGCATCACCGCACTAAACAAAAAACGGACGAACCTTTAAGCTCGTCCGTTTTTTTACCAAACAGCATAACAAGACTTCGGAGGTGCGTTTTTTGAAAGAGGTTGAGCTATATACAGACGGCGCATGCCGAGGCAATCCCGGAAGAGGCGGTTGGGGTGCTATTCTGGTTTACGGGAAGCACGAGCGAGAGCTTTCGGGCGGCGACCCCAACACTACAAACAACCGTATGGAGCTTATGGCAGCAATAGCAGGCCTTGAGGCTCTTAAGGAACCCTGTACAGTAACTCTTTATTCCGATTCAAAGTATCTTGTAGATGCTTTCCTGTTGGGATGGGTAGAGTCATGGAAAGCCGCAGGTTGGAAAAGAGGCCGCGATGAATTAAAAAACCCCGACCTTTGGGAAAGACTTTATGCTCTTACCGAGGTGCACAAGGTTGCCTTTGTTTGGGTAAAGGGTCATAACGGCCATGACTACAATGAGCGTTGCGATGCTCTGGCTACATCATTTGCAGATTCTTTTAATTAATATAATATACAAGGAAGATTAAAGTGAAAAAAAGCAGCAGTAATATTAAAAAAAGCTCCATAAAGGGCACGGCTGCAGCGCCTGTCAAGAAGATTAAAAATGCAGAATCTTCGCCAAAGCTTGGAGCAAAGAACATAACCTTAATTGTTGTTTCGGCTATACTCGTGGTAGCGCTTATAGTTGGAATAATTTTCATTTGCATAGACCATGCGCAGACAGAGGCAGATAAGGACTTTGACTACGTAAAGAGCGATATAACCAATTATATCAACATAGATAAAAGTGTATATAAGGATTACAGTGTCAAGCTTGATATTGCTAAGCCAAAGGATATTGATGTTGATGTAACCCTATTTAATCTGCTTGCAACTAAAAAGGGGGCTTCAAAGAATAGCGCTCTTGCTCAGTATAGCGGATATATTGACGCAGGAGATATCGCTAAAATTTACTATCGCGGATACACTCTTGACGATGATGGAAACCAGGTTGTGTTTGACACTAACTTGGGTCAAATGAACTCATCAAGCAAGGAGTATGTCCCCACCTCGCTTGTTGTAGGTGTTGGCGTGAATACGGGAGAGGATAGCTATTATTCATTCCCGCCCGGATTTGACCTTAACCTTGCGGGCGCAGGCAGCCTTACGGGACAGGGCAGATATTTTGACTCTAAGAACAACTTTAAGCGAATTACATCGGGAGCTGTAAATAACGGTCAGATAATATATATCAGTTATACTCGCCAGCTTGACGGAAGCACAGCTTCGTCGGACAAGATTAACCGAAGCGCTGAAAGAATAGTTCTAGCTGACGGCAAGGAAAAGATCGATGCAAAATATGGAGAGGGATTCTACGATAAACTTCTGTCGCTTACTATCAATTCAACCGATAAGGCTACATTTACAGGAACGGTTAGCGGGAAAAAGTATAATTACACGGATATAAAAATAGACTTTGCAACAGAGTGTGAGAATGAAGAGACCTACATTCTTATTAAGTGCTACATTCCTTATGATTATTCTATAACCACCTTAAGAAATAAGGAAGCATACTACGAGGTATATGTTGAGTCTATCGTAGAGTATGAAGAAAAGAAGCTTACTAACGAATTTGTTGAAGAAAATCTTAAGGATAAAAACTTTGGTGTAACCGAAGAGGACCTTGATAAGTTTGAGGGTGACAGAGTAAGCCAGCTGAAGCAGCACGTAAAGAAGCTTATTGACGAGGATTATGAGGAGCTCTACAAGCAGAAGCTTGAAGAGGCAATGTGGAATCATTACCACGAAAAAACAAAAAATGTAGCTCAATATCCTAAGGCAAAGGTTGACGATGTATATAACGAGTACTTTAATGACGTTCTCGAGCAGTTCAACAATAGCGGCGGAGCATACACCGATCCTTATTTTGGTACACAAGAGACGTATGAGACGATAGATGAATATGCCGTAGCATATCTCGGTCTCACTTATTCCGAAAACAAGGATTGGAGAGCGCATCTCCGTTCACTTGCGGAAAATCTGGTTAAGGAAAGACTTATACTCTTCTATATTCTTAAGGAAGAAAATCTTATGCCTACCGCTGAGGAGCTTGCGGCAAGGAAAAAGCAGGTTGAGGATGAGTATCTTGAGGAATATATTTATCAGTATTCCGCAGAGTATGATATAGACAAGGACACCTACTCTAAGGAAGAGTGGGAAAAGTTTGAGGCTGACAGATACAAGGAGCTTCATGACTATTATGACGACGACTACTTCACCGAGATAGCTTATTATGAAATAGGTCTTGATGTATTCCTAACATGGCCTAAGGTAACAACCCTTGACGGGGAAGTAAAATAGTTTTTTGCGAATCTGCAAACTTTTGTTTGCAGATTCGTTTTTTTATTATATTTTTGTTTATATGTGAGATAATAGTAGTATAAATAAAGGAGGAGAACAATGTTTTTTAACAAGCACGAAAAGAAAAGCGCACACCCTTATGCCTGGCTGGCTGTATTTTCACTTGCGGCAGCAGGAGTTATAAGCATCGGACGGCGCAGCATGGACTTTGTTATGGAAAAATCCCGGTGCATTAAGGATATGGTAAAGAGTAAAACCGACTCGATGATGTAACAGTCCTGCTGGCAAACCGCCCGAAAAAGCATATAATAACGGTGGGTGAGTATTACCCAATTGTTATTGCGTTTAAGGTTGGACACAAGATGGAAATAATTACTTTCGGTAATGGCGGAAGGCTTATGCGGTGCGCTGTGCTGCTGTCGGACTTTTGTTCTGAGGGTATAGCGCAAAGGCTGGTTCTTCTGCCAATACCGACCACAAGAGACGGTATTTATGTAACCGGAACAGAGCTGCCATTAGAAAAGACGGTTTCTGATTTAGTACCCGAAACATTGATTGCAGGATACGGAATCCCCAATTATATCAAAGAAAAAGCAAAAAATGAGGGGGCATTTGTTTATGATGCTCTTTACGACGAGGAATTTCTTAAAGAGAATGCTGTAATTACGGCACACGGCGCTCTGGGACATATACTCTCGGACTTCACCGAGGACATATCTGAAATAAAAATAGGAATAATTGGTTATGGCAGGATAGGGTCAGAGCTTCTCAGACTCCTTTTGTTTATGGGGGCAGAGGTCAGAGTGTACACAACGAGGCCTGATGTTGCAAGGGCTTTGGGTGAGAGCGGCGTTAAGTGCGAGATTGTCAGCGATGACACAGAGTGGAGCATAAATCAGCTGATCGTAAACACCGCCCCTGCAAAGCTGATAAATGAGGAGCTGCTGTTTGATGAGCTTAGAGATATTCGGATTTACGACCTTGCTTCGGGCAAAATTTTTCCCGCGCTTTCGAACATTACAAAGCTTGCCTCAATACCCGAACAAATGTATCCTGAGACAGCGGGTAAAATATATGCAAAATATGTAAAGCGCGCGCTTTGTGAGGTGAGCAAATGATAGGATACGCAGTTTGTGCATCATTTTGCACCCACGCAGCATCGCTTTCCGCCCTTGAGAGGCTTATTAAGCTGGGGTATGACATTCAGCCCATAATCAGCGAGAACGCATACACAACGGATACGCGGTTTGGCAGAGCGGAGGAGCTGGCAAGGAGAATGGAGGAGCTGTGCGGCAGAGAGATAATTCATACTGTGAGCGCAGCAGAGCCGCTGGGACCTAAGAAGCCCCTCGATGCTCTTGTTATTGCCCCCTGTACAGGGAACACCCTTGCGAAAATTGCAAACGGAATTACCGACACCGCTGTAACTATGGCGGCAAAGGCGCACCTAAGGCGGGATAAAACCTTGCTTATCGCTTTGGCAACAAATGACGCAATGTCACAGAACCTCGGCAATATTGCAAAGCTTATAACCCGCAGGTCGGTGTATTTTGTCAGAATGAAGCAGGATGACCCGGAAGCAAAGCCCCATTCATTGGTTGCGGAAATGAGTGAAATACCCGAAGCTCTTGAGGCTGCTATTGAAAGACGGCAGATGCGGCCGCTGTTTTTAAGCTAGAATGTAAAAAAATTTGAAAATCTATTGACAAAAAGGGAAATTCGTTGTATAATCTACCTATCAGCAAACCTAAGAGAAAGAGTAGTAACCACATACGGTGTTATCTCAGCGAGCCGCAGGCGGTGTGAGTGCGGTATAAGATGATGCGGTGAATGGACTTTCGAGGGCGAACCGAAATTTATTAAAGTAGGCTTCGACGGCGGCACCGTTATCAGCACAACGCATACTTCACGTGCGTGAGAGGACATTTTGTCTTAAAATCGGGTGGTACCGCGAATTTTTCGCCCTGAGCATTACTTTTCAGTTATGCTTGGGGCTTTTTTATTGAACTTGAAACTAGAGATCAGGGGTTGAAATGGGAATTATACGATGGCGGTGCTCGCAAAGAGCAAAAAACAAGTACTGAAAAAACGAATAAAATTAAAGGAAGAAAATAAAATGAAATTTAATGATGTAGAATTTGATACTTATCTTAAGAAATTCCCTGATGAAAAGGGTTATTTTGGAAAATACGGTGGTGCGTACATAGCCCCCGAGCTTAAAGCTGCTATGGAGGAAATTACACAGGCTTACTTTACCATTTGTCAGTCTCGTAAATTTATTGCGGAGCTTCGCCGTATACGCAAGGAGTTCCAGGGCAGACCCACTCCTATTTCTCACCTTGAGCGTCTTTCTAACAGCCTTGGCGGTGTGCAGCTTTATGTTAAGCGCGAGGACTTAAACCACTCGGGTGCGCATAAGCTTAATCACTGTATGGGTGAGGCGCTTCTTGCGAAATATATGGGCAAGAAGAAGGTTATTGCGGAGACCGGTGCTGGCCAGCACGGTGTTGCGCTTGCTACCGCTGCGGCATACTTCGGACTTGAGTGCGATATTTATATGGGCTCTGTTGACATTAAAAAGCAGGCGCCTAATGTTGCCAGAATGAAGATACTCGGAGCAAATGTTATTGAGGTAACACACGGCCTTGCTACACTTAAGGAGGCGGTTGACGCAGCCTTTGAGGCTTATGCGAGAGAATATAAGGATGCTATCTACTGCATCGGCTCGGTTCTCGGTCCTCATCCTTTCCCAATGATGGTTCGTGATTTTCAGCACGTTGTTGGTGAAGAGGCTCGCGCCCAGTTCCTTGAAATGACAGGAAATATTCCCGATACTGTTGTTGCATGTGTTGGCGGCGGCTCAAACTCTATGGGTATGTTCTCAGGATTTCTCAATGACCCTGTTGAGATTATCGGTGTTGAGCCCCTCGGCAGAGGACCTAAGCTCGGCGACCATGCGGCAAGTCTTAAGTTTGGCACAGAGGGCATTATGCACGGCTTTAACAGCATTATGCTCAAGGACGAGAACGGTGAGCCGGCTCCCGTTTATTCGGTTGCATCCGGACTGGACTACCCTTCATCCGGACCGGAGCACGCATATCTGCACGACCTGGGCAGAGTTAAGTATGATACTATTGACGATGATGAGGCAATTGATGCTTTCTTCAAGCTGGCGCGCATGGAGGGCATTATCCCTGCAATCGAGAGCTCACACGCTGTTGCTTACGGCATAAAGCTTGCCAAGGAGCGTAACCACGGCTCTGTTCTTATCTGCCTTTCGGGCAGAGGTGATAAGGACATGGACTACGTTCTTCAGAACTACAAAATTCCCGAAAACAAGTAATATATAACGAAAACCTCTTACGTCTGATTCGATGTAAGAGGTTTTTTAATACCAAAGTTTTTATTTAAGCTTTATAAAATTATCGCTTCTTGTGGTTGTTGCAGGGGGAGCGGGGTCAAGCTTTCTGTCCGCAATGCCGAGTATATCCTCGGGACGTATCCAGGGCTTGCCCTGTATTCCGCTGGTTTCCTCGTGGGTGAGATAGCCCTTGTATGCGGTAAGACTGCGGCGGATGTATCCGTCTCTTACACAGGCTTCCTTTATTCCATTGTTAAGGATATTAAGAAGCAGAGGCAGCGTTTCTGCTGCGAGAGCAACCGATGTGGAGTGAGCTACCGCACCGGGAATGTTGCTGACACAGTAGTGAACAACACCGTTTACAACGTATCTAGGGTTGTCATGGTGAGTTTCGTGACTTGATTCTATCGCTCCCGGGTCATCGTTTGAAATATCAACAAGGACAGAGCCCGGCTCCATAGTCTTAAGCATTTCCTTGTCAATAAGGAAGTCCTTTCTCTGCTTGGGCCACTTGACACAGTTGACGACCATATCAGTGGTGGGAAGAAGCGAGGCAATTGCCTCTTTTGTGCAGAACATAGTGTTTATCTTTTGATGATATCTGTCAGAGAGGGTTCGCAGTACACCAGCGTTTATATCCATTACGGTAACATTAGCGCCAAGGGCATGGAGTACAGAGAGTGCGCCCTGACCGACAAGACCGCCGCCGAGAATGAGAACATTCATACCCGGTGCGCCTGCAAATCCGCCTACGAATTTACCCTTACCGCCGTTTATGGTAAGCATAGATTCAAGACCGAAGAGAGCGCCCTGCTTTCCTGCCGCCTCGCAGTTGGGGGAGCCGAAACGGTGGCTGTCCTCTGCTGTTATGGCAATACACTTGCTTTTTAGTATAGCATCAACCTCTTCGGGGTGGCCCGCAGGGTGTATGCAGCAGTAAATCATTTGTCCCTCTCTAAGCAGGGGGTATTCGCAGGGAAAAAATTTCTTTAACCTTAGCGAGAAGGTCGCACCTCTCGAACATTTCCTTTGCCGAATAAACTATTTCAGCACCTGCCGCTACGTATTTTTCGTCGGGGAAACCTGCCTTTTCTCCGCAGTTGTGTTCTGCGAGAACGGTGTGGCCTGCGGCAACTATGGAAGCCGCCTCAATAGGGGTGCAAATAACTCTGTATTCGCCTTCTTTTATATCCTTTAAAATACCAAATGTCATAGTGAGACTCCTTTAAATTTTATCTGCCATCTGGTCGCAGTAGATACATCTGCCCTCGTCAAAGAGATGCTTTATTCCTCGCTCGTTTCTTGAAATGCAGTGAGGATTATTGCATATAAGAGCAGGATTTTCATATCCGTGGAAGCGCTTATCCGACACACCCTTTGTTTTAAGAAGCATAAGTATCAGAGCCATTCTGATATATCTGCCGTACATAGCCTGGTCAAAGTAGTCGGCTCTGGGGTCGTCGTCAACGTCAACGTCAATTTCGTTTACTCTGGGAAGAGGATGAAGTATAGATAGGTCATCCTTTGCGCCGGAGAGCTTGTCTCTTGTGAGAATGTAGGAGTCTTTAAGTCTTTCGTATTCCTCTCTTGAGTCAAATCTTTCAGCCTGAATTCTCGTCATATAAAGAATGTCGAGAGAGGGAATAGCCTTGTCAAGGTTATCTGTCTCAACAAATTCACATCCCGCACCGTAAAGATACTCGTCTTTTACATAATCGGGGAGCTTAAGCTCATCGGGAGCTATAAGCACAAATCTCACACCCTCGTAGCGGGAAAGGGCTGAAATAAGAGAGTGAACGGTTCTTCCGTATTTTAAGTCACCGCAAACACCAACGGTAAGGTTCTCAAAATGCCCTTTCTTTTTCTTGATGGTGAGGAGGTCGGTAAGAGTTTGGGTGGGGTGAAAGTGACCGCCGTCGCCTGCGTTAATAACAGGAACGGATGAAACCTCTGAGGCAACAATGGGCGCACCCTCCTTGGGGTGGCGCATTACTATGATGTCGGAGTACGCGCTGACCATTCTTATTGTATCGGAAACCGTTTCGCCTTTTGCGGTAGAGGAGCTTGCAGCCTGTGAAAAGCCGAGAACATTTCCGCCAAGACTCATCATTGCAGATGTGAAGCTAAGCCTGGTTCTGGTTGAGGGCTCAAAGAAGAGAGTGCCCAAAATTTTGCCGCGGCAGGAGTTGGTATAAAGCTCCGGGTTGTCAAGTATATCCGAGGCAACCTTAATAAGCTCGTCTATCTCCTCTGTGGAGAGGTCAAGTATATTTACAAGATTTCTCATAACTGCATTTACTCCGTTATATGTTAATTATTATTTGCAAAAGGGCGTGATTTATGCGCCGTAAACCTCAAGATATTTTTTAATTCTCTCAACGTTTTCTTTGTTCTCGGGTTTTTCCTCAAGATACTCTATGATGTCATAAACATCAACAATAGAGTATACAGGGAAGCCGAACTGCTCCTCTATCTCATCCATAGCGCCCTTGTCGCCCTGGCCTTTTTCCTTACGGTTTACCATAATGAAGGCAGCGGCAACCTTTGTTCCCTCAAGGTGAGATAGGATGTCCATAGATTCTCTGATAGCAGTGCCTGCAGTGATAACGTCCTCAATAATAACGATTTCCTCGCCCTCCTTCGGTACGTATCCTACAAATACACCGCCCTCGCCGTGGTCCTTAACCTCTTTTCTGTTAAAGAAGAAAGGAACGTTGAGTCCGTTCTTAGAAAGAGCGACCGCTGCGGAAACCGAAAGGGAAATTCCCTTGTATGCAGGACCGTAAAGGACAGCGGGCTTTTTGCCGAGCTTTTCAAAATATGCCTTTGCGTAAAATTCGCCAAGGGTTGCAATATCTGCACCTGTCTTAATCATACCTGCGTTGATAAAGTAGGGAATTTTTCTTCCCGATTTAGCGGTGAAATCACCAAACTTAAGAACGCCTGCGTTCTCAAGGAACTGTATAAATTCTCTCTTGTAGCTTTCCATAGTTAGTTTACCTATCGCGGAAACCTTTTTGCAAAGGTTATCCGCACCTTCCAAAAATTCTAAAAATATTTTTACAAAAAACCTTTGTGAAGTTTTTGCGGGATGCGGGGAATTTTATTCAAAAAGCTCCCAGCATTTTTTTCTTAATCGCAGAACTCTCTTACACAGCGCTCATATGCTGCAACAGGATCCTCTGCTGCGGTGATAGGTCTTCCTACAACGATATAGTCAGAGCCTATCTTCTTTGCCTCAGCGGGAGTCATAACTCTCTTCTGGTCACCGATGTCGCCGTCAGCAAATCTTACACCGGGGGTAACGGTGACAAAATTCTTGCCGCAGGTGTCGTGCACCTTGCCGGCCTCGAGGGGAGAGCAAACAACACCGTCAAGTCCTGCCTCCATAGCGTTATGAGCATAGTGCATAACAACCTTGTCTATAGGCTCGTTAATAAGGAGGTCGGCTTTCATAGTCTCCTCGTCTGTGGATGTGAGCTGAGTTACAGCGATAAGCATAGGACGTGTGCCGTCCTCGCGGGTAAGTCCCTCAATAGCGGCAGCCATCATGCGCTTTGTACCTGCCGCATGCAGGTTTGTCATATCAACGTCAAGGCGAGAAAGAACCGCCATAGACTTTTTTACTGTATTGGGGATATCGTGAAGCTTAAGGTCAAGGAATATCTTGTGTCCTCTCTTCTTTATTTCCTTTACGATAGAGGGCCCCTCTGCATAGTAGAGCTCCATACCGATTTTAACAAAAGGCTTTCTTCCTGTGAATTTATCAAGGAAAGCAAAGGTTTTTTCCGCACTGTCAAAATCACAGGCAATAATTACGTCCTTTCCCATTAATGCGCACCTCCAATAATATCTGTAAGATTTTCTATTCTGTATTTTTCCATAACACGAGGCAGGTCCTCGATTATATTTTTGCAGGCAAAGGGGTCAACAAGGTTGGCAGCGCCTACCTCAACCGCAGTAGCGCCCGCAAGCATCATTTCTATAACGTCCTCGGCTGTAGAAATGCCTCCGCCGCCGACAATAGGAATTTTAACCGCATCGTATACCTGATATACCATTCTTAAGGCGACAGGCTTGATTGCCGGACCTGAGAAGCCGCCCATTTTGTTCGCTACAACAGGCTTTCTTGACTTCAGGTCTATTCTCATTCCGAGAAGAGTATTTATGAGGCTGATGCCGTCAGCGCCCGCAGCCTCGCAGGCCTTGGCTATGGATACTATATCGGTAACATTAGGCGAGAGCTTAACAATAACGGGCTTTGTCGTCACCTTTTTAACTGCTGCGGTAACCTCCGCTGCCGCCTCGGGAGATGTGCCAAAGCTCATTCCGCCGCCGTGAACATTAGGGCAGGAAACATTAACTTCAAACCAGCCAATCTGACTCTCTTTGTCAAGCTTCTCGCAGGTGTAAACATACTCATCAACCGAAAAGCCCGAAACATTAGCCATAACAGGCTTACTGAAGCACGTCTTAAGCTTAGGAAGCTCATTTTTAATAACATCTTCAACACCGGGGTTTTGAAGTCCGACAGAGTTTATCATACCTCTTTCGCACTCGGCGATACGGGGTGTGGGATTTCCAAATCTTTTGTCCTTTGTAGTACCCTTAAAGGAAAATGTTCCAAGAATATTGATGTCATAAAGCTCGGCAAATTCATAGCCAAATCCAAATGTACCCGATGCGGGAATAATAGGGTTTGACATCTCTATTCCGCAAAGTTTAACTTTAGTATTCATAAAATATTTGACCTTGGTGAAATAATTCCGAATTTAGAATTTCGAATTTACTTCTCCCAAAGTATTTCCTCCTTTTCCATTACAGGTCCCTCTTTGCAAATTCTCTTATAGCCTGTAATTGTTTTGCAGGAGCATCCCATACATGCGCCGAAGCCGCATCCCATTCGCTCTTCAAATGAGAGCTGGCCGGATGTTTTTGAAGCCTTGAATACAGCCTTAAGCATAGGCTCTGGACCGCAGGTGTAGAAGTAGGTGTAGTCAACAGTCTCCATAGGAGTGGTTACAAAGCCCTGTGTGCCGTAAGAGCCGTCTGCTGTGCAAACAACAACATCAGCGCCGAGAGCCTTAAACTCATTTTCGTAAAACACCTCGTCTTTTGTATTAAAGCCGAGAATTACAACAGGCGCTTTTCCCTCTTTAACGAGTCTTTTGCAAAGCTCGAACATAGGGGGAACTCCCGCACCGCCGCCGATAAGGAGAGGCTTGTCGCCCGATTTCGTGAGGTCGTAGCCGTTGCCAAGACCTGTAAGGGTCTGCCACACTGTGCCTGCGGCAGCCTCTGCCATTTGCTCGGTGCCAGCGCCTACGACCTTATAGATAAGGGTCAGGCGGTTATCTTCAACAGCGCAAATCGAGATAGGACGGCGGAGGAATTTACCCTCCAGCTTTATGTTTACGAACTGCCCGGGGGCGGTGATATGAGAAACATCGCCCTCAAGAACAGATTCGTATGTGTTTTTTGCTATTTGTTTGTTGGAAATTACTTTAAGATTTACGTCTTTCAAGTCGCTATTTCCTTTCAGCTGTCAATTGTGGATATTGTAATTGTGATGTCCTCAAGAACGTCAAGGAGAACTCTTACGGTATCGAGAGACGTGAACATAGTTACGTTGTTCTCGGTAGCGTATTTTCTTATTTCAAAGCCGTCGCGGATAACACCGGACGACGAGGGGTCGGAGGTGTTAATAACATAAGCTATGTGTCCCTGACGGATAGAGTCGGCAATTTCCTCAGAGCCGTCTGAAATTTTCTTAAGCACGTGAGTGCGTATGCCGTTTTCTTTAAGGTAGCTTGCGGTTCCGCCTGTCGCCTCAATGTTGAAGCCAAGGTTGTAGAAGCGGCGGATAAGAGGAAGAGCTTCCTCCTTGTCGCAGTCTGCAATTGTTGCAAAGACTGTGCCGTAATTCTGAAGATGCATGCCCGATGCCTGAAGAGCCTTGTAGAATGCTCTGTAAAGGTCATCATCATAGCCGATAGCCTCACCTGTGGACTTCATCTCAGGGGAGAGATATGCGTCAAGTCCGCGAAGCTTGTTGAATGAGAACACAGGAACCTTAACATACCATCTTTTCTTTTCCTCAGGGTAGAGTGAGAAGATTCCCTGCTCCTTAAGGCTCTTGCCAAGGATACACTCGGTTGCAATATCCGCAAGAGAGTATCCGGTGGACTTTGAAAGGAAGGGAACGGTACGAGAGGAACGGGGATTAACCTCGATAATGAACACCTCGTCATTATTGTCAACAATAAACTGAATGTTATAGAGACCTACAATGCCAATGCCGAGACCAAGCTTCTTTGCATACTGAAGAATTGTACCCTTAACCTTGTCGGATATAGAGAATGTGGGATACACACTGATTGAGTCGCCCGAGTGAATACCTGTTCTCTCTACAAGCTCCATAATACCGGGAACAAATACGTCGTGTCCGTCGCAGATTGCGTCAACCTCAACCTCCTTACCGCTGATGTACTTGTCAACAAGAACAGGCTTGTCCTCGTCTATCTCAACAGCGGTCTTAAGGTAGTGGCGAAGCTGCTTTTCATTTGCAACTATCTGCATTGCGCGTCCGCCAAGAACGAACGAGGGACGAACAAGCACAGGGTAGCCGACAGCCTTTGCCGCAGCAACACCGTCTTCAATCTTTGTAACAGCACGGCCGGCCGGCTGGGGTATATTAAGGTCTTTAAGAAGCTTTTCAAACGCGTCTCTGTTTTCTGCTCTGTCGATAGCAGCGCAGTCTGTACCTATAATCTTAACACCAAGGTCATGAAGAGGCTGAGCAAGGTTAATTGCGGTCTGTCCGCCAAGAGACGCGATAACGCCCTCGGGCTTCTCAAACTCAATAATGTTCATAACATCCTCGGGTGTGAGGGGCTCAAAGTAGAGCTTATCCGCTGTCGTATAGTCTGTAGAAACGGTTTCGGGGTTGTTGTTTATGATTATTGCCTCATAGCCCGAGTTCTTTATTGTTGTAACCGCATGAACGGTGGAGTAGTCAAACTCGACACCCTGACCGATACGGATAGGACCTGCTCCAAGAACGACAATCTTCTTCTTGTCTGTAAGAATAGAAGTATTCTCGCCGGTATAAGAAGAGTAGAAGTAGGGGATATAAGCTCCTGTGTGGCAGGTGTCGACCATACGGAACGCAGGGAAGAGGTTGTTTTCCTTTCTGAATTTAAACACATCAAGCTCAGAGCATTTCCAAAGTCTTGCAATATACTTGTCAGAGAAGCCCATTTTCTTTGCTGCCTTGAGGGTGTCAAGGTCAAAGATGTTATTTTCAAGCACCTTTTCCATGTTGATAATGTTCTTTATGGCATCAAGGAAGAAGGAGGTAATTTTTGTTATTTCGTGAACCTCTTCAACAGTAGTACCTCTGTAAAGAAGCTCTGCGATAGCAAAGATATTGTCATCACGGAACTCGGAGATGTATTCCTTAAGCTCCGCATCTGTCATATTATCAAACTTGTGATGATAGATGTGAGTTACACCTATTTCAAGCGAGCGCACACCCTTAAGAAGACATTCCTCAAGGTTCGAGCCAATGCCCATGACCTCGCCTGTGGCTTTCATCTGTGTGCCGAGAGTGTTGGAGGCTGCAGTGAACTTATCAAAGGGGAATCTGGGAAGCTTGGCTATAACGTAGTCGAGCTGAGGCTCAAATGCAGCATTTGTGTTCGCAATCTTTATGTCCTCAAGAGCCATACCTACTGCAATCTTTGCGGTAACTCTGGCAATAGGATATCCTGATGCCTTGGAGGCAAGAGCAGAAGAACGGGAAACTCTGGGGTTAACCTCGATAAGGTAATATTCAGAAGAATTGGGGTTTAATGCAAACTGAACATTACATCCACCCTCTATTTTAAGCTCTCTGATAATCTTTATTGCAGAATCATTGAGCATCTTTTTGTCGTGGTCTGAGAGGGTCATTATGGGAGCAACAACAAGCGAGTCACCAGTGTGAACACCAACGGGGTCGATGTTTTCCATACCGCAGATGGTTATTGCATGGTCATTTGAGTCACGCATAACCTCAAACTCAATCTCCTTATATCCCTTAACGCTCTTCTCAATAAGAACCTGGTGAACGGGAGAGAGCTTGAATGCATTAAGGCCTATCTCATAAAGCTCCTCTTCATTGTTTGCAAATCCACCGCCTGTACCGCCGAGGGTGAAAGCGGGGCGAAGAACAACAGGGTAGCCAATTCTCTCTGCAGCTGCCTTTGCCTCGTCGATAGAGTAGGTTATCTCAGAGGGAATTGTAGGTTCGCCTATAGACTGGCAAAGCTCCTTAAAGAGCTCGCGGTCCTCGGCTCTCTCAATGCTCTCGCTTGATGTACCGAGAAGCTCGGTGTGACACTCCTTAAGAACACCCTTTTTCTCAAGCTGCATAGCAAGGTTAAGTCCTGTCTGACCGCCAATGCCGGGCAGAATTGCATCAGGACGCTCGTATCTTAAAATCTTTGCGATATATTCAAGGGTCAAGGGCTCCATATATACCTTGTCCGCAATTGAAGTATCGGTCATTATTGTTGCGGGGTTTGAGTTAACAAGAATTACCTCATATCCCTCCTCCTTCAGCGCAAGGCAGGCCTGTGTACCTGCGTAATCGAACTCTGCAGCCTGACCGATTACAATAGGGCCAGAGCCGATTATCATGACTCTTTTGATGTCTGTTCTCTTTGCCATTTTTTTATATCCTCCAAAAATTATTAACCAATGTTAGTGTACACTGCCTCTCCGTTATAAACGGTGAGCAGGCACTTGCCGTATACTCTCTTACCTTTGAAAGGAGTAGCGCGACCCATAGAGAGGAACTCCTCGGGGTCAATTTCGTATTCCTTGCCAACCTCAAATACAGTAAATCCCGGGTCAGCGGTTATATTAAAGCGCTCTCTCGGATTATTTGAGAGCAGCTTGCAAAGCTCCTCGAGAGGTAGCATTCCTGTCTTAACAAGGTCGGTATAAAGGGTTGCAAAGGCGGTTTCAATTCCGACAACGCCCATAGCACTTTTTTCAAGACCCCGTGACTTTTCCTCAGCCGAGTGAGGCGCATGGTCGGTAGCGACCATATCTATTGTGCCGTCGAGAATTCCCTCAAGAATCGCCTCTCTGTCCTCGGGGGAGCGGAGCGGAGGATTCATTTTGAACCTTCCGTCTTCTTGCAAGCAGGAGTCATCAAGCAGAATGTAGTGGGGGCCTGTTTCACAGGTGACGTTAACCCCTCTCGCCTTAGCCTCTCTGATAGCCTGTACACTTTCCTTAGTGGAAATATGGCAGACGTGATATGCGCAGCCGGTCTCTTCAGCCAGCTTAATATCTCTCACAATAGGACCCCATTCGCTTTCAGAGCAAATGCCTCTGTGTCCGTGAGCTTTAGCATATTCGCCGTCGTGAATGTACCCGCCATGGAGCAGGGAGTTGTCCTCGCAGTGGGCAACTATCATCTTGCCAAGAGCCTTTGATTTAAGCATAGCCTCCCGCATCATATTCTCGTCCTGCACACCCTTTCCGTCATCAGAAAAGGCTACAACATCAGGCGCTATGTCTTCCATGTCAGAAAACTCTCTGCCTACCTGTTTTTTTGTTATTGTGCCGTAGGGGAGCACCGCGATTTTAGCATCTCTTTTGATTATTTCCAACTGCTTATCAAGATTTTCTCTTGAATCGGGGGTGGGGTCCAGGTTAGGCATTGAGCAAACTGCGGTGTATCCGCCTCTTGCAGATGCGGCAGTACCGGTTGCTATAGTCTCTTTATAAGAAAATCCCGGCTCTCTGAGATGTACGTGAACATCACAAAAACCGGGAAAAATAACAGTATTATCAAAAACAGAAGAACTGTCAAAAGAGAATAGGTCACCTACATAAGGGGTAAGGGACTTACCGTCAAAACACATATCAAGCTTTTTCATTACGCCGTTATCATAAACAAGAGCGCCACGGAACAAAGCCTTCATATCCATCCTCCTTATATTATACTTAATATCTTATATCTTTACATTTCGTAATATTATAACATAATATAAATATAAAGTCAAGAGGGGAAAATATATTTTATGCAGTTTTAGAGTCGTTTTTCTCTTTTAACCTGTGATTATGTCGAGAACCTTTTGAGCATCTGTATTACCGTAAGGAGGGATGTAGAATTTTTCAAGACCAAGGGCGGAGTAAATGTTATCAACCGCAAATACTGCAAGGTGAGTTGCGTTAATGTCACCCTCGTCAAGCCCTTTTATTCCCAAAGGCATACCCATATTCCAGCCGCCTGAGGCATCTTTGGGGTAAGAGAATGCGCCGTCAGCACGCTTGAACTGTGAAAGCTTGTCTGCGGTTGCGCCGATAAGAGCTTCGGCATTGTCAATAAGCTCTTCTCTTATACATTCGGCAATTTTTTTACCCTCCTCACCGCCGATTTTGCACAGGTCGGAGAGGATAACGTTTGTTGCCACCCAGGGGTTGAATATATCGGTAATGCTTTGTACCTCCTCGTCTGAGGTTATTACCGAAATTGCTGTTCTGACAGTTTTTTCAGCCCTTGGTATCATAACATTTGCGGCAGAATAGAGCCTGCATATCTTCATTATTCCGCTGATGCTACCGTAGTCTATTTTTTCGTCCCAAATTCCGTTTTCAAGCTGATTTTCGGTAAGCCAGTCGGTAAGCAGACCGTATAGAGTGTAGTCTGCTCCCTCTTTTTTAAGAAGCTTATCACGGTATACCATTTCTGGCTGCTGAGTGATAAAGTGGCTGCCTGTGGAGTAGGAGTTGTTAGTAAGCTTAAGCGAGCTTAAATGCTCTAAGAAAGACTCTTTGTCCTTCATAAACGGTGCATAGAATGCTTGGCTTTTCTCAGCTTTTGACTCTTCTGCGTTGCTTGGAGCAGCGGGCTTTTTAACCCTCTCGCCGTTTGCCAATATTCCGTCACCGATAATGCCTGTTGGGGTGTCATAGGTTGGCAGAGCGCCAAGCGCGGTGATGACCGCAACAGCTCGTGAAGAATCTCTTGAGCGTCTTTCAATTTTTTCTTCATTTCGTTTTCTGTCAAACTGAGGGTGATAGAAATATCCGTCTGTATCTTGAAGCCCCTTTAGAAAAGCTATGATTTTTACCTTTGTTTCTTCGGGTAAAAATTTGGAATACTTTTTCCCAAAGGTAAGTCCCAGCTTTGGCAGGGTGATAAGGGTCTGCCAAGTGCTGTCAGCATCGGGCAAAAGACCAAAGGTCATGCCCTTGTAGATTAGTGAATCGTTATCACGCGCACTGTTTGAGAAATAAAATCCGCCAATCTTCTTGTCATATAGCCTTGCAAACCACTCGGGAAGCTCCTTTGAATATATTCTTTCGTAATAGTCGGCAAGAGCCGAAGACAGCCTGATACCGCGCTCGCCGCCCACGTGGGCGGCGAGTTCTTTAAATTTTTCGGTATCGGCTAGGGAATACTTTTTGTTTTCCATAGCGATAAAATATTAATTATTGATTATTGTGCCTCAACAACTCCGAGATAAACGTTGTCGAAGGTGAGGGAGAGGTTGTTGGTGTAGCCTGCGCCTCTGCAGTAGAAGCCGAAGCCGTAGAAGTTGGTATCTGCTGAGTTATTTGTGAGAGTATAGTCTGCAGTCTTAACTCCGTCAACGTAAACCTCAAGATTGGTTTTTGTGCCAACGGTGTAAATAAACGTTACATTCTTTGTTTCACCCTTAGCAAAATCAACTCCATAAAGTTCAAAGTTAGAATCTGCAAAGTTCGTGCCGTCACTGGGTGTTGTGTAATTTGCGTAGTTGTAGCTGAACATGTTTCCGTTCGTAAAATCTCCCTTGTTTGCGCTATAGAACCCAACAAATGCCGGAGAGAGATAGTTGCTGTTATCTGCAGCAGCGTATTTTGTTTGACCGCCATTATAGGTAATATCTGCTTCGAATACATACTTTGTGCCGTTTGCATAAGTCTTTGTGCTGTCATAATCTGCGTTCTTGAATGCGAAAGCATACCAAGCGGGGTTGCCTGAAAGGGTAAGTTTGCCATCCGCTGCGGTGAAGTCACCGTATTTTCCGGTGTTTCTATCATGGTCGTCATCTTCTACAACAGCGCTTGTGTCTCCGTCGGTATCAAAGCTATACTTGGTTCCTGTGGTTGCGGTTTCGTAGTAGCTATCAATTTTTTCTTCAGGAATGGAGCCCTTAGGTCCAATGTAAACATTATCAAATTCAAGGTCGAGAGATGAGGTGTAGGAGGAATTACGTGTATAAACACCAAATCCGTAGAAGTTCTTGTCATCAGCGAAGGAGCTGCCGTATCCAAGTGCGATGTCGGTGCAATTTGCAAGATCCTGCTTCACTTCATTTACATAGAATGCAACATTTTCTTTTGCATAATTGTTTCTTGCAGTATAATCAGCACCCGTTGTTCCTGTGGAAAGGTTGCTGTTATCTCCAACGGTGTACTCTATCGCAATGTTGTACTTAACACCCTTTTCAAATCTTGTATTAAACATTGTGATAGCCTGTGCGTTTTCATCGGTAAACTTCAAATAGGAATAAACCATCATATTATTGTTATGAACGGTTCCGTTAGAAAGAAGTCCAACAAATGCAGCATTAAGATCTGCGGTTTTGGGAGCGCCACCGAGGTAAGTGAAATCTGCCTCAAATACATACTTTGTACCCTCTTCAAAGTTTGCCTGCATATTATTTGCAATACCGTGAGCACCGTTGCCGCTAAATCCGAGCGCACCGTTTGCAATAGTGCCTCCCGTGATACCGGTTGTATCATTTGTATCGAATGCGTATCTTGTACCATCTGTCTCACTGTTGTAATATACACCTGCAACATAGTTGCTTGCAAAGAGGGGAGAGAAGATAGCGTTTGCAGAAACAGAAATTGGAACTCCGTCTTCAATGGTTATATTTCCATCAATTGAGGAAGTCCACTTTCCTGCATAAGACTGACCCTCGGGAGCTGTGCCTGTGTACACAGGGAGAGTGATTTTGTCGGTTGCAGAGAAGATGCCTGCGCTATACTTACCGTCAATTGTTCCCTCGTAGCCGTCAGCAATTGCAACATAGGACATATCCGAGGGCTTAAGGTCGGTGTCACCGAGGAGACCCTTTATCTGGTCGCCGTAGCTGATAAGAGTTTCGCCAAAGGTTACGTATTCGTCAGCGAGAGCTTCGTCGTACTGTACCTCGTATGCATACTCGGTAATGCTGTAACGAACAACATCACTATAAACATAGCCGTCGGCAGTAGAAAGTCTTGCAACTGCGTATATCTGCTTGTTCATGTATCTTGGAGCAATGCCCGGGGTAAGGAATACTGCAAGCTCTTCACCATAAATGGTGGATTTTTCCAGGTAGTCTACTATTGTGTAGTTTGCGGCTTCTGTCGCAGGGTCTTGGGGCTCACTTTCGTAAACGAGAAGGTCAACCGCATCATAGTCATCAGCCTTAACCGCGAAGGCGATAGAGATTGTTCCTCCGTAAGAGAGGTTCTTGTACTTGATTTCAACTGTGGGAGCTGTGTTTTCGGCAAGCGCGGTTACACAAACCATAGCGCAAATCAGCAATATCACAGCTAGAGCTGAAGTTAAAATCTTAACTAATTTTGTGTTTTTCATGTTAAAATCCTTTCATATGTAAGTTTTGGTTTACTTTTTCGCAAGTTTTACACCCAACCGCCGCCGGGTATTGTGGTTCCGCCGTCAAACTCCATATCGCCTGATGTAGTTATTACATCTTGCGAATCAAGAAAAACAAGCTGCAGCTCGGCGGGCTCGTACAGATGCTTGTCATTTCGCATATAACCGCCTCTCCTTTCTTTTGTTTGTGAAATTTATGTTGCCTAAATTTATTGTTCTACCCATCCGTCTTCGGGGATTTGAGTTTCGCTATTGCCAAAGGTCATGTCCTCCGAACCGTCTTCAAAGGGAAGATTAGGCATTGGAGTAGGCTCGGGTTCAGGTTCAGGCTCGGGTTCAGGAGTTAAGCTGTCGGAAAGCGGGGTATCTGTTACTCCGACAAACACATTGTCAAACTTAACTTCCAGCCCTCTTGTGTATCCTGTGCCTCTAAAGTAGAAGCCGAAGCCCCAGAAGTTAGTATCAGAGAGTCCCTTTGTGGCTGTAAGATCAAACTCAGCCTGCTTTTCGCCATTTACATAGAAGATAAAGCCGCCGCCAACCGTATATTCGGCACGGAGATTGTAGGTTACACCTATTGCAAGCTCTGCACCAAACAGACTTAAGCTGTCCTGGTCTCCGTCGCCGTTGTAGTCAACACCCTTGTATTTGAGGAAGCTGTGGGCGAACATATTGTCATTCTTTATTACATCGGTTTCGGCGCCGATGAAGCCTACAAACGCAGCTCCAAGGTCGGAGGAGGACATATTGCGTCCGCCAAGGTAGGTGAAGTCGGTTTCAAATACATAAACAGTTCCGTTTTCGTAAACTGTGTCCTTGTTGTATCTGTCGTTCTTGAAGCCGATGCCGTACCAGGTTGGGTCATCGCTTACGATAAACGAGCCGTCTGCAATTTCATATTTTCCGCCGCCTGTGGTACTGCCCTTGTATTCGGCAATTCCGTAGGATGTAGCGGTTGTAAAGTGATATCTTGTTCCTGTGTAGTACGAGTTACCGTAGTAGGTCTTATCTGCCTCGGGAATATCGGGATATTCGGGCAGAGGAGGCTCGGGGTCGGGGTCGTAGCCGGGAACGGTTGTGTCGGGTGCTTGGCTTCCAACCTTTATGTTATCAAAATCAAGCTCCAAGCCGTCGCTCTTGCCGCCTCTGGTGTAAATACCAAGACCAACAAAGCTTCTGTCAGATGCATATGTTGTAAGACCTATGTTAAACACATCCTTGTTAATGCTTGCAGCCTCTGTTCCGTCAACATAGAATTTAAAGCCTGATGATGCATAGTTGAATCTATCCTGCCAGCTTGAGGAATTGTAAAGACCGTCGCCTACGGTGTACTCTATACGTATTCTATAGGTTTTACCCTTTTCGAGAGGCGCGCCAAATACTGTAATTCCACTACCCTCTGTGTCGGTGTAGGAGATATATCCGTATGCGAACATATTTCCGTTCTTAAGGCTTGTTTTATTTGAAAGCAAACCAATAAACGCTGCGTTAAGGTCATTTCCTGTGGGTGCTCCGCCCGCAAATGTCAGGTCGGCCTCAAAGTAATAGGTTGTTCCAACCGCATATTTTGACTGCGCGGTATCATTAAGAATAGCAAACCCGTCCATGCCGTACTCGGTGTTAACGGTAAGCTTTCCGTCTGTTAAGTCAATTCCGCCGGGAGTTTTATCCTCTTCACCGTAGAATGTGTGAAGAATTCCGCTTGTTTTTCCGTCATCAAAGGTATATTCGGTGAGAGTGTCGGTATCTATAGGCTTATTTGTGCCGTCAATGTTGAGGGCAGGGGATTTAGATGGGTCTGTTATAGGTTGATATTCAATGTCTGTCTTGTAAGCATTGATATCATCAAGAAGAATTACACAATCAGCGCTTGAGAGGGTTTGCAGCTTCATGTAGGAGTAGGTGCCTCCGGGAGTAGCGCTTCCTGTAAGCTTTTCGCCGGACTGGTTATAGTAGTTGTCTGTAACGGCAACCAACTTGTCGTTGTAGTATATTCTTGCTCTTACCGTATTTTCGTCACCGGGGAAGTATTCAAGCCTAAGGTTAAACCATTGGCCAAATGCAGGCTGAACATCAATGACATTATCTATAGATTTTGATGCTGAATTAGATGATGATTCTACAATGCTGACTCTTCCGGAGTCTTTTCTTAAGGAGACCATATAAGAGTTATCAAGGAATATCTGCACCGAGTAGGATGACTCCATATCAAGAACACAGAAGTCTCCCTCGAATACAAAACAGGAGGTTTTTTTAGCAGCGGCATAGGGAAGCAGGAGAACCTGGTCATTGCCGCCGGCCTTTGAGTCTATCTTTAAAACATTTCCATCTCTATTGGCTCTGGGGTCTTTAATAACAATAATTGAGCCGCCTGCTTGGGATGAGCCGGCAGATGTGTTTGTGTCCAGGGGAGCCGCATTTACAGCTTCCTCATCAAAGGTTACAGGGATAACCTCTTTTATTTCCTCTTTGTCCTTTATAACAGGCTGAAGCGAATTAAGTATAAGAAGATATCTGTACCAGTCTGAGTATGTGTATATCGGAACCATATCGTATTTCAGCGCAGAATAAATAACGCTTACGATATCCGAGGATGCAAGCATTGTAGCATTTACATCGCCCTCAATGCTTCCGGGAACTGCGGCAGGCAGACCCTGAGAGGTTGCTGCCGAGGTTGTTTGGTTATAAGAGAATGAACCGTCGGGCTTGATGAATAAAGCAAGCTTTGCGCGTGTTGCTGCAATATAGCCCGGAGCTCCGTCTCGAAGCTTTTTCAAAAGAGTGTCTGCGAGAACAACATCGCTGTCGTCGCCGCTTCTTAACGAGCTTATAATTCTGTTCATTGCCGCCCATGTGTTATAAACATCTGTTATAGCGCTCGGATTTTCATCTGACAGCATAGCCGACATAGCCTTTTCTGCCGCAATATCAGCCTTGGGAAGAGGAATTTTGGCACTGGAGAATATTCCGGCAACCTTCATAAGTCCATTTATTCCGGCATATCCTGTATTTTCTTCCCACAAGCCGTTATCAAGCTGCTTGTCTTTTAGCCAGGTTATGAGAATTTCAACAAGGGAATAATCTTTTCCCTCCTCCTTAAGCACACTGTCACGGTAAATTATCTCGCTTATCTGAGCAACAAGTCCGCTGCCTACAACATAAGAATCGGCGTTGATATCATGCTCGGCAAGATAACTTTCAAAAGCTTCTTTGTTTTCGAGGTGAGCCGGAACGGCAACCGCAGTTGCTATAATTTTTGAGACTGCGAGAACCTTGTTAGATGTAAGTCTTTCTGTTAAAGGTGTGTTGCTGGGGAGAACTGTTTCATCCGCGGAATCCTCTCCGCCAACACCTGTGGGAGTTGAATAGGTAGGCTTTTCGCCAAGAGACTTAAGCACCGATACACTTCGAGAAAGGTCCCTGGCTCTTCTGGAGGTGTGCAGGTCTGTAAGGGCAGCACCCCACTGAGGGTGATAGAAATATCCGTTAGGATGCTGAAGTCCCTTAATGAATGAAACAATTTGAGCTTTCATCCAATCGGGCAAAAGCTTTGAGTAATTTCTGAATCCGTCATTTTCGGTATATCCCATGCCCGATGCAGATATAAATGACAGGGCTTGATATGTACTGTCTGCATCTGGTAGATATCCGGGAGTGTTACGTGCTGAGTTTGAGTAGTAATAACCGCCGACTGCAGGGTCGTAAAGATTGGCAAACCAGGAAATGAGCTCTTCGATATAAATAGTGTAAAGCTGTTTAAGCGCTGCGGTAGTTTTACTTCCGTTTTCAGCTCCTATCTGTTTTTCAAGAAGTGTCCACTTTTCGGCTATCAAGGCTTGGTCTATCGCTTCGTAATGGGCAACAATATTAACAACCTCGGTGTAAAGAATGCCTGCCTTAAGGCTAAGCGAGGATTTTACATAGTTGTCGTTAAGATGGTTTATAGCTTTTATTAAAGCAATATCATCTACCGAATTGTCGTAAGCAATTGCAATAGAGGAGCCGTCTGTGTAGATGAGTATTCTCGGTCTGCCTTCGCTTTCTTCCTCGGTGGTCAGGTCAATTCTGTTAAGCAACCTGTAAGCCTCCTTGGATACAGCTCTTTCGGTGCTTCCAAAAACGATTTCGTGGGAACGTTGCTCGTCTGTAGCTTTGATTATTTCGGGGGAAAAGCCGACATTGGCAGCAAGGTTATAATAAAATGTATAAAATGAGTCTGTAACTCTGTCGTTTTCGCTCTCAGGCATTATGATAGCCACGGGAGTACTTTCGCCATATATGAGCTTATCGTTGCTCGAGTCTGAGCTTCCCGATGGTTTTGTGTTATCGCCTGGCGCGCAGGAGATAAGAATAGCTGCCATAACGATTAGAATTGAGCACAAAGTAAATACTCTTTTTTTCATTATTTACCCTTCCTTTCTTGCGGTATAGATAGTTTCAATCAAAGAAATATGTTGGTTTTGTGTATGTTGAACAATAAAAGGATTAAAAATAAACCTGTTTTATATCAGTGTACCATACCATATTTTAAATGTCAACAATTACACCTAATATTGATAAACGCTCAAAATCGCTCAAACACACATAAAAAAGACTGCCTCAAAAATGAATTTGAGACAGTCTCGGTAATAGATTAAGGTAAAGCTTATTATTCTGTTCTGAGAGCTACCACAGGGTCTTTCTTAGCTGCGGAGCGAGAGGGAATAATTCCTGCGATAAGTGTGAGCACCATGCTGATAATAACCAGAGCCAAAGCGCCCTGCCAGGGAAGAATAGCTCTAATGCTGTCAAGTCCTGTAAAGTACTGCACGATAGCCGTAATGGGTATGCAAAGAATGAGAGTTGTCAGAATACCGAGAGCGCCTGCCGCAAGGCCTATGATCAGTGTTTCGGCATTGAATACTCTGGAAACATCCTTCTTTGATGCACCCATAGCACGAAGTATACCAATCTCCTTTATTCTCTCAAGAACCGAGATGTTGGTTATAATACCAATCATTATCGATGAAACAACAAGGGAGATAGAAACAAATGCTATAAGCACATAGGAGATAGCATCAATGATAATGGTTACAGAGGACATCATTGCGCCTACGATATCAGTGTATTTGATCTCGTCCTTTTCACGTCCGTCCGCCTTGGCAGCCTTGTTGTAATCCTTAATAAACTCTTCGACACGCTCTTTAGACTCAAAGTCTTTAGCAAAGAAGTTTATGGCTGCGGGTTTAGCCTTTTCGGCATCGTCAAGAGTTTCAAGAACGCTGTCGTAGGTTGCGTCTATTCCGGGAGCCATATTGTAAAGAGTTTCTTCAAGTCTTACGAACAGGTCGTCAGGCATTGCCGCAAGGAGAAGTGAGAAAATCTTTTCATCAATCTCAAGATTCATAACAAAGTCATTCATCTCGGAATAAACCTCTGTCATTACCGTCTCGTCGGCATAATCTGCAAGGCCCGGTATACCGGAGTTCAGCATAGTTGCAATCTGAGCAAGCATGGGCGGCAGAGTGGGGAGGGTTGTTGCGATATTTTCAGGGGTGATGTTTATACCAAACTGAGATGTCTGCGCTGAAATCATAGCGCACAGAAGGGTAAGCATAGCGCTATTGCCCTCGTTTATAGAGCCGACAAGCTTTTCATAGACCGCTGTCTGCTCTACCGCAGGAAGACTTATTATTGCGCCGCTGAGATTCTGAGCGGTTAATGAGCCAAGCTCCGGGTGCTTAGAACTCAAATCGGATATTACCTCATTAACCGCGGCAGGGTCTGCGAGACCAACAATTCCGGGGATGCCCAAAGCGACGATTAGAGGCGCGGTCTCCATTTTGTTAAGAACCGGGAGGAGAGCTGTGATATTATCCTTAGTAACCGTAATTCCGTTTGTCATAGAGGAAATGGTTGCAAATGTTCTGTCTGTTCCTGTGGGATTTTTTGCATAAGCAGAGCTTATAATTTTTGTGAGTATCGCTGCCTGGTCCTTTTCGGGAAGAAGCATAAACATTGTGTTAATGTTTGCTCTGTTTACGTTAAGCATAGATGAAATATTTTCATCTTTGAGAATCTCGTTGGTCATAACCTTGTAGAACATATCCATGGTAGCGGAGTCAATTTTGTGGATAAGCTCATTGATGTTCTCTCTTGTGTAAACCGTTCTTTCAAAAGCAAGACCTGTAAGCACGTTTACACCGGGAGTTTCCTTTTGCTGATTGATAACCTCGCTGGCTGCGTTCTGAGCAAGGATGTAGTCTGTGAGAGCCTTGGTGTAGCCGATAGCTCCCGAAATGCTAGTTGCTGTGGCTCCCTCTTTGGGTCTTACGATACCCGCAATTTTAATCTCGACGCCATTTTCCGAAACAAATTTTTCCTGATCGAAATTAAAGCCGTCACGCAGGTCATTCCATATAGGATATTCCTTGTCGCTTCCTTCAACCTTATAGGTTTTACCGTTTTCGGCAAAGAAATCAGAAGTGGTAAGAAGCTTAAATTTAGTATTAAGAATTTCTTCATAGGTAAACGGAGGAATCTCTTCGGATTTGTATTCTCCGTTCATCAAATCCTTTATTTCTTGGTCGATATTGCTTGGGTCGCGCATACCAAGCATATAAAGGGTCATTTTGCTTATCTGGTTGTTTGAGTTAACAACGAGCACAACCTCGTTATACTCTTTTGGCCAATTTCCCGAGATAACCTCATACTGCTGGTCGAGCAGCTCCTGGTTGTTTATCATTTCGGAGAATACGTCCATTCCCATAGAGCCGCCCATTTCCATAAGCTCGCTCATACCGGCGAAGGCATCGCCCATATGCTCAAACACCGTCTCCATTCCGACCTTTACCTTGCCGTCTAACGTATATACCTGCAAGTTGTAGTCGTAGGCATACTGTATATCGCTGATATAATCCTTTATATCGTCATAGTTTTCTTCAATATGCTTTTTGAATGCCTCCAGGTTGTTTTCAACAGTTGACGACATTGCACCCATCATAGTGCCGAAGGAATCATCAACATATATTTTGCCGGAATCGCGGTAGTTGCCTTCGTTGGATACACTGGTCATAGCCGCAAGCATTGCCGACATATCCTGCGTATGCTTTTGGAGAGTGAGAGGATAGGTCGAAAGAGTATCCTCTTGAACTTGGGCAATAAAGGCATTTATACCTGTTGAGAGCGCAAGAATCAAGGCAATACCGATAATACCAATACTTCCCGCAAAGCTTGTCATTATGGTGCGACCTTTTTTGGTGGCAAGGTTGTTAAGGGAGAGGGAAACAGCCGTAAGGAATGACATTTTGGCCTTTTCCTTCTTCTTTTTGGCTGCTTTTCTTTCCTTAAAGCTTGCGGTTGCCAATCGAGCCGCCTCATCAGCCTCAGCCTTTGCCTTTTCTTCAAGAAGCTTAGCTTCTGCCGCAAATTCCTCTTCGGTTACAGGGTTAGAGTCCTCGGTAACAAGACCGTCAAGCAGGCGAACTATTCGTGTGGAATATTCCTCCGCAAGCTCGGGGTTATGTGTTACCATAATAACAAGACGCTCGCCCGCAATCTCGCGGATAAGGTTCATAATCTGAACTGAGGTAACTGTGTCTAGAGCGCCGGTAGGCTCATCTGCCAGAAGTATCTCCGGGTCATTTACCAGTGCGCGGGCTATTGCAACTCTCTGGCACTGACCACCCGAGAGCTGGTTTGGGCGCTTATAATACTGGCTGGAAAGACCAACTCTGTCAAGAGCTCTTTTTGCTCTTGCAACACGTTCTTCTTTTGAGATGCCCGAGATGGTGAGCGCAAGCTCCACGTTAGAGAGAATTGTTTGGTGGGGAATAAGGTTATAGCTTTGGAAAATAAAGCCGACTCTGTGATTGCGGTATACGTCCCAGTCGCGGTCCTTGTATAACTTTGTGCTTCTGCCGTTTATTACAAGGTCGCCGTCGGTATATTTATCAAGTCCGCCAACGATGTTAAGAAGGGTTGTTTTTCCGCAGCCCGATGGACCTAAAATAGAAACAAATTCTTTGTCTCGGAAGGCTATATTAATCCCTTTAAGAGCCGAGACGGTCTCAGAGGATGTAACGTAGTCCTTTGTAATATTTTTTAATTCAAGCATCCCATTTTCTTCCTTACAAATAGAATATATGTTCTTATTATACTGTCAAAATATGAATATTTCTACAAAAATAAAAAAACTGCGTATAAACAAATTAGCGAAAAACACAAAATTAAAAATAGCTTGGTATAATGATTGAAAATATAAATCCTTACGGTGCTTGACAAAGAAAAGAAAAAATGGTACAATAAGACATAATGTGTCAACTAACGTAACCGTATGCTTTGACATTAAAACGGCTGAAAGGAATTTTTATGAATTACAAAATTGTTGCAGACTCCTCAGCGGATATGCTCACGCTTTCGGAGATAGACTTTGATTTGGCGCCGCTTAAGATAATAACAGACAACAAGGAATATACAGACAATGCAGAGCTTAACGTGAGCGAAATGCTTACAGACCTTAAGTTATATAAGGGAAAATCACGCACCTCCTGCCCGAGCTCTGGCGAATTTGAAGAGGCATTTGGCGATGCTGACAGAGTTTTCTGTATTACAATAACATCAAATCTTTCCGGAAGCTGTAATGCGGCTCGGGTGGCGGCGAAGACTTATGTAGAAAAGTATCCTGACAGAATGGTGCATGTTATAGACAGCCTTTCCACGGGACCCGAGATGTACATAGTTATAGAAAAACTGGTGGAGCTTATAAAATCCGGTGAGGATTTTGACACTATTGTAGAAAAGATTACCGACTATAATGTTAATCACACAAGGCTTCTTTTCGCCCTTGAATCTATGCACAACCTTGCAAACAACGGCAGAGTCAGCCATCTTGTAGCAAAAATGGCAGGTCTTCTCGGCATTCGCGCTATCGGACGGGCAAGCGATGTCGGTACCCTTGAGATGATTTGCAAATCCCGAGGCTTGAAAAACATGGTAGCGGATATCTTCTCTAATATGAAAGGCGATGGATACAAGGGTGGAAAGGTGAGAATACACCATGCCCAAAACCTTGCTGCGGCAGAGCTCTTGCGCGAGAAGATTGCGGAGGTGTTCCATAAGGCTGAAATAATTATCGCTGAAGCAAGAGGTCTTTGCAGCTTTTATGCCGAGGCGGGCGGCCTTTTGGTAGGCTTTGAAATTTAAACTTGTATAAAAGGCTTCGATTTGCGTCGGAGCTTTTGCTTTTAACAAAGCAAGTGTATCTCGAAATGTGGAAAAATGTAAGCCTAAGTTGTCAAAAACCCAATAATCTTGTTTTTTGATATGGCCGTGATGTGATTGATGTTACTCTTTTTGACTGCAAATGTCATATTTTTCTTTGGGGCTTGATTTATTTATTCATATATGTTAAAATAATATTTACTAATATGTATAACAAAGCGGAGCAGTGTGATGAAGAAAGAATATCTTTTAGGAGGAAGAATATGCACCTCTCACGGAGTTGCGGGCGGGCTGAAGCTTGAGCATTATTGCGACTCGGAAAAGGTTCTTGCAAAGCAAAAGCGTATATTTTTTAAAAACAGAGACGGAAGCTTCAGTGAGAAGAGAGTTAAAAATGCTTCTGTTTTTGGAAAATTTGTACTAATGACTATTGAGGGAATTGATACAAGAGAAGATGCCATAGCTTTGAGAGGAAAAGAGATTTATCTTCACCGTGACGATATTCCGCTGACAGGCGGAGCAATGTTGATTGCCGATATGATAGGACTTCGGGTATTTCATGCGGAGAGCGGTGAGCCATTGGGCGAGATATCAGATGTATCCGATGTTGCGGGCAGACGCATTTATACTATAAGGTACGAGGGTGTTGATGTTATGCTGCCCGATGTTGCCGAATTCATAAAGGAGATATCCGAAGAAGGAATGAGGGTGCTGCCTATTCCCGGATTTTTTGACAAAGCTGATGAGGTTTGATATTTTAACCCTGTTTCCCGATATGGTACGGGGAATTTTGTCCGAGAGTATAATCGGAAGAGCGCAAAACAGTGGCTTGATTCAGGTGGAATGTCATAATATCCGCGATTTTACGCTTGATAAGCACAGAAAGACAGATGACACTCCTTACGGCGGTGGCGTAGGCATGGTTATGACATGTCAGCCTATATATGATTGCTATGAAAATGTGAAAAAGAGCATACCCGCTGAAAACAAAGCGAGAGTAATTTATATGTCGCCTAAGGGTCGTATTTTTAATCACGATGTAGCAAAGGAGCTTTCGGAATACGATAATCTTGTATTTCTTTGCGGACATTACGAGGGAGTTGACCAGAGGGTTATTGATGAGATAGTTGATGATGAAATATCTATCGGAGACTATGTTGTAACGGGCGGCGAGGTTCCTGCTTGCATTGTTGTAGACGCGGTATCCCGCCTTATTGATGGTGTTCTTGCCTCAAGCGAATGCTATGAGGGCGAGAGTGTTGCGTCCGGAATTCTGGAATATCCTCAATATACAAAGCCAAGAGAGTGGCGTGGAAGAGAGGTACCCGAGGTTTTGATTTCGGGCGATCATAAAAAGGTTGACAGATGGAGGCTTGAGGAGGCGGTAAGCATTACCAGAGAGCGCAGACCCGACCTGCTTTTAAAGCACCCGGAGATAGAGGCGGCTCTTCTCCCTAAGGAGAAAAAGAAAAACAGAGCGGCTCAAAAACCGAATGTTTAGGAGAAAAATATGGCAAGATCGCAATTCTTTGATCTTCTCAATGGGTATGAAGCACCTATGGGGGAAGATGGAAAACCGCTGCCTCTTGGAAAGCGCTTTTATTCGCGTTCGCTAAGCGGCTCGGCAACAGGACGCTCAAAAAGGCGTGCCGCATCTCGTATAGCCGAGGTGTTTGCACTTATATCAAAACTTTTTACATACACAAAGGCTAAGGTGTACGGACTGGCATCCTTGACATTTGGACTTGCTGTGCTTGCGGTTCATTTTCTTGGGTATTATGTAGGATTGTTTAACAGCATTTCCACTGCTACACTTGTTATCGGTGCGGTATTCTGCATTGTCGGAATTCCCCTTTTGTTCATCGATAAGCCTTTATCAATAATGCTCCAGGATGCGCCGTTTTTTGACTTTATTTTCTTTGAATTTTTCTGTATCCAAAGGGTTTACAGAAAAGAGGGCGAGGCATCAATACACCCCGTTGTTGCTTTGTTTGCTGGACTTTTTGGAGCGGTTCTTTCCTGCTTTATCCCTACAGAGTGGATAGCCATAGTATTAGGCTCTGTGCTCTTTGTTTGTGTCGCCTTCGGCTCGCCTGAGTTTTCTTATGTGGCCTCTATTCTTTTTCTTCCGTTTTCGGGGGTGTTGCAAGGCGGATATGACGTTTTCTGCATTATAATCTTGCTTACTGCTGTATCCTTTTTAAGAAAAGTTTATCAGGGAAAGCGTGTTATATACTTTGAAAAATATGATTTCCTTATTCTCATTATGATATTCTGTATGCTGGTCAGCGGAATTTTTATCAAGGGAATGGAGTCGTTTGCGGCATCTGCGATTTTTGTTATCATGTCGCTTGGATATTTTGTGACATCGAACATAATAACCAACCGCCGTCTTGCAGACAGAGCTATGAATGCGGTTGTTGTCTCCTCGGTTCCGGTGTCAATAATGGCGGTAGTGTCTTTTGTTGCCGGAATTGTTGATAGGGGGGAAGTGGTATTTCCGTGTGAGAAAGCCGTGTTCGGTTCAACGGATATTCTTGCTACATTTCTCATAGTAGCAATCTGCTTTTCGGCAGCTCACAGTATGCAAACCCATGCGATATACAAAAAGCTTGTATATGCTGTAATCTTTATGCTGGATTTAACAGCGCTTTTATTGACAGGAGAAATATTTGCATTAGCGGCACTGATTCTTGGAGGCGCTTCATATTTTGCATTCAAGCTGAAGAGACCGTTCCCTGTAATTGTGCTAATCTTGCTTTTCCTTCTTCCCCTAGGTTTTTATTTCCTGCCTGAGAAGCTGATATCACCGTTGTTTAAGCTTGTTCCGTCTATTGCGGGATACAAAGAAGCCGTAGAGGTTCTTTTTGCATCGTTTAAGCTCATTGGCTCTCATTTGTTCTTCGGTGTAGGAATGGGCTCGGAAAGTGTTGCCACCGAAATGTTGACTCAGGGAATAATAGCAGAAAATACGGGCAATCTTTATTTGGAGCTGGTTCTTGAAGCCGGAATATTCTCGCTTATAGCTTTTGTGATACTAATGGTTACAAAGATAGGACACAGAATGAGCTACTCGCTATACATAAGGAGCTCGGTGTTAAGAATTTCGTATCCGATTGTTGCTATGGCGAGTCTTGCACTTCTCTTTTATGGATTTTTCTCGTATATCTGGGCAGATGCATCAATGTTTTATCTTTTCTTCCTTGTATTTGGTATAGAGAGCGCTATGCTAAGGGTGTCAAGGAGAGATAACGACGAGCGCATACTTTATTATGTAGATGCCAGAAGTGTTGATTCTGCTGCTATTGACGTCGATTTGGAAGAGGAATAAAGGGAAAAAACCAAAAACAGGAAAAAACTTTTAAATCTTTCGTCTATTTTTGAAAAAAGGTATTGATTTTTAATTCACAATTTGATATACTTAGGGTAATAATGTACTCTTTAAGGAGATAATTAAATGATTTCCCGTGGTGTAACCATACTCAACAGCGTCGGTCTTCACGCAAGACCTGCTACCTTTTTTGTCCAGAAAGCTAATAGCTTTAAGAGCTCTATCTGGGTAGAAAAGGAGGATTGCCGTGTTAATGCAAAGAGCCTTCTCGGTGTTCTTTCTCTCGGTATTTCTCAGGGAACTAACATTACCCTTATTGCTGACGGTGCTGATGAAGCGGCTGCAATAGACGGTCTTGTTGATCTCATTGATAAGGAACTTAGCGATAAGTAAGAAAGCCGCGGCCTTTTGCGGCGCTTTCGGGACGGTGCGCTCTATCAGGGTTTTTGCCTTGGTCTTTGGGCCCACCGTCCTTTCCTTTTAAGCATAAAAGAAAGGAGAATCGGTATGACTGTAATAGAACGTCTCAGGGACAAGGCAAATTCGCTTCCCCAGGTTCCCGGAGTATATATAATGAAAGACTCTGAGGGCAAAATAATTTATGTTGGAAAGTCAAAAAGGCTAAAAAACAGAGTAACCAGCTATTTTGTCGGTTCATCCCATAACCTTAAAACCGCAAAAATGGTGTCTAAGGTTTCGGACTTTGACTATATAGTATGCAAAACCGAGATAGAAGCCCTTTCTCTTGAAAATACACTTATAAAGAAGCATTATCCAAAGTATAATATAAGGCTCAAGGATGCAAAATCCTATCCGTACATCAAGGTGACAAACGAGGAGTATCCAAAGCTTATAGTAACCAGAGAGCGAAAGTCCGATAGGGCTAAATATTTTGGACCCTATTCCGGTGCCTCGGCAGCTTATGCCGCTCTTGATGCTGTTATGCGCATTTTCGGAATCCCCACCTGTAAGCGCTCGTTTCCCAGAGATATCGGCAAAGAAAGGCCGTGTATATATAAGGATATGGACAGATGTGTAGCTCCGTGCACAGGCAGGATATCTGCCGAGGAATACAAAGAGCTTATCAAGGGAGCTGAAAGGGTTCTTGACGGCGGCTCGGGAGAGGTTAAAGCAGATATAGAGCGCAGAATGATGATTGCTGCGGATTCATTGGAGTTTGAACGTGCGGCATATCTCAGAGACCAGCTTATTGCTATTGACAAGCTTTCGGAAAAGCAAAAGGTTGTTGCGGATACAAAGGTAAACCGCGACGTTTTTGCCGCTGATTTTTCAAGCTCTGTGGGTGTTCTTGCTATGCTTTCCATTCGAGGTGGCGCGCTGATAAACAAGAACGAATTTCTCTTGTCAGCTCAGGATCCGCCCGCTCCCGAGGAGCTAATATCTCTTATAGCCTCTCATTACGACGAGTGGGGAAATGTTCCCCGAGAGATAATGCTGGATTTCGAGGTTGACGAAGAGGGACGTGCTCTCCTTTCGGAATACCTTTCGCTTGAAACAAAATATAAGGTGTCTGTTAAAATCCCCGAGAGAGGCGACGGACGCGCTCTTTGCGATATGGCGCTTGAGAATGCCAAGGAGTCGGCAAGGCAGCATATTCTCGAAAGCGAGAGGGAAGATAAAAATATAAAAAGGCTCTCCGAAATTCTCGGTCTTTCCGAGTTTCCTAAGAGAATTGAGGCGTATGATATTTCCAATATAGGAAACGAGAATATCGTTGCCTCTATGGTTGTCTGGACCGATGGAAAGCTGAAAAAAAGCGATTACCGCCTCTTTAGCATAAAAACCACCGAGGGAGCCGACGATTACGGTTCAATGCGCGAGGCGCTTACACGAAGGCTTTCACACATAGGTGACGGTACACAGTCCCTAGGAGATGCTCCCGATTTGTTGCTTGTTGACGGAGGCGATGCTCACGTAGGCGTTGCAAAGGGGGTTCTTGAAGCGCTATCCCTCGAAATTCCCGTCTTTGGAATGGTAAAAGACGACTTCCACAAAACCCGTGCGCTTACAGACGGCGAAAGAGAGATTTCTATTGCAAAAGAGTTTGATGTGTACGCTTTTATTTACAATTTGCAGGAAGAAGCCCACAGATTTGCGGTTAAAACCTCTCAAAAGGCAAAGATAAAAACCATGACAACCTCATCTCTTGAAAAAATTGAGGGCATAGGGCCTGCAAAGGCAAGAGCGCTGCTTTCGGCAATGCCTTTGGGTAAAATAAGACAAGCGAGTGTTGACGAGCTTCTTTCGGTTAAGGGAATAGGCAAGGCTGATGCTGAAAGAATACACGAATATTTTAAGAATAAGACAAAAAAGAGGTAGCTCAAAATGATGAGAATAATTACAGGTTCAGCAAAGGGAAAAAGGCTTGAAACTCTGGAGGGTGAGGCTACAAGACCAACATCCGAGAGAATAAAGGAGGCGATTTTCTCTTCAATCCAGTTTGAGGTTGAAAACAGGCATGTTCTTGACCTATTTGCCGGCTCGGGACAAATGGGACTTGAGGCTCTCTCACGGGGAGCTGATAGGGCAACCTTTATAGACTCTTCCAGAGAGGCTATGGAGATCGTAAAGAAAAATGCCAAAACCACAGGCTTTGACGATAAGTGCCACTATCTTGTAAGCGATTGGAGAAACTATATACGAAAAGCATCAGGCAGAGAAAAATATGACCTTGTGTTTATTGACCCTCCGTATGCTATGGAGTGTTGCGCCGATGCGGTAGCCTACCTTGCCGAGAGAGAGGTTGTTATTCCCGGTGCGCTCGTTGTTTTAGAGTCGGGAACAGAGGAGCTTTCTGCCGATGATGAAAGACTCGCGGGTTATGAAATAATAAAGTCGACCCATTACGGAAAAAAGACATTTGTAAATATTCTTCTTTATAAAGGCGGGGCCGAAGAATGAGAGTAATACTTCCCGGCAGCTATGACCCTGTAACTCTCGGTCATCTTGATATAATAAAGCGGGCATCGGAGGAGTTCGACGAAGTTTTTGTAGTTGCTTTTGTAAATCCGAAAAAGAAATACCGCTTCTCGGTGGAGGACAGAGTCGCAATGCTGATGCTGGCAACCGAGGAATTCGACAATGTACTTGTCAGCTATTCTGACGGACTTGTTGTTGACTATATGAGAGAGCATGGAATTGAGAAAATAGTAAAAGGTTACCGCACCGAGGCAGACCTGCCATGGGAGAGAGAGCAGGCGGAATATAACCTGAAGCACGGCGGATATGAAACAGAGCTTTGGAAGTGCCGTGAGGGACTTGAAGGCATAAGTTCTACTCTGGTAAGAGATAATCTCACCGCGGGTAAAAGCTGTGACGAAATTTTGCCCCAAAAGGTTATGAAATATATAAGCTCACTAAATGAGTAAAAAAATGGCAGAGATGCACTGTTGTGATATGCACCTCTGCTTTTTGTTTTTCTTAGCAATAACGAAGCTATCAGCGGCGACACACGAACGTACTGGAAAGAACCCGCAGAACTCAAAGAGTTCTTGGCGGGAGCAGAGCCCCTGGTATAGGTAAAAACAAAAAGACACTCTATGTGAGTGCCTTTTTTCATGGAGCGGATTACGGGGCTCGAACCCGCCACCTCCACCTTGGCAAGGTGGCGCTCTACCAAATGAGCTAAATCCGCAGGTATTTAATTTGTTGTCGCTCTGTTCGAGCCGGGAGGAAAGCTGCGCAATTTGGCGACTCGGATGGGGCTCGAACCCACGACCTCTAGCGTGACAGGCTAGCGCTCTAACCAACTGAGCTACCAAGCCAAAGATTAAATAAAGCATAGAGCCGTTGCCGACTCTATGCTCTGGTGGAAAGTACAGGGCTCGAACCTGTGACCCTCTGCTTGTAAGGCAGATGCTCTCCCAACTGAGCTAACCTTCCATTCGAAAGCCATATTATTATAACAAAGCTAAGACCGTTTGTCAAGTACTTATTGCAAAAAAATGAAAAATAAAATAATCACCGCAGATTTTTTAGTCTGCGGTGATTTGCTGCAATACAGATAGTTGATTAGTCGATAGTCATATCGATCTTTCTTCTTAAAATCTTTCTTAAGGTATTTTTGGGGAATTCTTCCTCTCTTACTTTAAGGAGACCTATCTTCTTATAGGGAACAGCGGTTTTGTTATACTCGTTAACAAATTTCTGGAAGTATGCCTTAAGGTCGGTAACACCGTTCTTTGTCAGCATATCCTTATCGGGATAAATTTCGGCAACAATAGTGTTAAAGGTTTCTCCCCTTGCGGATTTGCCCTCGTAAACAACAATTTCAAGAAGTCCGGGAGTTGCGCTGAGAGCATCCTCTATTTCCTCAGGATAAACATTTTTACCGTTAGAGAGAATGATAATGTTCTTAAATCTACCTGTAATATAGAGGATTCTGTCGCCTTCCTTGGTAATTTCCATTTTACCTGCATCGCCTGTGCGGAAGTAGCCGTCATCGGTAAATGCCTCGGCATTTGCTTCATCATTCTTAAAGTATCCAATCATAATGTTGGGTCCCTTAACCTGAATTTCGCCCTCGCCGTTCTCGTCAGCATCGGCAATACGGCAATCTACAATGGGAAGAACGGGTCCAACGCTCTTAGGTACTATATAGTTGTTATGGTTAACCGCTATGATAGGAGCGCACTCGGTAATTCCGTAGCCGTTGAGGACCTTAACTCCGATAGCATCAAAGAGGTCTGCCATCTCCTGGTTAAGAGGAGCGCCGCCGGAGATAATCATATTAAGCTCGCCGCCGAAGTTGGAGAGAATTTTCTTTTTGAAGAAGCCGTTAAAGGGCTTAAGACCAATTTTGTGGCAGGCTCTGTTAATGCTCATAAGCAGCTTAAGGAATCCTGCAACAAACTTACCCTTGTCGTTAATACCCTTAAGTATTCTTCTGTAGAATGTCTCAACGTAAAGAGGAACGGCAACAAGGTGTCCGGGCTTGTGCTCCTGCAGCTCCTTAAGAATGTACTTAACACCCGATGAAATGTAGATATCGCATCCAATAGAGTTCTGACCGTAGATAGAAACAGAAGAACCGTATGTGTGGTGGGGAGGAAGCACATTCATGCACTTGGTAGAGAAGTCAATAAAGGGGATAACGTCGGCAAGGTCGGACATAAAGTTTCTCTGCGAGAGCATAACACCCTTACCCTGTCCGGTAGTACCGGAGGTAAACACAAGCTCTGCGAGAGCATTGGGGTCTATTTTTGCATCGTAATAAGGAGCACTGTCCTCGGCGAATTTCTTAGCGCCTGCTTCTCTCCAGGCAAGAAGGCTGTCATCTCCCTCTCCTGTAAGGTAGAGAGGAGCGGGAAGTCCAAGAGTCTCTACGATATACTGTCCCTTTTCTGCAATATCGGTATCGCACATAAGGAAATCGCACTCACCGCTCTTTACGGTTTCGCACAGATCCTCCTTAGCCCAGTCTCTGTCGAGAGGAACCCATACACCGCCTGTGGACATAACTGCGTAGTAGCTCTGGATTATCTGGTAGGTATGCTTTCCGATAACTGCAATTTTTTTGCCTGCAAGTCCGCGGGCAATAATCTCAGATGCAAAGGCGCGGATGTGGTCACGCATTTCGTCATAGGTAACCTTAATTGCCTCTTTGTCGTGAGGATTCTTTCGGTATCGGTAGGCAACCATACCGGCATACCTGTCACCGATGTCCTCAACCATTTCGCGAATGTTGAGATACTCTCTCTTTTCGTGTAAAGCCTTTACTTTCATTTTATGAAAAACCTTTCTTCTTTTAGCGGTCCTTGACAAAATTACTATATGAGCGCAGCCCGCCAGGATCGGGGGATGTCGGGAAGTGCGCTGATACGTCCTCTTGCCTCAGAGCCGAAATTTTGTTTTGGATATCCAAAACATTGACATTTTAGCACATTTTGTCTTTTTTGTCAACATAAATAGGAGTTACTGTACATCTGTTACGGTTTTGTCTGTCTTTTCTTTTTAAAATAATCAGACAATATCTTGGCGCATTCCTCACCGAGGACACCGCCTACAACCTCGGGTTTGTGGTTTAAGGGTACTTCGGAAAGGTCAATAAGCGAGCCAAATGCGCCAAAACGAAGGTCAGGCGCACCGTAAACCACTCTCGGAACTCTTGCGTTTATTATCGCGCCTGCACACATGGCGCAAGGTTCCATAGTAACATAGAGAGTAACTCCGGGCAGTCTCCAGCCCCCAAGGGTGCGGCAGCATTCTTCGATTGCAAGAAGCTCTGCATGGTGGGTTGCACATTTTGACTCTTCTCGGGTGTTTGATGCGCGGGCGATTATTTTTCCCTCTCTTACGGCAACAGCACCGACGGGAACCTCGTCGCGCTCCTCGGCTTCAAGGGCAAGCTTTATCGCTTCTCTCATAAAATATTCGTCATTTTCATAAATTTTGCCTTTTGTTTCCATTAAAAAGCCTCTTTCTCAGCTGCAAGAGTTAAATAAATTCCATAAGTGCAATAAGTAATGTAGGTATAATAAGCGCAATGGAGACAGCAGGGAATATAAGCTTGTCATCCTTTGTGAATGTATGTCGAAGCAGCCTGCGGTATTTCTTCAAGGAAATTATCAATGGTATAATCGATATGACAGCTCCAAGAACAAACACATACAGGTAGATTTCGGCAAATCCCTCGGTGTCCGCACCATACATCCAGACTAAGGACATAATATTGTTCAATAGATGAAGAATAACCGAGGGTAACACACTTTCGGTTATAAGGTCGAATGCCATAAATATCACACCTGCCGCGAGGGCATAGGGAATTGAGAAAAAGCTTGCGTGAATCACGGCAAAGAACACTGATGAAATAATGAGGGCGCTCTTTTTTGACAGAGGAGCGATTATCTTCAAGGGGACATATCTGAAAAACATTTCCTCGGTCACTGCCGGCACTACCGCAAGGCTGAAAACGTCAAAAACAACATTACCGCTGATGGGAACATCGGCTTGAGCTCCCGTTATGCTATAGATAACAAGCGAAACGAGAAAAGACAGTCCGAATATGACCAATAGAGACGGAACCAAGAGAGGTAACAGAAGCAAGCCTCTTTTATCAAGCGAAAGATAAGCCGTATTCCTCTTAGAGCTTGCTTTTGAGTACCAAAGGGCAAGGAGCGTGGGTACCGTAAATGCAATCAGACGAACTATCAGAGCCAACGGCTCGGAGAAGCCTCCGCCAAGGCTTAAGATGCATAAAAGCATAAGCGAAGAAAGAGTATAAATCTTTACATTTTCTTTCATTGACTTCTCCTTTTTCTTTGTTAATCTACAAATCGTTATCCGCTATCGAAAATCGAAGCTTTCCTCTTATAATATCCACTTCTTCAAGCATAACCGACAGCTTGTCGGCTATGTGGTAGCTTATATCACCGCCGCGTATTGAAAGGGTCTTTTCATCAAAAATAAACATTCCCGGAAGCTCGCTTATGGGAACAAGACCCTCGCAGGTGTTTTCGAGCTCGCAGAAAAGTCCGTACTGTGTCACCGATGATACTGTGGCAGGGAACACTTCACCGAGATGCTCCGCCATATAGAGCGCTTTGTACAGGTTTTCTATTCTTCTCTCGGCTCCCTCAGCCCGAAGCTCGGCATCGGTTGCCGCGGCAGCAGCGCGTCTTGCGTAAGAAACGTAGGCTTCCGGCCGCTTGCCGCCAATCAACACACGCTTGATTATCCTGTGAGTTGCAAGGTCTGAGAGCCTGCGGATGGGTGAGGTGAAGTGGCAGTAGGTCTCCATTCCGAGTCCGAAGTGAGACGAACGCTCGGAGGAATATTTTGCCTTGGACATTGCTCTGAGCATTGCGTGTGAGACCTGTGAAATGTTTCCCCGATCCTCAGCCGCGGAAAGCAGGTTTTGCAAGGCTTTCGGGGTAACATCACGCTTTGTTATTACAGAAGTGTCAAAGCCCAGGTTGTGAGCATAGGTTACAAATTCGGAAAATTTCTCTTCAGGGGGCGGCTCGTGAATACGGTAGACGCAGGGAATTCCTTTGTTATAAAGCAGGGTAGCGACCGCCTCGTTTGCCGTTAGCATAAACTGCTCTATCATTCTTTCGCTTACCCCGCGCTCACGTCTGTCAATGTGAGAGGGAAGACCGTCATCTCCAAGGTATATTTCCGCCTCGGCAGTATCAAAATCTATATATCCCTGACGTTCTCTCTTTTTAAGAAGTATTTCATAAAGCTCACGCATTGCTTCAAGAGAGGGATACACGTGTTTGTATTTTTCTCTAAGCTCTGAGTTGCCTGCCCCATCAAACAATAAATTTATTTCGGAGTATACACCCCTTACCGAGCTTATTATAATTGATTCCTTTATCTCGGTGTTCAGTATATTACCCTCGTTATCAAGCTCAATTATGGCAGACAGGGCATATTTTTCCTCGCCCGAGTTCAGTGAGCAAGCGCCGTTTGACAGGGTCTTTGGCAGCATGGGTACAACCTTGTCAACAAAGTAAACACTTGTTCCCCTTGCCATAGCGCATCTGTCAAGTGCGGTTTTTTCCTTAACATACTGGCTTACATCGGCAATATGAACACCAAGCCGCCAGCCAAAGTCAAGCCTTTTTATTGAAACTGCGTCGTCAAGGTCCTTTGCTCCCTCGCCGTCAATTGTAAAAATTATATCTTCAAATCTCTCCCTGCCATCCCCTGTGAGTGGGATAGATGCAAGTCTTTCGGCTTCCGAAAGCTCCTCGGAGGAAAACTCTGTCTCGATTCCCGATTCGGCAAGAATTGCCGCATAGTTGGCCTCTCTTGATTCTGTGTGGCCGAGAATGGCGGTTACAACACACTCAACAGAGGAATTGTTATTTCTCACAAGCCTTGCTATAACCTTATCTCCAACCTCAGCACCCATTGTGTCGCTGACGTATGGGGTCAAAGTAAGATGTGGGTCATCGGGTATTATTACAGAGGAGCGGTACGTGCGTCTGCCGTGGCGGTATATCTCCTCGTCAAGAGTGCCCACGATGGTTTTTCTGCCATACTCAACAATTTGACTTATTCTTCCCTCGGTCTTTTCTTCTCCGTTATATCCGGTATAGCTATGATAAATTACCTCAACAAGGTCTCCGTCTATTGCGCCGCGGGTCTTATGCTCGGGAATAAAAATATCCCTTTCCGCTTCCTCTGTCCTTACAAATCCAAATCCGGATTTTGATGAGGAAAAAACACCTCTTACCGTTTTTTCGTCGCGGTGCGGATAGCGGGATACCCTGGCGGGTCTGCCGCCGTCAAAGGAATCACGTATTTTGAAGCCCGAATATTTCGACTCAACATCTCTTACAGCGCGCAAAAGCTCGGCGCGCGCCGCGTCCTTGGAACGGCGCTTATGTGTATTTCTTTTTGCAAATTTGTTAAAATTACTGTTCTTCATATTTCTTAGTATAACTAAAGATGGTCTTTGTTATTTACCGAAAAAACAAAAACTGCCGCAACGAGTGCGGCAGCCTGAGCTATTACTTGAAAATATCCTGGTAGGTGTTAAATGTGTTGGTCTTCCACTCGTCGAGAGTATAGGTAGCGTAGAAGTCGGGCTGAATTACGTAAACGGCCAGGACCGCAAGAACGAAAATGATAGCCACAATAATAGTGAAGATAAAGAGGGTTCTATCGCTATGAGAAGCCTTGTCCTTACCGTAGAATGTATCAGAGCCGCCTGTGATAGAGCCGGAGAGACCGTCATCAGAGCTTTTCTGAAGAAGAACGGCAACAATAATAAAGAGTGCTGCAACAAGAAGTACAACAAGTAAAATGCTTTCGAGAATCTGAAGTTCCATATTTTAAAGCCTTTCGATTATTTAGACGCAAATTGCGATATTATATAGAGGTATTTTACCATAAACAAAGTAAAATTGCAATACCTTTGAGAAAAAAAGTAAAAATAAAATTTCTTATGCAATATTAGAAGCATTATAGCAGAAAATCAGCGTCTTATAGTCTTACCTCTTGCGGCAAGCTCCCAGAAGGCAACTGCGCCTGCGGCTGCCACGTTAAGCGAGTCAACTCCGCCTGACATTGGTATTTTTACCGTGTAGTCACAGGAAGCGATTGTGCTTTTTGAAAGTCCGTCACCCTCTGTGCCAAGAATTATTGCAAGCTTTTCCTCTTTTGCCAAATCGGGGTCATCAATATCTACGGTTCTGTCACAGAGAGCCATAGCCACGGTTTTAAATCCCATATCCGAAAGCAGTTTCATGCCCGTCTCGGGCCAGTCTCCGGGCTTTTCTCCTATCCTGCCCCAAGGAACCTGAAAAACCGTTCCCATGCTGACTCTCACAGCTCTTCGGCACAGAGGGTCGCAGCAGGTGGGGGTTATCAATACCGCATCAATATTGAGTGCTGCCGCAGAGCGAAAAACTGCGCCGATATTTGTTGAATCAGCAATCGCTTCAAGGACCGCAACTCTTCTCGCACCGGACAAAAGCTCAGAAAGCGACTTTTGCTCAGGCCGCTTCATAGCGCATAGAGCGCCACGGGTAAGCTCAAAGCCGGTAAGCGATGAAAGCACTTCGCGCTCGGCAATATAAATCGGAATATTTCCCACTTGTTCTATAATGCCTCTGACAGCACCGTTAATCAGCTTTTCATCGGTGAGCAGGGCCACCGGCTCACAACCTGAGTTCAATGCTACTTCAATAACAGTTGGACTTTCGGCAATAAAAATTCCTCGCTCGGGTTCAACCCTTGAGCGAAGCTGCGCACCTGTAAGACGAACAAAAATATCAAGCTCCGGCGCAGAAAAGTCGGTTATTTTCTTAAATTCTCTCATAAAATGCTCCAATATTACCTTTTTTCTCAATTATTATAACACAAGGCAAGGAAAATGTCTATATAAAACTCTTGACAAATACCCACGGGGGGTATATAATAAAAATAGAAATGCAAAATTGAAGATTATAAATCGGAAATAAAAAACGGAAAATTAAGGGTGTATTTTCGGAGGACAAAGCAATGAGTGACTGCTGTAAGACAAAAAAACGAGGGGAAGAAGAATATCGACTTCTCACGAACAGGCTGAGCCGTATTGAGGGACAGGTAAGAGGGGTAAGAGCTATGGTGGAAAACGATGCATATTGTGTTGACATACTTACCCAGGTTTCAGCAATACAGTCGGCATTATCCTCTTTTTCAAAGGAGCTGATTTCAAGCCATATTAAGAGCTGCGTGGTCAATGATATAAAAAACGACAGGCTTGATACAGTAGATGAGCTTGTAAAAACACTTGAGAGGTTGATGAAATGAGAAAATTTGAGATTTCCGGAATGAGCTGCGCTGCCTGCTCGTCAAGAGTAGAGAAAGCGGTATCAAGTATTGAGGGGATAGAGTCCTGCTCGGTAAATCTTTTGACAGGATCTATGATAGCCGAGGGAAGCGCCACTGATGGTGAAATAATTGACGCGGTCATCAAGGCAGGGTACGGAGCAAAATCCGCTGGCAGCAAAGCAGATAACAAGAAAAATGACAATGATAGTTTACGGAGTGGCGAAGAAAAGGCTGTTTTCCAGCGTTTTTTAACATCTGTGCTTTTACTCTTGCCGCTTATGTATGTTTCAATGGGGGTAGTAATGCTTGGTGCGCCTTTGCCACAGTGGTTGCCGAGCAGTCCGCTCTCTCTCGCTCTTTTTCAACTGATTGTTTCGGGAACGATTATATTCCTTAACCGAAAATTCTTTGTAAACGGCATTATGGGTGTGTTGCACGGTGCGCCTAATATGGATACCCTTGTTTCTCTTGGCTCCGGAGCTTCGTTTGTATACAGCACAGCGATAGTTTTTATTATGTGCGAGGGGATGGCTTCGGGAGAGAACATCGGTCATTATCTGCACGGGCTTTATTTCGAGTCGGCAGCGATGATTCTTGTTCTTATTACTCTCGGCAAGATGCTTGAGGCGAGGGCAAAGGGGAAAACCACAAATGCAATAAAGAGCCTTATGGATCTATCGCCCAAAACTGCTACCGTGATAAGAGACGGCAAGGAAGTGGAGGTACCCGCATCTGAGGTGAAAGTCGGTGAAATATTTATTGTTCGTCCAGGCGAGGCGATTGCCTGTGACGGCATTATTACCGATGGCTTAAGCGCCGTTAATGAGGCTGCCTTGACAGGAGAATCTGTTCCCGCGGATAAGACTGTGGGTGACAAGGTGTATTCCGCAACGGTTAACGGAACAGGGTATCTAAAATGCAGGGCTACCGAGGTTGGTGAGAATACTACTATTGCATCAATTGTCAGAATGGTAGAGGATGCTACCGCCACAAAGGCGCCTATCTCTAAGCTGGCGGATAAAATTTCGGGCATCTTTGTTCCTTTAGTTATTTGCGTTGCCATAATCACCTTTACCGTATGGATGCTTATAGGAGTAGGTATAGGAGCATCTCTTGGCAGAGCCATATCTGTTCTTGTAATAAGCTGTCCGTGCGCTCTGGGACTTGCAACACCGGTTGCTATAATGGTTGGAGGCGGTGTTGGCGCAAAAATGGGTGTGCTTTATAAGAGTGCAGAGGCTCTGGAGCTTGTGGGTAGAGCAAAAACCGTAGCTCTTGATAAGACAGGCACGGTCACAAGCGGGATAATGTCGGTAAGCGATGTTGTTCCCTTTGGCACTCGGAGCGCTGAAGAGCTTCTTTCTTTGGCCTATTCGGCAGAGTCAAAAAGCGAGCATCCGTTGGCGCGCGCAGTGTGCAGATATGCTGAGGACAAAATTCCCCTCAGAGAGGCGAGTTCCTTTGAGGCGATTGTCGGCGGAGGAGTCAGAGCGGTTGTTGATAATAAAGAAATATATGGCGGAAGCTACAAATTCATATCTGAAAAATACGGTGAAGACGAAGATATAAAGCAGGGTTATTTACGTCTCTCCAAAGAGGGAAAAACTCCTTTGTTCTTTGCTTGTGACGGAGAGGTCATAGGTATGATCGCTGTATCCGACACTATACGTTCTGACAGCTGTGAGGCGGTAGCCGAGCTTAAAAAAATGAGAATAAATGTTGTAATGCTTACGGGAGATAACCGTTTTACTGCTGAGGCTGTGGCTCGTGAGGCAGGAATAGACGATGTTAGAGCCGAGCTTTTGCCGGGCAATAAGGAAGCCGTAATACGCGCTCTTTCTGAAGAGGGAAGAGTAATAATGGTAGGCGACGGTATAAACGATGCTCCGTCGCTTGCTAGAGCAGATGTGGGAATGGCTATCGGAGGAGGAACGGATATAGCCATAGAATCAGCAGATGTGGTGCTGGTGAGGGAGTCGCTTATGGGAGTTCTTAACGCTGTGCGTCTTGGACGTTCTGTTTTGAGAAATATTAAGCAGAACCTTTTCTGGGCATTTATCTATAACAGTCTTGGAATCCCTGTTGCAGCAGGAGTTTTGATACCGATTATTGGTCTTGAGATGAGCCCTATGCTTGGAGCTGCGGCAATGAGTATTTCTAGTCTGTGCGTTGTTTCAAATGCTTTGCGGCTTAACAGCTTTAAAGAAAAGAAAGTAAAAAATGATGATAATTTTATTAGACCAAAGGAGAAAAAAGAAATGAAAATCACAATGAAAATTGAGGGGATGATGTGTCCTCACTGTGAGGCAAGAGTTAAATCGACGCTTGAGGGAATTGAGGGTGTTATCTCCGCTGATGTAAGCCACAAGACAGGCGAGGCGACAGTAACTGTAAACGATGGCGTAAAACGCGAGACTCTGGATGCTGCGGTAACGGCACAGGGCTACAATGTGATAGGATGATGCTGTAAACAAAAGATTACACTGCTATCTAATAAAGACCGAAAACAAGGCGACTCTACTTTGAAGAGAGTCGCCTTTTACTTTTGGTAGAGCTTTTCCGCAAAAGAGTAGAGCGCATGCGTGTGTAAGTAGATTGCTTTTTAATTCATTTGGTACTAAAATCTTATTGATGACAGACAAAAAACAAAATGTAGGAGATTGTTTATGAATTTGCTTTATTGTGGCGACTCGGGGATTGAGATCGGCGTTATGATGTCTGTACTTTCTGTTGCTGAAAAGACAACCGAACCCCTTGATGTTTACATTCTTACTGCAGGGTTCAGTGTAGGAGACAAAAGGTTTATACCTATTTCGGAAGATTTTTCAGAAAAATTAAAACTCGCACTGAGAGACAGGGGCAGAGCAGACAGGGTATGGCTCTTTGATTTGACAAAAGAAATTTTGTCAAAGCCGCCTTTGGCTAATATGAGTACTCGCTTTACGCCGATGTGTATGCTGAGGCTTTATGCCGACGGTGTGGCGGATCTGCCGAAAAAAATTATGTATCTTGACAGCGATGTTATGTGTGTATCTGACCCAAAGAGTCTTTACGAGACGGATATTACAGAATACGATATTGCCGGTGTACCCGACAGGTACGGCAGTCTTGTGTTTGATGGGGGAATATTTAGACGAAGGTACATAAATTCGGGCGTATTGCTGTTAAACCTTGGGCAGATAAGGGAAAGCGGTTGCTTTGAGAAAGCCAGGCTAATGTGCGCCGAGAAAAAAATGTTTATGCCCGACCAAACGGCGCTTAATAAGCTTGCGAAAAAGAAAATATTGCCGGGCAGGTTTAACTGCCAAAAAAGCGAGAGAATGGATACGGTTTTTCGGCACTTTACAACCACATTACATATTCTGCCTTATCCCCATTCTCAAACAGTAAAGCCCTGGCAACCGGAACGTATGCACAAGGTTTTAAAGAATTACAAATATGACTCGCTTTATTATGAGTGCGAGGAAAGAATGAAAGGAATTTTAAAAAAATGAAAGAACCGGTAACTGTATTTTTTACGGCAGATAATAATTATGCGCCTTATCTTGCTGTGGCGGTAAATTCAATTGTGAAAAACTCTTCCTCAGAACGGAAGTACAGAATAATAGTTCTCGAAGAGGACATATCGGAAGAAAACAAAGCAAAAATTTCAGCGCTTTTGCCTAAAAACTTTACAATCGAATTTTCTTTAATGTCACGCGGTCTTGATAAAATAAGCGACAGGATGGGAAACAGGCTTCGCTGTGATTATTTCACCTTAACCATATATTACCGCTTGTTTATTGCGGAAATGTATCCCAAGATTGAAAAAGCCGTGTATATTGACAGCGACGTTGTGCTTCTTGGCGATATCGGGGAGCTGTACGACACCGACATAGGAGAAAAGCTTATCGGCGCCTGCAGAGACAGCTCTGTTGCGGGAGTGCCCGAGCTTTGTTACTATATGGAAGAGGGGGTCGGCGTACCGAGAAATGAATATGTAAATTCGGGAGTTCTTTTAATGAATCTTGCGGCTTTGCGTAAATGCCGCTTTGAAGAGCATTTTCTGACTCTTTTGTCTACATATTCATTTGATACCATTGCCCCCGACCAGGATTATATAAATGCAATTTGCAACGGAAAAATATACTATCTTGATGAAAAATGGGACACTATGCCAAATGAGGGGTACGCGGAGAATACGGAGGCAGGGCTTATACACTATAACCTTTTCTCAAAGCCCTGGTGCTATGACGGTGTGCAGTATGGCGGAGAGTTTTGGAAATATGCTTATGACTCAGGATTCTTTGAAGAGCTCTGCAATTTTAAAAAGGGCTATACCGAGGATAAAAAGAGCTCTGACTCATCCTGTCTTCAGCTGCTTATAAAGCGTGGCGGGGAAATTCCTAAGCAGGAAGTAACCTTCAAAAAAATGAATGAAATGGGCAAAAAAATCAGAATATGAAAAAGCAGAGGAAAATAAGATATTATTCGAGCTTTAATGAGGATTTTGAAAAAACTAAAAACCAGGATTACAAGCTCCGCGCAAACTATGAATGGATACGTACAAGCAAAAGCCGGAAGCTATTTGATAATCTTTTATACGGCTTTGCGTGGTTAGTATCCGGGGTATGGTGCAGACTGTTTCTCAGAATGAGAGTACACAAGAGTCCCGAGCTTTTCAATCACAGTGGCGGAGGGTTTATTTATGCAAACCACACTCAACCGGTAGGCGATGTTTTTATGCCAGCCCACACAACAGAGAGAAGGATAAGAACGGTTGTTTCGCCCTCGAATCTCGGAATACCGGTAATAGGAAAGCTTTTGCCATCCCTTGGAGCCTTGCCGATACCGAGCGACATTAAAAGGCTGAGGCTTCTTGAAAAGGCAATTGAGAAATACATAAGTGAAGACAATATAATCGCAATATACCCAGAGGGTCATGTTTGGGAGTATTATAGCGGAGTAAGAGATTTCTCTAAGACTGCGTTTGGCTATCCTGTGAAAATGCAAAAAGCATCATATTCGCTAACTACTGTTTACAAAAAGACAAAATATAGAAAAAAGCCTAAGATGCACTTGTATATTGACGGTCCTTTTTATCCCGATTGTTCTCTTCCTTTCAGGGAAAGAGCGGGAGAGCTTTGCGATAGAATACACAAGCGAATGGAAGAACGGTGCAAAGAGGGAGACTGCGAGTATATAAAGTACATATTCAGGAGTGAAAAAAGTGAATAATACAGAACAAAGAATTGAGAACATAAAAGAGGCTGTTGACCGCAGCGAGTTTGATGTATCGGTAGAGCCCGGCGACCCCGTGCTTTCGGCAGAAGAGAGGAAAAAGATAACGGAGGAGCATTTTGCGAAGCGCGGGTCCTTTTCACATAAAACTAAAACCTTTTTTGCCGAAAGGGCAGCGGACATTATAACGCTTTTTACGCAAAAGAATACCGAGATAATAAATGACTGCTTCGGGCTTCCCAAAGGAGCGATAATTACTATCAACCATTTCAGTCCTCTTGACAGCACGGTTGTGAGAAAATATTTGAGGAAAAACGGCGGTGATAGACTCAACATAGTTGCAAGGGATAAAAATTTTGCTATGAAAGGCTATATCGGATTTCTTATGCGGTATACAAGAACCATTCCCTTACCGGAGGAGCCGAGACAGCTCGCATCTTTATTCACACCTGAGGTTGAGCGTGTGCTGAAAGACGGAGAATATCTTCTGATATATCCAGAGGCCGAAATGTGGCAGAATTACAGAAAGCCAAGACCGTTAAAGATTGGAGCATATCATTATGCCGCAAGGTTTTGCGCGCCTGTTATACCTATGTTTTGCGAGATAACCGAAAAAGACGGCAAGGGAGGCTTCAGACTCTATGTAGGTGACGCGATTTTCCCTGATATGACTTTGGACAAAAGAGCTCGTGCTGAAAAAATGAGACAAAGGGATTTTGAATTTAAAAAAGCTGCGTACGAGAAAGCTTACGGAAAACCGTTGAATTACACCTTTGAGACGGATGACATCGCATTTTAACTTCGGTTACAATAAAAAAAGAGATATTTACTGTTTGATTTTTAATTTTTTCGTTTATATTTAACAAAAATTGTATTTTTCAGCTGTTTAACCCTACTTTTATGTAAAAAATACTTGAAAATCATGTCAAATTATTGTAAAATGATATAGGATTTCATATCCGTATCTTATTACGAAAGGTTATTTTCAATGGGTATATCTGAAGTACTACAGCTGATATGCGGTCTTGCGCTCTTCCTTTACGGTATGGAGGTTATGGGCGAATCGCTAAAAAAGAGTGCGGGAAGCAGCCTAAAAACCATCTTGGGAAAAATGACATCCAATCCCTTTAAAGGATTTCTCCTTGGTCTTGGCGTAACCTGCGTTATTCAGTCCTCATCGGCTACAACTGTCATGGTCGTCGGCTTTGTAAACTCCGGCACAATGACTCTTCTTCAGTCAGTCGGTGTTATAATGGGCGCAAACGTTGGTACGGCTGTTACTGCATGGCTTACAGCTCTTTCCGGACTTGGCGGTGATGAGGGCGCTGATGCGGTTGCTGCTCTTGAGTGGTTAAAGCCTGATGCCTGGATGCCTATTCTTGCTCTTATCGGCATTTGTCTTGTTATGTTTGTAAAGCGCGGAAAAAAGCGTGATATCGGCGCTGTTCTCCTTGGCTTTGCAGTGCTTATGACAGGTATGGATATTATGTCATCATCTGTTTCCGGACTCAAGAGTGACGAGGGCTTCAAGGCTATTCTTACTATGTTTGACAATCCTATTCTCGGTGTTCTCGCAGGTCTTATACTTACCGCTATCGTACAGTCCTCTTCGGCATCTGTCGGTATCTTGCAGTCGCTTACCGTTACAGGCGCCATTACATACGGTGCCGCAATTCCGATTGTAATGGGACAAAACATCGGTACCTGTGTTACTGCGCTTATCTCTTCGATTGGAGCAAACAAAAACGGACGCAGAGCGGCTGTAATTCACCTGTACTTCAACATTATCGGTGTTGCAATCTGGCTTTCTTTGTTCTATCTTTTCAACAGTCTTATTATCCCCGGCGGTTTCCCGTTCGTCGACAAGCCAACAAATATGTGGGATATCGCTATTATACATACTGTGTTTAAGATACTTTCTGTTATTGCGATCGCTCCCTTCTACAAGCTCCTTGAAAAGCTTTCTCGTCTTACTATCAAGGATGACCCGGCAGAGCAGGAGAGCGCTAATCTTCTTGATGAGCGTCTCTTCGAGACACCTTCTGTTGCGGTTGGACGCGCTACAGAGGTTACCGCTTCTATGGCGGAGATATCCTGCAAGGCTATGGTTGATGCAATGAGTCTCTTTGACAGCTTTGATTTAAAGCTGGCAGATTGTATCCGTGACCTTGAAACCAAAGCCGATGTTTATGAGGATACCCTCGGTACATATCTTGTTAAGCTCTCTGCAAGAGATCTTTCCGACCGCGATTCAAAGCAGGTAACAAAGCTGCTGCACATAATAGGTGACCTTGAGCGTATTTCCGACCATGCGGTAAACATTCTTGAGTCTGCTGAGGAAATGAAGGAGAAAAAGATCGAGTTCTCTGCGGAGGCAAAGCGTGAGCTTTCTGTTCTTAGGGCGGCAGTTAAGGAAACAATAGACCTTACCGAGCGTTCATTTAAGACAAATGATGTAAATCTTGCCGCAAATATCGAGCCTCTCGAACAGGTTGTTGATGATCTTAAGGATACGATAAAGCGCAACCATATTATAAGACTTCAGAAGAGCGAATGCTCTATTGAGCACGGATTTATTCTTGCCGACCTGCTTAATAACTTTGAGCGCGTTTCCGACCACTGCTCAAATATTGGAGGCTGTGTTATAGAAATATCCTCATTCGATGCCATGGATCTTCATAAGTATCTTGCGAACATTAAGCAGGGTAGTAAGGTATATGAGGAAAAGTACAAGGAATACAAAGCAACATATTCGATTGTAGGTTAAAAACGTGCACCTTGGTTTTAAAGCTCCTTTGGCAGACTGTCGGAGGAGCTTTGGTTGTATTCTGCACACATTTGAAAGGTAAAAAATGGCACTGAGAAAAATAGTTGTGATTCCGGCCTATGAGCCGCCGCGAGATTTTATCGAATATGCAAAAAGAGTCTCCGAAATAGCAGACAAGCTTGTTGTTGTCAATGACGGAAGCTCGCAAAAATATGACTGCGTATTTGATGAAATCCAAAAGCTTGACAATGTTAATTATATAGCTTACGGCGAAAATCGGGGCAAGGGCTATGCTTTGAAGCAAGCATTCAGATATTGTGTTGATAATTTTGACGACTCGGATGTTATTGTTACCGCAGACTGTGACGGTCAGCATAAAACAGAGGATGTAAAACGAGTCGCAGCAGCCGCAGGGCGCAGGACCGATACACTGGTTCTGGGTTCAAGAGATTTCAGACTTCCCTCTATTCCCAAAAGAAGCCGACTCGGAAATACTCAAATGCGACGTATGTTTCGTATGTTTTACGGTATAGATGTTTATGATACGCAAACAGGCCTAAGGGGGTTCTCTGTTGCTTTGGCGCGAGAGTTTCTTTTGGTTAAGGGTGATAGATTTGAATACGAAATGCAAATGCTCATAACTGCCAGCAAAAAGAAGATTAGCATTTCTGAGTTACCGATAGAAACCGTTTATTTTGATGAGCCGGAGGAGCATGCTTCGCATTTTAGGGCAATAAGCGACAGCCGAAAGGTTGTTGGGGTTATTTTAAAGAATTTGAATTGGTATGTTCTTTCGTCAATACTCTCGGCGGTTCTTGATGTTGCGATATTCTTTGTTCTTGCATCGGTTGTTTTTGATGAGATTAGTGTGTTTAACACCCTTATTTCAACCGTAGTCGCGAGAATATGTTCATCTGTTTTAAACTGCTATTTGAATTTTAAATATGTCTTTGCGGGGAAGGGCTTTAAGTGCGTAGTCCGCTATTATATTCTGTGGATTTGTCAGCTGGGAGCTTCCTATTCGTCTGTCCTTGTTTTTGGAAATTATTTAGGAATTCCTCTTACGTTTGCCAAGATTCTGGGAGATTTTGTGCTTGGTATAATCAGTTATCAAATACAGAAGGAATGGGTCTTTAAGAGCCGCGACAAAAAATGCTTCTACGGAGCTATTGTGAGGTTTCTCAGACCTATCGCGAAAATGTTTTCCAGAAAATACAGGTGTAATGTAATTCCGCATACAGACGGTGCTGTATATATTTGCCGCCATCTGGATATGCACGGTCCGTACACCACTTTGAAATGGCTCGATTTTAATGTTCACCCTATGGTTCTTCATCCCTTTTTTACAAAACAGACCTGCTATAAGCAATATGCTGACTATACATTTACCGAAAGAATAGGAAAGAAAAAAGGTAAATTTAACATTAAAGCATATATTGCAAGCCGTTTTGTTCCCGCTCTGGTTCGCTCGATAGGAGCGATTCCTGTCTATCGCGGGTCGGTAGAATGTATAAAAACTTTCAGACAGGCTGTAAAATGTCTTGAAAAGGGGCAAAATGTTATAGTTTATCCTGATGTTGAATATACTGCCGATTCGGACAAAGAAAGCGAAATATACGACGGATTTTTGTATATCGGAAGGTTTTATAAGAAAGCTACCGGAAAGGATCTGCGTTTTATACCTCTATACATAGACGAAAAAAAGAAGAGCATAGAGGAATTTGATGAGATCACTGTAGAGGATACTAAGGAAAGCCGTGCTTTTGCGGCAGAATATATAAGAGCGGCAATAAACGGCAAAAGACCTACATAGCGTTTACACTTCAGCAAAGCTCTGCTTTGTTTATTTTACAGGTCTCCACGCATTTTTTGCTTAAAAATTTTTTACATCATTTATTGACAATGGTGGTAAAGTCTGCTATAATCATTCTGTATATTACACAATATAATGTAGATAAAAGTGTAAAAGGGAGAGTACTTACTAATGAAAAACAAAAATACAGCGCTTCTCTTTGCTTCTTATCAGGCAAGGAGAACAAAGACTCAAAAAACCTCGTTTATTCAGCATGCGTGCGCGGCAGCGGCTGATGCAGGATTTATGAGCAATGTAGAAAACACTAAGAACGGCGCCAGAAACGTGGTGGTTGGCGATATTAATTCAGCTTCTGTTGTGTATACTGCTCACTACGATACAGCGTCAAAATCACCGATACCCGGATTTATATTCCCCAAAGCGCCCATTCTTACTACCCTTTATCAGATTGCGTTTGCGCTTATTATGCTCGTTCCATCGGCAGTAGTATTTCTCCTGTCAGCCTTTCTGCTTCCTCTTATATCAATTCCCGGGTCTATAAGTGTTCTGGTCGGAATTCTTCTTGCAGCAGGCGCTTTTGTATTTTGCTTGTATTGGTTCCTTTGCGGTCCTGCTGTTAATAATACCGCAAATTCAAACACATCCGGTGTCGCTACACTGTTTGAGATAATGGAAGCCGTTCCTGCTGAATATCGCTCTAAGGTTGCTTTTGTATTCTTTGACGGTTCGGTAAACGGACTTATTGGAGCTGCTGATTTCGCAAAGTCTCACAAGCACATAAACAAAAAGCTTTTCCTTAATTTTGATTGCGTCGGTGTCGGTGACCACTTCGTTGTTGCTCTTACCCGTGGCGCGGCAAAGTTCTCTACTGCTATTGATGCTGCGTTCGCTTCGACAGGTAAAATAAAGACTGAGGTTGTATCAGGCGCTAACAGAATTCCCTCAGATCATAATAAGTTCAAATGCGCTATCGGTGTTTCTGCTTTTGAAAAAACAGGAAATAGCCTTTGCCTCAAAGTAAAAAATGATGATACAGACACAGTTTGCAGCGATGAAAATATAGTCTATGCTGCAAATGCCGGAGTTGATCTTGTAAGATTTATATTTGACCCCGCTGCTATTAGCATACCTAAAATGGCTTCCGAGGCAGATGATGCTAAAGAAGAGCTTAAGGCAGAGCAGCCTGCTTCGGTAGCTTCCGAAGAGCCTTCTGCCGTAGAGCCTGAAAAAGCAGAAGAGATTGTAACAGAAAATTCTGCTGACAAAGAAACAGTATAATTTCAACAAAATTAGAATAATTCTAATTTTTTATCAAAAACTATTGACAAATGCTAAATTCCCTGCTATAATGGTTTTAGACTGATTCTAAAAAGTCATTAACGTTAAAGGAGGGAATTTTGTGACAAAACAGCGCGCAGCTGTTCTTGAGGTTGTCAGCCGCAAGGGATGTCATTATTCTGCTGAAGAGATATTTGAAGAAGCTAAGAAAATTCTTCCGGAAATATCCCGAGCAACGGTATATAATAATCTACATGCCCTGGAGCGAGACCGTGTAATCAGACGAATAACCGCTGAGGATTCTTCCGACAGATATGACAGCTCATATGTTCCTCACGGCCATCTTTACTGTACGGTGTGCGGAGATATTAAGGACTTTGACATTCCGAATTTTCACAGTTCTTTGTCCGAAATTGCCGACACTGAAATCGATTCTTATGAGCTGAAAGTTAGATACATTTGCAAAAAGTGTAAATAAAAAAATTACAAAAAAATCAATATTTTATAAAAATAGGAGAAAAAACATGAACCTTAAGGGAACAAAAACCGAACAAAATCTTATGACCGCCTTCGCAGGCGAGTCTCAGGCGAGAAACAAGTACACCTACTTTGCATCTGTTGCAAAGAAAGAGGGCTATGAGCAGATTGCCGCTATTTTTGAGGAAACCGCAAACAACGAGAAGGAGCATGCAAAGCTCTGGTTTAAGCACCTCGGCGGTCTCAGCGATACTGCGGGCAACCTTCTTGCGGCAGCAGAGGGAGAAAACTATGAGTGGACAGATATGTACGATACCTTTGCTAAAGAGGCAGAGGAAGAGGGCTTTAAGGCTCTTGCAGCTCAGTTCAGAATGGTAGCAGCTGTTGAGAAGGCTCACGAGGAGAGATACAGAAAGCTTCTCTCTAATGTTGAGATGCAGAAGGTGTTCGAGAAGAGCGAGGTTGTTATGTGGGAGTGCCGTAACTGCGGTCACCTTGTAATGGGCGCTAAGGCTCCCGGTGCTTGCCCTGTTTGCGCACATCCTCAGAGCTTCTTTGAGGTTAGAAAAGAGAACTATTAATTTCTTGGTTATGAAAAAAAGGACGGATTTTTCCGTCCTTTTTTATTACATTTTAGGTGAATTAGACTATAAATGCTTTTTTTGCCATGCCGGTCTTTTCTTGGGTGAGTGCGACTCCTTGAGTCCTGATTTTTCCGGTAATTGTTGTTTTAACCTTGGCGCTTTTGTATCTGTTGTTTTAGGAACAGGGGTATTTAGCTTGGGGTAGCTTTTATTTTTTGTTAGCGTAGGTTTTTTAGGAGCAATTTGCTTGTTTTTGGACATTACCGAGTCAAGAATTTGCTTTGCGGCAGCAGACCTTGCCTCCTGCTTGCTTCTGCCCTTGCCAACGGCAGTTTTTCCAAGAGCTCTGCACTCAATGGCAAATTCCGGGGTAGAAACAGTTGAGTTTTCCGTTTCGCCAAGGTCGCGCCACTCAGGAGTAGGCTGTTTTTCTTTAGCGCAAAGCTCACGTAGCTTTATCTGCATATCCGGAGTAGGCGCATTTTTTGCCTCATCTTCTTTCATAAGAGCTTCGAGAGCTGCCTTTGCCGCTTCGGCATCCGCAAGCTTTTGGTTTTTGCCCTCGCCTGTTCCAATAAGCTTATCGTTAATATAACAGCCGCGTTTGTAGCTTTTTTTATGGTCAGGTCCCGATTCGGAAATGGTCCTGTATACAGGGGGAGGCAGGCGGCGCTTTTTGTCAGCGCACCATTCTTGAAGAGAATTTTTATAGCTCTGAATAGGCGGCTCGACAGTACCCTGGTAGGCATTAACATCAAGCATTTTTTCCACCGAAGCGATAACCGTGCGAATATTCATTCCGCAGTCGATATAAATAGCGCCTATAATGCTTTCGAAAAGGTCCTCCATAACCGATGGTTCGTTTTGAACATCGGTTTTTTCGTCTCCCTCGCCCATAATCAAATAATTCTGGAGCCCCAGGGCCTGCATGCTGCGCGAGAGGTTTCGCTTGTCGCTGAGCTTTGAGCGCAGGTTAGAAAAATCACCCTCATTCCAGTCGGTTTTTATGCCGTGAATGTATCTCTTAGTCTTTTTTTCAAGAAGAAGAGTGATAATAGCGGTGGAAAGCACGCTGTCTCCAAAGAACTCAAGGACCTCGCTCGACATATAATCTTCGCGCTTGTGCTCGTTGCAGAAGCTTGTTCGGGTAAAGGCTTGCATAAGCAGGCTCTTGTCTTTGAAAGAATAGTTTATTGTTTTTTCTATTTCAGGAATGTGTTTTTTAAAAATCATAATATCTCCGTATCTAATTATATATTAATATTACCATTTTCAATGAGTTTTGTCAAGTTTAATGACAGATGATGTATAAAACGGCAAAAAAAGAGAAAATATTAATGGAATAAAAAATACCAAAAGTGAAAAAAGCGATAAAAATTGACGGGACAGAAAAAACTTTCAAAAAAGTATTGACTTTTGCCTTGCGTTGTGATATAATGCTTAAGCACGAGTTGAAAAACTCTGATTTTGGCGGATTAGCTCAGTTGGCTAGAGCGTCCGGTTCATACCCGGCAGGTCGTTGGTTCAAATCCGACATCCGCTACCAGAATGTCGAAGCCTACTTCGGCTTCGACATTCTTTAACTTAAAATGGCCCGTTGGTCAAGAGGTTAAGACACGGCCCTTTCACGGCTGTAACATGGGTTCGATTCCCGTACGGGTCACCAAAATAATAGAGGCACCACGAAGTTGGTGCCTCTATTATTTTGGTGACTCGGTTCGCTCATCGACTCGGCAACGGGGCAGCAGGGTTCGAGACATTGCTTCGCCGTCTTTCGAGGAGACCTTGCGAGGCGGGCAAATTTCCGTACATAATTCTGATATACAGATTTGTCATTATCAGAGATTACAGAATAGAACAAATCCGAACTACTTCGCAACAGATACGTAGTTCGGATTTGTTTTTTATATCGATAATGTTTATAACTGCACATAAAAAACGCGAGGCGATGCTCACACCTGCATTGCCTTGTTTTCTTTTTGAGACGCAGATAACAGTTCGACTTTTGCCGTCAAATTGTACATTTTAGAGAGATGCTGGTTGTGCAATATCTCCAAAAAATAATCGTCAATTTATTGCTTTTGGGGGGTTATTTTATCTATTATTCATTGTTGCAAGTTGCTTAAATAAGTGCGCTTTGAGCGAGCTTTTTTGTTGATATTACTTAGATACCGATTAATATAATGTAGTTTTTATGCTGTTTTTTCGCTTTACAGTGCTCATTTTGTTTGAAGAAATCGTCGAAATGTTTGAAGTTGGGTTTTTGGTGTTGATTTTTCTTGCGTCATATGCAATACTGTAAATGTAGAAAGCTACGCGTGGCTTTACTAACAAATTGAAACATTTTGTACAGTTGCCTTTGGCGACAGAATGGAGGTAGTATGAAAAACAAATTCTTATCGGTTCTTTTGATTGCTTTTGTGGTGATATCTCTAGCTGCTTGCAGCACAGACACGAATGCGGACCAAAATAACGATGTCTCTGCTTCGGGGTATCTTTATGCACCTGGCACAACGCTGAAGGTCATTTATCCCGATGCGGCTCTCTACGACTATGCAAACGAGCTTTTGTATGCGGTAAGTGCTAATATGACTACTGTTCCGTCTCTTGCTCTTGATGCAGGCGGCAAACCCTCAGGAGGCGCTGAGCTGGTAGTTGGTATTACGGAAAGAGAAGTATCGAAAAATGCATATAAATGTCTTGCTAATCTGGAAAGCGAGAACAAATATGAAATACCTTATATTGTTTATTCAGACGGAAAATCTGTGGCTATCGCCTATACTCAGGATGATTACGGATATAATGTTGCTTTGATGAAAGCTGTCGAGGCATTCATTAATTACATGGGGAATAGCGAAAGTCTTGAAATCAAGAAAGGCAGTTTGCTTGCGGGATTTGTTGATCCTCTTGTATACCAAGAGACAGTTGATGCTGAGATGGTCGCATCAAAATGGGATAAACTCAAAGATGTAATCAAAGCAAAGCTTCAGGCAGCGGACGGTCCTTTCAGGGATGAAAACGGAAAAGAAGTATCTAAAGATGAATACATAAACCTGGTGGTAAGCAAGCTTCAGGATCTTTATTCTCTTTACACTGATGATGTTATTACCTGGTTTGCTAACCTTTATGAGCCTAATGGCGGAGGATATTATTTCTCAAATTCTGCCCGCAATACTGTGGGATATCTCCCTGACATTGAGAGCACATGGCAGGCTTGCAACTTTATTGTCGGCTCTGGAATGGCAAAAGACTACGACGAGGCAATTCCCGACTGGATGAAGGCTCAGCTTATTTCCTTTGTCAAGGGACTTCAGTATCCCAACGGCTTCTTCTATCATCCGCAGTGGGGCAAGGAGCTTACCGATAATAAGATATCGAGACGCAGCCGTGACCTTGAGTGGGCAGGAGGTCTGCTTTCCCGCCTTGGAGCAAAGCCTACATATGATACACCCTCGGGAATAAAGGGCGACGGAATTCTTGCCGACGGAACAAAATTACCCGAAGCCTCATCGGCATTGACCGAAAAGCTGAGCAGTTCTATTGCTTTGGCTGTATCGAAGATTGCGGCGGTTGACAGCTCTACGGCTGTAATTCCCGATAATCTTAAGACAGAGCAGGCATTCCGTGAATATCTTGAGTCAATTGATATAAGAAATAATTGCTACGGCGGCGGTAACGAGCTTGGTACTCAGGCAAGTCAGTTTAAAGCCAGAGACGAGTCGGCTAGAAAAGAGGGCTGGTCTCCTGTTGAAATGGTTATCGAGTATCTTAACGACAACTGTTATGCTACCACAGGACACTGGAGCAGTGTTGCTGACTACAACGGAACAAATGGTTTGCTTAAGATATCAAGTCTTTATAATTCTCTCGGAGCTGAAATGCCTTATCCTCTTGAGGCGGCAAAGTCTGCAATATCTTCTATAACAACAAATGAGCGAGCAGAAACCATATGCTATGTTTATAATGCTTGGTACTCGGTTGGAAATATCGTAACAAACCTAAAAAATTACAGCACTAAGGAAAATAAAGATGAGCTTGCTGATAATATAACCTCAAGTCTTCTCGCTGACTGCGTATCCGGTATTGTTGCCTCTGTTGAAAAAACTTTGACATTCAGACGTGATGACGGCTCGTTCTCTTATCTCACTACCGGCTCGTCAACAAATGCTCAGGGAATGCCTGTTGCGGTTCCCAGAACCCTCGAGGGTGATGTAAACGCAACCGAGATAGGAATAGTTGGAACCGCGGGTTGGATATTCTCGGCTCTCGGTCTTAGCTCCTATCAGCCACCTATCTACACAACCTCTGACAGAATAAGATACCATAGAATTCTTGAAAATCTCGGTCCTGTTATCAAAGACCCTGAGGACAACACAATAAATATTAATAACTTTGACGACGAAGCTGTGGGCTATGACCCCGAATATATTAAGCTTGATTTTAAGTCGTCTGGAAGCGCCAAGGTTGCCAAAGTACTCTGCGGTACAAAGGAAGAAAAGGTATTGCAGTTTAAGTCCGTAAACAACGGTGGCGATCAGCTTATTTTCTCCTGTGACAGCTTGAGAGCGAATGCCTCCTGTTATGTTTTCGACTTTGATATGTGCGTAAACTCGGCAACACGCGGCAATTTCTTGCAGGTAGTTCTCGGAAGCAAGGCATATATGCTTATGTTCTCAAATGATTCTTCCGGAATACATATGTCCGATATATCCTCCGGCTCAACACCGAGACTGATGAATGATTTTGGCGTAACTCTTGACTTTGGAGAGTGGTACAAATTTAAGATAGAGTACTACGTAGGCAGCGAAGACAGCGTAAGAATAAAGGTATATGTTGACGGTAAGGTTATAGGTGTTACAGATAACTATTATGACTCAACTGCTACAAGGCTTAATGGTAAGGAGGGGAATCCCTCTACATCATACACCGAGGCTTCTATTCTTGCCTTGTCCTATGTTAACACCGATATACTTTTGGATAATCTCGCTTGCTATAAGACAAATACCATATATCAGGCGATGACAGACCCCGATAATCAGCCTAACATAAATATTGATGCACCTGTCACAGGAACCGTGACACAGGCTCCCGGCATGGGAACATACTTTAACGATCCTCTGTATGCAGAATACAAAAACAAGTTCACATACGACTTTATGGGCTATCCATCTCCCTCCTTTACGGGTCCTGCGTGGGGTAAGATGGTAAGCCAGAACGGAATGCTAAACTTTGAGAGAGTTGCTCCATCGGGAAGCGGTGAGACATACATTCAGTATATTCTTGCAGCACCAACCGACCTTACAGCATACAAGAATTATTGCTCTGTTTACGAATTTGATTACAGAGTTAGCGAGGCCGATCTTTCAGATGACAACGCGCCTTTCCGTCTTGATGACGCAAACTACATAAGATTTGTTAAAAACTCAGATGGCAAGACCTGGTCTCTCGGAACACCCGATACTGCAAAAATAGAAGCAGGAAAGTGGGCTAATATCCGCTTTGAGATCTACTATGTGAACGAGTATACCGAGATCGCAAAGGTGTTTGTTGACGGTGAGTTTGCAACCGAGGTTCGCCTTTCCACAATGAGCCCCTTTAATGGAAGAATGTGTATCTATATGAAGAAAAATATAGAGAAGGGAACTGTTATCAATATTGATAATATGATCATTCTCCATCTTGATAAGGCTTATTCCGAGAAAGAGAACGATGAGGAAGCAGTTAACACAAGCATTGCCGATGCTCCCGGCAGCGGAGTTTATTACAAAGGTGATATAACCGAAAATGCTACCAGATGGGACTTTGCTAGCGGAACAACTCCTTCGCTTTCGGGCATTAACAGCGTAGCTTATGTAAAGGACAATAAGCACCTTATTTTCCTTAAAACCGTTGCTGCAAGCGAGGCAAATCTGAGCTTTACAAAAGCGGTACCGAGCAGCTTTACCGATATGGCTTACACCGTTATCGAGTTTGACTTCTATGCTAATAAGATAACCGCGGGCTCGGCAGGAATGATCTTCAGATTTGATGATAATAACTATGTTTATTTCGTTGCTAACGATGACGGAGAGAGCTTCTCTATCGGAACTAAGAATACCGCCAAGATAAATGAAAACACCTGGCACAATATACGCTTTGAGATTTATTACAGAAGTGTTGTAACCGCTGAAATTTGGGTTGACGGCGTAAAGACAGAGGCGGTTATTAACATCACCGATGCGTCGGCATTTACTTCAAGACTTCTCGTTTATACAAAGTCATCCACAGAGGTAAACAGTTTCCTTGCGCTTGATAATATCTTCTTCGGTCATATGACAAAGCCCTCTGATGAGATTATTGAAACCGATACCGTAACAGCTCCCGAAAGCACAGGAAAGTTTTATAACTCTACCGAGAGCTTTAGCGGATCGTCAAAGAGACTGGATTTTAATACTCTGACAAGCTCTGCGCCTCTTTATTCCAATGCTGCTGTGGCAAAATCTGTAAATGGAGTCGGCAAGTATCAGCTTACCGATTCAACGGCAGAAACATTTATAAAGCTCGAAAATACATCCGTCCCAACAACCTCCGAGTTTATTACCGTATCAGAGTTTGATATGCTCTTTAAGGGTTATGATACCGAGAATATGTCAGAATATCCTTATTACTTTATGCCTATAAGGATATTCGATGCAAGCAGCAACAATGAATATATAAGATTTGTTAAAAATTCCGACGGTACACTTTCCATTGATAAGGCGGAAGCGGTAAAGATTGAGAGTGACAAGTGGTATAATGTAAGATTCGAATTTGTTTATACCGAAAGCGGAATCGAGCTTGACATTTACGTAAACGATACCTACGTAACCACAAAAGCTCTTACGAAGGCTGTGACAACCGTCACTAAGACTTGGATAACCCTTAACAAGAGAATTTACAATTCGGCAGAAGATGCGGAGCAGGGCGCAGTTTATCTCGACAATCTCTTCTTCGGTCATATTGACACGAATCCAACCAAGGACAGAACTTCCACGGGTGGTGATGAAACACAAACTCCCGAGGGCGGCGAAACGGTTACTCCGGAAATTCCTACAGGATATCAGCCCGGAAACGGAAAGTTCTATAATGACAGAGCAAATATCACAGGCGGTTCTGTATCGGTAAAGGACTTTAACGCAACCACAACAGGTATAGGTGTAAACAATTCCAACGGAACCTCTAAGGTGGTTAAAGGAGTAAGCGAGTTTAATATGAGCGCAGCATCGGATTCTTATATAAGGATAGAGAATACGACATCTCCTACCGATCTTACAGAATATATCACTGTTTCCGAATTTGATATAAAGTTCTCGGGATTTGATATAAGTGCTATGAAAACGGCAGGAAATTACCCTTACTACTTTGCATATTTCCGCATTTACAACGGCAATGATTCGGGTGCAAATTACATCAGATTTGTGCTGAATGATGACGGTGAGACTCTGTCACTTGGTACAAAGAACACTGCCGAAATAAAAATGGATGAGTGGTTCAATATTAGATTTGAAATAGTTTATAACGAAGACGGATCAGCAGAATTCGACATTTACATTAACGGAGAGTTTGCAACCACCGTTAAGTACGATTCATTTGTTATGAAGTGCGGTAAGACATGGATATGCGCAAATAGTAAGATGTATAAATCCGAGGCTGGAGCCGAGCAAGGCACAATATATCTTGATAACATCTATTACGGACACATTTCTTCGGAATATAAGACCGAAGCAGAGGAAAATAGCTAAATTAATTTAACAAAAGCCCGACGCAGCGGGCGTCGGGCACGACCCTAAGGTATAATAAAATGGAAAAATTCAGTGAAAAATGGCAGGCTCTCGAAGCCGAAGCAAACAGACGAGGCGGTGACGGGGAAGCGATAGTTGCCGCTATGAAGGACCACTACAAGATATACAGCGAGAGCATTTATCTTTGGCTTGCGGGACTTTATGATAAAAACGTGGGAGGCTTTTATTATTCCAACTCAGGAAGAGATAACGAGCCATTCCGCCCGGATATTGAATCCACAAATCAAGCGACAAACTTTATGCTCTCCTCGGGGCTTATTGATAAGCCTGAGGACCTTCCTCTTGCTATGAGAGAGCAGATGACAAAATTCTGTCAGAGCCTTATCAGCCCGACAGACGGCTACATTTACCATCCCCAGTGGGACTATAACGACCCGAATTGGAAGCAAAAAGATTCCAGAATGGGCAGAGATATGGGCTGGGCTGTAGATATGGCAAGAAAATTCAAGTTCAAGTACCCTTATCCCACCGCCAACGAAAGACTCAAGGCATCTCTTGAAAAGTCTGCGAAAAATGATGATAAATCCAACCTTGCGCCTCATCTTCGCTCGGCTGAAGCTCTTTGGGAGTATCTCGAAACCTACAACTGGGAGACCGATGCATACTTCTCCGGTAATAACGTTGTAGCGCAATCCGGACAAATAATCGCCGCGGGGCTTAAGGATGTTGCAGTAGACTTCCTAAATAAAAAACAGAATCCCCAAACCGGACTGTGGGGTGTTCAGGGGGGCTATGTAGGAATAAATGCTCTGTTAAAAATTTCCGGTTTCTACAGAGAGGCAAAGGCGGTTATGCCCAACTCTGACAAGGCAATGCAGGCGGCAATAGATTGTATTACCTCTGACGAGGACTGCGGAACGATATGCTACCAGTATAACGCATGGTTCTCTGTAAGCAATATTCTTGAAATACTCAGAAACATAGGCACTACGGAGGCAAAAGCCGAAGCCGAGAAGGCGCTCAAGGTGCTTTACAAGGGGGCACCCGAGGCCATAAGAGCAACTACCGAAAAGGTAAAAGCCTTTGCAAAGCCCGACGGCGCATTCTCCTATTTGCAGAAGACTAGTACAGGCTTCTCACAAAAGGCACCCGTATCAATTCATATGACTGTCGAGAGTGACGTTAACGCAAGCGTTATTGCCAGCACCGGCACAACAAGGCATATGTACCAAGCTCTCGAACTGCAAGACTTCTTTGTTCCATTCTTTGATAAAGAGGATAGAAAAAAATTCATAGAAGCCCTTGATTATTAATCTAAATGTAAAATATTGTTAGCAAAAACAAACAAAAAACAAGAGAAAGGAGTGACGGCATGAGATGCAAAAAAGAAAAAAGCTTGTATCAAGCTCCGGAAATTGTGATAACAGAGCTTTATATACCCGACATTATCACCACCTCGGGACCCCTTGGCGGAGATGAATCCGATGGCTTTGACGCAGGCGGCTGGACCTAATATCTTATGCAAAAAATCGACAACAGAAACTTCAACAAAAACACAAATATTGAAAGGAAAAGAAAAATGAACAAAATTAAAAAGATTTTTGCTCTTAGCGCACTTGCGGTATGTCTTGCAGGTATGGTTTTTGCCTTCGGCTCTTCCGCAGGAAGTGAAAGTAAGCCCGAAATTATTTCAAAGAACGTAATGTACACCGACAAGTTTATTCTTATGTATGCCGTTGACGCAGAAACGGTGGAGGGAAATGAAGCGATCCTTAATGTTTACGAAGAGTATCCTACAGAGACTTCTACACCCGTTTGTACATTAAAGGATACTACCACAGAGACTGTTAAAAAGGCTGACGGAAATACCCACGAATGCTACGTATTTATTACCAACGGAATTTCCGCAACCAAATTTACCACCAATTATTACGTAACCGTAACCGACGGCAAAAATGTAAGCGATGTTGTAAGATACAGCGTTGCCGAGTACTTAAATGAGCGCCTTTACAAAAACGGCATTGTCAAGGTCACCGAGGGAGATGACTTATGGAGAAAGGAATTTTACCTTTCCACTCTTGAATTCGGTGCAAAGGCGGAGCATGTTCTGTTTAATCTTGATGATAAGGCAGAAAATGACAGAGACGACCTTGTAACCGACTATAAGTACATCTACACAGATCTTGGAACAATTGACGGATTTTACTCGGGCATTTATGCTCCCGGAACAGAGGTTGATGTTACTTACACAGGAAGCGATTCCAATGTTAAGGGCTGGACTGTTGAAAACCTCCAAAGCGGTAAAAAGGAATTTCTTGCCAGCGGCGCAAAGCTGACAGTTAGCGCAGGCTATTATTTGGAGCCAAACACGTTAGGAACTGTGTTCGAATTCGGCAAGGGCATTTATTACAATGATACAGCAGTTACAAGCGCTGCAAGATTTGATTACAGCAGTATGATAAGCATATCCGGATATATGACCCGCTCTCTTGTAGACGGAACATTTAAGGCGACAAAGCAGACCGATCCCTCCACGGGACTTTGCTATGCGTCAGAAGCAACTGTATATGGTGCGGATAATGCGGTTAGTGATTCTGTGTATACAGCAATGACAAATCCTGCGCTTGTATTTGAAACGGACATTATGTTTGATGGTTTTGACAATGATACCATATCAAATATAATGGTCAGATTTAACGGTCTTGGCAAGCAAAACAGATTCTACCTTACAACCGACGGTGAGAAAGTAACACTTTCAGGTACTAACTTAAGCCTTGAGATCGGTGAGTGGTACAACCTTAGATTTGAGTTTTATAAGGTCAGCGACTCCGGAGATAACGGAACTTATGCAACAAAGATTTACGTAAACAACGTATATGTAGGAACAAAAACTCCTACCACAGATGCAGGAACATCCCCATCGTTCCGCTTCAGACTTTATATGACAAAGGATGCATTGGCTCCCGACTCAACATTCTATCTTGATAATACTTTCTACGGATACGTAGATAAAGCTTATGTTGCGGGTCAGTAAAATTTAAACACCGTTGTATTGAAGCTAACGAAAAAATAATTTGATAAAATAAAAAAGTTAAAAGCGACACTTGAGAGAGTGTCGCTTTTTGCGCTCTAAAAGCCAAGAAATGTAAATAAATATTGTCAAAATGCCGTTTTATCTGTGTTTTAACGTCTTATAAAGTTCGTCTTTGCTGCGGATTCCTTTTCGGGGAGTCCGTATTTTTCTTTGCCGAGAGAGATGGATTTTATCATAAATGCCATGTTTCTTGCGAGGTTGCGCATAGTCTGCATACCCTCTTCGTCAAAGGAGGCATCCTCGCCGTTTGAGCCATGTACCTGGTTCCAATAGGAGCTTGTGGCGATAGGCATACCGGAAATAGAGAAATACTTGTTTATTACGTCAAAGCTGGCGGTACAGCCGCCTCGTCTTGCGCAGACTACTGCAGCTCCCACTTTCATAGTTTTATCAAACTTTGAGCTAAAGAACAGACGGTCGAGAAAGGCTACAAGACTGCCGTTTGGCGAAGCATAGTAGACAGGGGAGCCGACAATAACTCCGTCAGCCTCTTTCAGCTTTTCCGCCGCCTCGTTTACCGAGTCTTTTATAACACACCCGCTTCCGTCTTTACATCCCAGGCATACCATACAGCCCTTTACACTTGTACCGATGTGCAAAATCTCGGTTTCCACACCCTCTTCTTTAAGAATGCGTTCAGCCTCGGACAGAGCGGTAAAGGTTGTGCCGTTTTTATGAGGCGAACCGTTGATTAAAAGTACTTTCACTTGTTTTCTCGCTTTCTATTTGTTAATTTTTTGTAAATTAAATCAATGAATTAATTTGAAAAATGTAGGTTTTACTATTGCTTCACCGCTATTTTACCACAGTTTTCTGTTTCTTTCAAGTCTTAAAAAGCAAAAAAATTCATTTCCCCCTTGAAACTGCCCAGCTTGTGTGCTATAATATAAAATAACTTTAATTTATTTGTATGCGCGATGTGTTTTGCGCGTGAAAGGCAGCGAAATGCAAGAGAATTTTATCAGTCTTCTTTATCCGAACGAGAATTCCCGGGATGCTCATGCCGACGGAAAGTCTCTTCCCAATATATCCGATGATGTTTGCTATGAGCTTGGACTTGAAGAAATATTTGACCTTAAGTGCGGCTCGCTTTCGAATTTCTTTACTAAAGACGAAGAAGTTATAGCATATAGGCAAAGAACTCTAAATGACGTTGTTGAAATTCCCGAGCTTAGCAAAACGCTTTCTGCGGTTACACCTATTCTCGAAGATATAAATGAGCTTCGCCGTCTTGATATTGAGACAAATGCTTCCGGAGAGTCCTACCTCTATAGCATAACAGAAATCGAGCTTTATGTTTCCTGCATTGATACTCTTTCACGTGGGCTTTCTCCCGTGCGTGAAAAAATAAAGAGCGAGGCATTCTCTGCTCTTGCGGATTTTGCGATAAAGCTTTCACAGTCGGAGTATTACAAAGAGCTTAACAAAAGTCTTGAATCCCTTGCATCAAGAGTTCACGAGGTAAGAAGCATTACGGTAGGAGTAAACCTTGATAACCAGCTCCGCCCCGCATCTGCAGGTGTTATTTCGATAAATTCCGAGCAGTTCAAGTCGGGAAAGGTGCTTGATAAAATTCTTCGTTTTTCGTTCAAGAATGATGCTTTTACCTGTATTGCGGACCTTTCTCCTTTTGGAAAGGGTCAAAGCGAGAATAGGCAGGAGGCGCTTGTAGGTGCTTTCAACTCGGCTATTGAGGAGGTCTTCCGCAGTTCTGTAAAGGGTTGGAGAGCGGTTGTCGGAGAGTATGTTCTTGACAGTACGGATTTTCTTCTACGTCTTCTTCCTGAAATTGAGTTTGTAACCAAATCGGCAGAGCTTGTGTCAAAGCTTTCGTCACACCCGGGCTGCAGGATGACCGTGCCTAAGATTTGCCCTAAGGAGGAGCGGGCATTCCGCGCCGTAGGCATATACAATCCCAGGGTCGCACTGGCAATTGACGATGAAATTGTTACAAACGATTTTATGTTTGACGATGATGCTCACATTTATGTTCTTACAGGACCTAACCGAGGCGGAAAGTCTGTTATAACCGTCGCCGTGGGAGCTTCTCAAGCTTTATTCCAGCTTGGACTGCCTGTTCCGGCTGAGTCCGCGGAGCTTTCGGTCGTTGATGCAATATTTACTCATTTCCCCGAGGGGGCTGATGACACCATTGATAAAGGGCGTCTCGGTGAGGAGTGCGCAAGACTTAAGGAAATATTTGATTCTGTAACACCCGACAGTATGATACTTCTTGACGAGTCTCTATCGTCAACCGGTGCATACGAGGCATCGTATATCGCGTCTGAAATTCTTTCGGGATTTGCTGTGCTTGGGTGTCGCGGAATATTCTCGACCCACCTTCACGAGCTTGCGGCAAGTGTTCCCGAGATAAACAAGCGCTCAGAGGAGCTTGGCGGAATAAAAATAGATACCTTAGTCGCAGGTATCGAGGAGGGACGCCGTTCGTTTAAAATATACAGGGCAAAGCCTGACGGTAAATCATATGCCCGAGATATTGCCGACAAATACGGTCTGTCCTTTGACACCCTTATGCAAAGAATCGGAAAGGGCGATTGATGATGAAAACTGTAATTGGAATAGATGTTGGAGGCAGCACAACTAAGATTGTGGGCTTCCGTATAGAAAAGGGGTGCTGCGAGCTGATAGAGCCGCAGATAGTTAAGGCTAATGACCCCATAACTGCGACATATGGCGCTTTTGGAAAATTTACTGATGAAAACAATCTGAAGTTTTCTGATATAGCCAAGGTTTATATGACAGGTGTAGGCTCTGCCTACATTCGCAAAAATCTTTACGGTCTCTCTTGCGAGAGAGTAGAGGAATTTAACAGTATAGGACAGGGCGGACTTTATCTTTCGGGCCTCTCTGAAGCCTTGGTTGTGAGCATGGGTACAGGTACTGCTATGGTACATGCAAAGGCAGATGGAAAAATGACCTACCTTGGCGGTACGGGTGTCGGCGGCGGTACTCTTATGGGACTTTCAAAGCTTATGCTCGGCGCTGAAACCGTTGAACACATTATCGAATATGCCGAGGAGGGCAGCCTTGATAACATAGACCTGAAAATCAAGGATATGACCGCTGACGATTCGCTCACGGCATTGTCTCGCGACCTTACCGCAGCTAACTTCGGAAATGTATCCGACCTTTGCACAAAAAACGATATTGCTATCGGAATTCTCAATCTTGTTTTCGAGACGGTGGCTATGGTATCTGTTTTTGCCGCCAGAAGCGTTGGTGTATCTGACATTGTGCTCACAGGAAGCATAACTCAGCTGGCTCTGTGCCGTAAGAAGTTTGAGGAGCTTAATGCTATGAATTACGGTGTTAAATTCCATGTTCCAGAGCGCTCAAGGTATGCAACAGTCATAGGTACGGCTATCAGAGCTATACCGTGTGAGTACTGCGAGGTAAATTAACCGTGAACATTCTACGCTTTATGGTTCCGAAAAGTTTGGTTGAATACCTGACGGAGGACCTTACTTTCAGGCAGGCGCTTGAAAAAATGAGATATCACAGATATGCCGCAATTCCTGTTCTCGACAGCGAGGGCAGATATGTCGGAACTCTTCGCAACGATGACGTATTGCGATTTATCTTGGAGCTTTCGGAATTCAGTCCCAAGGCGGCAGAGAAAATTTCGCTCTCCTCGCTTATGGATTCCAAGAGTGTAAAGCCTGTTTATCATAATGCTTCAATGCAGGAGCTTATCGAACAGATAAAGGAGCACAATTTTGTTCCGGTTGTTGATGATAGGGGCTGTTTTATCGGCATTATACTTAGGCGGGACGTTTTAAATTATTTGTTGGACTTTTATAACGAAAATGACGGGGGTAACCAATAATGGCAGAAAAGAGAGAAAAACCTATTGTAGGTAAGGTTGGTGCTGATAATAAGGCGGACCTTGCCGCAAGGCTGAATGCTGCCTCGGGCAATATTGAACGTGTAAGCGCTGATACTGTTGCCCGCCAGACTGAGCAAAAGAAGAATTTGAAAAAGAGTGAAAGCGACGCCAGGGCGAGAGCCAGGGGGTCCGAAAAGCAGCTGGTTGCGGATAACAAACGCAGAGACGACGAGGCTGCCAGGAGACTTGCTGAGCTGGAGTATGCTGAGGATTATAGAAAAAAGCTTCAGCGTGACCGCAAGCGCGCCATGGCGGAGGCAAAGGAGGCTAAGGAGGCTGCTGAGGCAAAGGCTCGTGAAGAGAGAAGCCGACAGATAGCCGAAATGCTTGAACAGGAGCGCCGAGAGGCAAGGGAGAGAGGCGAGAGAGCCGATGCTCTCCTTAGAATGCTGGCGCGCCGCGACGCGTCTGAAGTGACAGAGGAAGCACCCGAGCAGCGGAGTACAACTGAAAGCGCCTCCGAGGATACGGCTAATTCCTTTGAGCCGTCAGAGGCAGCTGCTAACGAAGAGATTTCCGACGCAGTAGCCGAAGCTGTTGTCGATAGCGCTGTAAATGAGGATAACGAATATGCCGAGAATACGGTGTCCGAGGAAAGTGAGGAGGCCGCACCCCCGGCAGCCGAATCATACTCTGAGGCTATAGCGTCGTACGAAGAGCCTGTGGCAGAAGCCGAGCAGACAGAAAAAATAATCATAGATGTCAAGGATGACAGACTGCTTCTGAACATCGGTCCCGATGGCAGCTTTTACTCAATTGAGGATCCGAAAGCGGAGGGAAGCAAGACTGAGCAGCGCGAAGAGGTTGTAGGCGAATATCCCGACCCCAAGCTTTCGTCTGATCCTGTCGTTGCCGCAATTCAAACCCTTGGCAAGAGTGTTTACAGCACATCAACCTATCGTAAGTATGTTGACAAGAGCCGTGCGGCTATAAAAGAGTTTAAGAGAATTTCTGCCGATGCGGCGCAGAATGCGTCTATCGGAAGCATAGATGAGGGCGCAGCAGGCGCTGCTATGGTGCAATCTATCAAAGCGGCGGGACGAATTGTTGAGATAAGATGTGACAATCTCCGTCTTGCGTCAAAATTCGGTCAGAAGAGCGTAGGAGATATTTCAGACGAGCTTCATAAGGATATTGACAGGTACAATTCAAGAGCATCTGAGTTTACTGCCTATACCGGCGAGAGACTTACACGCATTTCAACAGCTCTTCCTGCGAGAATTGCCGACGGTACGGGCCTTGAGGTTGTTCCTGAGCTTACATACGATGAAAGATACATTGAGTACAATGGCGAATACAGCGGTGAACGAACAAGATCTTACGTTATAACAATAGGATCTCAGGATGAAGAGCCCAGCGTTACACGCGAACGATCTAAGGGTGTTTCCGGAACATATATTGTAAATCCGATTATTCCCGAACTTACCGCAGAGGAGCTTCTCAGAGGCACATATGTATACGATACAGAGTCTTACGAGAGCTATCGCTATGTGGTTAAGAACGCAGGCCGTGCTATCGAACGTGCAATCAAGGATATCTCCAGAGGTATAAGCCTTGCAGAACGCGAAAACACAAAGCTTGCGGGTCGTCTTGAATATCATCGCAAGAGCATTGAAAAGCTGCTCGAAAATATGCAGCTTAAGATAGATGATGCAAAGGACGTAATGTTCAGAAAAACTCTTGCTGTGCTTGAGGGAAAGAGAGCTAAATACGAAAGGGACGAGAAAAAGCTCGAGCTTAACCGTACTTACATTGAGGACGAGAACAGAAAGCGCAGCATAACAGTTAGTACATTTGCGCTAAGACGTGAAAAGCTTCTTCTTGCGTTCAATACGCTTTCTGCATCAACCGTTTCTGACAAGGCAGAATATGTTGAGAAAGCCAAGGCAGAGCTCATTGCCGAAATGGGTCTTTATAACAAGGCGGCAGAGGATTGCTCTGTTGCAATAGGAATTCCCGTAAGTCCTGTCAGCGCAAGCCTTGCCGACGAGATTATCGAGGGTAAAACTTGTGTGGATATACCCAGAATAGCTATTCTTAAGGAGCTTGTTGAGACTGTTGGCGAGGAGTCCAGAGTTATCGGCAGGTGTGAAAACACATCAGGTGCTGCAACATGTACCTTTGTTATCAAGGGACAGCAGTCTGAAAAGAGTGAAAAAACCGTTGGCGGTGTAAAGCGCCGTTCCGGAATAAAGACGGTTCACGGACATTTTTTTATCGGTGGTACGGCATCTAACGGCGGAGCCTTAAGCGGTGATGCCGGATGTGCCGATGCTCTCGTAACAGGAGCTATACTTGCAGGACCTATGATATCTGCAGGCGGTGGCGATGGAGTTGATCCCGGCGCGGCAGCAGCTACAGCATTGGCATTCGGAACCGCAGCAAGAGCCTCGGGATTCCCGAGTGTTATAAGCGCCGCTTCGGATAACGGTGCTGTCGGCAGCTCTACTGAGGACATCGGATACGATGCAACTCCGGAGACTGTTGAGACCGCTCCCGAGTCTGTTGCAGTGCCCGAGGCGGTCTCTGCGGCTGCGTTAACAGCACAACCCGCCATTGCTTCAGAAGCAGCGTCGGTTGCAGAAGCAGCACCTGTCGAGGAGGTTGCTCCTATTGCGGATGTTGAGCCTATTGCGGATATTACACCTGCTTCGGAAGCAGCACCCGATGGCTCGGAATTTGCGTTCACACCCGGTGTGTTTGGATTCGAAAATCAGCCTGAAGATACAGAGGAGTTGCTGTCTGCTGTTCCTGAAGAAAACATAGAGATATCCGAGGCAGCGAACGAAGCGTCTATCCCAGAGAATTTTGAAGCGCCCGCGTTGGAAGAGTCGGTGATAGAGGAAACACCCATTATTGAAGATATTCAGCCCCTCGAAGAGTTTGCGGATGAAGCGGCTGTCGAGGAGAGCTTCTCGGCAATGCCCGAGCAGGCTCCCTCGTTCAATATTGAAAAAACCGATGACTCTTCGTTTGATATTGCGGATGAGGCTGACGTGGCTTTTGATAATGCTGAGACTCAGGAGCCTACTGATATTTCCGAGGCTCCGATAGAGGAGATTTCTCCTAAGAAGCTTGTCAAGACGGTTCGCAATGCTGACGGCGGCGAAACAGTTTCTGAAGAGCCTTATACCGAGGAGCTTGTTGATGACGGCGACGGATTTGATTCTGAGCAGTCCGGCGAAGAAGTCTCAGACGAGATGTATAGCGGACTTGAGCCTGTCGATATGACCGGCGGTGATGAGACTGCAAAGGGTAAAAAGCTAAAGCTTGTTCAGCTTCCTCCTCCTGAGGGTGCAGATGGAGCACAGGACGCAGAGCAGGGAGAGCTTACGGATGATGGCATGGGTCCTGTATATCCCGGAAATATGATAGAGCATTCCGATTCGGACAAATATGCAGACCCTGATGACCTCTCATCTCTTCCCGACGTTATTGAGATAGACGATAGCGCTGATATTACCGAGGGAGATGTTCTTACCAATCCCACAAAGCGCGGTCTTAAGAAGCATTTGGCTTATATTTCCAGAAAAGTCAAGAGAGCTGAGCATGAGCGCTCGCGTCTTATTCGTCTTAAACGTGCTGAAAAGAGTGTTGTACCCAAGGTTAAGTACATAATTTCCATACTCGGTATTCAAAAAGAAATAATTGATTGGTACTGTAATGCTCTTTCGTCTGCGTGTGACGTAGGTGTAAAGAAGAAAATCAGGAAAATTGCGACAAGGCTTCGTTCGGAGCTTAAGCGCTATAACAAGTTCGTTAAGGAATATGAGCACATAACCGATGACCGTCTGACAAGAGCTTCTCTTGAAATTCCCGCATGCATTATTGATGGCGAGGATTATCCGATTATTCCTAAGGTAAAGCTTCGAGAGTTTGAGGCTCCTGAAAACGGAGTGGTATATGAGGACGGTATAACCGAAATTGCCGACGTTGATGTTGATTTTTCTGACAATGTCATAATGACAGAAAAGGATCTTAAGCGCCGTCTTCGTGAAAGCTCAAGAGAGCTTGCAAGACTTCATAATGAGCTTGATAGAAAGTCAAGAGATAAGCACAACGCTTGGGGAATTGATAAGTCTGTCCTTGTAGCAGAATGCTTTGCTATAGAGAAGAAGATTATTGACAATTTGGCAGCCGATCTTCACGCCGCATGTCAGGTTTCAGCGGTAAAGGATATTCAGTCTGTCAAGAAGGATCTTGCATACGAAATAAAGCAGTATAACCGTCTTGTCAGCGAGTATAGAGCGGCAACAGGAAATGTTCTTACTCCCGCGTCAGACAGTATTCCTCAGGATATTATCGCCGGTAAGCTCTATTCTCCCATTGCCAAGGTTGGCTGTATACATAATGCCGATGATGATCTTGAGGCTGAAATCGGCTTAATGTCACGCAATACTTACGGTGTTGAGGATGATGACATAAGCGAGGCAGGACGCGCTGCTTTCAGATCTAATGTTATTGCTCAGGCTAACAAAGATTTCACATTCATCACGCGCCGTGCGGATTATCGAATCAGTATGCTTGAGAGCGAGAGAGATATGCTGGAATATAGATTCGGCAAGGAGTCATCTCAGGTAAAGCGTGAGAAAAAGGCAATTACAAAGCTTATCGAGCAAATAAAAGCAGAGCACAAGGCTGCTCTCCGTTATGAGAATAGCGACAACAGACGCTATTATGCAGCTGTAACAGCTAACCCCAGAACTATGACTCTGCGTAACAGAAGAGCAGACAGAACAAGAATTGCTGCTCTACGTTCAAGAATTATCAGTCTTCTTAACGAAAGAGATTTGATAAACGGTAAGCTTATGGCTCTTTATGGCGGTGAGGGCGAGGGAACTCTCGGAAGTATAAATCAGACCTTCCGCCGTGTTAAGAATAACGCAGCAGCAAAGTCGAAGAAAAAGCAGAAGAGTCTTGCTAAGGTAGTAAAATCACTTCCTATTACAGTTAAGGATAAGGAAAGATTCTACGATCTTATGAACAAGAAGGTGGATGCTGAGTCGACTATTGCCTTTGTTAAATACCGTATGAAGAAGGGTAAACTTCACAAGGCAGATATGCTTTGTGCTAAGCGCGACATAAAGGAGCTTAAAGCAAAGGTAAGCCGTATAGAAAAAGATATCAAGGACCTTATGAAGAGCGTTAAGCAACGCATATCAGAGGTAGAGTCAGGTTCAACATGGCTTGTTGCATTTATGTTTGTGCTTGTGCTTATCGCCGCAGGAATTGCGCTTTATGTTTATTTCTTCGGTGACAGCATTACGCAAATGCTGAATATCTTCAGCTCATAGGGTATAGTGTGAAATTCTGTAATGTGCGGTCGCCGTTAGGCGGCAGAATGGAGTTTTTATGAAAGTTAAAAGAACAAGCGGAATAAGAAAGAAAAAATCAAATTCAGCCAGAATTGTCGACACACACATATTCCTTGAGCGCAGAAAGGATGCCGAGCAGCTTGAAAAGCAGCGACTTTCTGTTAACCGCGAATTAGAAGAGGTGTTGGCAGAATATGCCGACCTTACGGGTTATAAAAAGCTTAAAACCCGTCAATACAAGGTTGGAGATGCGCCGAACGATTGGAAAAAGGGATAATTTTTCCATAAAATACATAATTTTCAAATATTTTATTTAAAAACTATTGATTTTTTTGAAAAGTATGGTATAATTACTATAGTTGAATATAGTAGAATTATGAAGAGTGGCTTTCGGGTCACTCTTCATTTTGTAAAAAAGATATTCTTAGAGGTGTTTATGAAAAAAGGAATCAAGGACACGGTAAGAGAAGCAATTGAGCCTACCGTTACCGAGCTTGGGTACTCGATTTGGGATATAACCTATTCCAAGGTTGGTGCAGATTATCATCTTGAGATAACCATTGATAACGAGAAGGGCATTTATATTGAGGATTGTGAAAAGGTACACAGAGCCATAGACCCTATTCTTGATGAAATAGACCCCATTGAGGGATTTTATTATCTTGATGTCTCAAGCCCCGGGGTAGAAAGAGAGCTGCGCACAGAGGAGCATATTACTGCTATGGTGGGCTCTAAGGTTGAAGCTAAGCTCTTCTCGGCAAGAGACGGTAAAAAATCTGTTATAGGTAAGCTTTTAGGTCTTGAGGGTGACAGTGTTGTTATCGATGAGAATGGAGAGGTTTCTATTCCCCGTGCTGAAATTTCAAAGCTTACAACACTTTATTTCGAGGACTAATTAATATATATTCTAATAATAATGAAAGGACCGTATAAATTTACGGGGTAAAACGGAAAAATGAACGCAGAGTTTTTCAACGCCCTTGACCTTTTAGAGAAGGAAAACGGCATTCCAAAGGAGTATATGATTGCGCAGATTGAGCTTGCTCTTGCAAACTCCTGCCGAAAGGAGCTTGGACCGACAACGGTCATCCGTGTTCAGCTTGACCCTAACAAGAAGGATATGCGTGTGTTCCAGCAGCGCACAGTTGTTCCCGACGGTGAGGTTACAGATGACAAGTGCGAAATTTCCCTATCGGCAGCAAAGGCGCTTTCCAGAAGACACAAGCTTGGCGGAGTTGTTGAGACCGAGCTTAAAACAAAGGATTTCAGACGCCTGTCTGTTCAGCCCGGAAAGCAGATGATAGTTCAGGCTATCCGTACCGCAGAGCGCGAGAGACAGACCAAGGAATACGAGAACAAGAAGGAAGAAATCATCACCGCTATGGTTGATAAGGTTGATAATTCTACAGGAAACCTTATCCTTGACACGGGCACAGGTTATGCAACTCTTCTTAAGGAGGAGCAGATTCCCGGTGAGGTTTACGATGTTGGCGATAGAATAAAGGTGTTTATCTCCGAGGTTAAGTCGGGCGAGACACGCGGTCCTATCGTAACTCTTTCGAGAGTTCACCCCAATTTTGTTAAGAGACTCTTCGAGCTTGAGATTCCCGAAATTCAAGACGGAACAATAGTTATCAAGGGTATTGCACGTGAGGCGGGCAGCCGTACTAAGATTGCGGTTGAGTCAAGAGATGAAAATGTTGAGGCGGTTGGCTCATGTATAGGTAAAAACGGTATGAGAATTTCCGCAATTCTTGATGAGCTCTCCGGAGAGAAGATCGATATAATCAAGTACAGCGACGATATCTGTGAGTTTGTTGCAGAGGCTCTTTCTCCCGCAAAGGTGCTTAGCGTTACCCTTGAGGAAGAGCGTATATGCCGTGTAACAGTTTCTCCCGACCAACTCTCTTTGGCAATTGGTAAAGAGGGTCAGAACGCAAAGCTTGTTGCCCGTCTTACAGGCTGCAAGATAGATATAAAAGCATAAGATGCAGGTACAAAGACCAAAAAAAATACCGACACGCAGATGCCTCGGATGTAACGAGCATTTTCCGAAGCTCACACTCATTCGTGTTCTCAGAACCAAGGACGGCGAAGTAGTCCTTGACCTTACTGGAAAGATGTCGGGCAGGGGCGCATATATTTGCAAAAGCCTCTCCTGCTTCAAAAAGGCGAGAAAGGCCCGTAGATTTGAGACCGCGCTTGAGTGCGCTATTCCCGATGAGGTTTATGCGAGAATGGAAGAGGAGCTGTCGGTTGGAAAAGAATGATTTTACACGCTTTCGCGGTATGCTTGGCTTTGCTATGCGGGCAGGAAAGGTGCTTATCGGTACCGATAGAGTGATTTCCGCTTTGCCTGACAGGGGAGAAAAGGCGGTAAGGCTTGTTTTGATTGCCAACGATGCATCAGAGGCCACAAAGAAAAAGCTTACCTTTAAGTGTGAATTTTATGGAAAAGAAATAATTGTTGCGCCTCTTAGCGGTGAGGAGCTTGGCAAATTGCTTGGTAAGCTTTATGTTCCCGCAGTTGTAGCAATTACCGACGATAGATTTGCCGACGAGCTTAAAAAATCCATATAGCTTTAAGGCAATCAGCAAAGAAGAGAAAGGAGTCTCCCTTTCGGGAGACAGGTGATACTTATGCCACAAATTTCGGTAAAGATTACTCAAATCTCTAAAGATTTTGATTTAAAATCAAAAGATGTTCTTGATACCTTTAAGGAGCTTGGTATTGATAAAAAAAGCGGAGGTACAGTAGATACCGACGAGTTTGAGCTGTTTATGCAGCATATTACCAAGAGCCGCCAGATAAAGGATCTTGATGCTTACAGAGATGGAAGAGTTAAAATAACAGCTCCCAAGGCAGAAAAGCCTGCGCCAAAGGCAGAGCCTGCTTTAGAAAAGAAGCCCGAGCCGCCAAAGCCTGAGGTAAAAGCTGCTGAGGTTAAAAAGCCGGTGGAGAAAAAAGCAGAGGAAAAGAAGCCTGAGGAGCGCCGCAGCTATGACAATAGCCGTCAGGGTGAGAGAAAGACCTCTTACCAAAAGTACAGTGCTGCTCCGACAGAGAATCCTTTTGCTAAAAAAATTGATAATATGAATCTGAAGGCGCAGGGATTTAAGGGTCCTAATTCTCAGAAGCCCCAGCCGGAGGCAAAGAAGCCTCAGCCTGAAATAAAGAAGCCTGAGCCGCCAAAGCCCGAGCTTAAAAAGGCAGAGCCTTCGCCTGTTCGTCCCGCGCAGCAGGCAATGGCTGAAAAAGCGCAGAAGATAGAGGCGCAAAAGGCTGCACCTAAGGCTGCGCCCGCACCTCAGCCCAAGCCCAAAAAAGAGGAAAAGAAGCCTCAGAAGCAACAGTTCAAGACTATTACCCCCACAATTGACAGAAGCGCTGTTAAGGGCGGTGTAAATATCGGTGCTGAATATGCCAGCGAGACAACACAAAAGACCCGTGTTGTTGATATGAGAACCTCTGACGTAAATCTCTCTAAGTACGATGACAGATACAACGAGCAGTATTACGCAATTCTTAACGGCACCGACTCCAAGGCATCTAAGCAGAAGCTTAAGAAGCAGGATAACAAGGGTCAGAATCAGAAGAGCGCAAAGGATAAGGAAAGAGCTGCTCAGGAGAAGATTAAGCGCCTTGAGGCTGAGCGCGCAAGAAACAAGCAGCTTGAATTTACCGTTCCCGATGAGATAACCGTTGTTGAGTTTGCATCCAGACTTAAAAAGAGTGCTGGCGACGTTATCAAAAAGCTTATGTTTATGGGCGAAATGAAGGGAATGAACGATACTATTGATTATGCAACCGCAGAGATAATTGCCGATGAGTTCGGCGCAAAAATTACCAAAGAGGTTGTTGTAACAATAGAAGAAAAGCTCTTCACCGAGGCAGAGGATTCAGCAGAGGACCTTGTTGAGCGCGCACCTGTTGTTTGTGTTATGGGTCACGTTGACCATGGTAAAACCTCTATTCTTGATGCAATCAGACATACAAATGTAACGCGCGGCGAGGCGGGCGGTATCACCCAGGCTATCGGTGCATACAGAGTTAAAGCCAACGACAAGGATATCACTTTCCTTGATACCCCCGGTCACGAGGCATTCACCGCAATGCGTATGCGCGGAGCTAAGTCTACCGATATTGCAATTCTGGTTGTAGCAGCTGATGATGGTGTAATGCCCCAGACAGTTGAGGCAATAAACCATGCTAAGGCTGCGGGAATTGATATTATAGTAGCAATAAACAAAATGGATAAGCCCACCGCAAACCCCGACAATGTTCTTAATCAGCTTACTCAATATGAGCTTGTTCCCGAGTCATGGGGCGGTGATGTTATCTGTGTACCGTGTTCTGCACACACAGGTATGGGAATCTCAGACCTCCTTGAAAACGTGCTTTTAGTTGCTGAGGTTAAGGAGCTTAAGGCTAACCCCAAGCGCCGTGCGGCAGGTCTTGTTATCGAGTCTAAGCTTGATAAGGGCCGCGGTCCTGTTGCCACCGTTCTTGTACAGAACGGTACTCTTCACCAGGGTGATTACGTTATCGTTGGTAACGCAGTTGGCCGTGTAAGAGCAATGGTAGACGACAAGGGCAAGAACGTAAAGGTTGCAGGTCCCTCTGTTCCTGTTGAAATTATCGGACTTGATGATGTTCCTCAGGCAGGCGACGAGCTTAATGCGGTTGAAAATGAGAGAATGGCTAAGGACCTTGCCGAGCAGAGAAGAGAAAAGCAACGCCAGGAAATTCTTGCAGCTAACTCCAGAGTTAACCTTGATGAGCTCTTCGGTCAGATTGCGGCAGGTGTTCAGACCCTTAATATAGTTGTTAAGGCAGACGTTGCAGGCTCTGTTGAGGCGGTTAAGTCTTCACTTATTAAGCTCTCTAACGAGGAGGTTAAGGTTGCCGTAATTCACTCAGCGGTAGGCGGTATCACCGAGAGTGACGTTATGCTTGCTGCTGCATCAAATGCAATTATCTGCGGATTTAATGTTCGTCCTGACAGAAATGCTCTTGATTCCGCAGAGCGTAATAAGGTTGATATCAGAACTCACAGAATTATATATGAGATAATCGACGAGGTAGAGGCTGCGATGAAAGGTATGCTTGCGCCTACCTACAAGGAGGTTCTCCTCGGCCATGCTGAGGTTCGCCAGTGCATCAGAGTTCCTAATGTCGGTATTATCGCAGGATGCTATATTCTTGATGGAAAAATTACCCGTAATGCCCAGATTCGTATCGTTCGTGACGGTATAGTTATATTTGAGGACAAAATTGCTTCTCTCCGCCGTTTTAAGGATGACGTTAAGGAGATTAATGAGGGCTACGAATGCGGTGTTGGTATAGAAAAGTTTAACGACATTCGCGAAGGTGATACGCTTGAAGCATTCGTTATGGAAGAGGTCAAAGACTGATTCAAAATTTGAACTTCTACAGTTCGCTTAAAAAACTCCCACAAATGTACTTATTTAAGTCTTTTGTGGGAGTTTTTGTTGTATTTTTTTAGACAAAATCAAATTGAAAAAAGGTTCAAAAATATACAAACCGCGAACGATTTTATACAAAAAATAATTATAAGGGCTTTTTTGCTCAAAAACTTGACATTATATTCGTTTTTAGTATAATTTAGTTGTAAGGTTTTTTGAACCTTTAATTTCTGAATGCAATTATTAAAAAGGAGAACAAAACTATGGCACAGAAAAAAGTAAGATTTGCAGTAGTTGGTGTTGGCGGTCTTGGCAGATCGCATATGATAGGCGTCAACAACAATTCCGACATTGCTGAGATCACAGCTATCTGCGATGTTAGCGAGGAGTTTCTTCAGAAGAGGGGCGATGAGTTTGGCGTTGAGAGACGTTACACCGATTATTACGAGATGATTAAAGACGGTGGTTTCGACTGCGTTATTCTTGCAACCCCGGACTACATTCATAAGGAGCACGCTGTTGCTGCTTGTGAAGCGGGAATTCACGTTCTTTGCGAGAAGCCTCTTGCTCAGACTGTTGAGGACTGTAACGCAATGATTGAGGCTTCCGAAAAGGCTGGTGTTAAGTTTATGACCGGTCAGGTTTGCCGTAAGGCTCCCGGTTTTATGAAGGCTAAGGAGCTTGTAGAACAGGGCGAGATTGGCGATCTCTTCTATGTTGAGTCTGAGTATGCTCACGACTATCAGTTCCTTGGCAAGGCTTGGAGATGGGATCCTGTTCATCTTCGTTATTCTATCATCGGCGGCGGCTGCCATGCTATCGACCTCCTTCGTTGGATTGCAGGCGACCCCGAAAAGGTTATGGCGCTTGCTAACAGAAAGGTACTTACCGACTGGCCTGTTGATGACTGTACAGTAGCTATTATGCAGTTCCCGAACAATGTTGTAGGTAAGATATTCTGCGGTATCGGTGTTAAGAGAGATTACACTATGCGTACCTGCCTTTACGGTACAAAGGGTACTATCATTTGTGACAACCGTTCCCCGGAGATTACTCTCTTCCGCCATGCTATAACCGATAACGGTCAGCACATCTATCCCGACAAGAAGATTCCTGTCGATGTCAACAACCATAACGTAACTGCTGAGATTAAGGATATGGCAGAAGCAATCCTCAATGACACTCCCCTTGAGTGCACAGTTTACGAGGGTGCAAACACTGTTGCTGTTGGTATTGCGGCAGTTGAGTCTGCGGCTAAGGGCGGCGAGCCTGTTGCTCCCAGATACTACAAAAAGTAATGAGCGCCCTTTAGGATAGGTTATGAGCAATAAAATGCTTTCCATTGCGATAATTCAGTTTGACACCGCGAGGGTGGCTGTTAACAATGAAATAATATCGCGCAATGCGGAGGTCAAAGGCTCATAACGGCTATTTTGCCTCAATATTAAGGGGCTTGAAAGCCATTTCCTTAGAAAAGTAAGCCATTAAATAGAGCTTATCGACTGATTTTGCATAAAAGCGAGACTGACAATCCCAGCCTTTTAAGGGATTTGATGTTTCGCTTTTTTGTTTGCTTTAAGCATTTTACTTAATAGGCAATAAAAACTAGCTCAAGCACAAATGCGTGCAGCTGAGCTAGTCTTTTTTATTGCGCATTACTGATTTAAAGCTGTGGTTATAAAATTATTTTTCGGGTATTACAGTTACGTTGATATTACGATTCACCCAATCGTCATCGCTCTTGCCCGAAGCACCGTATCGAATGTAAATATCACTTGTCAGTCTGCTAATATCCAGAGTTACCTCAAAGGAGACCGTTTTCCAGCTTTCGTCTAAAACACCGGAACCGTGTTCGAATTTGTGCATATAGAGAAGAGAGGGATCACCACTATCTTCACCGAATACGTATTTGTCATAGAAATCCATCACAGAGGAAATATCATTGCTTGCGCACTGAGTATTACTGTAAAGGAATATGTACTGATATCCGTCATCCTTTTCTCTGACCTCTGCGGAGAGAGAAACCGTTATTTTTGTATAGCCGGCCCTTTTGAGGTCTACAATGCTATAATTGGAACTGATTCCTATTTTATCAAGCTGCTGATTTGCTCTTCCGGAGTCGGTGATTGTCGCATCTCCTTCCCTTACGAGGTAGGATGAGGGTTTAACTGTTATCCACTTTGCGTATGCTGTTCCTTTGGCTTTTTGCGCCTTTGTAATGTCAAACGGATGAATGTAATCATTAAATGAGGAGTCACTGTACCAGCCGGCGAAATCATAGCCTTCCTTTGTGGGCTTAGTGGCAATAATGTCCTCGAATTTTGTATTTTCAGTGGGGTTAATACCGGTTCCGCCGTTCAAGATGATATTTATAGTTTCTCCACTTCCGAGAGGAGCGGAGCTGCCGTCGGAGTAAACGTTAATAGGGCGGTTGTCATCTGAGCAGGAAGTTAGAGCTGCTAACATGGAAATTCCCAGGACCGCCGCTATAAATAAGTAGATTGCCTTTTTCATATTCTAGTACCTTTCTTTTTAAATAATTGCGCAATATTCTTCCAATTTGGAATTAATATTATTATAATTCCGTTTCGGAATTTTGTCAATAGATTTTGGAGATATAATTCTAAAAAAGAAGAAAAAAAGGATGAAATTATATGAAGATTAGAAAGCAGGAATACGGAAACGCAAATATGGTTGGCAAAAATATCGAGAGACTTCGTAAGGAGAAAGGAATAAAGCAAAAGGATTTTATTGCAAAAATTCAAATTATGGGTTGCGATATGAACCCCACAAGTTATTCTAAGCTTGAAGGACAGGTGAGGAGCGCCACCGATAAAGAGATATATGTTATCTCCAAGGTTCTTGGCATAAGAATGGAAGAGTTGTTCGAAACAGAAAATTGACATATTGTAATAAGATTAGAGGGGCAATTGCTGTTTTGTGTCAATGCCTGTTCAGCATTCTATAACGGTTAGAGAAAATGAACTTCATATCTCTAAATTACAAAAGCCAAGCGAGGTTTTACCGCCGCTTGGCTTTTGCTTATTCTTCTATTCCTGCTATTTCTCCAACGCCCTTAAGTATGTATTTAGGTCTGTATGCAAAGTCGTTTATACTTTCCATAGTCGAAACACCCGAAAGCACAAGAACTGTGTCCATCTCGCTTTCTATACCTGCGATAATGTCGGTGTCCATTCTGTCACCGATAATTACAGCATCTGAGCGCGAAACACCGAGACTCTTTAATGCGTGGCGCATCATAAGAGGGTTGGGCTTTCCTACAAAATACGCTTTTTTGCCGGTTGTAAGCTCAATGGGCGAAATCAAAGCCCTGCAGGCGGGAATTATACCCTTTTCAGAGGGGTCGGTGAGGTCGCTGTTTGTGCCTATAAGCTTTGCTCCGTTCATAACCAGGCGCGAGGCTTTTTCTATCTGCTCGTAGTTAAGGAATTTGCTTGAGCCGAAAACTACATAATCCGGGTTAACGTCATTCATGCTGAAGCCTGCCTCATACATTGCGTAAGTAAGTCCCGGTTCGCCGATAACATAAACAGAACCTCCGTCGCACTGGCTCTTTAAAAACGATGCGGTGGCGAGAGCGCTGGTGTAGAAATGGTCCTCGCTGACACTAAGTCCCATTCTTTTAAGCTTTTGAGCAAGCTCTCTTGGCGAGCGGCCGGAGCCATTAGTTAAAAACAGATATTTTTTGTCATTATCTTCAAGCCATTTTATAAATTCTTTAACATGGGGAAGGAGCTTATTTCCGTGATAAATTACTCCGTCCATATCGCATATAAAGCCTTTTTTACTTCTGAGATCGGTGTAGTCCATTTGTTTTTCCTCTGCTCTTTGTTTTTACTACACCATTATAGCTCTTTTTGTTACATAATTCAAGTAGCTTGTGAAAAAAATCACAATCAAAGTTTGCTATTGTCAACATTTTGCTTTGAAAATTGTATTTCCGTGGCAGTCAAAGATGTAGCTTTCGCTGTTTGAGTCGGTGTAGGCCTGTGTATACACGCAGCCATCATCGCACGGGGCAGCGAGGGTGTTAAAGGTTGGGTGAATAATAAATTTTCCGACAGTATCGATATACCCGTATCTGCCGTTAAGTCTTACCGCGGCAAGACCTGCATCAGTAAAATCGTAGGCATCGTCAAATTTGGGCGATATAACAAACTCACCGTCGATGTCGATATATCCATACTTTCCCTCGTATAATACAAGAGCAAGACCGCAGGATGCAAAGTCCGAGGCATAATCAAAGGTAGGCGGAATAATAAATTCCCCTTTTGTTGATATAAAACCATATTTACCATTGAGCTCAGCCCTTGCTATATTAAGGTCGGTAAAGCTGTATGCGCACTCAAATTCTGGAGATATGGCATATTTACCGTTTTTTTCAATATATCCGTACCTGCTGCCAACCCATACTAAGGCAAGTCCGATAGGCGAGAACGGAAGAGCTCCGTCAAAGCCAGGAGCGACGATGTAATCTCCGTTAGTATCAATATATCCGTATTTGCCGTTAACGGAGACAACAGCCGCGCCGTTAATTGAAAAATCCGCAGCATAGTCAAACAAAGCCGGAATAACAATGTCTCCCGAACTATTGATATACCCATACTTTCCCCTTGCTCTGAAAAGCGATAAGCCGCAGCTTTGCGCAAGCTCCTCTTTAGGAAAGGTAGTATCTATTTCTGCCGCTAATGTTTCCTTGTGTCCGACATGCATATAAATTATACCTCCCCTTACAGTGAAAAAAAGTTTATTTTTCGAACATTATACCGCAAAATGCGGTAAATGTCAATACCGCAAATTGCAGTTTGGTATAATTTTGTTAAAAGCCGTCAATAGTGAGGACGATATGGTTTATAAACGGATACGTGACCTGCGCGAGGACAGGGATATTACTCAAAAGGAAATAGCGAAAAAGCTTAACTGTTCCCAACAGGTATACTCAAATTACGAGCTTGGACAAAGAGATATTCCAACAGATATTCTCATCAAATTATCAAACTTATATAATGTGTCTGTGGATTATATTCTGGGGCTTAGCGATTCTCCAAAAAGAGCAAAGTAGGCATGTAAAAATAGAAAACAGGAGCAAAGCAACACAGTTTTCGCTCTTGTTTTTTGTTGAAACAAAGTTATGCCTTTTTTGTTTTTAGTAATTTTTAAACAGATAAAAACTTTTTATTTGTGGAAAATGTCCTTTGTATTTTTTTCTCAAAATATGGTAAAATATATACAGTAGAAAAATGCGGAGGACGGTATGTATAAGGTAGGGGACAGGATAGTATACGGTCAGGCGGGAGTGATGACTGTTGTTGACATAAGGGAGGAGAAGGTTCTTAACGAGAAAAATACCTACTATGTTCTGAGAGCACATGATGCAGGGGAGGGGGCGCTTACGTTTGTGCCTACTGACAACGAGGAGTTAGTTTCCCTTATGCGTCCTCTTATGACCAAGGAAGAGATAGAAAAAATGATTATTGCCGTTAAGGAATCTCCCGATATACAATGGATAGAGGATACAAGGGCGAGGTCTATGGTGTTTAAAAAAATTGCCGACTCCTCGGATTTTACAGAAATTTTGCGCATGATAAGGTCAATTGAAGAAAAGATAACTATTCGCACCGAGTCTGGGAAGAGAAGCTATCTTTCGGATGAGATAATAATGAAAAAGGCGAAAAAAAGAGTTTATTCCGAATTTTCTGCCGTTCTGGACCTGGATTATGAGCAGACCGATAATTATATTAGATACATGATGTCTCAAAAATAGTGGATATAAAAACAGCACTTGAGCAAGAAAAACTCAAATGCTGTTTTACTTTTATTTTATGACCGCAGAACGGCATATAGGCTTAAATTCGCAGCTTTCGCACCTTGTGCTTCCGTTTTCTTCTGCGGGGGAGGCCTTAATATTTCCGCCTGTGATGCCCTCGGCAATTGTTGCTACCGCAGCCATAGCATCGTTCATTATTTCCTCAAAGCCATCCTCGGTAAACAGGAATTTGCGCTTTGAGTCGGACACCTTATCAGGCTTTCTTTTATCCGTAACCGGAGTGAATTCAAGCCCCATTGCCGTAAGGCTCTCTTCATTGTCAAGAACCATACCCTCTCTGCCCTGAGCTTCTTTGACGGTTATTTCCGCAATGTTGTCATCGGGGATGTCTACCCTTGTATCTCCAACAGCGGTTTTAATGTATATTACACCTGCAGGTATTGCGCGGCCGCCCTCTTTAACTCCCAGCTTTTCTTTAAAGCTTTTGTTACCCGAGTCAAGTATAGATTTGAGATATAGAAACATTTGCAGATTTTTACCCTCTGAAATATCCTCCGGGGCGAATTTTTTAGCACCTGTTTTATAGTCGACTACTCTGACAAAAACATCATCTCCCGACTCGTAGGTATCAACTCTGTCAATATATCCGTAAACGTATATGTCTCTGCCACCGAGAGTTTTTGTCTTAATGGGCTCGGGGCAGTCCTCTCTGTCGGGTGCTATGGCAAGCTCGAAGAATTTCGGCTTGAAGCCGGATACTGCAAACTCGTCACAAAGACCGTCAACAATAGGCGTAGCCGCACGCACAAGTCTTGATATTTTTATCCTTGTCAGCGCCGAGCTCTCATCAGCTCCTTCGCCAAGCTCAGTTAAATATTTTTGTGCGGCTTTGGCGGTGAGATTTTCTCTTTCCTCTTTTGAGAGACTTGCTGTGTCGATGCCCTTGTCGCTTATATGCCGAAAAACATTCTCTAATATTGCGTGTATAAACGTGCCTATGTTTCTTGCGTCGAATTCGGCAGGCTCTTCGGGACTTAGCGAAAGGGTATATCTGCAAAAATATCCAAAGGGACAGCTTCTAAAACTGTCTATTCTTGATTGGGTTAGTGAGATTGGGCGTGCTTCGTTGTCAAAATTGCTTCGAGTAAATGAAAGAGATGCGTTTGTTATTGATGAGCGGCATCGATCTACCATATCAGAAAGCCCCGCCTTGCGTAATGCCTGCTCAGCCGCTTGCAAATCAACGGTAGAAAGAGTTGAAAGTGACTCAAGTGCGCCCTCCGCAGAGTATATCCTCTCGGATACGCATAGCTCGGAAATCTTTTTTACCTCGAGCCCTTCAACAATGGATATCAAACGGTCGATTACCCCTGAGCGCTCGGTGACCTTGTATTTTGTATTTCTTGCCGAGTAGGTGAGTGTAACGCTTTCAGTAGCATAGGTGTAGCATCTTGTGAAGATATAAAGCTCCTTAGCTCCTTTTGTTTCAAGCTCGGGGGATACCGATAAACCAAGCGCAGAAAGCGCTGCTTTGTCCTTTTCGGAAAAGTAATCGTTGTCGGTTACATTTCCTGGGAATTCGCCTGCGTTAACTCCGATAAGATAAATATGCTTCTTTCCGTAAAGCCTCAGCATATCGGCATTTCCCACTGTAACCTCGTCAACATAAGAGGGGATCTTAGCCATATCTATCTGACCAAGGCATATCTTAAGCTGACCGATAAATGCTTCGCTTCCGGAGGGCATTTCGTCTGAAACCTCAACTAGTGTATCAAGGCATTCGCAAAGCATAGGCCATAGCCGCCTTGTTTCATCAGCAATAGCCCCCTCTCCTATCAATTCCAATTTTTTCGCTTCGGATTCAAGAGAATCGGGGAGCTTTATTCGCAATAAATATGAAACAAACAGTTCAGCCTGCTCTTTTACGGTTTTAGCCTTTGATTGTCCATCGGCAAAATCTTTTAAAGGAGCAATAAGTCTGCTTTTTATTTCATTTATTTTGGCGACATGCTCCGCAGCGCCGGATCTCCACATGGTTGTATACCCATCGGGATTCATGTTCCATATTTCTCCGTCGGTAAAGCGCGAGCCGTTAATCTGCCATTTTTCAACATAATACTCAAGCTCATCACACTCCTCACGGCTTATTCCCGCAAGGGCGCATTTGGCATAAGCGATAACAGCTTCTTTGGCAAAGCCCGACCTTGTTACCGCATAAGCCGCATAAATTAGCTTTATTGCCTCGTGTGAGCTGATGTCCTTTTTCTTCGAGAAAAAGGCGGGAACCTTGGCAAGCTCAAGAGAAGAATCAAGAATACCGACGTATTTTTCGGTGTTTCTCGCTACTATGGCAAAGTCGGAGAAAGACTCGCCTGCCATAACTCGCCTTTTTATATCCGAGGCAATAAAATCACATTCTTCAAAAGGCGTTTCAGCTTCTAAAACTCTAATTTGTTGGTTGTTTTGTAAACCAATCTTGTCAAAATTGCCGTTTTGGCGCCATAAAAGCTCGCTGGAAAGAGTTATTGCACTTTCATAATTCGAGCATCTGTATTCGTTTTCAAGTTTTACATCGGTGTCAGCAAGTCTGCCTACACGTTTTAGTCTGTCGATAGTATCTCTTACTTCTGCATATTCAAAGGAATCTGAAGCGCTGTGAGAAATATTAATAAGCACAGACACGCAGCCTCTTTTGCTAAGCTCTGAAATAACCGAATACTGGGGAGCGGTAAATGAGGTAAACCCCTCAATAAATATATAGCTTTTATTAAGGTACTCGGGGTTTGATCTCAGCTTTTCGGGCATAGCGGAGATAGCATCCATACTGTCCAAGTAACGCTGGGATATTAACTTTTTATAAAGAGAAAAAACTGCCGCAAGATCTTTAGTCTTAGACTTTAATCGCGTATCGGTCAGTCCATCTGAATCAAGTACTTGTATTAGCTCCGCCTCGGTTATTCCCTGAGCGGAGAGCTGTTCAGATGCCGCAAGATACCTCGAAACCATACTCTCGTTTACTGTTTTTGAGCCGCAGGATGAGAGAATGGGGCAAAGCTCGGTGAGCGCGCGCCACATAATAAGGCTCTTTTTCGTTTTGTCACAGTATTCACCGGATATTCCGCCAAGCGCTCTTGATGCGGTATCAGAAAGTCGTGTAAAGTTTGTCGCTTCAAAGCTCAAAGGAGCAGACGAGGGCAAAAGGTCTGCCATTTCAGCTTCTGCCATAACGGTTTGTTGCTCGGGGACAATAAGAAGAACCTTGTGCCCCTCGGCTACATGCTCCTTTATTTCGTCTTTTATTTTTTCACGGCCCAAAGAAGTAAATCCGCTTCTGATTATTCTAAGCATTTTTACCTCCTCCAAGATACTTTTTATCAATACAGTATCCCTGTTTTCTTGACGATAGAATTATTTTTTCTCCTTGCTCGATTTTTTCTCTCAGGTAGTGGATATAAACATTCACTATACCGTAATCGGCATCACCGCTCCATACGCGGGACAGTATTTCCTCTCGGCCGACAAACTCCCCCTCAGCCGACATAAGGCAGGATAGAAGAGATGCTTCAAGCTCGGTAAGCTTTATTCTTTCTCCTCTGATACGGCAGATGCGGCCGTCAAGGGCGATAAGCGCCGCGCTATTATCTTCAATAAGGGTATTCAGCGACTCAAATTTGCAAGGAAGCGCAAGGTCGGCCGGTGATGAATAGCTCATAGTTAAAATCTTTTCATTTTTAGGAGCATCTGAATAATCAATATCCCAAAGACATATATCACAGTCAGCATCAGCAGAGCCCAGAACCTCAACCGTGTATTTGTCTGACAGGGCGAGTTTTATTTTTTGCCCAAGATACGGCTTGTCTGTTACCACAAGTACCTTTTTCATATTCTGCGCTCCTTTCTAAATTCTAATTTATTAAAAACATTATAATATAACTTACACTCCTTGTCAAGTAGAAAACACAAAGAGGATGTCAGAAATCAACAACATCAACTTTCGCAATATCGAGAGCAATTTTTGCAATTGTTGCAAAAAGCTTTATATTGTATAATATATATGCATTTAAAATATAATTTTTAAGGAGATATAAAAATGAACAACGACATGATGAAAGAACTCTATTCTATCGGCCTTATTCCTGTAATCAAGATTGAGAATCCCGATGATGCAGTTCCGCTTGCTAAGGCGCTTATCGACGGCGGTCTTCCCGCTGCTGAAATCACTTTCAGAACCGCATGCGCTGCTGAGGCTATTAAGAATATCACCGAGGCATATCCCGAGATGCTTGTTGGTGCAGGAACTGTTCTTACCTGTGAGCAGGTAGACGCAGCAATTGCAGCAGGCTCTAAGTTTATTGTTTCCCCCGGTCTTAACCCCAAGGTAGTTTCCTACTGCCTCTCTAAGGGTGTTCCCATGCTTCCCGGCTGCTCCAACCCCTCTGATGTTGAGGTAGCTCTCGAGCTTGGTCTTAAGACTGTTAAGTTCTTCCCAGCAGAGGCTGTTGGCGGACTTAAGATGCTCAAGGCTATGGCTGCTCCTTACGGTCAGCTTACCTTCATGCCCACAGGCGGCATCAATGCAGATAACCTTCTTGACTACCTTAAGTTCAACAAGATTGTTGCTTGCGGCGGCTCCTTTATGGTAAAGGATGAGCTTGTTAAGGAGAAGAAGTGGGACGAGATTACCGCTCTTACCAAGGATGCGGTTAAGAAGATGCTCGGTCTTGAATTTACCCACATGGGTATCAATACCGATAACAAGGAAGAGGCTGAAAAGTCTGCAAAGCTCTTCAATCTTCTCTTCGGTATGCCTATTAAGGAGACCTCCAAGTCTTACTTTGCGGGCGATGCCTTTGAGTTTATGATGGGCAAGGGCCCCGGCAAGTGCGGTCACATCGGTATTAAGACTCACTTTGTTGACAGAGCAATTGCATACTTCAAGCGTATGGGCTTTGAGTTTGACGAGTCCTCTATCACCTATGATGATAAGACCGGCAAGCCCAAGTTTGTATACTTTAAGGATGAGATTGCCGGATTTGCAGTTCACCTTGTTCAAAAATAATTTTCGGATATAATATGTGTGTTGCGGGCTTTGCGTAGATAATTGCGCCCAGTGCCGGCGAGAAGTAGCAATCTCGAAAATTCAAACTTTAGCTATCAAGCTCCCTTGAAAAAAGGGAGCTTTTTTCGTCTTAATTATAAAAAATAAAACTCCCTTTTACAGGAGTTTTTGAGGGGATTTTGGGGCTATCTCAATGAGACAACCCCATATTTATAACGAACATATTTTGCACTATTTTTCACTTGTTGAAATATGATATTTTTATCCGTTATTAGTGCAATAAAGATAACCCATGTTGGTGAAAGATTGAACGGTCATTGCGATAGGATCTATTCCGATTTTGAATTCATACAAACCAGAACCGTAAGCTTTCGCATTTGTTGTGGATATGTTGTATCCAGCTGCATCAAAATTGCTACAACTCCATCCTAATGCGTAGGTATAACCATACGAAGTAGCTCCAATGTACTCGACACTAATGCCATCATATATGAAGTCTGCATCAACGTAAAAATCCCAAATTGTCATACCGAAAACGTTTTTTCCTTCAGCATGATATCTTTTCATTACCCAATAAGCGGTGCCTCTAGTGTTTTTCTGTGAGGTATATTCTTCACACGTTATTGTTACATAGTATGTATCGTTGAGTTTGATTGTTGTTTCATCATCCGAAACCATTCTTGAAGCATTTAAAGCATTGGACAGTTTATTCGTTGAGAATGCATCAATCATGTCATCAATTTCTTTGTCGGAATATGTGTAATTGTTCCATGCAGCAGCCTTGCTTGAATCATAGGATGCTTTGGTAGAGGTGATAGCCGGTTCTTGTGCATTTACGCTAAGGGCAAATGTAAGCATCAGTCCAATGGCTAAGATGAGGGAAGTAAGTTTTTTCATTAATAACCATCCTTTCGGTTTGTTTCCATAGCAAAATACGATATGGAAGTTTTGTTCTTGTAAAGGGAAAAACAGATAATACATTCGTATAAATTTTTGTATTACTATGTTTATAAGGAAAGTTCCTTTGTAAACACATCAGATGATGATACGTTAATGGAAATAGTTTTTCCAAAAGTGTACCATAGTAAAAGCAGAACTATAATTGAAATCAACGTTATGCCAACAATTTTCCAAATTTTCCTATTAAATCTTGCTTTGGTTGCCAGTTGTTCATTTAACTTTGATAGCTGAATAGCGAGAAAATTTTTTGATTCAACAGTATCGGTTGTTTCAGCATAATCATCTAATTCAGAATTAGGAGATTTTAATAAATATTGAACATCCGTTTCCAACACCAGAGCAATTTTTTCAAGCAAATTAGCATCAGGCACAGAGAGATTTTTTTCCCATTTTGATATGGTTTGTCTCACTATGTGAAGTTCTGTTGCTAAGTCCTCTTGCGTTAATCCTTTTTGCTTTCGTAATTTTTTGATATTATCTCCAAGCATTATGGACCTCCCATCGGTTGTTTTTGCCATTAGTATATCACAATTTGTGCGTTGCTTCAAGCAACGCATATTAACATTACTGTAAATTTTCGTAAAATGTAGTGACTAAATAGCTGAGAGTATTATCAACTTAATGTTTTTCGTCTTAATTATAAAAAATAAAACTCCCTTTTACAGGAGTTTTTGAGGGGTTTTAAGGGGAGCTTTTTGCAAAAAGCTCCCATCTTTCTTTATCATCTGCTATTTGTGATTATTCTCGGCAACGCTGATACGGCTTATTGCTCGTTTAAGCTTTGCCTTTGCCAAAAGAATATCCCTGTCGTTTTTTGCTCTCGTAAGGGCTTCTTCGGCTCTTTCCTTTGCTGCCCTTGCGCGGTTTATGTCTATCTCATCAGCAAATTCAAAGGTAGTGGCAACAAGCTTGACTGACTTTTTGTCAACCGAGATAAACCCACCCGACAAGGCGCCTATTCTGTCCCCCGTGGATGTTCTTATCCTCGCTCTGCCTGTGGCAAGAGTTGCAAGATAGTCTGCGTGCCCTGCGAGAATTTCAACATCACCGTCGTCTGTGCGAACAAGCAAGCTTTCCGCCTCACCTCTATAAGCTGAGCCGTCAGGGGTTACTATTTCAAGCTGAAATGTTCTCATATCGCTCACCGTTAAAGCTGCTCGGAGGATAGCTTTCTCGCCTTTTCAACCGCCTCGTCAATTGTTCCGACAAAGAGGAATGCCGATTCGGGGAGACTGTCGTGCTTGCCCTCAAGAATTTCTTTAAATCCGCGTATGGTCTCCTTGATGGGAACATACTTGCCCTCCATGCCTGTAAACTGCTCGGCAACCGAGAAAGGCTGAGAGAGAAAGCGCTGTATTTTTCTCGCACGTCCTACAACCAGCTTATCCTCTTCGGAAAGCTCCTCCATACCCATAATGGCAATGATATCCTGAAGCTCCTTGTACCTCTGAAGAATGCTTTGTACCGCTCTCGCTACCTCGTAGTGTTCAATTCCCACAACATCGGGTGAGAGAATACGTGATGTGGAGTCAAGGGGGTCGACCGCGGGATAAATACCAAGAGAGGCAATAGAACGTGAAAGAACGGTCGTTGCGTCAAGGTGAGCAAATGTTGTTGCGGGAGCAGGGTCTGTTAAGTCGTCGGCAGGAACATATACTGCCTGAACTGAGGTAATAGAGCCTCGTTTTGTTGACGTGATACGCTCCTGCAGAGCGCCCATCTCGGTTGCAAGGGTGGGCTGGTAACCAACGGCAGAGGGCATACGTCCGAGAAGCGCTGAAACCTCTGATCCAGCCTGAGTAAATCTATAAATATTGTCGATGAAGAGAAGAACATCCTGTCCCTCTTTATCACGGAAGTATTCCGCCATAGTAAGACCTGAGAGCGCAACTCTCATTCTTGCTCCCGGAGGCTCGTTCATCTGACCGTACACGAGGGCAGTCTTGTTAAGAACTCCCGATTCCTTCATTTCGTTATAAAGGTCGTTTCCCTCACGTGTACGCTCGCCAACACCTGTAAATACAGAAATACCGCCGTGCTGCTTCGCAACATTGTTGATGAGCTCCATAATCAGAACAGTCTTACCAACTCCCGCACCGCCAAAGAGACCAATTTTACCGCCCTTTGCGTAAGGAGCGATAAGGTCAACAACCTTAATACCTGTTTCAAGAATTTCGGTTGTTCCCTCTTGGTCGGCATAGGAGGGTGGGTCTCTGTGAATACACCATCTCTCTTCAGCCTCAGGATCTGGGAGATTGTCAATGGGCTCGCCCAGCAGATTAAATATTCTGCCAAGGGTAGATGGACCTACGGGAACGGTTATACCCGTACCGAGAGCCACAGCCTTAACACCTCTTGCAAGACCGTCGGTTGAGGACATTGCAATACATCTTACAACCTCGTCGCCAATTTGGCTTGCAACCTCGCAAACAAGCTTTCCGCCCTCGTGCTCGATTTCAATGGCATCAAGCAAATTAGGCAGATAACCGTTCTCAAATCTGATGTCAAGAACAGGACCTATTATTTGTACTACTTTACCTATGTTTTTGTCCATTTTATTTCTCAATTCTTTAGAAATTTCTTTGGAATTTTATATTTTTGCGCAAAAAAGCAAAACCAAAAATGAACTTTAATTTATCATTTTTCATTTTCAATTTCTCATTTAAGGCGAAATTTTTCGCCTTAAAGCGCTTCGCTGCCGGAAACGATCTCTGTTATTTCTTGTGTTATAACTGCTTGACGAGCTCTGTTTCCAGCCTTCCCCTTGGGGAAGGGGGACCGGCTTGCCGGTGGATGAGGTGGCTACAATGCTTCGCTGCCGGAAACGATCTCTGTTATTTCTTGTGTTATAACTGCTTGACGAGCTCTGTTTCCAGCCTTCCCCGTTGGGGAAGGGGGACCGGCTTGCCGGTGGATGAGGTGGCTACAATGCTTCGCTGCCGGAAACGATCTCTGTTATTTCTTGTGTTATAACTGCTTGACGAGCTCTGTTGTAGCTTAACATCAAGCTATCAATCATCTCGGTCGCGTTTTTGTTTGCTGCGTTCATTGCCGTTCGTCTTGCACCTGATTCAGAAGCCAGCGACTCGGAGACTGCAGACGCTAAAACTCCTCCGATGTACTGTGGCACAATTTTATCAAGCATTTCCTCGGGGTCACCCTCAAAGAGAATATCGTTTTCTTTAAAATCGGTTTTGCTTTCCTCGTTGTTAAAAGGAAGAAGATTTACACTTTGAGGAAGCTGTGTCAGCATTGAAACAAATTTTGTATACACAAGTGTCACTCGCTTAAATTCACCGTTTTTGTATCCCGTGGCAATAAGCCTTGAAATGTCAAGCGCCCTGCCAACAGATACGTCATCTGCATATTCGAATGAGTCGCTGAAGATAGGAGTGCCTCTGTGGCGATAATGCTCAAGCGCCTTTTTACCTATCGGTAAAACAATATCGCCCTCGTTATATAAGGATGCCGCAAGCTTAAAAATGTTAGAGTTGTATCCTCCTGCAAGACCTCTATCACCGGCTATTACAATAAGGAGACCGGGTCCGCCATCTGACTTAGCCGACCAGACAGAGCCCTTGGCTTCTGATGAAGCATCTATTATGTCGATAGCACTTCTTATAACCTCAAAATAAGGGCGTGACCTTTCGGCCTTTTCCTTTGCGCGCCTGAGCTTTGATGTAGCAACAAGCTCCATAGCTTTGGTTATCTGTCTTGTGCTTTCGACACTTTTTATGTGAGCTTTAATGTCATTCATTGACCTGCCAGCCATGACGTTTTTTCTCCTTTCTGTAAACTATTATTTTCAAAATAGCCTGTTTTAGAAATTTTCTTTGCAGTGGTTGATAGCATTTTTGAGAATTTCTTCGTTCTCAGAAGAGAGAACTCCGCTTGTTCTAATGTCTGCAAGAAGACTCTCGCAGTTTGAGGTGAGATACTCGAACAGTCTCTCTTCAAAGAGCGGAATATCCTCTACTGCAATTTCCTTAAGCATATTATTGACTACCGCATATATAATGGCTACCTGAAGCTCTACTGCGATAGGTGAATTTCTGTTTTGCTTAAGAACCGCAACAATTCTTTCACCCTGGGCAAGGCGAGCCTTTGTGTCGGCATCAAGGTCGGAGCCAAACTGAGCAAAGCCTGCAAGCTCGCGGTACTGAGAGTAAAGGAGCTTAAGAGTTCCCGAGACCTTTTTCATCGCCTTGATTTGCGCATTACCGCCAACACGGGATACCGAAATACCGGGGTTAACCGCGGGTCTTACACCCGAGTGGAAAAGCTCGGTTTCAAGGAATATCTGACCGTCGGTGATAGAAATTACGTTTGTGGGAATATAAGCAGAAACGTCGCCTGCCTGCGTCTCAATTATCGGAAGAGCGGTAAGCGAGCCGCCGCCATACTCGGGTGCAAGACGCGCCGCACGCTCAAGAAGTCGTGAGTGAAGATAGAACACGTCTCCCGGATAAGCCTCTCTGCCCGGGGGGCGTCTGATAAGCAGGGAAAGCGCTCGGTATGCGACTGCGTGCTTTGACAGGTCGTCGTAAATTATGAGAACATCTTTTCCTTTATCCATAAAGTATTCACCCATAATACAGCCGGAGTATGGAGCAATATACTGCAGGGGAGCGGGGTCTGAGGCGGTTGCCGCAACAACTATGGTGTAGTCCATAGCCCCTGCCTTGGTCAGGGTTTCAACAACACCTGTAACCGTTGACTGCTTTTGTCCTATGGCAACATAGATGCATATAACATCCTTGCCCTTTTGGTTGATTATTGTATCGGTGGCAATAACGGTTTTACCTGTTTGGCGGTCACCGATAATAAGCTCACGCTGACCTCTGCCGATAGGAATCATTGAGTCAATAGCCTTAATACCTGTTTGTAACGGTACAGAAACAGATTTTCTCTCAATTATTCCATAGGCGCGTCTTTCAATGGGATTATATTCGGCAGCTTCAATGGGACCCTTGGAGTCTACCGGCTCACCGAGAGCATTTACAACTCTGCCAACCATGTTTTCGCCGACAGGGACTGATACAACTCTGCCTGTGCGCTTAACAAGGCTGCCCTCGCTGATGCCAACATCACTGCCGAGAAGAACCGCGCTGACAAGATTCTCTTCAAGGTTAAGCGCCATACCGTAGGTGCCGTTTGAAAACTCAAGAAGCTCGTTGGACTTGCACTTATCAAGGCCGTGAACTTTTGAAATACCGTCACCAACAGAGATAACATAGCCAACCTCGTCTTGCTCGGTTTTCTTAGAGTAGTTTTTTATCTGCTCTTTAATTATCTTGCTGATATCATCTATTTTAGATTGCATTCTTTTTCTTCTTTCTTTCTGCCCTTGCAGAAGCTTTTTCGGAAAAATTAAATAACTGTTTTGGCAAGAGCCTCTTCAAACTTATCAAGCCTTGTTTTAACAGAGCCGTCAAGCTGAACTTCTCCGTATCGGAGCATAACTCCGCCAAGAATATTTTTGTCTTGGGTATTCTTTAAAACAACCGTCTTTCCTGTCTCGTCCTCAAGCTTTTTCTTCATATTAAGAAGCTGATTTTCGGACATAGGAACAGCGGTTATGGCCTCGGCATGCAGAATTCCGCGCGCATCACAGTAAAGGGCATAATACTCCTTCTGCAAATGAGGGATAATACGTGCCAGCCTGGATTCGGCCAAAATCTTTATTAGATTTTTGAGCATTAAGTTAAATGAGGACAAAGCCTCGTCAATAAGCGAAAGTCGTTCCTCTTTAGAGAGGGCAGGGGTGTCGAGAAGCCTTGAATATTCGGGATTTTCTTTCATTATCCCGGCGATGGCAGAAAGCTCCTCCAGAACCGCTTCGGTCGTGCCCTCTTCCTCTGTCAGAAGAAACAGGGCCTTTGCATATTCCTTGGCTCCGTTCATTTTTCATCACCCATATTATTGATAAAATCGTCAATTAGGTCGGAATGCTCCTCTGCCTTAACATCGCGCTCAATAACGGCAGATGCTATGCTGATAGCCATTTCCGAAACCTCATTTTTCACCTGATTAAGAGCATGCTTTTTCTCAAGCTCAATCTGCTCCTCAGCTCTTTTAAGGGTGCGGGCAGCCTCGTCGTTTGCTTCCTTGATAATTTCCTCCTCACGAAGCAGTGCGCGGCGCTGCGCATCCTTAAGTATAGCCTCGCTCTCGCTGTGTGCCTCGGAGAGCTTCTTTTCATACTCGGTCTTCATATTTTCCGCATCAGTGCGAGAGATTTCCGCCTCGGAGTACATATCATCAATCTCCTTTTGGCGGGAATCTATCATTCTCTTAAGCGGAACAAAGGCCAGCTTTTTCAAGAAAAGATAAAGGATAAGAAGGTTTAGCCAGGCGAAAAGCATTGTCCATGGATTTACACCGACAAAGGCTTCAAATTTCTGTAAAAACCACTGATATTCCACTTGCTTTTCCTTTCTTCTCTAAGCTTTTTGTAATATCCTTATAAGAACATTACAGGAACATAAGAAGAAGAGCAACAACGAGCGAGTAAATACCCGTAGTCTCGGTAATAGCACATCCAAGAATCATGTTTGTACGAAGGGTACCTGCCATTTCGGGCTGACGCGCCATAGCCTCAAGAGCCTTGCCTACGGCATTACCCTCTCCGATAGCGGGACCGATAGCTCCAAGTCCCATACAAAGTCCTGCACCAAGCATTTTAGCTGCCTGAACATCCATTTTAAAATCCTCCTAGATTTCAATTTATTTTTTATTTTTTGAATACAAATGTAAATATTAATTAGCTTTTTGCCCTTTTTTCTCTGTTTTTTCACGTCTGTTATCGGGAATTTCCTCGGGCGGAGGACAGGCGCCTCCAACGTAGACCATTGTCAAAAGTGAGAATACAAGGGCTTGAACAAAGCCCGAAAACAGGTCGAAATACACGGAGAGAAATGCGGGAATACCTACCTGAAGAAAAGGTATTTGGGAAATCATATCAGGCAGGAATGAAAATACCAGCTGAGAAAGACCTGCCAAAGCAGCATAGATAAGGGCGGTAAGAACACCGCCTCCGGCAACGTTACCGAAATGACGGAAAGCAAGAGAAATGGGCTGAGCAATTTCTGATACAATATTCATAGGTGTCATAACCACAATGGGCTCGGTAAAGCCCTTAAGCCATGCCCCAAAGCCAAAGTTTTTGATATTGTTGTACCATACCATGCCTGTTGTAACAAGCGCCCACGCTAGGGTTACGGAGAGGTCAGCGGTTGCGGAGGGAAGCAGCTGAGTCATCCCGAGAAGCGTTCCTAAAATAGAAGAAAGAAAAAGTGTTCCTATATAGGGCGCGAACTTCGCGTTATGCTTGCCCATAGTGTCCTCTACCAGGTTGTAAAGCATTGTAACAAGCTTTTCTATAACTATCTGCACTCCGGTGGGGCGCTTTTTAAGTCCCCTGGTCAGAACACAGGCAAGAACAACTAAAATAAGTGTAACCGCACACAGCGAAATGGTAGTTACAGTTAAAATATTACCAAGCTCCAAAATAGGAATACTTTCCGAAATCTCCTGAAGAGCAGGGATGCCAAATATTACTCTTGCGCCGTTTGGAGAAATCAGCGCCCCATCATCCTCCGGCACCGGAATAGCATCATAGAGCAGGGCTACAAGAAGGCATAGACCGCTGATTACGGCTAAGACCGCAAACAGTACCGCAAGCCTTACTATTATCTTTTTGTTTTTCATTTTTCGGTTTTTCCTTTTAATGTTTCACTAATGTAAATAAGCGGCCTGAACATAAGCATCGGGATTGCTGTGCAAAGCGGATTAAACCAACCGGTAACAAAGGCGATTACAAGTGCTGCAAGCATTGAGAGGGTCCTTATTATAAACGAGAACTTGATTTTGTTCTGAATCACCATAGAATTCTCGTTGGTGAAGCGCTCTGCCTCTTCTTCGGTCATTTCCCGAGAGCCTCTTGCCTCAAGATAGCTGTCCACCGCGCGATTGACCGACAGGGTAAGAAACGCAAAGTTGAGTACAACAACCAGCGCTCCGAGAATGGCACCTGTTACAGCACTTAGGTCAAAGGTGTATTCTGTGAAAAGCGAAATTACAAATGCTCCGATAGCCGTCAATGCGGCAATAACGATTTCTCCGACAATAAGTATAATTACTTGGCGGTTAGTTTGCTTTTTATCCATTATTATTACCTGTTTTATCAGATTTTTTACTACTGTTTTGCTCTTTTTCAAGCCTTTCGTATGCCGCCATAGCGGAGAGCACGAATTTTATCATGGAATAAAACCCCGAAAGAGCTCCGAGGGTGATAAGAACTGCATATATCCACCTCGGCGCGGAAAGATAGGTTACAAGAAGCCAAGAAAGCCCAAAGCCTAATCCGATAGGAATTGAGAGAGTGAATACGGCTTGAGAGACGATGTTGAAGATATATAAAGCGCTGACAAGTTTTTTATACACCTGCTGTCCTCCCTAAAAATTACCAACTTTCCACATATAGTATATTACACCAAAACGGATATAAAATCAAGAAGCGCAGCGAAAGTTAAAATTTTAACTTTTGTTCCGGCAAATAATAGCACAATAATGCGCCGTGTTTTTTGTGCAAAAGCGACATTCATAAAGAAACAAGCGGATATTGCTACCGTAAAATTGGGCAAATATCCGCTTAACTTATATTTGGCTCTCAGAGCTCATTTTGTATTTTCTGGGAGACATTCCGAAATGGGACTTAAAGGTTTTTGAAAAATATGCCATATCAAGGAACCCGCATTTTTGCGCAATTTCATTTACCGAAAGCTCGGTAGAGAGAAGCATATCTCCCGCATTTTTTATTCTCACGTGATTTAGGAATTTTACAGGGGGCATTTTGGCAACCTCAAGAAATTTGCTTCTGATATAATCCTCAGCATAGCCGCTGGCGCGCATAAGATCGCCCGCTCTCAGATGAGGGTCGCCATATCTGTCTTCCATTATGGAAATAATTCTGTAAATTGTGGAATACACATCCTTTGCGTACTCGGTGCGCTTCATAAGAGCAAAACGGACAAGGGCATTTATGCAGGCATTTGCATAAGCCTCGTTCTCCAAAGCGTAGCGCAGGGCTGTCTCAGCGAGCATTTTTGCTTCGCCAAACTCTGTGTCGTGAGTTTCATAAATATCGGTCAAAAAGGTGAGGTTATCAAGGTGCTCACCTATAGAAATTATTCTGTGAGAGATTTTTGAACGGGTTGCATGAGGAACATTCGGCGGTGCAATAAAAAGGCATCCCGGAGAAAAGGGAATTTCTCCGTACTGGGTGATAAGTGAGCCCTCGCCCTCCAGGACAAACATTATTTCGTGATGTGGGTGGGTGTGCATTGGCCTAAAGTTAACATTAGGCGCCGTGACCTGTGCGTACAACATATCTTACTCCGATCGATATCGTAATAGTTGATATTCTACAGTTAGTTTAACATTTTGTCTATCTTTTATTCAAGACTTTTCTTAAAAGAAGTGTGTTTTATACATAAACTGCTATCTTTTATTATAAAAACTTTTAACATAGCTCAAAAAAAGGCTTTTCTACATTATTTATTTGAATAAAATATATTTTTCGCTTTCGAGAGTATCAGAGAATGACGTTTTATAGCCGAGTTGTCTGATTTGGGGCTCAATTAGTATGTTTTACACAAGAATTAGTCTGTTTTATTATACAAAATTTTCAAAAATAATGATATACTAGAAATGTAAAATATGCAAGTTGACTATACATAGTTTATCTCTATGCTTTTGTTGTTTAATTTAGTGCTATATTGTAAATGCCATTATGTTTAATTTAAGGAGAATTGTATGAAAAAATTAAATTTTTTAATTGCTTCTATGATACTTTCGCTTGCTGTGCTTGCTTCCTGCACAGGTGGTGAAAGCGAGGATAGTAAAAACAACCCGGGCGGCGGTCAAGAGGGAGAGACAGCTTCTATTGCGATAATCTTCCCCAATACCGAAAACAGTAAGGTTACAGACAGTTTTTATGAATTTTATTATGCGCTTGGAGACCTTACAGGAGCAACACCTGAGCTTATCGGTGCAACCGACAGTCGGCGAGAGAGGGAAATCATTTTCGGCAAGAGTGAGCGAGATGTATCTGTTGAGGCTTACCGCAGACTTGAAAGAATAGATCTTTCTGATGAGGATATAGATGCTAAAAATCCCAGGGTGCTTATCTACTCTGACGGAAAGTCTGTTGCGGTGGCATATGAGGAGTGCGAGGATGATGTTGCGCTTATTACGGCTATCGGCATACTTAATGAGAAAATTTCTTCCTTGTATCCTACCACGCAATCGGGCGTTTTACATAAAGAGGTTGTAAGCCTCGATAAATACTATCAGGCTATTGATGATAAAATGATTTCTGAAAAATGGGCAGCTCTCGAAGACAAGATAGGCGGAACTCTTGGAAAAGACATTGTATCCGCTATGAAAGGGTTGTATTCGCTTTATTCTGATGACCTCATCTCCTGGTTTGCAAACCTTTATGACCCGGCGGTAGGCGGATTTTATTATTCAAATTCCGCGAGAAATACCGATGGCTATCTTCCCGATGCAGAAAGTACAGAGCAGGCGTTGCGTTTTATTAACACATCGGGCATGATTGAGGGTGTAGCCGACAGCTATGCAAAGGCCCTGCCGGAGGAGATAGGCGAGCAAATAGTTAACTTTATATACAATCTCCAGGACTCTAACGGATATTTCTATCATCCCCAGTGGTCAAAAGAGGCGGTAGATAACAGAGTATCCCGCCGTTCAAGAGACCTTAGCCACTGTGTATCAATACTTTCTGCCTACGGTGTGGCTCCCCAGTATAAAACTCCGTCGGGTGTTGACACCGAGAATGCAGAGCCTGTATCATTCGTTAATCTTACAGGTCGGCTTAGAGCATCTGCTGTTAGCGCGGTTTCGAAAATCATTGCGGCCTCAGACTCGGAGGTTGCCGTTGACCCTAATCTTAAGGATGACGTAAGCTTCCGCAAATATCTTGACAGTCTTGATGTACAAAACAATTCATACAGCGCAGGAAACACACTTACCGCATTTTTCAGCGAGATAGAGTATAGAGACAGTGTTTTGCAGGAGCAGAATGTTGGTTACTCGCTTGTTGATATAATGATAGAGCATCTCAACTCAAAGCAGTTCGAGCATAACGGCCTCTGGCACAAGGAGACTAATTACTACGCAGTAAACGGACTTATGAAGATAAGCGGTGTTTACTCAAAGGCGGGAGTTCCTATTCCCAATTCCGAGAAGGCTACAAGAGCCGCCATGGATGCCATAACCTCCGAGGAGGAAGCGGGCGCTGTAACCGATATTTATAACACATGGTTCGCAGTCAGCCGTATGTTCAATATTATGACAAAGTATGGCGGTGCAGAGGGAGAAGCCCTCACTGAGACAATGAGAGCCGAGCTGCTGGCAAAAGCACCTGAGGCTATCAAGACAACGGCTGAAAAATTTGCGGCATTCCTTAAGGAAGACGGCTCATTCTCCTACACTCCTATGTATTCTTCCAAGAACTCTCAGGGTATGCCGGTTGCTGTTCCAAACAGTGTCGAGGGAGATGTAAACGCAACCGTAATTTGCAGCTCTGATGTTCTCGGTTACATATATAGCGCTCTTGGTCTTAGCGATTATAAGGTTCCTATGTGTACATACAACGATTGGAGACATTATAAGGCGATTCTAGAAAATCTTGGACCCGTAATAAAGGATACTGAGGATCCTATATACGAGCCGATAAGCTTTGACGATCAATCCCTTGACCAGGAAGAGATATATATAGAAAATCTTACGTTCTCCGAGCGCTCAAAGGCTGCGGGCGGCGGAGTATCTCTTATCGCTGACCCGAGAGAGGGCTATACTGGAAATGTTCTCAAGGTAACATCTATCACAGGAACAAGCGATTCTATTGATATAAGCTCGCCCAATCTGTCTCACGCATTTTCTTGCTTCGCTTTTGAGGGAGATTTCTGTCTTGTTTCATCAAATACCGATTTCCCTGTAAGATTTTCGATAGGTGATTGCTACATTGTATCATTGAAGATATCCGACGGCCACATAAGGCTTGTACAGTCCACCTCGGGAACGGCAAGCAAGTCTCAGGACACAATTCTCTGCGACGGACCTGCGCTTGGCGAGTGGTTCAGCTTTAAGGTAGAGTATTACAAGGGCGACCATAACACAGTGCGTATAAAGTTCTATTTTGACGGTGACCTCACAGACGGTAAGGCGCTTAAGCTTGTTGCTGTAACCGACGGATACTGCGACCCCGAGGGCTTAAAGTTTACCGAGGGCTTTGGCGAGCCGGCTACACAGTATCATAGCACTAACCTTTGGTTTATGAAAGGGTATGATATTGTAATGCTTATGGATAACGTAGCATCCTATAAGTCAAACGATATCTACAGGAAATATACCGATACAAAAAATCCCCTTAAGCTTAATGTTGATGCGCCTATCCCCGAAGCAGGAGACGATGCGTCAGGCATTCCCGCTTATACAGATACCTATTATAATCTTGCGGAAGTAATAGGATCAAGATACGACTATTCTCAAAATCTCGCAAAGGATAGTATATTCAACAAGAAGTACGATAGCGAGACAGATAAATCCACCGTCTCACTCCCAACAGTTACAGGTGTTTCGGGCGGAAAGCTTAATGTATCAAACCTCTCTAACTGGACAGCATTCGCTATCGCAAACCTTTCGGAGAATAAGGCAGGTACAGCGGGCGCAAAATACGTCTTTGATACAACATTTGTATGGATTGGCGGTCGTCAGACCGAGGGCACAGGCGCTGCCGCATACATCGGTCCTCTCGGCGCGCATAAGGCGGTTGATAACACATATATGCATGCGTACACCGAAATGACCTTCTCTGAAACCGACCCCGATATTATTTTTGTCGGCGGCGCGAAGCTTGAGAAAGGAAAAGCCTACAATATAAGAATAGAGTACATTGTGGGTGAATCGATACACGTCTACGTTGATAACGTAGAGGCTTACGGCGGCTTTGTTGCAAAGGGAGCTAATGCTGATGAAACAACCTTTGAGGCATTCGGCTTCTACATGCGTAAAAACTACGTTGACGCCTTTGAATTCACTTTTGACAATACCTTTGTGGGTGTTGTTTATCCCGACAGCGAGGGAGATTATCCTATAGTTGCCGTTGACCCCAACGCGCCTCCTGCCGATGCGGGACTTCCCGAGGGTCTTGAAACACTTTATGCAAACACTGAGTATAACGGAACAAGATACGACTTTACAACCGTAGCAGATTACACAACAGATAAGATCTATAACAAGACCTCTGGTGACGGTGTTATAGCAGCCAATATCGCTAAGGTTAAAGACGGCAAGCTCTACGTTGACAATATGGGTCTTAGATGGGAGGCTCTGGCGTTCAAGAACGAGGGCGCGACCGAAGGCGGCGATGGATACACTTATGTCTTTGAGGCGGATATCAGATGGATCTCAGGACATCAGGCGACAGATCAGCTGGCAAGCGGCGCTGCATTCATTGGCTTCCTCGGTGAGCATGCAGCGGTAGAAAATAGCTATATGCCGGCCTGGGGTTATATGAAGTTTATCGAGGGCGAAAGCAACAAGATGATAATAGGCAACACCGAGATAAATCGCGGCACAACCTACAATCTTCGCTTCGAATATACCGTTGGTACAGGAGTTAAGATGTATGTAAACGGCACTCTTGCCGACTTTGGAAAGACTAACGCAGGCAAAAACGGTGACAGCTCCACATACCAGGGCTTCGGTATTTACTTAAGAAAGAGCTTTGCTCCCGACCTTGAATTTACCGTTGATAACGTATATATGAATGTATTTGGGCCTGATGATATTGTTCCCGACACAACTCCCGGAAAGCCTATTCAGACCGAAACAGCAAAGGTTCTTTCCACACCTACAGGTGCTGATGGCATTGTTGTGCTGATGCACGATGACGGAACACTCGATACAGTAAGTATAATGGATAAGATCTTTGCCGACTACGGTCTGAGAGGAAATATTGCTCTTCTCGGTAACAAAGTATATGCAGACGGCGCTTATAAAACTGCCGAGATAGCAAAATGGCAGGCATATCTTAACACAGGCCGTTGGCAGATATCCTCTCACTCAATGACTCACACCTTTTGGGGACTTACCGACAAGGCAGAAACGGTTTATGCACCCGACGGCACAACTGTTCTTGCAACAATTACCGAAGACGGAATGATCACTTATGAGGTAGTAACCTCAGCTGAGATTTTGCGTACCGCTTTCCCGGGACAAAGAGTACTCACCTTTGCTTATCCCGGCTTCTGGGCGCAGCGCTCACTTGGCGAAAGCCGCTTCTCAGCGGTGGCAAGGCTTCTTGTTGATAAGACCTATATCGCTGGCAGAGATGCTTACGGGAACGCAAACATTTCACTGGCAGACAAAACAACCGATTGGGAGTTCTCTCCCTCGTATCAGCTTGACAGCACTAATGTAAACGACATTGTTACTGCGGTGAATAGAGCTAAGAACGGACAAATGGCAGTTATCTTTACTCACAAGGTAATAAGCGACGACACTGAGATTCCGTCAGGCTCTGAAACAAGCTACATTCACGAGAGTGACTACTGCACCGTTGCGGCAAAGGTTAAGGATCTTGCAGATGACGGTAAGGTGTGGAATGCATTTTACGAGGATGCAGTACTTTACACCAGAGAAGCGCAGGCGGCAAATCTTACATACAGCGCTACGGGCTCAAAGATAAGGTTTAATCTTACAACCCCCGACCTTGATGTTGATATATACAACTATGCTCTCACTGTCAGGGTTCTTGTTCCCGAAGCTTGGCAAACCGTTAAAATAGCGCAGGGAAAAAATGAAAAAGAAGTGACTGCAAGCCTTAAGGACGGTGTTTGGTGCGTTGATGTTGAGGTTGTTCCCGGTAGTGGAACAGTAACTTTGACTAATGCTGCAGAGCCTGATGTTCCCGATGTTGAGGGGGCCCCTGACAGCGGTGATATAAGCGGCGATTGGACCGAAAACTGATTTATCGGTACGAGGATTTTTGAAGATGAAAAACGAAAAATATTATAAGGCTCTTGCCGACAAGGTTGGCGGTGAGCAGGGAATAAAAATAGCCGAGGCTATAAGAGATATGTACACTCTCTACAAGCCCGAAATGATAGACTGGTTTGCGAACCTTTACGACCCGGCAGTTGGCGGATATTATTATTCTAACGGCGCAAGAGATAACGAAAAAATTCACTACCAGGGTGTCAGCTACGACCTGCGCCCCGATACCGAGTCTACCGAGCAGGCTCTGAGGTTTATCAGCACCTCGGGTCTTCTCGGAGACGGAACGCTAAAGGAAAAGCTCCCCGCCTGGATGCAGGAGCAGATAGTAAGGTATATTAAAGGGCTACAGGACCCTAACGGATTTTTCTATAATCCCCAGTGGCCTAAGGAGCTTACCGACTCAAAGCTTTCAAGAAGAGCCAGGGACCTTAGCTGGTGCGTGTCTATTCTTGAAAACCTAGGCTCAGCGCCCACATACGATACCCCAACAGGGGTAAAGGGCGACGGACTTGACATAGACGGCAAACCCATTAAAGTCATTGGTGAAAGCTCCTGCACCGAGAGGGAAGAGGGGCCTAAAAGCTCGGTTGCGATACCAAAAGAGCTTGAAAACAAGGAAAGCTTCATTAATTATTTAAATTCCCTCGACATAAAGCACGAGTCCTACTCGGTAGGTAATACGCTGACAGCAATTGCAGGGCAGATAATTTACAGAGACAGGGAGCTTGAAGCTGCGGGAGCTGACTATTCGCTCAGAAAGATTGTTATCGACTGGCTTAACGAAAACCAAAATCCCGAAAACGGACTCTGGCACGAGACCGCAAACTATTACGGAGTAAACGGTCTTATGAAAACCAGCGGAGTTTACGGCAAGATAGGGGTGCTGATGCCCCATGCCGACAAAGCGGTGAAATCCGCCATAGATGCTATAAGCACAGACCAGACTCCCGGAGCTGTAACCGATATTTACAATACTTGGTTTGCGGTTACAAGAATTAAGCGACATTTGCGTACCTACGGCGGCGACGAGGGGCAGAGAATGGCAGATAAAATAGTCGAGGACCTAATAAAAATGGCTCCCGAGGCTATAAGAATTACCAAAGAAAAGCTTTCGGTATTCGCTAAGCCCTACGGCTCATTCTCTTACACTCCTATGGCATCGGCAGGCAGGTCACAGGGAATGCCTGTTACCTTTAGAGGCGCCTATGAGGGCGACGTTAACGCAACCATAATCTGCTCATCTGATATTCTCGGATATATGTATTCTGCACTTGAATTGTCTGATGTGAGAGTTCCTATATATTCTCCCTTGGACTTCGTAAGATACATTGAAATTCTTGAGAAAAACAGGGCTAAAATTATTGGTTAAATAAAAAGAGCGCAACAAAAAACAAAATAAATTAAATTGAAAGGAGACTTTTATGGAAAAGCTGAAAGAATTTTATGAAGCGGCAGAAGTCGAGGTAGTTCTTTTTGAATTTTCCGATATTGTAACTACCTCAGGTTGGGTAGACCCGCCTGGTGAGGGTGACATTGGTGACTGGGCGTGAAATTTGTAAAAACAAAATTTTCAAAAATATGAAAGGTGAAAAAAACTATGAAAAACACAAACCATTCCCGCATTCTTATTTTAGCTCTCTCGCTTGTAATTCTCGTAGGCGCTATGGTTGGCTTCTCCTCAAGCGCTGAGGACACAGAATATACGAACGAGATCGTATCTATGAACATCGCATACGGCGACACAGTTCAGGTTCTTATTGCTCTTGACGCTCCCATAGACAACCAGGATGGTATTACTGTTAAGTATATCGACCCTAATGGTGACGAGCAGACCGCAACCTATTGGAAGACAATGGACGTTAAGGGTACCAATCGCCCTGTATGGTACACTAAGGGCATATCCGCAAAGGACCTTGGTCAGGATGTTGTTGCTACCGTTTATGTTGACGGTGAGGCTATCAGCACCGCAAATGTTAGCGTTGGACATTACCTTTACACAAAGCTTTACAAGGAAGGTTTTATCAACGCAACCGAAGAAACAGACCTTCACAAGAAGGAGCTTTACCAGAACCTTCTTACCTATGCGGCATCTGCTGAGACTGTTCTTTGGAATGATAAGGCAGAGAATGCATCTAACCAGAGAGTTCTTATTACCGATAAGCTTTACGTTTATGCGGTTGATGGCACTGTTGACGCAGACAAGAAGCTGACAGAGGACGTGCTTACAAAGTCCGAAACTGTAACTCTTAACTATACCGGCACCGCTCCAGAGGGATATGAGTTTACAGGAATTTGGCTTTCTTCTATCGACGGTACATCGGTAATAAAGGATGGCGTTGCTACAATGCCTACCGTTCACGGTGTTTACGAGCCTATATTCGACTCTGTGACCCATACCGTCGGCAAGTATTATTCCAGCGAAACCGAGGGCACAAGATACGACTTTGATACAAAACTCAATCTTTCCGGTGACGATCAGACAGACCTCTCGGTTTATAATGCTGAAACCAATCCTACAGGCATTCTTGCAAACGAGCTTGGTGCAGATGCAACAGCCAGCCTTGTTTCCGATAAGCTTTCTACTCTTGACAACTCTACAGGCGAACTTGTATTTAATATGACCTCCACCGACTGGACCGGCTTCAATCTTGCTAACAAAAGTGACACAGAAGGTGCTACGGGCTCAAAGTATATCGCGGAGTTTGACTTTACCTACATTGATTCCGCAGCTTACACAGGCTCAGGCAGCTCCAATCAAGTTGCATTCTACATAGGACCCACATCTTATAACGAGAACGACAAGTATATGCACTCTATAACTCACGCAAAGTTTGAGGCAGACCGTGAGGTAATGATGTTCGGTAACGTTCCTGTGGTAAAGGGCAGAACCTATACTATTCGAATCGAAACCACCGTTGACGGTAGCTATGCTCTTTACGTTAACGACGTTCTCGCTGCCGATAAGCCTGGTTATTACACCAATGAAGCTGAAATTCCTGCAGATTATGATGAAACAATCTATGCAGGCTTTGGATTCACTGTTCGTCAAAGACACGCAGGCGATAGCTTCTCGTTCTCTGTTGATAACTTCTATATGGGTACTATCGACTCATATTATGATGATAAGACGGTAGCAGGTGACAGATACGACTTTACCGATAGCTTTGATGTTTCGGTATATGATGCGGAATCCAATTCCACAGGTCTTCTTGCAGGAACTCTTACAAACGATGATGTTGATGCTCTTCAGACTAAAAAAACTCTGTCGCTTACCAACACCGACAGTCGTCTTCTGGTTGATATGACAACAAGAGAATGGGCAGGATTTACTATTGCAAACAGAGAAGCAGTTACTGCATATGAAGGCTCTGTTCATATTGCCGAGTTTGACTTCACCTACATTTCTAACACTGCATATACCGGCACAAGCAAACCAGACTATAATGCATTTGCTTTTGGTATCTCCAGTAGTGGAGGTGCTCTTAACAGTATGATCTGTTACAACTATGTGGACCACAAGGATGATACTTTTGGAGGATCTCTTGCATATAATACTGCAGTATTCGAGATGAACAAGACCTACAGGATAAGAATTGAGAGCACTGTTGGCGGTGACGAGCTTATCTACGTTGATAACGTTCTCGTTTCTAAAAACGCAAGTGCCAAAGGTAAATCGAACGATCCTTACATCTACGCAGGTCTTGGATTCTACTTCCGTGACAGACACGCAGGAGATGCTTTGTCATTCTCTATCGACAATCTGTTTATGACAACTCTTGATCCTAAGTAATCTTTGGTTGATAAATTAAGATTAAGATTTCATAACGAACATAAACAAAAAAATGCGGCTCTTTGGAGTCGCATTTTTATATAAGGCTTCCCCAGCGAAGCGTGTTGGGGAAACTGTCACGCAGTGACTGATGAGGTAAGAGATAGGCTAGATTATTGTTTGACTTGCGTTTTTCTTAAAGTTAGCCTCTGGAACACCTCATCCGTCAGGCTTCGCCTGCCACCTTCCCCCACTGGGGAAGGCTAATATTTTCAATTTCTAATGAAAAAGCCTTTCCCGAGAGAGACGCTTCGTAAAGAAGTTGTCTCTCTCGGTTTTTATTTCAATAAAAAAATGACACTTAACACAAAGATTGTGAAAGTGTCATAGTGGGTTACATACTTTAAAAAGGTTAAAACCTTACCGAAATTTAATGTTTTTTCGGTGTGTAAAGAATGATATATCTCTAACGAGATATGATATACAGCTTTGCCGTATGATATATTTTCACTTCGTGAAAACATGATATAATATCCGTTCCTGAATATGCCGCAGGCATATATCATCGCTCGTAGAGCGATATCATACCAAAGGAATATCACCCGTTCCGCAGAGGAACGGATATCATTGAGGCGCACTCCGTAAGGACGTGCGCCTCGAAAGAAGGGCTTTTTTATTACATCTTCATCAGATAATCGTATGTAGCTTTTACAAGCTTTGTTTTTTGGTGCAGGACCTCTCGGGGGCAGTTCTTTGAGTCGCCGGGGATTTCATAGTTAAACATCCCCTCGTAATTTATCTCTCTCAGACCGTCAATAAAGTCCTGCCAGTCAATATTTCCACGGCTGAACGGGAGAATATGCTGGTCCTCACCGCCGTCGTTATCGTGAACGTGCAGAGCTTTTATAAGGCTTCCTCCCTTTACGAGAAATTCCTTTTGAGAGGAGGTTTTTGTCCTGTTAAGGTGGCCTGTATCAAGGCAAATTGCAAATTTCGGTGAGCCAACTCTCTTGATTAGCTCGAGAATAGGGTCAATTCCCACAGGAGCGCCGCCGCCAAGGTTTTCAAGACAGATGTACATATCAATATGCGCCGTACGTCTTGCAACCTCCTTAAGAGCAACAACATTTTTTTCAAATATGTCCTCGTCGGTCACATCAACCCCGCGCATATAGTCGCAGTGTAGAACAGAGCACTTAATGCCGATAGCCTCGTAGAGCTCTGCCTGGCGGACAATATAGTCAATAAAGCTTTCACCCTCGCAGACAATAAGAGAGGGAAAAGCCAAGTGACCCTGCGTTGCGGTAATGCCATGCTCAGCCATAAATTCTTTGAATTTTCTGCCGTTTTCTCTATAGTCTCCATCTCTTGCCAAAATGGCGCTGCCGTGCTCATGAGAAAGCTCAATATGAGTTACTCCGTCTTTTTCAAACTCGAGAATAGCCTCTTCGGGCTCCTCGGTGTTGTAATACTGTGACCATATACTAAATGGCGCGTTCATAGATAATTATACTCCTTTTTCTGGAAGACGCAGTTTGTTTGATTTAGTCGTGTCTTTGGTCCTTACGGTAATAGGTTTCGCAAAATCTTGCGGCAAATGCAGGCTCAACATCTTTAACATAAAGGTGTGACGTATCGCCAAAGCTGCCCATTCTGAAATATGCGACACCCTCTCTGCGCTCCTCGGTTACAAGGGTTGTTACAGAAGTGGGCGCAGCGCAGCTGCCGTGCCATAGAGGTACAGGTGAAATATTCAGAATGTGAGAGAGTAAAACACATTCAAGGCCGAAATGGCAGAAGAGAACTACCGTATCCTCGTTGGGTCTCTCAGCACGGTAAACAAGGCCGTCTCTTACATATCCGTGCTTTTCAAGCAAAGTGTCAAGCCCGTCGCACACATATTTATATGCCTCGGGAACACCCGCCTCCTTGTATACAGGTACGTTCATCCATTTATCCTTGTCGAAAAATTCGGGGATAACGGTCCAGGCGGTAGGAAGCCAGTCCCAGCAGCAGCTAAGCTCCTCAGCTCCCTCTTTTCCTTTTATCTGAGGAGGAAATTCGCGAAGCCAATCAAGAGTTTCAGCCTCTCTGCCCATTTTTCTAAGAGTGGGCTTTGAAGTCGCCTGTGCTCTTCCTAATGGGGAGCAATAAAAGGCTGTAACATCCATTTTTTTAATCTTTTCCGAGAGCAGCTCCGCTTCAATAAAGCCCCCCTCGGTCAGCGAGTCGTGCTCGTAGTCCGGGTCGCCGTGCCTTATGATAATAAGCTTCATAACTTTTCCTCTTTATCCGAGACGTCTTTCGTAAAGGGTCATAAAGTCCTCTTCGGTAACACCCGAGTGCTCGTAAGGACAGTCGTAAACAGGGTCGGGGAATGTGAGAAGCCCGCCGAGAATATTCTCGTGGTCTGCGCCGCCCATTTTGTAGAGCTTATGCTCATCACATACCTTTTCGTAGAAGTCGTGCTCCTCGGGAGTGAGCATAGAGTGCCTGGTCTCAAAGCCCATAACACCCATGTTGATATAATAATCTACAAGATGACCGTTGTTATGAGGGTGGGCAATAACAGGAACACCGCCCGCCGCCTTTATGATACGTACAACGTCCTCGGTTATAATGTCCTTGTAGCCGTATCCGATAATTTCGCGAATCTTATCCTCGTAGCCCAGACGGTAAGAGAAGTTGGGCTTTAGGAACACGTCGTCATACTCTGCCTTTATGTAAATTCCGCGCTTAAGCATGGATTCAAAGACCTGGTTGTTGCAGATGTAGTCGTTATAGGGGTGGTCGTCAAGCACGTCTTGCCAAGTAATACCGTCTCTGAGAGTTCCGCGCTCCTGTCCCCACTTAAAGAGCAGCTCAGAGCGTTTTGTCTGAATGGAAGACCCTTTGCGCAAAAGCTCACGCATTTCGGGGTACTCGGGGTCAAAGTCAAAGCCGCAAAGATGCGCTCCGCCATGCCGGTTATGGGTAGAGAACTCACATCCCATCATGGTTTTCATGCCGCGTCTGTCGCACTCAGCCTTGATAAAGGGATAACCCTTTGCTGTGTCGTGGTCGGTGAGAATGATTCCACCGTGTCCCATGTTCCATGCCATTCTCGCCAGAGTTTCGGGGGTATATTCCGCATCCGAGAAGCAGGAGTGGTTATGGCAGCTTGCAAAAATTCTTACATCACTCATTTTTAAATACCTCGTGTCTTTGTCCTCAATAAATTCAAGGAGAGTATATTGTTAATTATAGCACAAAAGACCTGCTTGGTCAAGATTATTTCATAAAATAAATAAAATATTTTAAATATTTTAAGCTGCGCTGTTAATTAAGCTTGAAACAATGCTAACAACTAATAAAATGGGTTAAGAATTGATAAGCTAAATTGGCAAATAATCTTGAAAAATGAAAAGAATTGTTTGCAAAATACCTGCAAATTGCGTTTTTTAGGAAATAAAAAATTCGAAGAGAAAAAATCTCTTCGAATTTTTTGTATGTGATTTGCAGGCTGAAGCTCTGCGAGTTAAGATTTTGCCGGTCCTGCGGTGTCGGAGCCGTCTCCGACCAGTCCGAGGCGCTTTGCGGCATCCTCTCTCATCTTATATTTAAGAACCTTTCCCGCAGCATTCATAGGGAAGCTGTTAACAAATTCAATGTACTTCGGAACCTTATGACGCGCCATACTTGCCTTAATGTAGTCGGACATTTCCTCAACGGTAACGCTACCCGGCTCTTTAAGGATAATGCAAGCCATAATTTCCTCACCGTATTTTTTATCGGGAACACCGATAACCTGTACGTCCTTTGTCTGAGGGTGAGTATAGATGAACTCCTCAATTTCTTTAGGATAAATATTTTCGCCTCCGCGGATTATCATATCCTTAAGACGTCCTGTAATGCGGTAGTTGCCATCCTCGTCACGGGATGCAAGGTCGCCCGAGTGAAGCCAGCCGTCCTCGTCTATTGTGCCCTTTGTTGCCATAGGCATTTTGTAATAGCCTTTCATCTGGTTGTAGCCCTTGGCGCAGAACTCACCGTTAACACCGGGTCCAACCTCTTCGCCTGTTTCGGGGTCTACTATCTTGCAGCGAACGTGCGGGAATGCGTATCCAACCGTTTCGGTACGCACCTCAAGTGAGTCAGTCCAGGAGCTCATTGTGTTTCCGGGAGCGCATTCGGTCTGACCGTAAACGCTGACAATACCTGTCATATTCATTTCATCGGGCCTTGCGGCTCTGCGCATAAGCTCAGGGGGACAGCCCGCACCTGCCATAATACCTGTTCTCATATGGGAGAAGTCGGTAGAACGGTAGCTTGGGTGGTTAAACATTGCGATAAACATCGTGGGAACGCCGTTAAAGCAGGTGATTTTTTCCTGATTTATACAAGCGAGAGATGATTTTGCGGAGAAGTATGGCATAGGACACATGGTAGTTCCGTGGGTCATTGATGATGTCATAGACAGTGTCATTCCGAAGCAGTGGAACATAGGCACCTGAATCATCATTCTGTCAGCGGTGGAAAGACCCATGCGGTCGCCTATACACTTGCCGTTATTTACAACATTGTAGTGAGTAAGCATAACTCCCTTAGGGAAGCCTGTTGTTCCTGAGGTGTATTGCATGTTACATACATCGCTTGGGCGTACCGCCGCTGCCATTTTAGCAACCTGCTCGGAGCTTACAAGCTTGTATCTTGCCATAGCCTCGTCAAAGGTGAGAGAGCCGGGCTGCTTGAAGCCTACTGTAATAACATTTCTGAGGAATGGCAGCTTCTTTGAATGAAGAGGCTCGCCGGGAACGGTGTCTTTTATTTCGGGACAGAGTGTGTTTATAATTTCCTTGTAGTTTGAGTCAAGGCAGCTGTCAATCATAACCAGTGTATGGGTATCAGACTGACGGAGCAGGTACTCGGCCTCGTGAATCTTATATGCGGTGTTAACTGTGACAAGAACTGCACCGAGCTTTACGGTAGCCCAGAATGTGATATACCACGCGGGAAGGTTTGTTGCCCATATTGCAACCTTAGAGCCCGCCTTTACACCAAGAGAAACAAGAGCTCTTGCAAAGCGGTCAACGTCCTCACGGAACTCGGCATAGGTTCTTGTGTAATCAAGTGTTGTGTACTTAAAGCAGTACTGGTCAGGGAACTCGTCGGCAACTCTGTCAAGCACCTGTGAAAATGTAAGGTCGATAAGCTCGTCTTTTTTCCACACATACTGGCCTGTGCCGTCATGGTTGAAGTAGAGTTTCTTTTTCATATCCCTTGTTGAATGGAAGCGGGACATGTAGTTTACAAAATGAGGGAAAATAATTTCGGGGTCAGAGAGCTCGTCGAGCCACTCGGGCTTCCACTCAAGAGAGATAAAGTTATCGTAGTTTACCGAGGAAAGAGCGCGCATAACGTCGTCAATAGGCATACTGCCCTCGCCGATAAGCTGATATGTTCCCTCATCGTCAGAGTCTCTTAAGTGAACATGGCGCACATAGCAGCCAAGGTTTTTTATTGTATCATCACCCGACTCACCGTTGTCTCTGTATGGGTGATGAACGTCCCAAAGAACCGCAAGATTGTCGCTTGCAAAACGGTCAAGCATATCTCTAAGTCTTGCTGTGTTTGAATAAATTCCGCTTGTTTTTACAAGAATTGTAACATCCGAGGCTTCAGCATAAGGTAAAAGCTCGGTGAGCACCGAATATACAGTATCCTCATTGTCATTAAGCGCGCATACAACAACATAGGGCACACGGCTGTCGCTTGCAGTATTTATAAGAGACTTTACGGTATCCTTTACAGATGGGTCTTTGGAGATGTCGCAGGATGTGTCAAAGCAGGGAATAGTGAGCTGCTTTTCGCGAAGAGTGCGCACTGTTGCAGCAGTATTATACTTGTGGAAAGGACCTCCGCGGTCGGTAAGAGCATTAAAGCTTTGAAGATTATAAACCTCTATGCCGGAAAAACCCATTTCCTGCGCTGTTTCCAGCATTTCATCAAAGGACAGCCCCGGCCAGCCTCTTGTGGAAAAGGAGAGCTTCATTCTACTTCCTCCTCGTAAATTATTTTGTTAAGTGCACTGAGATACGCCTGTATACCAGCGCCTACAATGTCGGTGGATATTCCTCTTCCGGAATACACCTTTGCGCCCGAGCGGAGCTTGACAATGGTCTGTCCCATAGCCTCGCGACCTTCGGTTACTGCCTGGAGCTGGAAGTCATCAAGCTCGTAGTGGCAGCCGGTGATTTTTTCAATAGCCTGGAATGCGGCATCGATAGAGCCGTCTCCGATATACACACCCTCGGTGGGCATGCCGTTTTTCAAGAGCTTGATATGAGCGGTGGCGGAAATGGTATTTCCGGATGTAATAACATAGGTGTCAAGCTTGTATGTAGGCGGAACCTGCATGGCAGATGACGCAACTATTGCATCAAGCTCCTTTAAGCCAACCTTTTCCTTTTTCTCTGCAATTTGCATGAATGCGTTATATACCTTAACACTGTCCTCCTCAGAGAGGTCATAGCCAAGCCTCTGGACCGCAAGAGTCACTGCGGCTATGTCATCGTGAGAGGTAAGATAAATGTCGGATTCCTCGCTTTGTGTGGCTGCGACTGCATTTTTCTTTCCGGGATGGCACATCCAGTTTATCTGGTCAATTATTCTGCTGAGCTGAGTTGTTTTAACCCCGCTGAATGCATCAAGAGTATCCGACTTTGCCGCAAGTATACGCGCAATATTCGCAACAGATGCCGCATCAATGGGATATGCCGCAGCTCTTATCTGCTCAGCTCCTGCGGATGCTGCGGCAATTGCGCAGGCATCTGCCATAGAAATCGCATCAGAGCAGCAAACACCGAGGCATACTTTTTTTAGCTCGGGAAGATTTTCATATTGGAGCTTAATGAATGCCGCAAATTCATCAGGAAGCATAGCGCTTGCCGTATCGCAAACTGTAACAGTTGTCGCTCCCGCATCAATTGCCGTTTTTAATGCCAATGTAAGGAAGGATTGCTCGCTCCTTGTTGCGTCGCCTGCAATAAATTCAACATCGGGGCAGAGAGATGCGCACTTTGCGACAGATGTTTTTATAGCCTCTATCATCGCATCGGGCTTCTTGTGGAACAGATATTCAATCTGCACGGCGCTTGTAGGCGCAAACACCTGAAGCCTCGGCTTTTTAGCAGTCTTTAAAGCTGCCCATGTAGCCTCAATGCTTTCATTATTTAATTCTACGGGAACGGCAACGGCGCTGTCGGCAACGGCCGCTGCAATAGACTTTATACGAAGGGAGTCAATACGGGCGTTGCTTATTCCCTCAAGCTCAATCACGTCAACTCCGAGCTTGTCAAGCAGCTTCGAAAATTCTATCTTTTCTTTAAATGATAGGTTAAAGTTTTCGGATATCTGCTTCATTGTTGCATCGCTGATTTTGATTTGTTTCATAACTTTTTCTCCTTTCAATATAAAAACAAACGTCAGTAAAATAGCAATTCAAAAAAACAAAAATCCCTGAGGCTGCCAAACGCAGCTTCAGGGACGAAAATACATTTCGCGGTACCACCCTGATTATCCCCCAAAAAGGGAAATCTCTCAACCTCAAACAAGGTATTGCCCTGTAACGGTGGCATCCGTGTCTCATTACTCGCGTATCGCTTTGACAAGACCGACTCGGGAAGAAGAATGCCCAACCCATCCGTATCGGCTTACACCAACCGCCGACTCTCTGCAACATCCGAAAAGGGCAAGATTTCCGTCACTGTCTTTAAGTGAATGGCTATTCAATTATCTATATTTAATCACTAAACTGCCGTTTTGTCAAGAGAAAATTTGAAAAAATGAACATATTTGTCATTTGTGTCAAAAAAGGATTTAAGCTTTCAGCATAATTTTGGATATTTTAACAACAAAAAAATGTTTGACATTTGAAAAAAGATGTGGTACAATAAACTCATAAAAACTGTGACGAAGACGGTACGGTGAAAAAGTTCTCAGAGAATCGGCGGTTGGTGTGAGCCGATAGCTTGTAGCCTCAGTGCCTATCACTTCCGAGTTGGTGGTTCGAGCGATTATCGCCAGGGCTTACCCGTGCACCCGCGTTAAGGGATAGGGCTTGTTGGAGTCTGAAGCGGCGATCTATCGCAATTTGAGTGGTACCGCGGGTATATTTACTCGTCTCAAGAATTATTTCTTGAGATTTTTTTGTTTTTATAGGACTTTTTAAGTCTGATTTATCCCTATTACTATTAAACTAGCGGTTTTGTGTTTCATTATAACTAATGAAATAATTCTATAATCCAAAAACCAAAAAAACGAACAGGAGGAAAAAGCTATGACGAAACAAACCGAAACAAATCAACTTCAGAGGATAGCGCTTCGAATTCGCGAAATGCGTCAGATTCTCGGTTTTACTACGGCGGAGATGGCAGAGAAAACAGATCTCACAGAAGAGACCTATCTCTCATACGAGTCGGGCACAGTTGATTTACCATTTACATTTATGCACAAGTGTGCGAAGGTGTGCGGCATAGAGATTACCGATATTCTTGAGGGACACAGCGCAAAGCTGTCGGGATATACAATCACCCGCAAGGGCGAGGGACTCACTACTGCCAGCGAGGACGGCATCACCATTCAGGATATGGCGCCTCTCTTCCGTCAGAAGCTTGCAACCCCATATTGGGTTACATATAAATATTCCGAGGAGCTTCAGAGCCAGCCTATAAGCACGGTTACTCACGCAGGTCAGGAGTTTGACCTTGTATTAAAGGGTGCTATGCGTATCCGTGTTGGCGAGAAGGAAGAGGTTCTTCGCGAGGGCGACAGCATCTTCTATAAATCCTCAACACCCCACGGTATGATTGCTGTTGAGGGTGAGGATTGCGTATTCCTTGCAATGGTTATGGCAAGCGATACAACCGATACTCCTATGTATATCGGAAACGGTGACTACAAGGTGTCTGAGAGACCTCTTCTTTGTGAGAAGTTTGTTAAGCCTGTTGAGGACGAGAACGGAGTTCTTGTTGATATTAATTATGAGAATGAAGAAAAGTATAACTTTGCCTTTGATACAGTTGACGAAATAGCCCGTAAGTATCCCGATAAGCTGGCTATGCTCCATATTTCTAACGATATGACAGAGCGCCGCTTTACATTTAAGGATATGAAAGATGCCTCCTCACAGAGCGCAAACTACTTTAAGTCCCTGGGAATCAAGCGCGGCGACAGAGTTATGCTGGTGCTTAAGAGACATTACCAGTTCTGGTTTGCTATTCTCGGTCTTCATAAGCTTGGCGCTATTGCTATTCCCGCAACAAATCAGCTGGTAGAGCATGACTTTACCTATCGCTTCAAGGCGGCAGGAGTAAGCGCAATTCTCTGTACTGCAGACGGTGATACCGCGCATCAGGCAGAGCTTGCAGAGGCAGCCAGCGGTCTTTCGCTTACCAAAATTATGGTTGGCGGAGAGAGAGAGGGCTGGCACAACTACGACCGTGAGTTTGTTCTCTTCAGCCGTAGATATGTGCGTGAGGCTGATGCTCCCTGCGGAAGCGACCCTATGCTTATGCTGTTTACTTCGGGAACAACAGGCTATCCCAAGATGGCTATGCATTCATATAAGTATGCTCTCGGTCATTACGTAACCGCAAAATACTGGCACCTTTGCCGACCCGACGGATTACACTTTACCATTTCCGAAACAGGATGGGGTAAGGCGCTTTGGGGTAAGCTTTACGGTCAATGGCTCTGCGAGGGCGCGGTATTTACCTACGACTTTGACAGATTTGATTCGGCAAAGATTCTTCCTATGTTTGCCAAGTATAAAATCACCACATTCTGCGCGCCTCCCACAATGTACAGGATGCTTATCAAGCAGGATTTAAGTCAGTATGACCTCTCCTCTATCCGCCACGCAACTACTGCGGGTGAGGCGCTTAACCCCGAGGTGTTCTATCAGTTTGAAAAGTCCACAGGGCTTCGTATCGCTGAGGGCTTCGGTCAGACCGAGATGACTCTCGGTATCGGAAACCTGCTTGGCACACAGCTTAAGCCCGGCGCTATGGGTAAGCCTATCCCCGGATATGGCATAGACCTTGTTGATACAGACGGAAATCCGGTTGCCGACGGTGTAAACGGTGAAATAGTTATCCGTACCGAGCCTAAAACCGCCTGCGGCGTATTCCTCGGTTATTATCTCAACCAAGAGGCGACCGACAATGTATGGCATGACGGTATGTACCATACAGGCGACCTCGCTTGGCGCGATGAGGACGGATATTACTGGTATGTGGGACGCGCCGATGACGTTATCAAGTCTTCGGGCTACCGTATCGGTCCGTTCGAGATAGAGTCTACAATTATGGAGCTTCCTTATGTTCTTGAGTGCGGTGTTTGCGCAGCTCCCGACGAGGTTAGAGGTCAGGTTGTTAAGGCGTGCATCGTGCTTGTTAACGGAACAGAGGGCACAGAGGAGCTGAAAAAGGAAATTCAGAATTACGTAAAGCTTCATACAGCCCCCTACAAGTATCCCAGAATTGTAGAATTCCGCAAAGAACTGCCTAAAACAATAAGCGGTAAAATAATGAGAAATAAGCTGTAATTTTCAGCATAATTTATTGAACCAAAAGTGAAATTTATCAAAAAGTATTGACAAGACCCGACAAGGTTATGTATAATATAATTTGATAAATTTTACTTTTAATAGATTTTTCTATCAAAAGACAGTAAACTTTGTAAAAGAGGTACGATGTGGAACCGATTTTGAACGAAATGGAAAACAAAATAAAGCAAATAGCAAATCGTATAAAGGAGCTTCGTCTTATCACAGGTCTTTCTGTCCAGGAAATGGCTACTCGCACAGGTACTACTGTCGAGGAATACGAACAGTGCGAGGCAGGTAACCGCAACTTAAGCATTGCATTCCTTTATCACTGTACATTAAGCTTCGGCGTTGATATGGGAGATATCCTTGAGGGTAAAAGCCCCAAGCTCCGCTCGTATGCGCTTACACGCAAAGGCGACGGTCAGAAAATAGAGGAAGCTCATCATATGATAGGCTATAACCTTGCTTCCGGCTTCCGCAACCGTATTGCATTGCCGCTTTATATGGAACTTGGATATCGCGAGGGCTCGGAAAATCAGCCTATTGATCTTGTAACTCACGAGGGTCAGGAATGTGATATCGTGATTAAGGGTCAAATGAAAATTCAGATTGGCGACCACTCTGAGATACTGAATCCCGGCGATTGTATTTATTATGACTCCGGCACACCCCACGGTATGATTGCCGTAAACGGCGAGGATTGTACATTCTATGCTATCGTGCTCCGCAACCAGGCGGCAAGAGAGGGTGAGCAGGTAGCTGAAATGTCGGCTGCCACCAAGCGCCTTGAGGAGGATTCAAAGCGCCGTGTATATCACGACTTTATTATTCCAACCGAAGAAAACGGTGTTCTTAAGAAGATTGAATTCAAGAATGAAGAGAAGTTCAACTTTGCCTTTGATGTTGTTGATGCTCTTGGCAGACGCAAGCCCGAGAAGCTTGCTATGCTTCACGTAAGCGAGGACGGAACTGAAAGGCGCTTTACATTCCGCGATATGAAAAAGGAGTCGGCAAGAGCTGCCAACTACTTTAAATCTCTGGGTATCAAGCGCGGTGATAGGGTAATGCTTGTTTTGAAGCGCCACTATCAGTTCTGGTTTGCTATTCTTGGTTTACATAAGCTTGGTGCGGTTGCTATTCCCGCACCCAACCAGCTTCTAGAAAAGGACTTTAAATACCGCTTTGAGGCAGGTAAGGTAAAGGCTATACTCTGCACCTCTGACGGTGAGGTTGCCGATGCGGTAGATAAGGCAGCTGCTCAATGCCCCGGACTTGAATACAAGATAATTGTGGGTAAGGACAGAGAGGGCTGGCATAACTTCAATGAGGAGTATGCTATCTTCAGCAGCCATTATGCCCGCACAGAGGATGCGCCCTGCGGCAGCGACCCGATGCTGATGTACTTTACCTCGGGAACCAGCGGCTATCCCAAAATTGCGGCTCATAACTATAAATATCCTCTCGGTCACTTTATAACCGCTAAGTATTGGCACCAGGTTAATCCCGAGGGACTTCACTTCACAATTTCCGATACAGGCTGGGCAAAGGCTATGTGGGGTAAGCTTTACGGCCAGTGGCTCTGTGAGGCGGCAAACTTTGTTTACGACTTTGACAGATTTGATGCCGAGAAGATACTTCCTCAGTTTGCAAAGCATAAGATTACTACATTCTGCGCACCTCCCACAATGTACAGAATGCTGATAAAGCAGGATCTTTCAAGGTTTGACCTCTCTTCAATAGAGCATGCATCGACTGCGGGCGAGGCGCTTAACCCTGAGGTATTCCGCCAGTTTGAAAAGCACACAGGTCTTAAGATTATGGAGGGCTTCGGCCAGTCCGAGAGTACACTTATTATCGGTAATCTTGCGGGCGGCAGCCACAAGATAGGCTCTATGGGTAAGCCTGTTCCTCTTTACGACGTTCATCTTCTTAACCCCGACGGTGAGGAGGTTCAGAGAGGTGAAAGCGGTGAGATATGCATAAATATCTCGAACGGACTTCCTTGCGGTCTTGCATATGCATATGAGGCAAACGAGGAGGTTACCCGCGAGACCTGGCGTGAGGGATATTATCACACAGGCGACGTTGCTTGGATGGATGAGGACGGATTCCTCTGGTATGTCGGACGCGCTGATGACGTTATTAAGTCCTCGGGCTACAGAATAGGTCCGTTTGAGATTGAGAACGTAATTATGGAGCTTCCTTATGTTCTTGAGTGCGGCGTTTCTGCCGCTCCCGATGAAATAAGAGGCCAGGTAGTTAAGGCAAGCATAGTTCTCGTTAGTGGTACCGAGGGAACAGACGAGCTGAAAAAAGAAATTCAGAATTACGTTAAGTCCCGTACCGCGCCTTACAAGTACCCAAGAATTGTGGAATTCCGTGAGAGTCTTCCTAAGACCACCAGCGGAAAGATTATAAGAAAACAACTTTAATACATAAAGCGCCGTCTGCCCGATATAGGGTAGACGGAAAGAGAAATACTATGGATTCTAAAAGATTAACTCTCTTTGCAGGGCACTATGGCAGCGGCAAAACCAACATTGCTGTAAACTATGCTTTACATCTTGCAGAGAAAGGGAAGAAAGTCTGTATTGCCGATCTGGATATTGTTAATCCGTATTTCAGAACGAAGGACAGCGAGAGGGAACTCAAGGAAGCCGGAATTGAGCTGGTTTCTCCAAAGTATGCTAACAGCAACGTGGACCTGCCTGCGCTGCCTGCCGAGAGCTACCGTCTTGTTCAGGATAAGTCTGTGTACGGTATAATGGATATCGGCGGCGATGACAGAGGCGCTTATGCGCTGGGTAGGTTTGCTGATTTTATAAAGGCAGAGGATGATTACCGTTTTGTCTTTGTGGTAAATTGCTTCCGGCCGCTTACCTCTACTGTTGATGACGCGATAGAAATCATGCGCGAAATTGAGAAGGCGGCGGGACTTGAGTTTACCTGTATAGTAAATAATTCCAATATTGGAAAAGAGACAACGACAGAGCTGTTTTTGACAACGCTCGACTTTGTCCAAGACTTAAGCGAAAAAACAGGGCTTCCGATATGGATGCATACTGCGGAGCGCTCTGTTGCGGAGGGACTTTCGGGTCTTACCGTTCTGCCTATGACGCTTCAAAAGAAATATTTTGACCTGCCCGACTGATAGCGGTTATATGGCAGGCTTGATTATAAGGAGGAATATAAATGGCAAAGGTAACTTTTAATACCGATATGTGTAAGGGCTGCGGTCTTTGTGTTGATGCGTGCCCTAAAAAATGTCTTGCGATTGCAGACGACAAGCTTAACCAAAAGGGCTACTCTCCCGCTTATATGAAAGAGCAGGAGAAGTGTATTGGATGCGCATTCTGTGCAACAATGTGCCCCGATTGTATAATTACTGTTGAAAAGTAAGGAAAGGAGACTGTTATGGCAGAAAGAATTTTAATGAAAGGCAACGAGGCTATTGCTGAAGCTGCGATAAGAGCAGGTTGCCGTCACTATTTTGGTTATCCTATCACTCCCCAGACTGAGATTGCCGCTTATATGGCAAAGAAAATGCCTAAGATTGGCGGAGTATTTCTTCAGGCAGAGAGCGAAATTGCATCTATAAACATGGTATATGGCGCAGCTGCGGCAGGTATGCGTGTTATGACATCATCCTCCAGCCCCGGAGTTTCACTTAAGGCTGAGGGTCTTAGCTACATAGCCGGCTCTGATGTTCCCGCGCTTGTTGTTAACGTACAGAGAGGCGGCCCCGGTCTCGGCGGTATTCAGCCCTCTCAGTCTGATTATTTCCAGGCTACAAAGGGCGGCGGACACGGTGATTACCGTATGATAGTTCTTGCTCCCGCATCGGTTCAGGAAATGGCAAGTCTTACTATCAAGGGCTTCGACCTTGCTGATAAATACTGCGTTACCTCTATGATCCTTGCCGACGGAACAATCGGTCAGATGATGGAGCCTATTACCTTTGAGGACACCGAGCCTAAGGTTTATGACAAGCCCTGGGCGCTTACAGGTACTGAGGGAAAGCGTAAGCACAATGTTGTTAACTCACTTTACCTTAAGCCCGACGAGCTTGAAAAGAAGAATTTCGAGCGTTATGAAAAATACGCTGAGATAGAGAAGAACGAGGCTATGTGGGAGGAATATATGATGGACGATGCCGAATATTGCGTTGTAGCATTCGGTATTGCATCCCGTGTAGCGAAGAATGCGGTAGTAGCCGCAAGAGAAGAGGGAATTAAGGTAGGTCTTATCCGTCCTATCACCCTTTGGCCCTTCCCCACAGCTGCTTTTGAGGCTGCCCAAGATAAGGTAAAGGCATTTATCTCGGTAGAGCTTAATATGGGTCAGATGATTGAGGATATCAGACTTGCAACAGGCTGCAAGAAGCCTGTATCTCTCTGTAACCGTACAGGCGGTATGATCCCCGGTCCCGATGAGGTTCTCGAGGCTATCCGCAATGCTAAGAAAGGAGCGCTTTAATAATGGCTGTAGTATTTGAAAAACCTAAATCACTTACAGATGCCCCCTTCCACTATTGCCCCGGCTGTCCCCACGGTATTATTCACCGTCTGGTAGCTGAGGTTATGGATGAGCTCGGCATTGAGGGCAAGGCTATCGGAGTTGCTCCTGTTGGATGCGCTGTTATGGCATATGATTATTTTGCTTGTGATATGATAGAGGCTCCTCACGGTAGAGCGCCCGCTGTTGCAACAGGTATCAAGCGCTGCCGTCCTGAAAATGTTGTTTTCACATATCAGGGCGACGGTGACCTTGCGTCTATCGGTATGGCTGAGACCGTACACTCTGCCGCAAGAAATGAAAATATAACTGTTATTTTCGTAAATAATGCAATTTACGGTATGACAGGCGGACAGATGGCTCCTACCAGCCTTCCCGGTCAGGTTACACAGACCTCTCCTTACGGCCGTGACGTAAACCATTGCGGTTGGCCTATCCGTGTCAGCGAGATGCTCTCTACCCTTGAGGGCCCCGAGTACATAGCCCGTGTGGCAGTTAATAACGTAAAGAATGTAAAAAATGCTAAAAAGGCAATAAAGAAAGCATTTGAAAATCAGATAAACGGCAAGGGCTTCTCGCTTGTAGAGGTTGTTTCCGCTTGTCCTACCAACTGGGGCATGACTCCCAAGGCTGCTCTTGAGTGGATCGAGAGCGATATGCTTCCTTATTATCCTATCGGCGTATACAAGGACAGAAGCGCAGGGGAGGAAAAGTAATATGAAAACTACTCAGATACTTATTGCAGGCTTTGGCGGACAGGGCATACTCTTCTCCGGTAAATTCTTAGCATACAAGGGACTTACAGAGGAGCTTCAGGTTTCCTGGCTTCCCTCATACGGTCCTGAAATGCGCGGCGGTACAGCTAACTGTAATGTTATTCTCTCGGATACTCCTGTAGGCTCTCCTATTATCACCGAGCCAGATGTTCTTATCGCAATGAATTTGCCCTCTCTTCAGAAGTATGTAAATACTGTTGTTCCCGGCGGACAGATTTATGTCGACTCCTCTCTTATTGACGCAAAGGTTGAAAGAGATGATGTAGAGGTGTTCTACATTCCCGCAACCCAAATGGCAAAGGATGAGGGTATCAGCACTCTCGCTAATATGATAATCATAGGTCACCTGCTTGAAAACCACTCCGAGCTTTCCTTTAACGGTGCGGCAGAGGTTGTTGACAAGCTCGTTCCCCCTAAGAAGGCAGCGCTTAAGGACCTTAATATGAAGGCTCTTACACTTGGTAAGGAATACAATAAATAATATTTGTTTCCGTTCTCTCTTGCCTAAGGAAAAACTAAAACCGACAGGAACATTCTTGTCGGTTTTTTCATCGGTTAAAATAAATATCTTGAAATGACTTATAGGATTTGATATAATTAATATGATAAAAGGAGAGTGAAGATATGTACTTTGATGAACTTAAAATCGGTATGGCAACAGAGCCTGCTCCCGCTATAATTGAAAAAGAAAAAATGATAGATTTTGCCCGTGATTATGACAACATTCCTTTACATACAGATGAGGAATATGCAAGAAATACCCACTTTGGCAAGCTTATTGCTCCCGGAGTTATGTCATTTATGTCAGTGTGGGCAAAATATTTAGAGGTGGATTTCTTCGGTGAGGAGCTGCTTGCAGGCAAATCCACAAAAATAGAATGGATTAAGCCTGTTTTTGCCGAGGATGTGCTTTCATCAAGGGCTGAAATAACAAATCTTGTAAAGAGAAATGAAAAAAACGGGCTTGTAGAGATAACCATTAAGGCATATAATCAACACGGTGAGCTTGTTCTTACAAATATTACCGAAGCAATAGTAAAATGCAGACCAAAGGAGCAATAAATATGGAATTTGAAAAACTTATATCAGAAAGATATTCGGTAAGAAGCTTTAAGTCTGAGCATTTGCCAAGTGATGTTATTGATAAAATACTTGAGGCAGGACACAAGGCTCCGACAGGCTGCAACTATCAGCCACAGAGAATTTTGGTGCTCAATACCGACGAGTCTATGAATAAGCTCAAGGAGTGTACCAGGTGTCACTTTGGAGCTCCTGCAGCTATGCTTATATGTCATAATAGAGATGAAAGCTGGAAAAGACCCTATGACGGCGCGCTGTCATCACCGGTTGATGCAGTAATTGTTGCAACACATATGATGCTTGAAGCTCACAATATCGGTGTCGGAAGCTGCTGGGTCATGCATTTTAATCCGTTCAAGATGCGTGAGGTCTTTAATATTCCCGAAAATATTGAGCCTGCGGCACTTCTCGTTATGGGCTATCCCGCCGAGGATTCAAAGCCCCTTGACCTGCATTTTAAAGCCCGCCCTCTGGACCAGGTCGTGTACTACGATAGTTTTTGAATGTTCAGCAAAGGGAATAAAAGAAAGAATCTTATTGCAATTACAGTCTTGTTGTGCTATAATTACATAAAAACTTTTTCGAGGTACATTTATGAGAATTTTATTTTTGGGAGATAGTATAACTCAAGGAGTTGGCGCAAGCTCTCCAGAGCATAATTATGTTAGTCTTGTGGGTAAAAAAACCGGGCACGAGGTAGTAAATTACGGTGTCAGCGGAACAAGAATAGCAAGACAAAAGAGAGTTTCCCCAAGCACCGCTTGGGACTATGATTTTCGTCTCAGATTAACAATAATGCCCGACGAAGCAGATTTAGTTTTTGTTTTTGGCGGTACTAACGACTTTGGCCACGGAAATCTTCATCTCGGCAAGGTGGGTGAGAGGGTTGATAACACCTTTGTGGGAGGTCTTTATCTTCTTATCGATTCGTTGATAGAAAAATACGGCAAAGAAAAGCTTTGCTTTATGCTTCCTCTCCGTCGTTTTGATGAGGCAGGGCAGAGATGTAAAGGAGACTGCGCTGACCAGGTAGGCGCGCCTCTTTCGGAATATGTCGAATGTATGCGAAAAGTACTTGCGGAGTACGGCATCGAATATATTGACCTTTATAAAGACGGATTCCCTAAGCCTCTGGTAAATTCGGGTGACGAATACACCGTTGACGGACTTCATCCTAATGATAACGGATATGAATTTTTGTCTGATATTGTTTCGAACTATATCAAAAACAGATTATCATAATTCGAAATAAAAAACTCCGAGGTTGTTAATCTCGGAGGAAAGCAAGTTTATCTGTGATAGGAAAATCCTTTCATAAATAATATGTATTTTCCTCTACTTGCTTTTTTTATTCGGTTTTACTTTACAAGAAAGTCTTCTACAACATCATTTAGATGCAGGGTAGAAAGCCCTAAGCGGTTGCAATCATTGACCAGCTCTAATAAGCTATCCTTGTCGGTTGTGACGTCATGAGCGGATGCAACAATTGTTTTACTTCCGTCTTGATCGGCATTAGAATACGCAACTATTCCATAAGAGGTTCGTGATTTCTCGCCAAAAGTGTATTTTTCTTCCGAGACGGCATAAGTGATATTTTTCATACAGTCATCATCTCTCTTTCATACCATTTTTGAAACTTTTCATTTACAGTATTAAGAAAGAAATTCGGATCTTCCTGCATATTGAGCAGCAACACAGCGGTAAGTGTGCTGGGATTGTTTATCCCTCTCTCAATATCCGAATATGAGCTGTCGCTCATTTGAAGTCTGTCGCTCATTTCCTTTTGCGTGAGCTGAAGCCGTTCTCTTGTTTTGATGGCGAGAAATCTGAATTCTTCGCCTAAAATTGTCTCTAAATCCTCTCTGATCATAATGATAATATTTCCTACCACAGACGGAAGAAAATTTTATCAATAAACGCCTGCGTTTTGAATCGGGCGCACCTGTGTTTTTGACAAAATACGTTAAAAAAAGCCAAAATCCCTTTGGCTTAAAAAGCAAGTTGTTAGTATATAAACCGAGGAATGTAGATTACACAAAGCAACCGCACTGTATAATACGGTCGCTTTGTGTATTTTTTTGCAGATTGACAAGCTGCAATAGATGATTAATATTTGTCTTCAATAACGTCAGTTATTGTGTCTACCGTACCGTCGTTACCGGTGATCTTGAGAGTAAACGATGCTCGGTATGTACCGCTGCCGTCGAGGGGAATGGTGGTGTAAAATTCACCGTTTAATGCAGTAGAGGATGCACTCCATGTATCAACCTCGTTCCAGAAGAAGAAAAGGAAGTTCTTCTCAATTTTGACGGTAAGGTCAGCGCGAACAAAGCTGTCATAACCGTAATAGGTTACGTCAACATATCCACCATTTGCGGTAGCAGAAAAGGTGAACGAGCCATTACTCGTATGAGATAGGCGTGGGGTGGGAGTTGCATCACCGGCAAAGGCGGTAATGCCTGTCATGGACAGAATTGCTATCAGTAAAATAGCAGCCAGTGTTTTTGTGATTTTTTTCATAAAAATCTCCTTTTTAATATATTTCTTCGAGTTTTAAAGATAAAACTCGTATATATTACTACGGGAAAAGAGATTTTTCTTCAAATTTTTAAAAAAATATATAAAAAAGCATCTTGACAAAAATCAAGATGCTTTTAAAGTTACTTTATTTTTAAGCCGTTGAGTATTAATACTATCTCATCGGTAGAGATTTGAACACTTGAAGTTAAATTCATAGAATGTTTGCCATCATTCCAAACATAAACGTATCGTCCATCTGTATAACGATAATAAACCTCATAGTTTTTAATAATATTAATTTTTGTATAGCCGTTCTCGCTATCAACGTATAAATCAGTACCATCTAATAATTTTTGCTCAAACCAGATATAATCACCGTTTTCATTTTGAAATTCATATTGTATGCGTACAGGTCTTATTTTCTCATCTTTAAGAGAATATCCGTCTGGCAAATATCCCAACTCGTAAACGTCTTCTATTATATCATCTTCGTCGCTATCGTATGAAAGCAAAACAAAGAACTCCTCGAATATCTGACGAATTTCATTACGGAAGATAATACCGCAGCTTGTAAGCAGAAGTGCCGCCGCTACTAAGATAGCTATAAGCCGCTTTGCTTTTGGCGACAAGCGTCTTTTTGTAGCTGCTTTGCCGTAAATAATGGTTTTCATAGCCAGGTTGTGCTTGTCGGAGCAGACTATTTCCTCGGTGCATTCGGCAGCCATTTTATCAAACCTGTTACTAACACCCTCGCTTAGTGCCTGCTTAAATAATTCTAAATTGCTTTTATCCATTAAAATTTGCTCCTTTCAAAGACTCAAGTAAGAGCTTTCTGCCTCTGGCGAGTCTTGTGTAAACCGTTTTGACGGTAAGCCCCATTATATTGGCTATTTCGTTAGGCGTCATTTCTTTACAAAGCGCAAGATACAGCGTGGTGCTATATCTTTCATCAAGTGCCTCAATGGCCTTAACTACCTCATCGTATCTTTCCTTGATCTCAAGCTCTTCTATAAAGTTATACTCGATTTCGGAGCAAAATTCTTCATCAAACTCAAAATCTTCTTGGTTGTCACTTAATACGTTTAAAATTTCGTTGCTTAATATAGCAAAACAATAATTTTTTACATCCTTTTCTCCGCGAGAAAAGTCAATAGCATTTATGTATTTTGTAATCTTCATAAAAGTGGCTTGAACAGCATCCTCAGCATCATAGAGGGCGTTTGTTCTGCCCATGGATTGAAATTTGCTCACCGCGCATTTCATCATATATTCGTGATATGTATAGTATATATGTTCAACTTTCCCGTGATTAGACTCGTCTGTTAGTGTAAATAGAAATTGTAACATGATACCCTCTTTTCTTGTTTTTTTAACAATTATACCATATTTTTACAACATTTTCAATAACAAGGAAAGAAATGTCGAATTGTTTGGTTTTAAGGCAAAATGCGCTAACAAATTTTCAGTCGGTGTAAGCAAGAATAGCCAAAGCGGTTGAAAAGATTATAGGAATATGATATAATGATTTCATCGGAGAAAAAACAGCGATAAAATTCCTGACGGAATTTGCGATATACCTTGCGGTGCGAGATTTACTTCGTCAGTACAGAAAATCCGGAATTTGATGAGGAATGGTATGTTCAGAGATTTAACGAGAAAAAAACAAAGGCTCTCAGCGGTTGAGTGCAAGGAAATATTAAAGCAAGAGGTGCGCGGTGTGCTTGCCGTTAACGGCGATGATGGTTATCCATATGCTCTGCCTATCAATTTTTACTTTGACGAGGAAAGCAATAAAATATATTTTCACAGCGGAAAGAGCGGTTACAAGCTTGATTCGATTGCGGGAAGTGATAAGGTCTCCTTCTGCATTTACGATAAGGGCTATCATAAAGACGGAGATTGGTCGCTGAATATCAGGAGTGTGATCATATTCGGACATATTCACATTGTAGACAATTGGTCCGACGAGCTGATGGTGAACTTTTGTAAGCGCTTTACATGTGATAGGGATTACATATATAATGAGATTGTAAAATTTAGAAGCAGCACTGCCATTCTTTGCCTTGAGATCGAGCATATGACAGGGAAGCTTGTTAATGAAGCCTGACAAACAATAATTTAGCGAGGTAATTATGGCAAGCAGTAAGGAGTATATAGAATTCGTTTTAGACGGGTGCTGTGGACTTTCAGCCTGTGCTATGATGGGAGAGTATGTGTTATATTACGGCGGAAAGGTTGTAGGCGGTGTTTACGATAACCGTCTGCTTGTAAAGCCGACAAAGTCCGCAAAGGCACTTATGCCGAATGCCGAGTATCAGTTGCCTTACGATGGAGCAAAGGAAATGCTCCTTGTGGAAGATATAGAGGACAGTGATTTTTTGAAAAAACTGTTTGAGGCAGTATGCGAGGAGCTGCCCGAGTCAAAGAAAAGGAAATACTAAATTGCGCTTTAAAACCGGATAGCAACAGCGAGTTGCTTGTCAGCCCAGATAACCTATGGTAAAATATAATCACAAAATATAGGGTGGTGAAATTATGGAAACAAAAGATATCATTCGTGAAATCAGAATGAAAAAAGGATTTTCACAGGAAGAGCTTGCAGAAAAGATATTTGTAACAAGGCAGGCAGTTTCCCGTTGGGAAAACGGTGAAACGATACCGAACACCGAAACGCTGAAGCTCCTTTCAAAAGAGCTTGACGTCTCGATAAATACGCTTCTCGGCTCTCCAAGAAATCTTATATGTCAGTGCTGCGGTATGCCCCTTGAGGACAGTAATATAAGCAAAGAAACAGACGGATTTTTCAACGAGGAATACTGCAAGTGGTGTTATGCAGACGGTAATTTTTGCTATACAAGCCTTGAAGAGCTGACTGATTTCTTAGTCGATCATATGTCGAATGAAAATTGGCCTGCCGATCAGGCAAGAGCATATTTTGATGAGCATCTTCCGAAGCTCAATTATTGGAAAAAATATGCAGAGATTGGCGGGGATGAAAAATTTTCCGAATTCAAAAAGCAGCTTATCCGTGAGTTTAATGAATTACATATTGAGGGCATGCCGGAGGTTACAACATTAAACTATCTTGTTGGCGGATATATCAATATGGAATATACGCTTCCCGGCGGTCAAAAGGTGAAATTTCTTGATGATAATGCCACATATCTTGGTTATCAGCTCGAAAGCGAATTCGGCGGCAGATGCTTTGGTATAGCAGCAAGCATGGACTTCCTCCTTGTCTGTACATACGAAGAAAACGGAGAGAATCCCGAGCTTGTGATTTATAAAAAGAGATAATCAAAAGCAGGTTTAACGGTATAATAAAACATAGTGAGGGCTGACAGTATCGTCAGCCCTCATCACTTTTTATGATAACAAAATTCTTTTATTATACCAAAATAAAGAAAATCCCTTGAAAATGTAGTGTTTTCAAGGGATTTTTGGTCCGAGTGACACGATTTTAATGTGCGGCTTCAGCGACCAAAACAGAGATTTTTATGTTATTTGACTACTATAATTTACATATATCTCGTATATCCATAAAATTGAGCCGTTTTGTACGTTGTTTTCGTTATTCACGTGCAGAAAACTTCTCGTTGTGGTCGAGATTGCGGTCAAGCGAGAAAAACATAATATTTAGGAAATTTTGAGAGCGGTGTGGCATGATTCCTCCGTCATCCTTGATACTGCAGAATTTTATCGGGAGATGACAGAAGCTTATTCAGCTTGTAAATTCTTTTTGTTTTTTGCTTTTCTACTTGACAGAGGGCGCTTTGCTTTTTATGGGAGCCACTGCCTTTTTCTGTCTTAGTGTTTGTTATACGAATTACTCGGCTTTTTCTGCCTTAGCCTTTACATCCTCGGGGATTTCAACGATGATGCTGTCGTCTTTGGTGATAGCGAGCTTAATTGAAAGAGTGTGCTCGTACTCCTCGTCAACATCAAGGTCGGGTCTTACCCAAAGCTCACGGTCATAGCTGAAGTCAACAACCTCACCGTCGGCATTAACAGATACAGAAACACTGCCGCGTATGTCTACCGAGTCAATGATTCTTCTAAGATTGTCGCCAAAGGATCTGAGGGACATAAAATCGGAAATTTTAATATCACCGATAACAACATCTGCAAGCATGGATTTGATTTCCGGATAGATACCGTCAATGCCCTCAACAAGCTCGTTAAGAGTTAGATCGCCGTTTTCGGAAACAAGCGCTGCGCTGTCGATCTCCGCACCAAATGCTTTATATGCTATATTGTCTATAAGAGTATAGATAGTCTCGGCACCGGGAAGACCGTTTTCTTCAGCAAAGCTTGCGTACTTGGCAATGGCATCCGAAACCTTTATAGTGCCGGGGAACTCCTGCGCTATGAAGTCTATAACCGCGTCAATGTCGGTAAGCTCTTCGTTAAGGGAGATTATTGCGTCGGCAAACAGGGAGTAGATAAGATCACCGAGAGTATCCTCGCTGTGTGCGGTAATAAACTCGTAAGCAGCCTCTGCTAAATCAACAATAGGAGAAGCAGAAAGAGTATAGATTGTCACACCGTCTTTTTCCTCAGCGGCCATCATAGCATTAAGCAGATTTTTATAATCCTCCGCGGTGGGGAGAGCATCATCTGCAGGCTCAAGTGTTGTGATGTAGCCGAAATCTTCTGCAAATTTTGTATAAAGAGCCTCAAAGCCGGTGAGAAAGGCATCAAGGTCGCCAATGGTGTAGCCGTCAGAGAGAATAAAATCAAAGTTCTCGCCAAATGCAGCCTTAAGCTCGCTTACAAGTGTCTTAATGGGCTTAAAGCTCTCTGATGTAAGTATCTCAATATTGGTGTAGAGCGCATCCATTCCCGCCTTGAACTCTTCGAAGGGAGTGCCGAGAAGCGCTTCAATGTCGGTAAGAGCTACACTGTCATCAGCGCCAAGAAGATAGAGTGCACCGTTTTCATAATAAAGCTCAACGGTCTCTCCGCTTTGGACAGTACCGTGGAGCACAAAGCCGGAATCGGTCTTGGTTATATCAAATGACGAAGCAACCGAGACATCGGAGGCAACTAACTCAAATCTGATACTTCCGTTATCTACACCTATTACATCATTGAGAACAACGTCAATAAGCTCAGCATAGCTCTGGCACTTGCCTGAAATTGTGGTAAATGTAAGCTCCTCGCACTCGGGGCAGTTTTGGCACTTGCGCTGCTGAAGTCCCATGGCGCCGCCCTTAGGCAGGCTTAAAATAGTCCATTCGCCAAAGGAGTGACCTGTAAAATCAATCTCCTTGCCCATTTTAACAACTCTGTTGCAATCCACGCACAGAGTGTCGCCGGAATAGCCCTTTTCAACACAGGTTGCCTCTTTTGCATCAATAATAGTGGTGTTTTCGTGAGTGCATCCCAGAGAAATACCGGGAATTGTGCAGGCTGTTAACATAATGCAAACAACCGCGGACAAAATCAAAAACGCACTTAAGTGTTTTGTTTTCATAACTTTTCTCCATTGTATATTTATTTTTGCGCTTTGGCAAAATCGAAAGCGTCAATTACATTATAGCACTTTTTTTGAAAAAAATCAATGTTTTACAAAATATATCAAAGGGGCAATTTTCAACAATTTTACTTTCCGAAATCGCACAGACTGCACAAAAGCTTGTAAAATGAAAAGAAAAGAGAAGTATTTAACCTCTCTTTCCTCTGAAATTAAGTTTTTTACAACCGCCTTTTATGCAAGATATTTTTCGGAGTAGGTTGCATAAAGCTTGCGGTAATTTTCGTTATCAGACTTAAGCGCTCTGATAGATTTGTGCAGGCTTAAGTCCAGGTCGTTTTCTTCAAGAACGCATCCCGCGATATTTGAGCAGTGGTCTGAGACACGCTCAAGATTTGTGATAAGGTCAGACCATACAAAGCCTGCCTCAATAGAGCAGTTGCCCTGTCTTAGGCGCATAATATGCTGAGAACGGAGATGCTCCTTAAATTCATCTATTATCTGTTCAAGAGGCTCGACGCAGCCTGCCGCCTCAAGGTCGTGCTCGGTAAAGGCCTTGTGTGAAAGATATACTATTTCAAGGGTTGCATCGTACATTCTGTCTATCTCAGACTTTGCGTCATCGGTAAAGCTGATACCCTTGTCGCGAAGCTCCTCTGCCGATTCGAGAATGTTTACCGCATGGTCGCTGATGCGCTCATAATCACCGATTATCTTTAAAATCTTAGATACCTCAGAGCTTTCTCTGTCGCTGAGCTTGTTTGTGCTGAGCTTAACAAGATATGAGCCGATAATATCCTCGTAGTGGTCGGTTTTGTCCTCTGCGTCACGTATTGATTTTGCCTTCTGGCTATCGTAGTCGGCGAGAGAGGTAATACTGTCTCTGAGAGCATTGGTCGCAATATCCGCCATGTCAAGAGCGAGGGCGTGAGCTCTCTCAATTGCAACGAATAGAGAGCAGATTTTCAACCATGCGTATAAGCCATTCCGAGTCCTCCTTTATCCCCGAGATGAGCCGTTTTTTTACTCTGTACTAAGGGTGTCATAGCTTTCAAGCATCGTAGAGGAGGAGCCGTAAATGGTTGTCAAGGGGGTGCGCAGGTCGTGGGAGACAGCTCGCAAAAGATTTGCCCTCATTTTTTCCTTTTCCGCCTCGGCTTTCAGAGCCTGCCAGATTTTCAACTTTGTTGTAAGGGCGCTGGTGAGCACCGATAGAGTTATCATAACGAGGGCGGAGAGCGCATTTTCAGCCGTTGCAAAATTGAATGCGAAGAATGGAAATGTGAATGCGTAGTTTACCATAAACATAGCGCATAGCGCTGCCGCAATACCGTAAAAATATCCGTCTGTGAGAAGCGATACAATAAATACCGCAAAAACAAAGACGGTAGTTATGTGCTCGTCAATGATAAGTACATTTTGCAAAAGAATACTTATACCGAATGTGATTAAAAGCGCTGCCAGGGTGATAAGGCAGTCCTTTATGTTTTTTCTCGTTTTTTCGTTCATATACGACACCTCTACTCTGTATTTTATCATAAAGCAAGTTAAGAGCGAGCAAAGCATAAGTATTATAGCACAAAAATCATATTTTGTTAAGAGATTTTACTTAAATTCGTTGATTTTGTCTTCGTGGTTTGATATAATAAGGTAAGAGATGATAAAACCCTCTTTAGACTTAAATCATAACGAGCAAAAAGGAAAAAATATGGTAACATTTGAAAAAATTAAGAATGATGAGGCGGTCAGAGCTTATATTAAAGCGGCAGACGAATCTCTTTCTGCTTTGGGATTTACCGAGCACAGCTTTGCTCACGTTGGTAAGGTTGCTGAGGTTGCGTCAGAGCTTCTCTCGGCTCTCGGGTATGACGGCAGAACAGTTGAGCTTGCTAAAATTGCCGCATATATTCACGATATCGGCAATCTTGTAAACAGGATAGACCATTCCCAAAGCGGTGCTCTTATGGCATTTAGGATTCTTGACAAAATGGGAATGTCCCCCGAGGAGACCGCAACGGTAGTTACAGCCATCGGCAATCATGATGAGGGAACGGGTGTTCCCGTAAGCCCTCTTGCGGCAGCGCTTATTTTAGCCGACAAGTCTGACGTCAGACGCAGCCGAGTTCGCAACAGAGATGCGCTGAGCTTTGATATTCACGATAGAGTAAATTATTCGGTAATCGATTCCGATCTTGATATAAACACCAAAGACAAAACCGTACGTCTTACTCTTACAATCGATACATCGGTTGGCTCAATTATGGATTATTTTGAAATCTTTCTCGGCAGAATGACCCTTTGCAGAAAGGCTGCTGAGAAGCTGGGTCTTAGCTTTAAGCTTACAATAAACGGTCAGAATTTCATTTAAATGACAACAACGGTTGTCAAAATACGGTGTGCCAAAGCATCTAGGAGTTAGGAGTCAGGGTATAGGAGTTAGGGGATAGGAATAATAGTAAAGAGCAAACATACAGGCTTCGCTTCATAGCGGAGCTTTTTTATCTTCGCTTGTGCAAAAGTTCTCCACAGTATTCTACAGGCATCAACAGGGTGAGCGGCAATTATAAGTGAAAAAATAAAGAATTTATGGGCATTTGTGAGGTGTTTATCGGTCGGTCTTTTTGATTTATAGAGCAATCTTTTTTATTTACAAGCGATTTCTAAAAAATCATGCGAAAAAAATAAGACAAAAGTTTCTTAAAAGTGAAAGGCGGCTTTTTGCGGATTGAAAACTGCTTCTGACTTTGTAAAATCCTTGTGTGCCAAGGGAAAACACAACATTTTGGCTCGTTTGCAGATTATCGGAAAACATGATTTTGCGGTGTCATGCCGTCACCCGTTTTGCCGACGTTTTGCCTCCCCAGTATAGTATAGGTTAGTATAGTATAGGTTAGGGTAGGTTAGTATAGGTTAGGTTTACTACTACCTAATTAATAATACAATCATACATACATGCCTTCGGCGAAGGGATTTTTTGATTTTTAAAAAGGCTTCCACCTGTAACAAAGTGAAAGCCTTTAATTGTGTTAACAATAAACCCCCGGTTCTACCGGGGGAACGACAGGTGCTTCAGCAAGAAAAGAGGCCGAGCTACAAGCAGAGGGATTGAAAACAATTAAACCTCCAAGTATAATAGTAAATGGTTTGGCGACCGCATTACTA
>JAGATD010000034.1 GCA_017621415.1 Clostridia bacterium
AATAAAGACCAGAACCTGCTCGGCATGCGGATATGTACAGGCAGAAACTATCAACGTGCTTGTACTTGGTGAGGCAGAGGAAGAAGCTCCTGTAGGACTTATAGTAGGAATAACAATTCCCTCTATACTTGCGCTTGCAGCAGGCGGATTCTCGGTATACTGGTTCGCATACAAGAAGAAGAGCTTCAAGGATCTTGCAAACGTATTTGCAAAATTCTTTGCACAGTTCAAGAAATAATTAACACAAATCTCAGATAAATGAGATTAAGACCGCCCGATTAATTTCGGGCGGTTTTTTATGCCTGCCTTTAAACCTCGAATAATATTTGCGGCTCAGAATAACACGCGGAGCGGCAGATTAAAGCTTACGTAAGGAGGCAATCCCTCCACTGGTCGCCTATACAGTACAACTTTGCAGGTATGAGTGCAATACGCCGTACAGATATAAATAATAAAATGAAAAAAAGATTATAAAAGTCACAGTTTTTATGTTAAGTATTACCACTTGACAAAAGACCTGATATATGGTAGGATTAAAGAGCGAAAAAATTGTTAATTAATCGATTTTTACTGCGGATTGCGTAAACAAAGGAATGGAGATTTATATGAAAAAACGTTTTGTTACATTTGCCAAGAAGGCGGCATCGCTTATTGTTTGCCTGGCAGTCATTTTGGGCATTGTTTCGCCGCTTAGTATTCTTGCTTCAAGTAACACTGTGGTTGATTTGGATAAAAACCGAGACGGTGTTGTCGAGGTTGTTGTAATTGGTTCTTACGATGCGGCAGGGTTTGGTACCGCGGGATATGATATAGAAAAATTCGGATATGGCACAGCGCCCGACGGTTCTTATGCCGATTCCTTGAAGAAAAAAATCGAGGCGACTGGCAAACAGGTCAATTTAACCCAGCTTGGCATTGGAGGAATGCGCGCTGAGGAGGTCAGGTATCTACTTGATTCGGATTACAGCGGTGACAAGTATACAGAAGAAAACTTCCTCGGGGACAATGGAATATTTACAAAGCTTGGAGGTATAGCAGCCCTCAGGGAGCAATATACTCAGGCAATAAAAAAGGCTGAGCTTATCACATTTGATGTAGGATTTGACAATTTTGCAAGCTATGCTCTCGCGTACATATTCGAAAACAAGTATGAGGCGGATCTTTCTATATTTGACGAGAGCATACAAAAAAGCGTTGGTGAGATCAAAGGCAGATTTGAGGATGTTATCAGCAGCTATGTTGCAGATTCGGGCAACACCCGCCTTGGCAGTTTTCTTAACCGCGCAGTAAACGGTCTTGTTTATGCTCTTTCCGGATATTGTCATAACTTTGATGAATCTCTCAAGAGAATCTATAAGCTTAATTCCCAGGCATCAATCGTGGTTACCGATGTAAGAAATCCCTTAATAGGTTTAGATGCAACAATGGACGGCATTGCCTTTACACTTCCGCTTGAGCAAATATACGGTGTTATTGTTGAAATGGCAAACATCTATATGGCAACTCTAAGCGAATGTAAGGATATGTATTACTATGCTTATCTCGGCTCGTCGGGCATGGCGCTTGATGAAATAAAGGCTTATACAGGAAATCCCGATGGCATCTCGCCTGACCTTGCGGCAAGACTTGACGCATCTCTTGGAGCTGAGGCTTTAAGCTTATCAAAGGAGCAGCTTTTGTCAAAGCGCGATATTATGATGAAGCTTCTTCGCGAGGCTTTGAGCGAAAAGGGAAAAACAATTGATTTTTCCGCAGGCGCTGCCGAGGATGATATATTTGGAAGCGCACTCGAGATAGTAAACTTTGCTAAAGATAACTTTAACAAGCTAGTACAGGACTCCCGCGCAATGACTCATCTTGCGGTAGCGGCAAGATACAGCCTTGGAGCTATATCCCTGCTTGACAAAGCGGGACATACCAAAATGGCAGAAAAGATTTATTCCGCAATAAGCGAAGCGCGCACAGGAGATGATGCTCTTGGCGATATGAGCGGTATTTTCTCTCTTGTTACGGACCGTGTTGACAGAGATACCATTCTTGACATTGAACAAACATTTAAGCCGCATTATATTTGTAACGAAAACTCTTATTACGTAGCGCTTGGCGACGGTTCTGCTGCGGGAGCTAACAGCTATCCCCAAAAGCTTGCACAAAAGCTTATAAGCAGCTGCGGTCTGAGCACCGGGGCATATAGAAATTTTGCGAATCAAAACAAGATAAATGTTGACGAAACACCATATGATACGCTTGCGGCATTAAAGCGCGGCGGAGCAGTTCTTGAGAGTGTTAAAAAGGCTGACCTAATCACCTTAAGCTATACAAATCTTGAAACCACAAGATTTTTGCTGCAAGGTAAAACGGAGGACGTAAACTGGACAGAGCTTTTAGGCGAGGAATTTGCCGGAATGGTTGATGAAATTATCAGCGAAGCAAAAAAAGCGCTTTTGGACTTTGGGCTTGAGTCCATGATTGTTGATGCGGTAATTCCGCTTGCCGAGAAATATGCCTATGCCTACTTAAAGAGAGCTATCGGTTATGTAGAGCTTGCCGAATATATTCATGAAATAAATCAAGATGCCCTTGTTGTTATAGTTGGTACCTACAACGAATTTGGCGGAATTGAGATTGTTTTTAATGATATGGCACTGCCTTTTGGACGCATTTTGCAATATCTTATCGATGCTGCGAACCTTGAAACACTTGCATATGCGTTGATTACGGAGAATACCGCATATATTGCTGCGCCTGAGGTTGAAACTCTTTATGAAAAAAACAACGATACTCAAAGCGCAATTGAAATACCTACTGTAAACGACCTGATAAAATTGCTCAACAAGGTTGTCTCCGAAGGAACACCCTCAGACAAGGGGTATAGAGATGTTGCCGATATTGTTTTGAGCGAGGAAATCTTCGCAGTTGTAGGCCAGCACGACTGTGTGTATGACGATGGTTGCGATGACAGATGCAACATTTGTATGGCAAAGCGAGAGGTACACGCATATACTGCCGAATGCGATGCTTTTTGTAATGAGTGCGGAGCGTTCAGATTTATTAAGCCTCATTCATACAGCGCTGTTTGCGACGAAAAGTGCTCTATTTGCGGAGATACAAGAGAGGCTGCCGAGCATACTTATAGCGCAGAATGTGATACCGAGTGTAACCTTTGTAAAAAGGAAAGAGAAAGCACCGCTTCTCACAGCTTTGGTGAGTGGACAGATAAAAACGGCGAAAGAATTCGCAAGTGCGAAAGCTGCGGTTACATCGAGCACGGTGAAGAAGGGCTCTCCGTAGGAGCAATTGCAGCCATAGCTGCCGGTGGAGCTGTAGTGCTTGGCGGTGGAGGCTTTGCCCTTGTTTGGTTTGTTATCAAGAAAAAAAGTCTGGCTGACCTTTTAGCTGTTTTTGCTAAGAAATAATTAAATCACCCTCGGTAGTTCTTTATCGGGGGTGGTCCTGTTTTATTAACAGTTTTTGATGAATTTAAAATTTTGATTTTTAAAAAAATTTTGGTTGACTTTTTTGTCGATATATGTTACAATAGAATGAAAACTTATCGAAACATAAGCATCCTAACTCAATTAAGATATCCTACATTACTGCAGAAAGGTAAAAATTTATGGGAAGAATATCCGAAGAAAAGATATGGATGAAGCAGTTCCCCGAGGAAGAGCGCAACCTTAAGATGCCGAGAATGAAGATTTATTCTTATCTTAAGGATGTAAACAAAAATCGTCTCGATACCACGGCGCTTCATTATTACGGAAAAAATATTACCTACGGTCAGCTTATTCGCCAGATCGACGAGGTTGCAAATGCATATGCTGCTCTTGGAGTAAAGGCGGGAGATACCGTTTCGCTGCTCTCAGCATCTACTCCCGAGTCGATTATGACCGTTTACGCGCTTAACAAAATAGGCGCTATAACCAATGCTATTGACCCGAGACAGAATACCGAGTTCATTGAAAAAATGATAAAGGATTCCGGCTCAAAGATACTTGTTGTTATTAACATTGCCTGGCCTAAGGTTAAAAAAATAAAAGAATCTATCCGCCAGGATTATATAATTGTACAGAGCGCATCTACCTCTCTGCCTCTGTTTAAGAGAATTGCGATGAATATTGCCGTTAGACCCAAGATAGAGTACGGCGGCGGTGTTATGACCTGGAATGATTTTATGAAGAATTCCCGCAGAGGTACGGCAATTGAGGTTGACTACAAGGGAGATAACGTTGTTGCTATCGCCTACACCGGCGGAACAACAGGCTTCCCCAAGGGAGTTATGCTGACAAACGACTCTATAAACTCTGTTGCGTTCAGCTTTAAGCATTGCGGCATAGTTTATGAAAAGGGCGAGAGATTCCTCGGAATTATGCCTATCTTCTCTTCTTACGGTCTGGTTTGCGGTATTCATATGCCCTTGACTATGGAGATTGAGCTTGCGCTTATTCCCAAGTTTAACCCCTCTGACCTTGCGAAGCATATAAAGAAGTATAGGCCCAATCACCTTATTTCAACTCCCGCATTTTATGAAATGATGATGCAGGATCCAATTCTCAAGGGAATGGACCTATCGTTCCTTAAAACTCTCGGCTCGGGCGGCGATACTATGAACGAGGGCCTTGAGGCAAAGCTTGGCGAATTTATTAAGGAGCACAATATGCGCTATCCCCTCTGTCAGGGATACGGCATGAGCGAGCTTTCAGCTGCTGCCTCTTTCTGTGTTAACGACAGATACAAGGCGGGAAGCGTTGGTGTACCCTGCCTTACAACAACGGTCAGCGTGTTTGACCCGGAGACAGGTGAGGAGCTTGACTACAATCAGCAGGGTGAAATCTGTATGACAGGACCTTCTATGATGAAAGGCTATTTCAACAATCCTGAAGAAACTGCTCACGTAATGCGTCTTCATGATGACGGAAAGGTCTGGATACATTCGGGAGATATCGGTTATATTGACGAAGATGGCTTTATTTTCATCAAGGGCAGAGTTAAGAGAATGATTACCCGCCCCGACGGTCACAAGGTGTTCCCGGTTATTATTGAAAGCGCGATAAATGCGCTCCCCTCAGTTATAAACTGCGTTGTTATCGGAGTAAATAACCGCGACGGTATTCAGGGACAGTGGCCTATGGCAATTGTTCAGCTGGCAGAAGAAGTTGACGATGCCGCTAAGGAGTGCCGCAAGATATTTAAGCTCTGTGACGCAACCCTTGAGGAGAGAGGAAAGCCTGTTGGAGTTATTCCCATTGATGAAATTCCTCTTACCGGAATGGGCAAAAACGATTACCGAGCACTTGAAAAACAGTATAGAAAATACGACTACAAGACACTTGTAGACGGAACAATACAATAATTTTAATTCTGAAAGGATAATTTGTATGAAAAACAAAATTAACGGCATTGGCCGTTCTTCTGTTGCAGTTGCAATTTTGCTCTGTATGCTTCTCAGCATCTTTGCACCTACCATTATTGCTGCAGAGAATGTAATGCCCGCAAATGCGGAGAACGAGACGGTTGAGCCCGGCTCTAAGGGCGAGCTCAATTTGGTCACTTTTGGTGCATCTAACGTAAACGGATTTGGTCTTCAGGGCTATCTTCCTGATAACGTTACTGATTTTAGCCAGAAAGACGATTACAACGTTTACGGTTATAAGAAGGTTCCCGCAGGAAGCTATCCCGATTACCTTGTTAAGTATTTTACCGACTTGGGTTATAACGTAAACATTGATCAGCTTGCAATGAGCTCGATGAGAGCCGAAGAGGTACGTGTACTTCTTGACAATACATACGCAGGTGACGCTTATACCGACTGGAGATTCTACAATGTTCCCAATGTTGGCGATGAATCCAGCCAGGACTGGTTCTACGGTGCCGGTAAGCTTGCTTATGCAGAGCTTAACAAAATTGATGGCTGGGAGCAGATAGTAGAAAGCGGAAATGTTAAGCACGAATCTATTGCTGGTGTTAGCTTTGATGATGCTTTTGCAGCTCTTCGCCAGGTTTATCAGCAGGATACAAAGAATGCGGATATAATTGTTTGGGACTGCGGTACCAATAACTTCGGTGTGTACCTTTCCGGAAGAGTTGTTGATGGCGACTATAACGAAACCATAGAAGACCTTGATCCTGTAATTGCAGAGAAGTATGAGGAAGCTAAAGTTTTCGTTCTTGATGTTCTTGAAGAAAAGATTGGTAAAGAGGCTATTGAGGCAGCTAATATAGAGCACATTGTAGACTCTCTTGCATATTGTCTTGTTGCTTACTGTGTAAATTACGATGCAGTTATGGAAAAGATCTATGCAGAAAACCCCAACGTTACAGTTATTAACGTCAGCATCCAGAACCTTATGAAAGGTCTTGTTGCTAAGGTGCCCGGTTTTGAAGATGAGCTTCCTCTTGGAGATATTGTCAATGCTGTTATCTCCGCTGCTAACACTTACATCTCTGTTCTTTCTCCTTACGCAGAGAAAAGCTTTTACGCTAACGTAAGCGAAGATCAGCACGTTACTTTCTTTATTGACCAGCTTGCTGAGTACAACGGTGATCCTACTACTCTTGACAGAGATATGATCAACTGCTGGAGAATTTATAACGGCGGCAATATGATTGCGGATTTCGAGCCTTTCTGCTTCGATGAAAACGGCATTCTTACTGTTCCTACTTCCGGAATATACGGTCTTGATCCTGCTACAACATATAGACTTCAGCTTCTTGTAATTGATACGATTGCAAAGTATATGCAAGCGGGCGGAAATCTTAATGTTCTTGACTTTGGCTGTCTTGCAGGTGGCGACTGGGGAACAGTAAGCGACACCGGTATGGGTGCTATTGTAGATGCTGTTACAGTTGAAGTGAATGGATTTATTGGCCATATTATGACAGGCGGAGATCCCGCAGAATACCCTTATGTGAGCGTCGGAGAAAACTTCTGGGCAGAGCTTGCTTTACAGAAGGGCATTGACGTTGCACTTATGAACACATTTGCAGCTTACGGTGTTCGTACGTTTATCGGTAATGCATTCTATGCTCACCCCAACAGACAGGGTTGCAAGGAAATTGCAGATATCATTATTGGCACCTATGAGAATAGCGCAAAGGGTGAAGAGGTAGAGAAAAACGCACTCCTTGTCAACGTAAGAGACGTATACTTCTATCTTGCATCCAATGACTACATAGATACCGAGCAGGTGTTTGACATTGCTCTTTATGCATTAGACAACGACGCAATCAGCACTGTTAAACATGCTTATAAATTGCTTGTTTTCAATTCCAAATTAAACGACAATGATAGAATTGACATAATCAAAAATGTTTACGGCATACTCAAGGATGATTATCTTGGTGCATATTCTCCTGCTATAGACACTGTATTTGACATTTACGATGCACTTGAGGCAGACGGTCTTATCTCTGCAAAAGAGGCATTTGAAATTGTTGACTTTGTTTACGAAATAATAAAAGACGGTGCTCCCGACAGCAAGGATATCCGTGATATTATAGTATTTGTATACAACACAATCTTCCAGACCAACATTACCGCGCATAGCGGAGACGTTGTATTTGCACTTTGTGCAGATGAAGATAACATTGTACTTACACTTGAAAACAAGATTGCCATTATAGATACTGTCTTCGGTGTTCTTGATGACAACGGTTATATGGAAAAGGTTCCCGAGCTTGCGCCTGTTGTTACTCTTTACGAGGATATGAAGGCAGACGGCAACATTTCCTACGAAGCAATATTCCAGGTTATCGACACTGTTGTTGAGACAGTTGCCGAGAAAGACGGACTTGGCGAAGAGGAGATAAGCAACATTGCTACAGATGTAGTTGATAAGCTTGTTAAGAACGAGGAAATCGATCCTATAGCAAAGCTCGCTATTACAAACAAGGTCATCGAGGCTGTTAATAACAGCAATCCGGGCAGCGGAGCAAACACTCCCGTGCTTCCTGACATCAGCGGAGCAGTTGAAATCTTTAATGTTCTTATAGCTAAGGATTATATAACCAAGGCACAGGCAAATCAGATCATTAATGTTCTTTACTCTGTTCTCATGTCAGAGGATAGCATCTCGGCTGAGACTGTAATTAATGCGCTTGCAGAGGTATACAATATAGCTCTGGCAGATCTTCCCGCAGATAAGAAGCTTGAGGTAGTTCTTACTGTTTATGCAGAAGCAAAGAAGGCTTACGGCTTCGACGAGCAGGATATAGCTCAGTTTATCGCTGACTACTATGACGAAGCGCTTGAATACGCATACGCTTATGCATATGCCAACGGCTATGTAGATATAGCAACAGACGCGCTTGACACAGCGATTTCGGCAATAGAGACAGCAATCGACGAGGTAGCAGCACTCGGAGACGAGGAAATAAGCGCAGCTCTTAAGGCAGCTGTAATTGAAGAGCTCAAGGCAGCTATCGCAACAATAGAGAAAGCGCAGAACTACATCGACGGTAAGGCGGAAATCAGCT
>JAGATD010000035.1 GCA_017621415.1 Clostridia bacterium
AAAGGGCTTGCCGCTTGTGTAGGCGGTAAGCCCTATTTTTAAACAAGGGTGAAATATCATGAGAAAAACAAAAATCGTAACGATTGTTACATCGATCTTTCCGTAATGGGTTTGCAGTGGCAAGACCTGGACTTCGAAAGCGGAAAACTTAAAATAAGAAGACAAGCCTACTACTTAAATGGCAAGATGCAAACGAGTGAGCCGAAAACAAAAACCTCGATAAGAACGATAAAGCTCCCCGAAGCAGTGCTGAACGTGCTGAAAAAGCTAAAGGAAGCCACCGACTCACGTTGGATGTTCCCGTCACCCGTAGTTAATGACGTACCGAGAAACCCGAACACCCTGCAAAAGAAGATACGAAATGTGCTTGAAAGAGCCGACTGTAAACGAATAAGATTCCATGACCTACGACATACCTTTGCAACGACAGCACTTGCTAACGGCATGGATATAAAGACTCTTTCCTCAATAATAGGTCACGTGTCCTCGTCAACAACTCTCGACATATACCTGCATAGTACAGACAAAATGCAAAAGGAAGCAGCCAAGAGCATCGATCGAGGAATTCGAGGCGTATGCCACGAAAAAGGCGAGGACGGAAAACAAGCCGCGAAGAGTGAGAAACTGCAACAGAAACAGAAATTTGAGCCCGTAAAGGGCAAATACAGGAAGCCCGGAACCGGATGTATCACCAAGATAAACGAGCACCTGTGGGAAGGTCGCTACTCGCCAAAGGTAAACGGAAAGAAAATGGTTCGCAACATCTACGCTCACACCGAAGAAGAGTGTGAAGAGAAGCTCGCAGAGCTGATAAAAATAATGAAAGCCGAGATTGCCGAGCTCAAGAAAAACGGCTAAAATTTATACCACTGTAAACAAAGAGATAGACCGTCACGGAAACGCAGCTGTGACGGTCTGAATTATGAAAATACATCAAGTTGAAACGAAGAGCAGATTTCGTTGTGGTCAAAACGAGTTTTGGAGCGATTTTGGAGCAAAACAAGAAAATAAAAAAGTGCCGAAAACCCAGTAAAATCAAAGGGTTTTAGCACTTTCCTTTTGGTCGAAGTGTGGAGATTCGAACTCCAGGCCTCCAGTACCCGAAACTGGCGCGCTACCAACTGCGCTACACCTCGATTTGGTGATTTTATGCGATTTTTTTGTAAGTGGTCAAACATGTGGTCAGACCCATTTTTTGAGACCCATTCGGAATTTTGGAGTGCCGAAAAAGTCAGTGTTTTCAAGGGATTTGGGGATTTTTGATTTTTTTGAGAGTTAAACCGATGGCATCGACCCGAAACTGGCGCGCTACCAACTGCGCTACACCTCGAAAAAGTCTCTAAGAACAGAGGGGATAAGAAATAAAAATTTTGTTTTGCAAAGGTACCTAATTATTGTATCATACCTTGATGAATTTGTCAAGCGATTTCGGTTACATTTGCGTACATTAATGCGTTTTTCTCAATTATCTTGGCTATAATGTGCTTTTTTCAGAGGAGCGAAAAATGATATTGACATTTTCTTGGGTTTAATTATAATATATGTGGTGAATATTAAAAAGAGAATGGAGATGGGCATGATTGAAATATTAGCTCAGGTGGTTGGAATTCTTGCTGTCATCTTGTTTTTGTTAAGTTATCAGCAAAAGAAGCGGAAAAATATAATTATAATGAATGCGCTATCTCGTATGCTTTACATAGCGCAATATGTAATGCTTGGGGCTTTTTCAGGTGCGGTACTGGATGTTTTGGGCACTGTTTCATCGGTGGCGGCAGAAAAGAAGGATATAGCGTTCATTAAAAAGCATACTAAACCGGTGATTTTAATTTTAAATCTTCTTATAATCGGTGTCGGGCTTTTGCTATATGAAAATATCTTCAGCCTTTTGCCCATATTTGGTGTTCTTTTTCATACCGGTGCGTTTTGGTTGGATAATGAAACAACCGTGCGCCGTCTTTCTCTCGCCGGTTCGCCTTTTTGGCTTATATATAACTTGTCCTCCAGGGCGTATGGCTCGGCGGTAGGCGATGTACTGTCAATGGCTTCGATAATTGTTGCAATGCTCAGATATGATGTAAAGAAAAAGCCGGGGATAGCGAATCACGATAAGACCATGCATATGTGATGCAAAGAGTAATTAAGCACTTGCTTATGAGATATAATTGAGTCTAATCCCGAAAAATGCAAACTATTATTGTCAAAATGCTATGTTGTTGTAAAAAATACAGCTTATTGGCATTTCTTTATAACAAGTGAATTTTAGGATAAAATATGAGAAAATAAAATTCGTTGACAAATTATATCTTGTGTGATATAATATTAAGAGCGTTTTTGAGAGGTAAAAGAATAGTGATACATAATACCGTTTTAGAGGCTGTTGGAAACACTCCGATAATCAGACTCAGAAATATGACAGGTCCAGAGGATGCTGAGATACTTGTAAAATACGAGGGACTCAACGTTGGCGGCTCTATAAAGACACGTACAGCTCTTAATATGATAGATGATGCCGAAAAGCGAGGACTAATTAACGAGAACACTGTTATAGTTGAGCCCACCAGCGGCAACCAGGGCATTGGTCTTGCGCTTGTTGGAGCGGTAAGAGGATACAAGGTTAAAATAATTATGCCTGACTCGGTAAGCGAGGAGCGCAGAAAGCTTGTGCGCCACTACGGAGCTGAGGTTATATTGGTTCACGATAACGGAAATATTGGTTTGTGTATTGAGGAGTGCGTTGCGCTGGCACTGAGAATGAGAGATGAGGACAAAAACGTTTTTGTTCCCCAGCAGTTCGAAAATCCCGCTAACCCCGAGATACAGAGACAAAGCACAGGCAGGGAAATACTCAGCCAGGTGAATAAACCCATTCATGGTTTCTGCTCCGGCATCGGCACAGGCGGAACAATTACAGGTATTGGCGATGTTCTTAAGGCGGCAAATCCCGATATAACAATATGGGCGGTCGAGCCTGAGAATGCGGCAATTCTCTCAGGAGGCTCTATTGGAACTCATGTTCAAATGGGTATTGGTGACGGAGTAATTCCTGAGATTCTTAACCAGGAAATTTATGAGGATGTTTGCATCATCAAGGACGAGGAAGCGCTTGATACCGCAAAGCTTCTGGCTTCCAAGGAGGGTATTATGTGCGGAATAAGCAGCGGAACAAATGTTGCCGCGGCGATAAAGCTTGCTAAAAAGCTTGGTAAGGGTAAAACCGTTGTAACCGTTCTTCCTGACACTGCAGAGAGATATTTCTCTACACCTCTTTTTGAAGATTAATGTTTGCAAGGCTGTCAAAATGGCGGCCTTGTTCCTTTTTGTATTATATTTATCACTAAAAATCATTGACAAACGGTAGATTTTGCTATATAATTAAGTGTTGTAAAATATTTTAGACGGTTCAGACGTTCAAAACCGAAAGGAATAAGAAAATGCAGAAAAAAATTGAAGAGCTTAAGTTAAGCTTTAAAGCATCTCTTGCTGAGGCCACATCTGCCGAGGCTTTGGAGGCGCTCAGAGTTGAATATCTTGGCAAAAAGGGTCATGTTTCAGCCCTTATGCAAGAGCTCCGCTTCGCCGAGGATAAGAAGACTGCGGGACAGCTTATCAACACTCTTAAAACAGAGGTTGAAGAGGCTATTTCCGAGGCTACCGAGGCTTTGCGCAAGGCAGAGATAGAGGCAAAGGTGAGGGGAGCTAAAAAGTATAACCCTACACTCCGCACCTCGGAGGAGCTTGGCTCCTACCACCCCATAACCCTTGCGGCGCGTGAGGTTGAAGAGGTGTTTATCTCTATGGGCTTTACTATTGAGAACTACTCCGAGATAGTTGACGATTACCACTGCTTTGAGGCTCTTAATATACCTAAACACCACCCCGCAAGAGATATGCAGGATACATATTATCTTGACAACGGTCAGCTGCTTAAGACACATACTTCAGCGGCACAGAACTACATTATGAAGAAGTATGGTGCGCCTCTTCGTGCTATATTCCCCGGCCGCTGCTTCCGTAACGAATCTATTGATGCCTGCCACGAGAACACCTTCTTCCAGCTTGAGGGTATGATGATAGATGAGAATATCTCTATCTCTAACCTTATCTACTTTATGAAGACAATGCTCTCCGAGGTGTTTAAGCGTGACGTTAAGGTAAGACTTCGTCCCGGCTTCTTCCCATTCGTGGAGCCCGGATTTGAGCTTGACATTAACTGCGCCATCTGCGGCGGCGAGGGTTGCCCCTCCTGTAAAAACTCGGGCTGGCTTGAGCTTTGCCCCTGCGGTATGATTCACCCCAATGTTCTTAAAGAGGGTGGCATTGATACAGAAAAGTATACCGGTTTTGCATTCGGTCTCGGTCTTACCAGACTTGCAATGATGAAATACGGTGTAAAGGATATTCGTGACTTCAACTCCGGCAGCCTTAAGGCTCTTTCGCAGTTTAAGTCTAATTAAGGAAAGGGAGGTTAAATAAAATGTTTTTATCTATGAATTGGATAGGCGACTTTGTTGACCTTTCCGGCCTTGACAAAAAGTCTCTTATCAAAAACTTCACTCTTTCCACAGCAGAGGTTGAGGACATAATCGAAAAGGGCAGAGACATAAGCGGTATAGTTGTTGCAAAGATTCTCTCGGTGGAGAATCACCCCGAGTCAAAGAAGCTTCACCTGCTTAAGGTGGACAAGGGCGACGAGGTTGTTGACATTGTTTGCGGCGCACCTAATGTCAGAGAGGGAATGCTGGTAGCTCTTGCGACCGTTGGCGGTCAGGTTGGTGAAATAACCATAGCTCCGAGAAAGCTTGCGGGCTATACCTCTTACGGTATGTGCTGCTCTGAAAGTGAGCTTGGAATTTCTGATGACCATTCGGGACTTTGGGACATTGAGCGTGACATGCCCGAGGGTGTAAAGCTTGGTACCGATATTAAGGAAATCTTTGACATTGAGGATATAATCTTTGAGGTTGATAACAAGTCGCTTACCAACCGCCCCGACCTTTGGAGCCATTACGGAATGGCGAGAGAGTTTGCAACCCTTACAGGCAGAGAGCTCAAGAGCCCCGCTCTTCTTGATGTGGAGCAGTTTAAGGACCTCTCACCGGTTGCCGTAGACGTTAAGGCCACCGACCTTGTGTGGCGTTATTCTGCAATCAAGGTAGAGAATATTACCAGAAAGTACAGCCCCGTAAATATGAGAATAAGACTCTTCTATTGCGGAAGCCGTGCTATAAACTTCCTTGCCGACCTTACAAACTATGTTATGATGGAGCTGGGTCAGCCTATGCACGCCTTTGACTGTGCAAAGGTCGATAAAATCGAGGTTCAGACCTTCCCTGAGGGCTTCAAGTTTGCAACCCTTGACGGTGTAGAGAGAAATATCGATGACAAAATGCTTATGATAACCTCAGGTAACACTCCTGTGGCTATTGCAGGTGTTATGGGCGGTGATGCATCAAAGATTGAGGACGATACAACCTCTCTTCTACTTGAGTCCGCAACATTTGACGGTGTTTCTGTAAGAAAAACCACAACAAGACTCGGACTTCGTACCGATGCATCTCAGAGATACGAGAAAATGCTTGACCCCGAGCTTTGCCGCGTGGCGACCGAGAGACTTCTTGCTCTCCTCGACCAGTGCGACAAGGGCGCTGAGGTTACTTCAGCATTTACCGACGTTTATGTAAAGAAGTATCCTACAATAAGCCTGGATTTCACAAAGGCATATGTTGACCGCTATACAGGTATTGAGATTTCTAACGAAACTATTGTAAAAACTCTTACATCCCTTGGATTTAAGGTAACTGTTGACGGCGACAACTTCTCTGTTGTTGTTCCCTCTTGGAGAGCAACTAAGGACGTTACAATAAAGGCTGATATAATCGAGGAGATTACCCGTATTTACGGTTATGACAACTTTGAGATATTCACCTCCTCAAGCCCTCTTCTCCCTGTTCGCAAGGAGATAATCAAATCCGACGAGGACAGAATGAAGGATATTATGGTTAAGAGCCATAGATTCCACGAGGTACATTCCTACATCTGGTCCGACTCTAAGAAAAATGACGAGCTTGGTATCTCTACTCCCGAGAATGTGACCATTATAAACGCTCAGACCCCCGACCACACACACATTAGAGTCTCTATGATACCCACTCTTCTCGCCTTTGTTAAGGAGAACAAGAGTTATTCCGAGACATTCGGTATCTTCGAGATAGGTCACACAGTTGAGGGACTTCGTGAAAACGGTGAGTGCAATGAGAAAAACAAGCTTGGCGCAGTAATGTTCTCAAAGGCTATGGGCGAAGAGCAGCTCTTCCTCCGTATGCGTGATATTGCGGCAGAGCTTGTATCCGATATTCTTCACAAGGATATAGAGTTCTCCTCCTCCGAGCTTTACGACTTCTGTCACCCTGTAAATACCTTTGATATCAAGGTTGACGGTGTTAAGGTTGGATACATCGCAGTGCCTCATCCCACAGTTTGCGAGAATATTGACAAGAAGTGCGCTGTTGCATTCTTTGAGATATTCACCGAGGACTTTGCGGCTATCAAGGCTGCTGATGTTAAGTATGCCGAGCCCTCAAAGTTCCCCGCAATAGACATTGATATGACCTTTACCGCAGACATTGGCGCAATTGCCTTTGATAAGCTTGTAGCGGCTTCGAAGACTGCCGCAGGCGACTTGCTCTCTGACGTTGCGCTTAAGGATATCTATACCGCAGACGGAAGCTCTGCTGTAACATTCCGCTTCTCCTTTGTTTCAAATGAGAGAACGCTGACAAAGCAGGAGCTTGCCCCCGCTACCGAGGCTATATGCAAAGCCCTCGAGCCCCAGGGCCTCGTGCTTAAGGTGTAAACGAGCTAGAATAAAACGAACTATAAAAGGGGAGCTTTTTGCAAAAAGCTCCCCTTAAACCCCCTCAAAAACTCCTGTAAAAGGGAGTTTTTTATTCTAATATCTTGTAGCAGAATGGTCAAAGTTTGAATCCTGTTTAAATGTATAAATTCAGCCTATGAAAAGTATGCATAATATAGCTTGAAATATGCACATTATTGTTTTTCAAGGATAAAATGTATTGACTTTCTTATGTTTAAAATGTATACTGAATTTAAAGAGCGATACAGCTTTTTATAAAATATTTTTGTTTAATATTTTAAAAAACGCAACAACTCTTTTGAATACTGCAAGACGCACAGCATATCGTTATGGTAAACTGTTAATAAGCAAAGAGCCTAATACAGTAAAAAAATGGTTTTTTGAGCAATTGCGGGACTCGAGCACAAAATCAATGAAAGAGGAAAGAAAAAATGGAAAACAAAAAGGTTAAATTTGCCGTTGTAGGCGCTGGAAACTTTGGTGGCTCTCATATGAGAGGAATAATGAGCAATGCGGATATTGCAGAGATAGCTGCAATATGCGACCCTAACGAGGAGCTTCTTAAAAAGAGAGGCGAGGAGTTTGGTGTGAGCCGTCTTTATACCGATTTTTATAAGATGATTGAGGATGGCGGCTTTGACTGTGTATGTCTTGCTACTCCCGACCAGATACATAGAGAGCATGCAGTAGCTGCTGCCGACAAGGGATATGATATTCTTTGCGAGAAGCCTCTTGCTCAGTCTATGGATGACTGTCAGGCTATGGTTGATGCGGTTGAGAGAAACGGTATTAAGTTTATGACAGGTCAAGTTACAAGAAAGAACGGTGTTTCGGTAAAGCTTAAGGAACTTATTGATTCCGGAGTGCTTGGCGAGATATTCAGCTTTGAGGCAGAGTATGCCCACGACTATCAGTATCTTGAGCCCGTATGGCGTAAGGACCCCGTGAAGCTCCGTTACGGTATTGTAGGCGGCGGCTGCCACGCTATCGAGCTTATGCGCTGGATGGTCGGCAATCCCGAAAAGGTTTGCGCCTTCTCCGCAAAGAAGGTTCTCACCGACTGGCCCGTAGACGATACAACTATGGCGATTATGCAGCTTCCGAACGGAACTGTAGGTAAGATATTCTGCTCCATCGGCGGAAAGAAGCCCAATATGCTTCCTATCTCTATTTTTGGAACAAGAGGAACCGCTGTGGTGCACAATTCCAATGCGGGTGAAATTCACCTTTACCGCCACGTTATTGCCGACAACGGTCAGCATATGTATCCTGAAACCGTAATCAAGGTAGAGGCTCTTGACCATAATGTGGCTGCTGAAATCAAAGAAATGGTCGATTGCATAGTTAATGATAAGAGACCTGAGTGCGATGTTTACGAGGGCGCGAAGACTGTTGCTATAGGTCTTGCTGCTATCGAGTCTGCGGCAAAGGGCGGCGAGCCTGTCGTTCCCGCTTATATAGAAAGAAAATAAGTATTCTAGGTTGAAAAAGCAAACAAATGATTACAAAATAGACAGAGAATTTTTGTTCTCTGTCTTTTTGTTTGCTGATTTTCAAATTAAGCACAAATTTTAAATATTATCACCTATTCCGGGAGTAAGCGGTTTGGATACCATACCCGATTTTAAAATATCAACATCAGGATTCATGATCTCCTCTTCGGTGGTGACGAGAAGATGTATTTCGTTTTCAAAGCGTCTGCCTCTGTCGTAAACTATATAGATTTTTCCGTCGTGAAAATCGGCATCGGGATATGTCAGGTGGTGAGTCGGATCGTCAATAAGCTTTTTGTATTTCCAGGTCTCTCCGTCGTCATCTGAGAGCCATACACTCATTCTTTCTCTTTGCTCACGCATATCATTGTTGATAAGAATTAATTTGCCTGAAGGTGTTCTTGAAACAAAAAATCTTGTATCAGGGCTTTCTATTCCGGTAAGTCTGGCATTGCTCCAGGAAATGCCGTTATCCATTGATACAATCTCGGCAATCTCGCGCATTCTGTTTCTTGAAAACATACGCACTGAACCGTCAAGTTTCTGATATGCCATGCTTTCGTCATATGAGGTAAATAGCTTTTCTGCACCGTAATAACGGTTAAAGGTTTTGCCCTCATCATCGGATATCATATATCCGTATCTGTTACCCAACTGGTCATAGTTAAAGAACAACCAACGTCCGTTATCAAGTACAAGAGGCTTACATCTTAAAAATCCGATGTCTAGCAGCCTGGGTGCCGAAAAAACAGGCCTATCCGCATCCGGAGCATCACAAACTATGCACCAGCAGGTGTGACGCATATCGGGAAATATATATCCGTCAGCTTTAACTACGGGGAGAGAGTCGGCAGTGTTTGCCACCATCATATATTCCTTGTCATCGGTAAGCGGAAGCGCATTGTTTTGTACCCAAAAGAGCCAAAGTGCACCGTTTGGAGCAGTCCAGAGCTGAATATCCAGAGCATGTACCATCCTTTTCTCGTCGCTTTCAATAACGAGAAGAGGCTCGTTAAATGTTTTTCCTCCGTCATCACTGTATTTAACAATGTTGAAATGCTCAAGGCTTGGTTCCTTAACACCTCCGCCGTACCAGCCAACGTATATTCTGCCGCCTTTTGTTACCGCAACGGTGGGACAGCCCTGGTATCTTACCTCTTCATCGCTAAATCTGGAATCGGTTGGGTAGTAGCGCACATTGCAGGGCTTTTTTGCATTGTCCTGCCCGAATCCTCGTTTGCTTTCCTCTATAACTCTAAATGTCTCGTTTGTCATTTTTCTTCTCCGTATTCGAAAATTTTAACAGCGCCTATGGCGGCAGCATTTGCTGCCTCATTGTCAGTCAAAGCGATTACATTCAAATCGGTCTTATTTCGCAAAAGATAGGCAAGAGGCTCTCTGAGAGATGCTTTTCCGCCAATAATTGCCTTTTTTGCACCGGAAGCTTTAAGAGAGCGCACCTCGGCTTCCATTATCGCACCGATAAAGAAGCTGTAACACTCGATATCACTCTGGCTAAAAAGATTTTTCATAATTCTGACCTTAAAGAGCGCATCGTTTAATCCAAGAGACTCAGCGGCATCATATCCTGAGATAAGAGCAGCGGAATCAAATCCTTTAAAACCTAAACTTACAGTGCCTTTAAGAATAGTTCCGCTTGCCAGTGCGGAAATCATCTCGCCTGTAAGCATTGTTTTGAAGTTGGAGATTTTTCCGTCTTTATCAAGGTAAATGTGCTTTGAATGCGAGCCCGGGAGAACAAAAACTGCGCCTTCGGGGTCTCTGTCTGCTAAGAGCCCTGCTATCTCTGTTTCCTCACCCCGCATCATGTCTGTGGTTTCGGGGCTTTCGGTAAGTCTCTTCACCCCGGGGATAAAGTAGCAGGGAAGTGTGCCAAACATATTTTCCGCCTTGGCAAGTCCTTGGTGCAGCTCGCTGATTCCCGCAGGCGCCAAAAGATGCTTGAGAGGGAAAAGACCGTATTCAGATGTTATCATCCCCGATGCAATAACGGCCTTTATATCGCTCTTGATTATGCAGTGTTGTAAACAGATGCTGTCATTTTCTCTTGAAATTGCCGACTTTAGAGAAGCCGACCCGTCGGTGCAATCTTTAGCTCCGAGAGCAATTTTTCTTGCATCAATTACTTTTCTGTTTGCAACAAGATTTACTCTTGTGTTTGTTGTTCCACCGTCTATAGTTATGTAATATTTCATTTTATTCTCCCAGGGCTGCAACATATTTTCTCGCAAGGGCTGTGATTTTATCAAATTCTCCATTTGCAATAAGCTTTTTATCTGTGATATTGGAGCCTATGCCAAAGCCTGATACTCCCGCCTCTATGTATTCTGCCATGTTTCCGTCATTAATACCGCCAACGGCAAGAAGCTTAATATGTGAAAGAGGGGCTTTTATCGCTTTTACATAATCAGCGCCGAGATTTGAAACAGGGAATAGCTTAACAAAATCAGCTCCTGCTATGTGCGCTGCTTGAATTTCCGTTGGAGTCAAAGCCCCCGGCATTGAAACAAGCCCAAGCTTTCGTGTTTTCTTTATAACCGTCTCGTTTGTATCGGGCGAAATAATAAATTCACCTCCCGCTTCCTTAACAAGCTCAACCTGTCTTTCGCTAAGAACGGTTCCTGCGCCTATATACATTCTGTCACCGAAATGCTCTGTGAGTATTTTTATATTTCCTGCCGTTTCTTCATCTCTCACATTTCCGTTTGCCGAAAATGTAACCTCAAGAAGTCGTATACCGCCGTTATACATAGCCTCAGCAAGGGGTATAAGCTTTTCTCTTTCAACACCTCTGACAATTACTATTATTTTGTTTTTCTCAATAGATTCTATAATCTTTTCACGCATATAAAACCCTCCAAAATACTTTTTAGGTTTATATTATCACAAGTTTTTGAAATATGTATTGCAAAAATCTCTAAAAATATTGCAAAAACAGTCAACATGGATTATAATATAGATATGAAAACTAAATTTATTAAAACATTGACCTTTGGCGGAGTTACCTTTCGCTACTCCCGAGGCCGCTCGTTAGCTTCAGGAAAAGAGCTTCACCCCCATCATGAAATTTTATATTACCTGGGCGGCGATGCCGAATTCTTATCGACAGAATATCATTTATGCCCCGAGTCCGGAACTCTGTTTGTTATACCTAAAGAATGCTTTCACAATTTCAAAATAGGAGATGAAGAAAATTATACTCGATTGACGCTTGCTTTTGGTGATAGCTCGTTGCCTTTTGAGGCAGAAAGAATTCTATCAGGAATAAGCGTAATTACCCCGGAAGAGGATATGCGCAGGCTTCTTGGTGCTATGTGCAAAAAGATGGCAGAGTCGGTAGAACAGAATACCGCTACCGCTGCATTTATGTACGGCGCATTTCTTGTGCTGCTGAGCCTACTTGATGAAATAAGTGAAAAAGACCATAGACAGCCTGTAGGTAACAGCATTACGGACTCTATAAAATATATTGATAAGCATTTTTCCGAGGAGCTTTCACTGTCTCGCTTGTGCGAAGAAATGCATATTTCCGAGTCAGCGCTTTTCAGACTTTTTAAAAAGGAGCTGGGGATTACTCCACATAAATATATCACCGAGCGCAGACTTATAGAGGCAAATAAGCTTATATGCGAGGGCAAGCCTACATCTCTTGCCGCTACCCTTTCGGGATTTTCCGATTACTCCGCATTCTATAAAGCTTATCTTAAAAAGTTTGGCACACCGCCATCTCATACAGTGTAAAAAGGGGCTGAGTCATTAAGAATTCAGCAAAATCAATGCTCTATGGGCAGAAACAAGAAAAAAGCTGAATTCTTAGTGCGAAGCTCCTTTTGGGGCTAGCTTAATTTTGAGCAAAAATCGTCGAATGTAACCGAGAGGCGTAT
>JAGATD010000036.1 GCA_017621415.1 Clostridia bacterium
AAAAAAAGACAGCCGCACGTGAGCGGCTGCCTGAGATTGTAATGCGGTGCTAAACCTTCGATGCCCCTTTAGGGGTTAAGCCAGTATTAGCCCCTTCTAGGGGCTGTGCAAGCCACCGGTTCAACCGGTGGTTTTGACTTTTTTAAATATAGACCTCAACAAGTACGTTAAGCTTGCCTTTTTTTGAGGTGGAGTCATAGCCTCGATAAATCAGTCTGCCGTATCCTCTTGCGCTTATAACGTCGCCCTCCTTGGGGGTGTATGAAACACTTTCGACGCATTTGCCGTTAACAAAGACCAGACTGCGCTTAAAGAGGCTTTGGGCATCGTCTCTTGAGAGAGAAAACACCTTTGCCAATACTGCGTCGATTCTTTCGCTTGAGAGCTGAATTTTCTTAGTCTCAGTGTGGTAAAGCTCGCCTGTCGGTATCTCGGTTACCCTTGTGACTGTAACGTCTGTGTGCTTGATTTTTGTCAAGGAGTCGGAGATATAATCCGCCATATCCTCTTTTAAGAAAAGGTAGCCTACATTACCCGTGATTACAATGTCACCGAGAGTCTCCCTCTCAATACCAAGGTTCATAAGTGAGCCTAAAAAGTCTCTGTGCGTGAGCCTGTCGGCGTACTTTTCGCTTTTTGGCGCAATTTTAAGAGTAGCTATGGGGAAGTCCTCCTCGTAGCCAAGCTCTTCCGCAGAGCCAAAGCGTATCATAACCCGCTCAGCCCCTACGGTGCCGCCAAAGGCAGTGTATTTTATCCCTCTTATATCGGGGAGTATCTCGTGAAAGAGAGATTGCTCAAGCAGCCCGAGAAAGGGCGTGAAGGTGTAATAGCCGCCCATGTAGGACTTTTTCGCAAGCTCGGTGAGCCGTTTTTTTATAAGTCCTGAGTCCTCGCTCATAATACCTTGTCCACAGGGTAAAGGATTTTAAGCTGGTTAACCTTGCTTTCGTATGCCTTGCGGCGCTTTTCGCCAAGAAGACCCTCCTTTATTTCTGCGGCAATCTGCTCATAGGGAGCAACAGAGCTTTCACTCTTCTTTATAAGCTTAATTAAGTGGTAGCCGAACTGAGTCTTTACGGGAGTCTCGGAAATTTCGCCCTCTGTCATTTCAAATACAGCGGTGTCAAATTCGGGAACCATCTGTCCTCTGCCAAAGTCGCCAAGATTTCCGCCGTTTTCCTTAGAGGGGCAGGAGGAAAATTCCTTTGCCGCATCCTCAAAGCTCATCTCTCCCGCCTTTATCTTGCCGAGAATTTCAAGAGCCTTTTCCTCTGTGTCAACGAGAATATGGCTTGCGTTTACCGTTTCGCCTGTCTCAAACTGAGCCTTGTTTTCTTCGTAATATGTCTTTGCCTCAGCCTCTGTTACAGAAACGGAAGCAAATACCTTTTCTGCCGCATAGTTTGCAAGCAGGCTCTCCTTAAGCTTAGCAAGCTGAGCTTTGAATGCGGGCTCTGCCTCGAAGAGATTTCTCTTAGCGTCAAGGAGAAGAAGTCTTGAGCTTATAAGCTGCTCGAGAACCATCTTTCTTCCCTCGGGATTGTTGTAGCTCTGGCCTCTAGGACCGAGATTTGCGAGAAATTCGTCAACCTCAGTGTCGGTTATAGCCATACCGCCAACTGTTGCAAGTACCTTGCTCATTTTTGTTTACCGTCCTTTTGTAATTATATTTATTAATTTTGGTATTACTTTCGATTGTCGTTATAATTCCGAATTTCTAATTTCGAATTCCGCATTAAATTAGGCTTTAGCCTTTTATTCTGAGCCCTTTTGGGTAGTGGTTTTTTATCCTGCTGCCCGATGTCTTTCCACCGCCGATAGGCACTCCCTCGTAGAGCACAGTGCAAAAGCCTTGCGAGCTTTCTTTGGCTTCTATCTCTTCACCTTTTAGGTAGGCAAAGGCTCTGCCGTCGCCCCTTTTTAGATTTTCTTTGTTCTTAAAATCTCTGCCGTAAGCCGAAAACAGTTGGTGATGAGGCTCAAAACGCCCCTTTCGTATCTCGCCTACCATAACTCCTGACATAAATACAGAATAACGGGGCAGAGGAGCGCCGTGAGGCACAAGAGTAACAAAATCACCCTGCTTAATAAGCCTGCCCTCGGGTACGGTTTTAAGATTTTCTTTAAGGAAATCTTGAACTATTCTTTCTTCCATGCGAGAGAGCGGCTGGCTTTCGTCTTTATGTAATATTTTCGCGTCTCCATCGGTTGCTCTTTGCATAAGAGCTATAAACTGTCCCTCTCCCGGTGAAAGGTGGGGGTAAAATCTGCGGCACATTCGGGCATCTTCCTCCGATAAGCCGCTAACACAGATTCCCGATGCGGTGACTCTCCGTACCTCTTCTCTTACAGGCACAAGCTTATAGTCGGGATGCGAGGAAAGAAAGGCTGCAACATTCTCTTCGTTTTCTTCTGTAGAATAGGTGCAGGTGGAGTATAGAAGATATCCGCCGTCTCTTACTAATGGCGCTAGGTTTTCCAAAATCTCTCTTTGCCTCTTAGCGCTTGCAATAACATTTTCCATGCTCCACTCGCTAAGAGCCTCGTCATATTTTCTGAACATGCCCTCGCCCGAGCAAGGAGCGTCGCAAAGCACCAAATCAAAGCAATTTGCAAACATTTGTTTTAAAATTGACGTGTCATATGACAAAACCATAGCATTTTTAATACCTAAACGCTCGAAGTTGGAGACAATGATTTTCGCTCTCTTAGCCACATACTCGTTAGCGATAAGAAGCCCCTCGTCACCGATAAGCGACGAAAGCTGAGAAGCCTTTCCTCCGGGAGCCGAGCAGCTGTCAAGCACCCGCCACCCTCGCTTTACATCAAGGGAGCAAACCGTAGCCATAGCCCCCGGGTCCTGAACATAAAACATACCCGCGTGGTGTTCGGGAGTGTTGCCGATGCCATCGGCAGATGATGGAATAAAACCGCAGGGAGTGTAGTCAATTTTAGAAAGCGTAAGCTCGGTTGCATCAATAAAATCTTCTATCGGGATTTTTGTCTCGTTGACTCTGATTCCCTTAACATTATCCTTTTCCAAAGCATCTGCGAACGCCTCGTATTCGCCGCCTAAAAGCCTTTTCATTCTTTCAAGGAATTTTTCGGGTAACATTTATCACACCCCCAAGCATTCAAAACTTTAAAAATTATACCCCATTTTTTTTCGATTGTCAAGGTGTAGCGCCTTTATGTTGTGAAAAATGAGTATAAATTTAAAATTCTGAAAAAAATTCCTTTCCCTCGACTAAATTCGACCTAAAATTATTGCAATTTTGTTTTTTTTATGCTACAATATAACTTGTAAGACTATATATATGCGAAAATGGAGGCGAAACACGAATGTTCGTAGACCTTTATCACAATTATATCGTGAAAAATACTATTACCGAGGGCTTTGAGGAGAGTGTTGAAAAAAAGCTTATGCCAAAGCTCGAGGCTAAATACGGTGCAGCCCTGCTTGGTATTCAGATGTATGAGGATTATATTGCCGATGCCTTTTATGCAAGGGGCGAGTGGTATTATCCATTGACAGTTATTCTTCCCGAGGGGCCCATTACTCAGTGGATAAAGTGGAGAATGAAGGCCGGAAGCTTTAAGGATGGATTGCCCTATGCCTATATAGGCGAGGGACTTCTTGATATAAATATCTTAGACGAGGTGCCCTCAGAGTTTGCGGAAAAGCTCGAGAACCGCGCTACATTCAGCACCTCCCCTGCGATAAAGATTAATATTGAAACCCCCGCAAAGGACCCCACATTCCTCTCCGGCAGGTATTCTCAGTCCTTTGTTGACGAAATGGCAAGACAGCTTACTCTCCGCATCTCAGAGGCTATGTCTGTCAGCGGCATTGATGCAGGACCTATCACCCTCTCTCTTGTTTTTGCTCCCTCTACATATATGGAGCACACCTCCGAGAATGTGACATACAGAAGACTTCTTATAACCGACGGTGTATCCGCTCCCCGTGATTTTTGGGTTAAGTGGACACGTGAGGACGGCGCTATGGCTTACTCGGTTTCCGACCATGTCAGCGCTGAGTGTATAAGCTTTGAGATAGGCGAGGACGTACCCCAAAAGGTTAGAGAAAAGGAATATCGCTTCCTTCTTGCCGCAGGCGGTGACAAATATCACAATGCCATGGGCAGAAAGAATATTACCGAGTGGCGTGAGATTATAAAGCGCGCTATCCGCAAGGGCGAGCTTACAAAGATTGAAGAGCCCGAATCCAACGCAGGCAACGATGATATAAACGCAGCCCTTGCCGCAGTTCTTGGAAAAAATCCTGTCAACGAGACCGCAGCTGAGCCTAAGCCAACTGCCGAGAGCGACGAGTTCGCAAGAGCTATGGCTATGGCAAGAGTAATTATGGCAGAGCGCGAAAGCGAGGCTGATGAGGACAGCTTTGTTCCCGAAATTCCCGCAGAAGAGGAAATAGATGAGACAGAAGCGGTAGAAATTCAGCTTGAGCCTATGGCAGAGAAAGTCGCTGAGACCGAAATCTCCTTTGCGCCTGTAACAGAAGAGCCTGCCGAGGCGCCCTCTATATTTGACCTCCATTCCGAGTCCTTTGAGGAAATTGATGACGAGGAGGCTCTTGAAGCAGAGGGAGAGATAGAGGAAGATGTTTCTGATGATATCGCTGACCTTGCCGCCCTTGACGGAGTAGAGACCGCCGAAGCGGCAGAAATAGCAGAAGAAGCGCCTGCGCCTGCAGCCGAGCCTATGCCCACTCGTGAGGAGATTGAGGCAAAAATTCGTGCTGAGGTTGAGGCAAAGCTTCGCGCAGAATATGAAGCCCGTATTAAAGCCGAGGCAGAGGCAGAGGCTGCAAGACTCCGTGAGGAAAAAGAGGCGCTTCGCCGTCAGCACGAGGAGCTTGTGGCAAAGGCAGAGGCAGAAAAGATTCGCCTTGCTAAGCTTGAGGAAGCCCGCCTTGCTGAGGAGGATAAAATGCGCCGTGCTCTTGATGAACAGCTTCGCCGCGAGGCAGCCGAGCGTCAGCGTATGGCAGAGGCAGCTAAGATAGCTCTTGATGAGGCCAGACGTGAGGAAGAGGCACGCCGTCTTGCCGCTGAAAAGGCAGCCGAAGAAAAAGCAGCAGCAGAGAGAGCTGCCGCAGCTAAAAAAGCCGCTGAAGAGCGCAAGATTCAGGCTAAGACCAATGAGGCAATTGCAGGAGGTATCAGAACAAAGAACTACACCTACACCTCAAAGACAGTAAAGCTTCTCTTCCGCCGCAGCGTAGACCCCAACATTACCTCCCGTATATACGAGATAATAAAGACCACCCTCGAATACTACGGTAAAGAAAAAATGTACATGCGCATAAAGGCGACAATTCCCGATACCACAACCGTAAACCTTGAGTTCCTCGAAATCCCCATGGAAGAAATGGCGCTGCTTTCGAATATAATCAAGGTGCTTGGAAATAGTGGTCTCGGCATCGCCAAAGCCATTGTAGATTAGGTAAATTTTGGCTAAAAACACCGTTCGCTCCCACTCGCAGTAGGTAACTACAGCTTCGGGTCACGAACGGTGTTTTTATCTCATAATTTCCACTAATCTATTGAATCAACTGCGCCTAAGCCCCATTTTCTCCCACTCGCAGTAGGTAACTACAGCTTCGGGGATGTGTGTCGACGATTTTTCCTCAAAATTTCCACTAATATATACATTTGTCCGAATTTTTTAACCCCTAACCCCTAGCTCCTAACTCCTAGCTCCTAACTCCTAACTCCTACTCCCCTATAATAATAGTAATGTAGCTTTTCTGTCCGTGCAGGCTTGTGGAGAGCGTTGCGCTGACACCTAGAGCCGAGAGGGATTGGATACTCTTTTTTATATTCTCGATAAACATATCCTTTGCCTCCTCGGGGCAGGGGATTATTTGTTTTTGGGGATTATCGGTTATTTCGGTATTGTTAAGATATTTTATCTCCATACATGCCTCGGTTTGTGCAACCGTAAGATTGCGGTCGGCTATTTCCTCGATAAGCCTAAGCTGTTTTTCCTTGTCTCCGAGTCTTAACAGCAGTCTTGCGTGCCTTTCCGTAAGTTTGTTTGCTATAACTGCGGCTTTTACCTCCTCGTCTAATGAAAGGAGCCTTAGCTTGTTTGAAATTGCAGAAACCGTCACACCTAGGCTTTTTGCAAGCTCCCCACGTGTCAGCCCTCGCATATCCAGCATAATTTTTATCGCTTCAGCCTCGTCAAAAAAGCTCATTTTTACATCTCCTGCTCTTTATTGCAAATACAGTTTAACAAAATAAAACCGCAGCTTTTGCCACATTGTGTCGAGCCGCGGTTTTTTTATCAGTTGTTATTTGTTTGGATTGAAAATGTCAACATTCTTTGTCATTTATCTCTGTTTTTATCCAAATTTCGAATATAATGGAATATATATTGTTGGGCAACTCCTGCATATTTTCCGAGAGATTCGGGATGAAGCTCACCCCCGAAATATTCTTCGTTTGCCCGCTTCATCCACACATCTATGGGAAAGGCTTCAAGGTTGCCAAAGCCGAAGAGGGCAACGCAGGATGCCACCTTGTCTCCAACACCCTTTATTTTTTTAAGCTCCTCAATAGTGTGCTGAGCCGAGCCTGCCTCTGCAATTTTCTTAAGGCTTATCTCTCCGCTTGCAACTCTTTCCGAGGCATCAATGAGATATTTAAGTCTAAAGCCGGGCTTTGAGGGGAGCAGTCCCTCGGGGTCAGAGAGAACATCCTCGGGAGTTGGGAATGTATAGCAAATTCCGCACTCGCGGCAACGCTCGTCGGTTGCGGGCATTCTGTCCTTTGGGCAGGTTCCGCCCTCGGAGAGATTTTTGCCGTACTGAGAGGATATATTGCGAATGATTTTTCTTATTCTCGGTATGTTGTTGTTTTGTGAAATTATAAATGAAAACAGGGCTTCCCAGGGGTCCTGGCGGAGAATTCTTATACCCTCGGCGGCATCGGCGGCTTCCTTTAGCTTTGGAATTTGAGAAGATTTAAGAATATCCTCCTTTATGACTCTGTAATCGGTGTCTAGGGAGAAATATGGCAGGCAGACGGTTTTTACCTCATCCTCGGTAAGTCCGTAGAACAAAAGCTCATCGCCTCTTTGACATACACGGATGATTTTACCAAAGGCAACGGTCATGTATTCTATGCCATTTTCACCCTCTGATAAAAGCTCATATCTGAATGCCTGACCGCATTCAAGGGTATCCGAGAGTGAAAAGGCGCCAATATCGCTGACCGAAACTGCCGACTCACCCTGCAAATCTTTTGTTTTTTTGACAAACATTTCGTATTTCCTCTTGAAAACTGTAAATTTATATTGTATAATATAATAGTAAAAATATATTTCGCTAATATTTTAGCACATTTTTCGTGGGATTTCAACCCCCGGCGACAAAGACATGGGTAAAGAGAGGTTGATTTTTTGGAACAAATTTATACCATACCTGTCAACGAGGCATTTGACAAGGTGGCTGAGGACCCGTCATGCGGATGCCCTTTTTGCCTTCTTTACAACAAGCTGCAGGACGATGAAATTGAAATAATTCTCGGCGCTTCAATGATGGAGCCCGACATCAGAATAAAGACAAACGAGCAGGGCTTTTGCCGCAGGCACTTTGGAATTATGCTTGGCAGACGGCGCATGCTGGGTATGGGGCTTATACTTGAAAGCCACTTGCCCGATGTAAAAAAGCGGCTTGAGGGAAAAACCCTTTTCGGCTCAAATCCCAAGATTGCGGCAGAGTCGCTTTCCGAGCTTGAGCACAGCTGCTACGTGTGCGGAAGAATAAAGCGAAACCTTGATGCTATGACGGCAACAGCGGTCTACCTCTATGAATCCGATCCCGCCTTTGCCGAAAAGTTTGAAAAAGCGCCATACTTCTGCCTGCCCCATTACAGGGCTATGATAGAATACGCGCAGGGCAAGATGAACAAAAAGCTCTTCCCCGAGTTTTACAAGTCGGCATATGCCATACAGGACTCGTACATCAAGACTCTTAACGAGGATGTAAGCTGGTATTGCAAAAAGTTTGATTACCGCTATGATGAGGAGCCCTGGTACAACTCCAAGGACTCGGTGCCCAGGGCGATAAAATTCCTCTCGGGCGATTTTAAAGACGAATAAAGAAGAGAAAGGACAACTCTTATGATAATAGAAAAAATCAACATAGGGAGCTTCGGACTTATAACCGATATGACTCTCGAGTTTTCCGACAAGCTTAATGTAATTGAGGGACAGAACGAGTCGGGAAAGAGCACTATTGCCGCATTCATCAAGTATATGCTTTACGGCTTTGACGGCTCTGAAAATGAGGAAGCCTTAAGCGAGAGAAAAAAGAGGATAAACTGATGTAAAAGCTTTCTCTTTTGATAAAGATGATTTTAATACTTATTCAGTTTCTGATTCAACAAATAAAGAGATTACAAATCAATTTGAACAAGCTGACTGGAATAAATACGCTAATAAATCGAATGGGGAAGTAACATACCTTTCTAGAAGTGATTGGGATAAAACTTATCCTACTGAA
>JAGATD010000037.1 GCA_017621415.1 Clostridia bacterium
AACATCCTTGTTAATATCCAAGGCATATACGTTTATGCTCGTCATAAACATACAGATTACAAGAAGAACAGCGAATATTCGTATGTTTCGTTTCATGTCAAACCTCCTTAGTATTGTTTGTTTAACCGCACAGAGGTTCTACCTCTGTGCGGCACCTTTATATGACTACTGCCTTTTTTCCATAAGCCGTCAAACATCTATGGCATTTATTTTTTGTGCGCTTTTGTTTAATACAAGAGCACTTTTCATAAACGGGGGCGCACACTTTCATTTTTTTGATTCCTTATTTTAGCCTATCTTCAACTTAGTTAAATGAACAGCTTTGGAAGAATGAATACTGTTACCTCGTTAAGACTTTGGAATGTTTCTTGAATATCAAGAAAACAATTAGACCAACAACCAAAAATACAAGTATGACCAGTCCCAATTCGCCAACATGAGAATCTTCTTCACTTGGACTTAAATCTACATTGCCACCAATCGGATTGTCGTTCCATCCGTCTGTTGCTTTATATAGATTCTTTTCAACTCCCATTCGAAGTGTTCTATACTCAGAAATAGTGTATGCAGTGTCTTGACGAGATTCCATATTGACATTCAAACTATTGGAAACATCCAATATCACCGTACTTTCTGCTGTTCGTATCACTGCAACTTTTTCATGTCCATCAGACAAAGATGACGGATAACGAATCAAAAAGACTTGTTGAACCGCTGTTTTGCTCCGATCAATATAGTCAACAATTTTCTCATAGAATTTCATCGGCTCCGTTGATTATAACGATCTCTTTTTCTAGAACGCAATCGCGCAAATATCGGCTCATAGTTCTGTACGAGCCATATGCTTTTTCTTCGAGGATTTCTTTTTCCTCGGGGGTAACTCTGAACTTTATGATTTCAGTTTTTGACATATAAATTCCTTTCTTTTTAGTGAAATATCTTGCATAGCAAAATGTGATATGTTGCCTTTCGGCATAGGGGTATGGGCTTAGCCCGACTGCCTTTGTCAGCGCCAAGTCGGGCGGCTGTAACACAAAGGCGAAACTCGCAAAGTAAGAAACTCAGCGCCATTTTTAAGAATAAAACTCATTTTACATCTCCTTTCCTAAATATTTTTGCTGCTTTGAAATCGTTTAGTGATTTCCGACTGGTGAGGAGGAACTCTTTGCAAGAGAGAAAGTTCTTGTTTCAAACTCCTCTTCACCGTTTTTGTCCGAACACCGACGCCGTTCCTATGCTCACCCCCGCTTTTAGCGGCTCACGACCACGTTGTCAATCCTTATCTTCTCCGCTTACCGTTCCTTGCGGAATGTGCATCGCACATCTTTCTCCACGGCACAGCTCTTTCGAGCTGCTGTCATGGCAGAGAGCATCAGATCGTATCTCCGTCGCAGACTATTCAATTGTGCCTACTAGCTACCGCATTCCGTAGTTTTCGACAGAAGAAAAACACCTGCAAAAAATCGCAGGCGCTTACCCTTCCGCTTATTACCCGACATTTGAAATGCAAATTGTTCCCACATTTTGGAAAAAGTTGAAATTTTTTCTGGAAAATAAAAAAGCCCCTCGAGAGAATTAACTCCCAAAGGGCAAAAGCATTTATGCTCCGTTATATTTTTTCATAAACTCATCGTATTTAACGCGTATTTTACTAAGTCTTTTTGACACTGAACTGTGACTCGAGAGGTCGACATAACACGCAATTTCATCTTCTACAAAACCAAGTTCTCTCAAGATAAATATTTTTCGATCTATCTTGTGAAGAGTTTTTAAAAACTTTTTAATTAGCTCCTTTTGTTCCCCTTTCGCAATCTCATTAAGCATTGCTTCTTCACCGCTCTCGGTGTTATCCAGAGCATTTACCGTAGGCTCAAATTCGCTTTCCGGATCATCGGTTAATTCATCTGTTGATAAAATTTCGCCGACCGAGCTTCTCGTATGATTCCAGGCTTTATCGTGATCCATTTTGCTATAGTTTTCAATTACCGACTCATCAAAATCTTCCGAGTCACTGATTTCTTTGGATGTTTTAATCAGCTCCGGTACCTTTTGTGCATCCATTAGGATTGAGGTCATTTTCATTAGAAACTCTGTCGCGATTTTATCTACCACCGTATGTACTTCATCGTCGGTAAGGTTTTCAAGATATTTGCCTTTTGAGGAAGAGTAAGCAGTCAGAGCCGTCATTATAGGCTCTTTGAGAATGTTTAAGCCTACATCGATATACATAGCTATTTCTTCCTCGTTTTGCATTATATCGCTGACCTTACCTGCTATCAAGTTTTCATCGGTTACCGCAAGAAGCATCGGAGGATAGTTTCCTGTGAAGTTTGTAAAGGAGCCCTTACCACCCAGCCTTTTCATCTCCGCAAGCCAAGCATCACGCATATAATTACGAGCTTTTGTAAACAGCCTCGTCTTTATATCACTTGCGGTTTCAGGATCGTACAGACTTTCAGCGGTTGTTATATCATTCTTCTCGTGATATGCTCTTATCTCCTCGCGAGTAGGTATTCCGTCTTTGTCTATAAGTGTTCTGTCGAGTTTCATTGTCTCACCTCCGGTGTATAGAGTATAGCATAAATACAGCGCGAATTTTAGGGAAAACCGTGGCTTTTGAGAAGAAAATTGAGAGGAGAGATTATACAACCTCGCCTCTCGTTTTCTTTTGTCTTTTTACCTTGTCCTTTGCTTGCAAAGCTCTTGTTTCTGCCTCAAAAATCGCCCACAGTTGCCTTTCGTGGTTGCGTTCGGCTGCTTATCTCATGGCCTTGCAACTCGTCCACGCGGGCGAAAATTCGGCAGGCTCTCTTCTTTGTCTAATGAGGGTAAAAAAATTAACAGAGTAGCCCGCAATTGAAAAAAGCACAAGCTGCCACGAGAATGTTGTTTTGAATTGCTTTTGGTTTAACATTCTAATTTAATTATGCACTAATAATAGCTTTCCTTCCGAAAGTCTCGACTCTTCAGCCTTTATTCCCATGAGATGGCTTTCAACCGATGCTTCTAGTGATGTTTCAAGGCCGGCATTGCCCTCCATCATTTCGTAAAGAGCCTCGACGAGCTTCAAGTCGCCTCCACCGTGACCATAATCGGCTTCAAGAAGAGCATCAATTTTTATAATCTCGGTAGGTTCACCGAAAACGTCAAGGGTTATGGTCTTCTCGTCCATATAAAGCTCGCCATAAGTGCCGTGCATTGCGACACGTCTACCGCCATGATTCGTAAATGCGTTCATATGCAAAGTTGCCGTAATGCCGTTTTCGAAGAGCATTTGCACTGTTTGGTGGTCAACCACGTTGTTGTCACAGTGGAAGACGCATCTGCCGTAAGGACCTGCTTCGATAGCCGCACGAATTTTTTCTTCACTTACAGGCTCTGCCGTTACAACATTATAAGGCCACTCGTGTGTGGGACAGTCAAACTGATGCCATCTCTCTATGTAAATCCGGTACGCGCTGTAAGGACAGCTATCCTTGTGAGGGCAGTTTTGACAACGTTCGGTTGCTCCTTCGGGCGTATTTTCTTTCTTAAAGAAGTCGAGAGATCCAATGGAAGAAATTGTCTTACACTTTGATTTTGCGTACCATTGAATAAGGTCAAGGTCGTGACAGCACTTTGCAAGAATCATTGGCGCTGAATCGGTTGTGTTTCTCCAATTTCCTCTTACGTAGCTGTGAGCTTGATGCCAGTATCCTACCGGCTCCGTCCAGTTGATGTCTATAAGTCTACCGATCTTGCCACTGTTTACTATCTCATAAAGCTTAGTGTATGCCGGAGCATATCTGAGCACGTGGCAAACAAGAGCTCGACATCCATATTTTTTCTGCGCCTCAAGAAGCCTTTTGCACTCCTCCTCGTTATCGGTGAGAGGCTTTTCAACAAGAACGTCATATCCTGCCTCGAAAGCCTTTACTGTATGACCTATGTGGGCAGTATCGGGTGTTGCGATAACGAGAAGGTCGGCTCTCTTTTCCTTGAAGAACTCGTCTTCGGAAGTAAATCTGTTCTTTTCACCGACTCCGAAAAGCTCTCCGTAATATTCGAGTCTGTCTTCTCTCTGATCGCAAAGAGCAACTATGTTATATTTATCGGTGAATTTATTTATAAGCTTTCCGTAAGCATTACCGCCTCTTGCTCCGACACCGAGAATTGCAACTGTATAAATTTTACTCATATATATTTCTTTTCTTTTTTACGTTATTTTTATATTAAAAATATAAGTTTTCCAATGTATGAGATTCCCCGGGAGAAAGGTTTATATTTTGACCGTACGGAGAAAGATATACCATGGTAGCGGTAGGGTTATACACAGTTTTGCCGTCCGCGGACCAGATTAGAGAATCGTATGCCCTTACATAATCACAAACCTCGATGTTTGTAGCATACCATATATCTTCTCTATTACCTACCTTCTTCGAAAAATCTTCGATAACTCCCCATAGATTTCCGTCCTCGAATTCATAGCTATGTCCCCACAGGAAGAAGAGGCGCGGCTTGTCCTGCCAGAAGTTAGTAGCATTTTTATCGGCAAGAAATTCGTCAACAAGCTCAAAAAAGCGAGGATGAGTATGATGGCAAGTGGGCTCCCACATAAGCCAATCGCTTGGAAAATCGAATTTTCCAGTGGACGATACACCTCGGGCATAAGCGATACCCACGTGACGGAGTATTTCAATTATCTTACCGTCATAGCTGCCGTTTGCATAAGCCATTCCGCGAACAAGCCTACCATAAGTTTTTTCGTGAGTACGTCTATCGGAAAGTATTTCCCATGCACCCTGCGCCTTGGGAATTTCACCAAGGGAAAAATGCTCTGTACCGTGTATCGCTATCTCGTGAGGTGAATCCTTGTAAAGCGCCAATGCATCTTCAAGTGAGAGTCTTCTTCTTTTTCCGTAAGCGGATGAGTTCAAATTGAACGTAGCCTTAAGTCCGAAGCGGTCAAAAAGCTTTACAAGCCTCTTATCAAACACAGTTCCGTCATCATAGCTTAGCGTTATAGCCTTTTTACGAAATCCGGGAAATCTTAAAAACGAGTACATAGTATTTCCTCACTTAAGTTAGTAATGTTAATGCCATAATGCCGAAAAACGATAATACTACTGCAAGCCAATCCTTGGAAGCGGGCTTTTTATCGGTTAAATACCCAAGAACGGTTGTAACTATTATCGTTCCGCCTGTAACCAAAGGGTAATTTACCGATGCGGGCAAAACAGCAAGGGAAATAAGGAGTAAATAGTTCGGTATTCTAGACAAAGGTCCTGTTGCAATGCCGTAAACAGTTGCCACTTTTGTTATTTTAGGACGCTTTTTCCATTTTACCAATATATATACAGCAGAAATCACCAAAGAAATCACACCGCACAAAAGCGAATATCCCGCAGATGATATCTTTTCGAAGGGAGAATCGACGTATACCTTACTTAATACTCCCGACAATCCGTTAAAAGTAAATACACCTGCGTAATAAAGAATTGCACGCTTATCACCGTACTTTTCAGGTTTTACACCAATAAGCAACGCAACTATTATAAAAGCAACGCAGATAATTATACCGACAGTCATTTTTTCGCCAAAAAACATCACACCGGCAATGATAGGAAGAATCATTCCGCCAAGCATTGAAAGAAGTGAATAAACAGACAGGTTCACTATTGAAAACGACTTTAGTGAGCATAACGTAAACAGCAATCCGTTCGCAAAAACAATAACTCCCATTATAAACGAAAAATGAGTATATTCGAACGAAAAACCATTCAAGGCTAATAGCATGGGAAGACTTATGACCGCCCCGAGAACGTTTAATAACATTGCTTGGAAAAGCCCGGAGCCGATTTCTTCCGAGTATTTTTTGTTTGTCAAAAACATAAAGCCGAACATAACGACGGCTATACCGACAAGACCGTAATACATTGTAATGATCCTTATTGATTATGCTTGTTTGCTTCGGGCTGACTGAAGGCGTCGTTGGAATAGCCTTGTCTTGATGCAAGCTCGGCTTCCCAAAGCATTTTGTCACGTTCGACAAGAACGGGATCTATAACCGGATTTCCACCCTTTCTGCAAGGCAGGAGCATATCTCCCGCTACCTTGGGATCGGTGCAGGCGGTATCGTTACGCCACTTTTCACGTTCCTCCTTATTTCTAAGGTTGGGAATTTCCACAGTAACGCCGCCTGCAAGAATAGAACGGAAAGCAAACATACCCACAAGAGACATATCAAGCGCCTCGTAAACGTCAATTATATCGGCAGAAGTATCACCGTTTATCCGTCTTATAAAGTTATCCATGGTGAAGAAGTCACTGCCGCCGTGACCTGCCTTTGCAGCCGCCCCCTCGAGTCTTTCGTCTGCTCTGTAATTTTCGCGGTAGGTGGTGTCATAAGCGCCAGAATACTCATCGTAGTTTACATAAAGGTGATTGTATCTTGCCTCGTCAGCCTCTGCTCTTGCGGTTTCCATTCTCCCGCGGGTACCGTAAAGGCAATACCAGATAGAATCTTTATAAAGTGAACCGTGAACGCTTCTGACGATGGTGCCGTTTTCAAGAGTCACCATCTCGACACCGAATCCTGCGCCCTTGCCTATTGTCTTTTTGCGCTCTGGCTTTCTCAAGGATTCAAGTCCCACGACCGATACGGGGCGAAGTCCCGTGATATGACGGATAGGTCCGAATGAGTGCGTGCAATAGAAGGTCGAATATAAATTGTTGCGCCAATGGTCGGGATCACCGTAAGACAAGCAGTGACAAATGGCATCACAGTTGTGTATATATTCGCCCTCGGCATATTCTATCTCACCGATCTTTCCTTCCTCGTAAAGGCGCTTCATCTCATAAACGCCCGACATGTAGCAGTAATTCTCAGCATAGGAGTAGACTAGTCCGCTTTCCTCAACAGCCTCTATAAGCTCTACTGCTTCTTTCATAGTCTGGCAAGGGAGAACCTCGGAAATTACGTGCTTGCCCGCCTTTAGAGCCTTTATTGCAAAGGGAGCATGCTCGTTTGCATAATTAGCAAGAACGACAGCGTCCATATCGTGCTTAATAAACTCATCAAAGCTTGTGTAGTAGGTTATGTCGAGGTCTTTGTTATGTTCTTTTTGCCTTTCGAGCCCCTCCTCCCACTTGTCGCACATCGCAACCACCTCTGCGGTATCGCAGGATTTGCAGTAGCGTATCATACTTGTTCCGCGGTAAACACCAAAAACTCCGATTCTTATTTTCTTCATAATCTGAATCCTCTTTCGTTTTTGATTTAATTATATCACATTAAAAAGAAAAGTTATATGGTTTTTATCCATTATATTATGTATATATTCCGCTTTTATATTGACAAATAAGCATTTATTGATTATAATAAAATTACTATGAATATTATGGATGAAAACATTTGCACATTTGTGCCTCACCTAAATCGCGGTGAAACTAAAATACTGCACGTTGTATATGAGACAACAAGGCAACTAAAATCGAATCAAACAACCCTATCATTCTATCGGATACATTTCGTATTCTCGGGAGAAGGTTTTTTGCACTCACACGGGATGTCAAAGAGATTTGAAAAGGGAGATTTGTTTATTTGCCCTCCGAACGTGCCTTACTCCATTGAAGGAGATGACGAATTAAGATTCGGGTTTATTTCCCTTGTCGGAGCAAGAGTTGATAACACATGTAAAAAAATAGAACTCACAAGTCCGAACGTTTTTTGCGGTCACGAAGACATATTCCATATATGGCAAAGCTGCGTTAATGCTTCGGATGAAAGCGCCGCCATTCTTGCTGAAGGCTGTGCGCTGCTCTGCCTTGGAATTGTATCGAACGGTCTTTTGTCTGCAAAGAATACGTTAAACAAGGAAAACGCACGAAGCATTGTGAAAGAATATATTGATATTCATTTCAGTGAGCCTAAACTGAATCTTGAAAGCCTGTGTCGTGAAATTGCCTACAATCCCAAGTACGTGTCGCGTCTTTTTGTAAAGGAGTTCGGAACAACCTTTTCAAAATATCTCAATGAAGTAAGACTGAACAATGCACTTGCACTTATTTCAGGCGGATTCACAAGTATAAAAGAAATTTCTAATCTTTGCGGATATTCGGATCCCTTGTATTTTTCAAAACAATTCAAAGCTAAAATGGGAATATCACCGAGAAAATATATTGAAGAAAAAAACTCCGAGGCAAGATAGATTACCGAGTGAAAAAGAACCAAGTTTTAAAGGTGAGCTTGGTTCTTTTTGTTATTTTGACACCAATCCTTTAAATTGCAATCGGAATTTAAGAAAATCATCCTTTGAGAATTCCACGGCTTCCGTAATAGTAATATTCCTTAAATACGTCTACGTTTTCCGGTCCTTTTGCCGTCAAATCTATCAATATTGCAACGAGTCTCAGGATAACGAATGGCATAAATGAAATGACAAGAGCTCTTTTTTTGAGTTTCTGTTTGATTTTTTCTACAGTATGCTTGTCCATCGAATGTACTCCAAAATTAAAATTTGAATTTTAGATTGAAAGAAGGATAATTGCCAGCGCACCTACGGCAATGCCAAGCCACTGCCACCAGCGCATTTTTTCTTTGAAAATGAATATTGAAAAAATACCTGTTATTGCAAGAGCGCCGATCATCATAACGGGATAGACCACGCTGGCGGAAAGCTGTGTTGCCAAAATTATGACCACGAGGTTTATGATGAAGTTCAGCAATCCGCAAAGTGCGGGGACGTATCCCGAGGATCTCAGTATTTTCTTGGTATCGCTTCTGTCGCTCTTTAAGTAACGGAGGATACAAACGAGCAGGCTTATCGCAGTTGCAATAACCATCAAAAAATCTCCGTAGGCAGATTCGTAATTCATCTGCTGAGTTCTTTGCGTTATAGAGCCGAGCGAGTTTCCGACGAAATAAATCGCTATAAGTAACAGCCACTTGGTGCTTATCTTCTTCTCGGCGTCTGCGCTCTTGCCGTTATAAAGACAAAGCACGAGAGCTACGACAACAAGCACAAGTCCCGATATAACGGGAAGGGTTACCGGACTGTTCCAGAAGAAGAAGCCCCATATGCTCGTCGAGATCATCGAAAGCTGCATTATCAGCGAGGAAAGCATCATCGGTCCTTCCCTGTAAACCGAAACGGATGCTATCATAGCGGAGGTATAACCAAGCGTAAACAACAGCGAATAAGGTATAACGCCAAGGTCATAGACGGGGTTGGTTAAAAATTTTATCAACCAGCAGATAAATACTACGGCAAGAGTTATAAGATTGTATATCGGTGCGGTGTCCTTGCAGGATGAATTTTTTCTGTTATAAAACGTTGCGCCGATTCCCGAAAATGACATAAAAACCGTAGCAGTTATTAAAAGTACGTATGGCATTTAATTTTCCTCAATTGATTTTTTTCGCGCCATAGTAGGCAAAGAGCATCTGCAAAAGTCTGCCGTTACCCGACGCGTTTGGCATCCAAGGGGCGATATAGGCATTATGGTCGTCGATGCGTTCAGGCTGGAGATACTCGGTGGTTACGTTGTATTTCAAGAGGGCGTCGATAAGCTTCTTTTGTTCTGTTTTATTACCGATCTTTTCATAATATCTGAACAAATGGAGCTCAGCGGAGGTGGTATACCAGGTTCTTCCCGTACCCGTTGTCGAGCGATAACACGGCCATATAAGGCAGTTTTTCGATTGACCGCCGTGAGAATAGGTATGAAGAAGCTTTTCCGCATCAGACGTACCGTATCCCGCCGCGCCTACTTCAAGAATAACGTAAGGATAAACGTATCCGAAAGGATCCTTATTAAGCTCGGCTTCTATCTCGGGAATATTTTTCGGATCTCTCGGAAGATAGAGGAACTGCGAGTCACGCTGTTCCGTGGCAAATTTTTCAAATATTCCTTTTACAACCGAGAAATACTCAAGATATGCTTCTTCCGTTTCCTTCAAATACTTAGAATTATAAGCTTTCAAAAGGCTTACAAACTCACTATAGCATGAAAGAGTACCGCAATCGGTGCCCATCCACTGCTGAGCCTTGGAAATATGGTGGTCGGAGCATATTCCGGGCGGCATTAGTCCCGGTATGATCCCCTCTATGCTCTTTGACTTTGCGCGCTCGCGCTCGCAATATCCGAAGGCGAGCATTGCCGAGTCAAGGTATTTATCGAAGAGTGCGGAATTGCATCTTGCCGCCGCCGCAAACATAGAAAGCGCTGTGGAGGTGCGCGTGTTCCACGGAACGTGGGTGTAGAAGATCCTGCCCTTGTCTTCCCCGTCCTTTTGTTGAAGCTCGCCGAAATAATGTGCAAGTCCCGCATCAACGTAGTCCTCATAGCCGCCTATATGGCAAAGGGCGCGTACCATTTCAACCGCCTCAGGCCAATGATAACGCTGTGTCGCACCCTGACGCATTATTGTATAATCCCTGTCGTGAGGGCGGGCAAACATTTGAAGCATCTGAGCAAGGAAGTTATAGAAGAGCGGCTTCACTCCCTTCATATCGGGGATATTCTCTGCCTTTGAAAGCTCGGACCTCCAGAAAGCTATGCACTCTCCTCTTGCGGCGGTATAGCCTTTCGGAAGCTCGTCGCTTCTTGTAAATGCAAAGGTGAAGGTCTTTTTTTCATAAGGCGCAAGTGTCAGCGCTACGGTGAAATCGTTTTCACCGTCGAAGGCGAAGTCCGCCTTTTTGTCGAGATAAAGCTTATATCTTCCGTCGGCAAGGATGCCGTTTTTGTATTCGAATTTTTCAGCATCGAGAAAGCGCTCTCTTGTAGGATGATAACCGTCATAGCCGTCGGGCTCGTTGCAGCCGGTGAAGAGGAATTCCTTTCCGCGTCTCACAAGTCCCGAAAGCTCTATCTTTTCTTCAAAGCCGAAGCTGTTCTCGACGGTTACCTTGATATATGCTGTCGGCACTCGTTTGTTGTCACAAAAAGCTTCCTCTCGAAATGTCACGGCATCCATATCCTTTGAGAAGGAGTGCACGGGAATACCGTCCGGGCGCGTGTGATACTTCGTATTCTCTGCCGGCATAAGCTCGTGTGACCAAGTGTAATTCTGGTAATTCGGATTTTCTCTTTGCCTGAAACGAAGATCGCTTTCGCGCTTTAAGGTGAATACGAGCGCCGCGGAATCCTCGGTGCAAACACCCCAGAACATACCGTATTTCGGATGCTCGTAGTGATGCTGGGGATTTTCGGGCGGTATTTCGCCTATCATTATCATAGAGTTAGGCCACATTGTTACAATGTTTTCTGCCTGTGGGGGATGAATATATCTTTTACTGGTAAAGGGCTTGCCCCATGGGTTTGCGGGCGAGCTTAAATGTGTCATTTGTGGACTCCTTAATTTTATATCATTTTTTAGCAATAATTAAAGAGGGGCTTCCGATGCTTCCAACGAGCGAATTCTCATAAGCTCACGGTGCATTGCCATGCGTGTTGGCGGTGAAACCATTCTTCTGCCGTTTTCGGTGTGATATATGTTACAAAGCGTCTGCATATATCCTTCGCAGGTCTCTGAAATATGCATATCGCAAGAGAAAAGCTCGTAATCTATCAAAGCCCGCAAACGAATCAGTTGCCATCTCTGAGAATTTTTTATTAATTCGGGAAGTGTGGCATGCAAATTATCACACAACAGCTTTACTTTTTCAACGTTTTCAGGATTGTCTATTATGAGTCTGACGTCCGAATATTCGGTAGCAACCACTTTGTTCCAATCCTCGTCAAAGGGATAATGCACATGAGAGGTTTCCATCAAATATATCATCTCAACAAAATCATTTAACCTATCACCCGAAAGCGCAAATTCATACGCTCCGTACTCGGTAATAACATCTCTCGAGTTGCTGTATTCACCCGAATAAAATGCGAACATCAGCGCCTTGTTGATATCCTCAAATATTCCTTCGGAATAGGGCAAGGCACCCGAATAAAGGCTTTTTGTATCATTGAAAATCTTTTCAAAATGCGAGGGCAAGGGGCTCGCGCCGTATCCTCCCCAAGGGCGGCATTTATACATACTTATCTCACTAAATGCAAGAATACCCTTTCCTATAGGAAAATCGGACTTTTTTATAAAATCCGGTGCTTTGGGAATATATCCGTAGTCCGTTTCTGCGTTCGAGAAAAAGCCGATCAGGTATTCAACCTCCGGGCGTTGCTTTTCTTTAGCTGTCTTATAAAAGACATCCCACTCTCCCGGGTAAAATCTATCGAAATACCAGGTTGAACCAAGGAGCTTTGCGCTCGGAAGAGTTTCCTTATAAAACGGTATAAGCGCATCCAGCATTTTCATGTATCCGACACCGCCCCAAGGAGCGCAGTTCTTACACGTACAGCCCCCCTGATCGTAAGGCCCCGCGGCAACATAATCTATCCTTATATCGGAAAGCGCATCCAACACACTCCGTCTTGCCTCTAAAATAGCGGAAATTCCTCCCTCTTTGCTTGGACATATCTCAACGTGATAATGGTGCCCGGGAGGTGCTATGTAACCGTTCTGCGCTGTCCACTCCGCGCGAAGCAACGGATCGGACGTTCTGAAGGCTTCGTTGGCAAGCGAACATAGGACTGTTTTCATACCTACCGATATAGCGTGATTGAAAAGCGCTTTAAGCCGCGCTATCATTACGAGAGATTCGGGCGTATCGACCGAATCGTACTGAAACATATCGTACCACATCATTAAGGCGTTGCATCCGCGCAAAGCGCAGTCTTCGATAACCGCCTGAACCTCTTCTATGGGCGCACTTTCGTAAAAATTCGAAAAATGAGTAGCAAAATATATGCCGTGAATAGGGTTTTCGGGTCTGAGCGAAAAATCACCCACATAAGGCTCAAATCCACCCACACCGTCAAAACTGGATTTTCGGAGGAATTTTCCTGCTCCGGCAAACACACCGGATACTCCGCCCGACGTCACGATTGCTTTACAAGAATCGGAATGAACGAGGTATTCGTCTTCCCTTAATCCACCATCTATTTTAAGCGTCAAGGGATAACCGCTGCCATCAATGCGGCATCCTTTGATATTAAGGCTTCTGGAAACAGCAGAGCAAAGCAAGCGAAAGCTTTCCTCTTCGATATTAATGTTAATTATATTTATGTTCATATGAATTCCTCTAAATCTTTAAGCAATAAACGCAGGCTGCATATTTGCTCTGAGGGCGGCGGGAACACTCTCAACAACGCCTGCGTGCACGTGGGGACACTTTGATGCTGCGATATGGATACCCATACCCGTTCCGCAGAAGAGGAGCGCACGCTCAAAGTTGCCCTCGGAAATCTGCGCACCAACGCGGAGTCCTACTCTATGGAACATATTTTCGGTATCATTAGGGTCGGAGTCCTTAGTTACTCCAAGGTCGGTTATCTTCCAGCCCTTTTCACGAAGGTGGTCACAAACTGCTTCTTTAAGGGGATAGCCTGCAAAATCCGCGCCTACTACCAAATACTTTTCTTTAACTGTTTTCATTTTTTTATTCTCCGTTTGTATATTTTGCAAGTGCTTCGCCTGCTTCTCTACCTATAATTTCATAGCCTTTATCGTTAAAGTGGCCTATTGCATTAAAGTTTTTATATTCATCGTTAAGGCTGAGCCTTGCGGGGGCATCGGTCAGCATAATAAAGTCGGGGTCTATGGAGGGGAGCTTTTCCTGCGCTCCCATTATAATTTCGTCACGCGTTTTTCCATACTCGTTGGAGGCAACGCAGTTTTTATACCAAACATTTATTGCGCAGAAATATCCGACCTTGATAAGACAAAACTTATCGATACCGAAATCCTCTTTAAGCTTGTTTTTATAGCTTATAATACGCTCGGTATACTCCTGCTCGGTGGTTTCGATAACCGCGTCCGACTCGCCCTGAAGCCATATATAATAGATGTTATCAACCTTGCCGAGAGTTTTTGCGTATTCTATGCCTGCTTTGATTTTTTGCCTTGCGTAATGGTATCTCTGAGTGCCGTAAAGCCACTGTCCGATAGTAGTGTTACCGCAGGCGCAAGGAATAGCGAAGACTTCTCTGCCCGAGTTTTTTATGTAATTTTTGCAAAAATCGGGTAGTAGCGAGCCACCTTCCTTTGCTGCGGCGAGAATATACTCCGAGAAGTTTTCACCGGCGGGGTGTTGCATAGGCTTTACGCAATTTTCATTCCATTTATATTCAACGGCTCCCTCTACGGGGGCGTTGTCGGCAGGGAGCGTGTAGCTTGCTCCCTGCATATTACTTTGTCCGCCAAAGATTATGATATCCATTTTATTATGCTTGTTAATCTTTTGCTTAAACAATTAAAAGCCGTAAATGTCTTTTCTTGCCCAATAGAAGTTATATGCATCATTATAAAGCGCATAGAGGCGAGAGGGGGTTGTAAGCATCCAGGAAGCCGTCATATGACCCATTACCGTGCCATTTGTACAGTATTGTTTACAAAAATTCATTGTATCCTTGGAATTACAGTGCCAAGCCCAGGTGGAGCTCGTAGGAATTTGTGTATATCCTCTGTCATCAAGTTCCTTCATATAATAAGCTTCCTTGTGAACCTTTGTTATGTCTCCTGTATCATGTATAGTACCGTAATGCCAAGTCGAAATAACAATATCTTTGGGAGTAACCTTTTCAAATTCATCCCATGTGTCTATCGCATGAATGTCCAACCACACCCAGGGACGAACGCCTCGTTTTCTCAGCACGTCATAGAGGAAGTTTGCGTCCTCTATTTTTTTCTTGGGAGAACGGCAAACATTTATCATATGCTCATCCGTAGCAATCTCCTCTTCATATCCAAGATGGAATAGCTCGGGAGTATCAAATAGATCAACAACCTCATTGATAATATCACTGCAAAAATCGTAATATTCCGGTTGACCAACCTTGTAAGCCCACTCGCCCATCCAGGCATTGTGCCTGCAGGAGAAGTTGTATTTAGGTATAGGAGTCATTCCCAGAGCTCTGATTCTTTCAAGCTCTGAACGCAACTCATCTTTTGTCCACGCACCGGGAACTGCTATCTCAGGATGAGAGTCAAGCACAAGGCCCTCTCCGATATCTATTACAAGCGTATTTATTCCGCATGAGGGCAAAAAGTCGGTCACTTTGCGCCAAACTTCTTTGTCACAGAACATAGTTTCCTTGTAACAAAAGTCCTCGCGGTGTATATTTCTTCCCCAGGTAGTTCCTTTCTTTGCCCACATATTAGAGCCAAGATGAATAAGAAAAGCCCAAACATTCTTATCGGTCATTGTTTTTCTCCTTATAAAAGCTTAAATGTTTTTGTTTCGCCAAGCTTCAGATAGCATCTTACCGTTTCTGAGTTTTTAGAATAGTATTTGTCCTCATAGACCTCATAGGCAAATGCCTTCCTCGGGAGCTTTATCACGCGCTCTCCTGTATAGGATGCGTGAACTGTCACATAGTCTTTTGAAGCATACAGTACGTCATCGGTTTCAAGATAAATATGGCATCCCGCATACTTTGCGATACCTCTCATCACATCGGAGGAAAGATATCTTGAAGCGCAGTATATTGATTTATAACCGTCAAGCTCCTTAACGGTTATTGCGGGGTGTCTTGTTTCGCATATATAAGCGATATTATCGCCGAGCTTATCGTCTGCATAAAGCTCCGGATAAAGTATAACACGCGAGTTTTTTTCGCGGTTCATATAATCCGCCGTATTAGCCCACATTTTACGCTTAAAATCACCGAATACGTCATATCGGTCAAGCCCCTCGTTAAACACGTTTTCCCGATCCGCAAACTTAAACTTTCCGCGTACGGCGTCAAGATTCATTTTCATCTCAATGCCCGTGAGGTCGGTCATATTCTCTACGGAAAACGGTGTCTCCCGATCCGGATTTATTATTCCGGAGCCGTACATAAAGAGCGCGGTTGCGTTGTTTTTTCGGAGCTTCGCTTTTATCTTTACACGCTCATCATCACTAAGATACAGAGTATTCATAAACACATAAAGCTTATAATCAGGCATACTAGGATCTGACAGGTCGTTATGAAAATATCTGTCCGATGGCGCGCCGATACGGTCTATTTCATAATTCCTGAATAGCTCTATATTTTGATGATTACATTCGGAGGAGATAACGTGATAGCTCTCCTCATCATAAATGAAGGCTATTTCAGAACACTTTTGTCTTTCGGTGCTGTGATAACAGTCTTCAATTATTCTTTGCTGCTTATCTAAGAGAGTGTAAATCCCATCGTCAAGGTATCTTCCGCCGCCTGCGTGTTGGTCAAACCACCATCCGTATGTGTTTTGAGATATATTTCTGCCGAGAGTGCGTTTTAGAATATTTGCGGTATCTTCCATATTATATACTTCAAAATATCCGCGCAGGTAGCTGCCTTCCTTATGCGTGCGTTCATCGTCCTCCGCAAAAAGGATTTTGTTGTGAAGCAAAATTGAATCTGTAACCTGACGCTCCCCTGTAAAGCCTCCGGGCTGTCTGTTTTCGTAAACACCGGGAGAGGAAATGAAATCTATTGCATTAGATTCGAGAATTTTACGCACTCCGCCAAGCTGAGAATAGTTGAAGAAATGAATTGAACCTCCCGCACCGTAAAACACACCGGTGAGCATTTCTCCGTTTGAAATCTCTTTAATCAGATTGCCAAAATATATTACCGAATTAGCTGTACCGATATGCCAAGCACGGTAAAAATCGAAAACATCAAGGTTCTTTTCAATATCTACAAAATGTCCTATATTTGTTCCGTTTTCGGGGAGCTTATCCTTGTCGTGACCGTACGGCGGATGCTGCATATGGTCAACGTCATAATCCACGTCATCAACGTAATAACGCTTTTCTATTTCCGGAATCTCAGGATTGTCTATATCAGCGCTTGGATCTCTCCACGCAAGTCTTAAATTCTCGTTTGTACCGTATTTTTCCTTAAGATAACGTGAAAACTCTCTTTTAAACGCAGGCGAGAGATCTCCATAGCAGTCCTCGTAATCGTGTCCACCCGAAGGATCGAATCCGCCGGTATCTTCATAGCGGGTTTTTGCGTTATAGGTAAGCGGATTACGATAATACCACTCGCTGGTACCTCCGGCGGAAAAGAAGAAGCCTATTATTTTGTCTGCGTATGGCTTTTCCATAAGTACACGATAAGTTTCAGCGAGGGCTTCTCCCGCATCGCGGCGCCATTTGTCGGAGCAGAGGGAATAAACTCCGGGATATTGTTCGGTTCCGGATACAAAGCTTCGGGTAGGATGAGGAATTCCGTCGCTATACTGTACAACCTCATCGGGATTATCCTTCACCCACTCAAGGGGCGGATGCAACCCTATTCTTATAATAAATCTTGCATCGGCGCTCGCTTTAATTATAGCCTCCATCTCTTCACAGCATCCGTTAATAGAGCCGGAAACTGCCCAATCGGTGTTAGTACAAATAAAATACAGCTTTATACCGCTTTTTGCAAGTTTTGAGTAATATTCCGCATTTATAAGTCTTTTTCCGTTATGAAATGCTTTTTCGATAGTAAATGCCATTGGGGGAAAGGGTTCCCCATCAATAAAGATGGTAGGAACCCCATTTAATTTTCTGATCTGTGCTTTTGCCATTACAATATTAGTTCTCCGCTGTCAAGTCTTGGGATTTCTTATCACCAAGGTAAGTGTTGTCAAAGTAAATCGTGCCAACGCATGTACCCGGGAATTGAATTTGGAAACCTGTAAAACCAGCCATTGAATTATGCAAGACTGCTTCTTGAACAAGTACTCCGTTCACTATCAGGCGGAAGGTAGAGCCGCCTGCAGTTCCATCATATTCAACGCGCAAATTAAACCATTTTCCCTCCGGTACAAAGAACCAATCCTTAGAATCGGTTGATGTAACACCTCCTGACGCAGTCATAAGAGTAACGTAGTTTTTACCGTTTGTGGCATCGTATTTAAAATGAATGTATCCACGATACACAGATGCCGCTGCCGCAAGATTCGAGGTCGGCATAATGTAAAAATCAAGATTGGAATTGTACTCGGGTATCATAACATCGGTTTCAAATACAAAGCTATCTGATGTACCGTGCCTTGCAACACTGTATCTGTCATATGCGTGTCCCGAAGCGTCAGCAGTAAATTTTACAGCCTCTTTGTCACCCACAGTTACCACAGATGCGTTAATGCCGTTGCCGACATGAGTAATATCCGCTATATCTGTTAGTATTTTTCCATCGTAGGTTATAGTATTTTCATCGCTCGCATACTCGCCCTTACCGTAATAGTCGGCAGAAGTGTCTACACTTGGCTCGTTTTCATCTCCGCCGCCTGTGGGAGGAGCGATCGGCTCATCCGTTCCACCACTTGTTGGAGGTGCAACGGAAGGATCTTTATCTCCGAGGTAGGTATTATCAAAGTATACTGTACCAACGTAAGCGCCCGGGAACTGTATTTGAAGTCCCTTAGTGTCTGCCAAAGACTTGTTTAGAGCAGACTCTGCCACGAGCACTCCGTTTGCAATAAGTCGGAAGGTATCTCCCGGATTTATGCCGTCATATTCTACGCGAATATTGACCCACACGCCTTCGGGAAGAACAAACCAACCGTCAGCGGTTTCCGCATTTCTTATACAAACGTAGTTTTTACCGCTCGCAGAATCGTATCTGAAATAAATCTGATTGCCCCAAATGCCAGCATTGCCGGAAATGTTGGAGGTAGGCATTATCTCAAAAACTGCGCTTGATGAGTATTCCGGCAGCATAAAGTCAGTTTCAAATACGAGATTAGTAGCTGTTCCGTTTCTTGTAATACTGTATCTATCGTATGCGTGGTTTGCCCAGTCTACAAAGAATTTTGCAGCTTCCTTGCCGCCTATGTTGGCTACCGATGCTTCGATGCCCGATCCAACGTGCGTGATTCCTGTGATGCCGGCAAAGGTCTTTCCGTCATAGCTGATAGTGTTTTTGTCATTAACATAGACGCCCTTGCCGTAATAGTCGGAGGAAGTATCAATCACCGGAGGTGTCGGAGTATCTCCGCCTGCGGGAGGATCTGTTTGATCACCATCACCGCCTGTGGACGTGGGAGCTGTCGGAGCACGCATATAGGTGTTGTCAAAGTATACTCTTCCGTCGGTACATTGTGACATAAATCTTACCATCATACTTTCAACGTAAGGCGCACTGGAGGTTGTATTAAATGTAGATTTAAGCTCACCGTTAACATAAATTCGGACTTCAGAACCCACTACCGAAGTATCATCTACTTCAATGCGTAAGTTGTACCATGCAGACGCATCTATCTCTTCTTTCAAACCGCCTCTGCCGTTAAGATAATATTTTCCGTCTATAAGAGTGATGTACGGATCAATATTGTACCAATAAGATACATCCTTAGACTGTGATGCGAACCATTGCATAACAACATTGTCAGAACGACCGGGGGCAGTTCCTGCCGCAATCGCAAAATCGGTTTCAAACACCAGCGATTTATCATCTTCATCCTCATTGCCAACGGCATACAAGAACATGTACGGATCCGAGGTGGTTGTTTTTCCAAACACTAGTGCCTCATTTCCGCTGACACGTCGGATAGCTGCATAATAAGCAGCATTTATGGTATCAAGTGTCAACTTATTCTCTTGTGAGCCTATCTTGCCGAGCAATGACAAAGCTGCAAGATTGGTATTCGAATAGGTTTCCGCTTTATCATAGTTGACGCCTGAGCCGTTAATATTTGAATTTCCGATTTTATCAAATGCATCTCCGATCACTATGTTATCGGGTATCAGAACGGTATCATCTGTGTCTATTTTATCGAACGAACCAAAGAACATATTATCGAAAAGAACCAGCGAATCAAATCCGCTATCTCCTCTGAAACGCATAGTCAAATGATCAATACCGGCATTTGCCGTAGTGACGTATTTTCTGTTTATCAAGGTGTTATCAACATAAAAACGTATTTCACTTCCGAGAAGTGCTGCATTTTGCACCTCAAGTCTTATGTTGTGCCAGGTTCCATTAGTAAACACATGCTTTTTCATAGTGGGAGCGAAGGAATGCCGCCCTAAAGGCTCACCTTCTTTGTCAACGGTACTCTGCTCCATGTTAACCTGGAAAGAGCTGTTCCACCACATATTAAGATCGTTTATGTTTGCATCATCAAACCAGAATTGCAGCATACCAAGGTCAGAATAGTTGGTTGAACCTCCGACAAAGCATATATCGGTTTCGAATACAAAAGCGTTACCGTTTTTCCCGTTCATCAAGTTGATATACATATACGGGCTGCCACCGATTTTTTTGCCATATGCCATAACCTTGTCACCGTCTACATACGCGTTGGCGGCAAATATGCCTCGGTTAAGAATATCCCAGCTTATCAAATCATTTTGAGAATAGAATATACCGTCGTGCACGAGTTCGCTGAAGAGCTTGTTGTCAAACTTAAGCGCATCATCGTAATATTCACCCTGTCCTTTATTCTCGGTATTGCTTGTAACGACCTCAAATGCAGGCACTTCATCTTTTATAACAGGTCCAAGCTCGCCTATAATATGCATAAATCTGAGATAGTCCACGTTTGTATATACGGCAGGCATATAATTTGAAAGACCGAAGGTGCTGAACATTGTAGAAAGTGTTCCTGTACAGCAAATGGTTGTCGCATTTACGTCACCTTCTTCACTTTGCGGCACAGCAACGGGCGCCGATTGAGAAACAGAAGAAGAATACTGAGGATGGTATGAGAACGAACCGTCAGGCTTCAGGAAGAGAACAAGCTTTTCTCTTGTTGCGTCAATAAGTGTAACCGCTTTTTTCAGCAATTCCGCCCGGAAAGCTTCAAGGTGAGTTTTTGCTTCTGTTCCACCGTTTGTCTCGATATTGCTCTTTACCATCGAAAGTGTATACCAAACGTTATAAACATCAACCACAGCACCGGGATTCTCTTCGTTTAAAAGCGTATCGACGGCATTTGTTATAATCTTTGTGTAGTTAGGAATAACCGTTCCTGTGTTATTGTAGATATGCACAATTTTCAAAACGCCGTTATTTGCGTGATATACGCCTCTCTGGTCGTTTTCCATAGGCCAATCCCATGTACCTGTATCGGGATTCTGATTGTCATTCAAAAACTTAACGAGTATACTTACAAGAGAATAGTCTTTACCCTCGGACTTAAGGACCTCGTCACGCTGCTTTATCTCAGAGAACTGAGCGGAAAGATCATTGCCCGCTGCATATGAGTTTGTTCTTATATTCAGCGAATCAAGATATGTTTCAAATGAGTCCTTATCAACAAGGTGCTCAGGGATCGCAGCCGCTGCGGGAACAATCTTAGAAACAGCATGTGCCGTATTCGTTTTTAATTTTCCCGTCAAATAGGAAGCGGGAGCTGTAGCCTCTATAGCGGTTCCGTCAGCAAGAATACCGTCACCCTTTGTACCGTCGGGAGCATCATATGTAGGAGCTGAACCAAGTCTTTTAAGCATTCCTGTACAGTCTCTAAGGTCACGTCCACGTCGTGAGTCTGAAATACCGTCACCCCACTGAGGATGATAGAAATAACCGGACTCCGGGTCCTGAAGACTCTTTAAAAAGCGGATTATTCCAGCCTTCATATCATCGGGAAGAGCTGTCGCATAGTTGCCGGTCATTCCACTGCTTTCCATAAATGCGAGTATCTGCCTTGTGCTCTCGGAGTCGGGAAGATAACCAACGGTGTTACGGCCGGAATTAGAGTAATAGAATGCCGCACCACCGCAATACATTGAGGAATTTGTGCACTTCTCTGTTTCGCAAGCACAGGTATATGGCTCCCAGAGATTTGCCATCCAATCTATCATTTCATTTTTGTATATCTCATAAAGATTTCTAAGCGCGCCGGTGGCATCATCTCCCAAATAGGATTTCAATGTCGACCATTGCAGTTCAACCTCTTTTCCGTCTTCTTCATTAAGGTAGTTATAGATATCAACGTAGCCGATCTCGACAATGCCATCCGGAAGTGTCAGCTCGGATTTGCCGAACAGGTAATCGTCAATCAGCTTTTCGGTAACATAGGTTATTGCAGCACCGTACTTGTCAGCGTCATAGTTTATAGCAATACTACCGCCCTCGGAATATATACAGTAACGAGAATAACCTAACAGCAATTCTGACTCCTGCATATCGGATAATGTTACCCTGTTTAGCGCTTTGAGAGCCTTTGCGGAAATGTCACGTGAGGTAGGACCCACAACAATCTCATTCACCGTGGCGATGTCACCATCTATGGCAAGATTTACTGTAGGCATGGCATCACTGTATTTCAGCGTTGCGGCTATATCGTTAACCTTTGTTGAATACAAATCGGCATATTCTGCATTAAGTTCAGAACTTGACGAAACTATCGTGACGGTAGAGCCGTGCGAAAAAATCGGTTTTAAGCCGACCGGAGTATCATCCGATGAATCACCGTCACCAACATTTTTGCAGGACACAAACGCAAAAATCAGTATTGCCGTCAGAGTTAAAAGAGATAAGAATTTTTTCATAATCTTTCCTTTCCGTTTTATTTTTATCAAAATCTGCCCGGAGAGCTTTCTCTGCCCTCGGGTACAGGCTTTTTCTTTATCGGAGTTTGCGCCATAAGAACGGCAATAAACTCAGAATAGTCAGAGAGGTCATATATTTTAAAAGGCAATCCCAGGTTGTGAAGCAACATTCCCACACCTCCGCTCATTGCTATGGTTGTGGCATTAACGTCACCCTCGTTTTCGAGATAAAGCGAGACCGGGGCGCCTTGCGATTTGCAAACTGAACGATTTTGCAAATAGGAAAAAGAGCCGTCAGGCTTTCTGAACCTTGAAAGCTTTTCGTAGGTTTTATCTATAAGAGGAACTATATTTTCCTGAAATCTTTTTCTGCTGTATTCAGCGTTTTCTGTGTCACCGATTTTTTTCATTGCAGCACTTAGGCTGCAAACCGCTGACTGGGGATTATAAACATAGGTTACAGCATCGGGCAGCTCGTCTGAAAGAGCCATTTCTATACAGCTGTCAAGCGCAAGCTTAATATTAGGCAGAGCCATACCTGCGCCGCTAAAGAATCCAGCTACCTTCATAAGTCCCGAAACGCTGGAATAAGAAATATTATCTTCCCAAAGACCGTTTTTGGGGTTCTGATGGGCAATAAGATACTCACAGCAAGCTTCTGTGAGCCCTGCCGCGCGTATCTGCTGACCCTGCGCATTCAAGGTGTTGCCTGCTGGATAGGATTTATTTTTAAAATCAAGGGAATCAAGATATGCATAAAACGCAGTCTTGCTCTTCAAATAATCGGGCAAAGCTACCGATTCTTCGGTCCTTTTTTCGGATATCAGCTCTACAGCCGTAGGATATGGCGGCTTTTCACCAAACCAATCATATATCTGCCTTGCCCAAGTAAGGTCTCTGCCACGGCGCTGAACGTTTATATTCTTTCCCCACTGGGGATGATAATAATATCCGTCCGGGTCAGCGCAACTTTTTGTAAAGTCGGTAAGCTTCTTGATCATCGCCTCGGGGAGTGCATTCTTTAAGCTGCAGTTATAACGATCGATCATTCCCTTATCCTCTACACAGCGTAAGCCCTGCACCGTGCTTTCGAGATCGGGACCAAAGCCCTCATAATCTCTGCCGCTGTTAGAATAATAGAATGCACCGCTTTCCGGGTCATAAAGCCTTGCAAACCAAAGCATAGTTTCTGTTCCAAAGAGCGAAATGAGCCTGTCAAGAGAATCTGCAAGCTTTGACTCCAAACCGATAAGTAAATTTTTATTCATAGCATTACCTCAAATATAATAAGGGAAAAATACAGCCGCCGCATAGGCACAGTCGATGTTGTCCACCGAGCTGAGCCGCGCGGCGGCTGTTTGTAACAATAAGATATTAAATTTTACGCAAAATTACTTTTTGTCACCAAGATAGGTATTATCGAAGTAGATAGTACCGGAGTATGTACTAGCAAACTGCATCTGGAATCCGGCGAAACCAGCCATAGAGTTGTGCAAAGGTACCTCGTAAACAAGCTGTCCGTTTACGATAAGGCGGAACAAATCATCCTTGGCTGTTCCGTCGTATTCAACTCGTACGTTTGCCCATTCACCGGGGGTTAAGTAATACCAAGTCTCGGGATCGGTAGAATCAGCATTGCTTCCTGCGGTTGTAAGAGTAATATAATTCTTACCGGTGTTTGCGTCGTATTTGAAATAAATATAACCGCGATATACCGCTGCCGCTGCAGAAAGATTCGAAGTGGGCATAATATAGAAGTCAAGAGCGGAATTATACTCAGGAATCATAACGTCTGTTTCAAATACAAAGTTGTCTGATGTACCCTTTCTGGCAATACTATATCTCTCGTATGTGCTGCTTGTTCTGGTGAACTTCAGCGCATCGTTACCGTCAACGTCTACTACAGTAGAACTCATACCCGACTAACCAACGTGTGTAATGTCTGATATATCAGCAAATGCCTTACCATCATAAGTAATCGCACTGTCAGCATACAAGCCCGAGCCGCGGATCTCAACGTGCTTAGTAACTTTTACATGAGAATTTACGTTAAAGCTGTCACCGGAAGCTATGGTGTCGATAGTTGCTCCTGTATCAAGGTTGATAAGATCCCATTCGCCGGCAGCATCGTTAGCAACAAAAGTCACTTCGGTTCCGTTAAGGAAAATTCCGGATACATATGTACCGTCAACAGTACCTGCGGCTTCATCAACAAAAACGTACTTCATATCGGTAACAAAGGTGCTTCTGTCATCGGTAGTGATAAGTTCACCGTTTTCGTCTGTATTGTAGTTAAAGAGAACGTCCTGAGCCTGCTTTCCATAGAGAAGAATGGTGTTGTAAAGCTCAGCGCGCTTGATATTGCCCTCTTCGGTAGAGGAGGCAATGCCATTCTTGTAAAGACGCTCGTAGAGATATTCAGCAACGCTGTATCTCTTTACAGTCTCGCCGTTAGCGGCGGTAACCTTAACATAATACTGAACGTCCATATTCTTTGCTGCAATGCCGTTAGTAGTGAAAACGTAGCAAGCTTTTCCCTTTACGGTTTCTTGATTTGCTTCGGTTGCAGCTACGGTTTTGCTCCAAACGGGATCGCCTGCGCATTCCGCGTTATTATATACTGCAAGAGAAACGGTTTCTCCTGTTACAGACTCAGCGGTAATAGCATACATAAGAGCGTAATTTCCGCCGTACTCAACGTTCTGAGAGTAAACCACGGGAGCAGAAGTTTCCTCAGCAGCGGATGCTGTTATTCCTACAGCTGCGCCGAGAAGAAGAGCTGCGCTTATTACCAAAAGCGCGATTTTAAGTGATTTTGTGTTTTTCATTTTTTCTTTCCTTTCTGATTTAATTTTTAGTTTTGCTAGTTTTGGATGTGAAGTTTCGAAATTAATTTTCATTTTTGCGTTTTTGCGAGGCGCTTACAGTTGATTAGGTCCATCCTCCACCGTCAACATTATCATCCGAATCCGAACCGAGCCATTCGTCGACACCGGATGTTGTTACGATGTCTGACACCTCAAAAATCGCAATCTCAATTTCGGGACTTATGTAGCAATTTTTCTTTTTCAACATTTCTCTTAGCTCCTTTCCTCGTTGTTTTGTTTTTTATAATCCCGATTGGTTGGCTTTTTTCCGTAAAATCTTTTTTTCGCTAAGGTGGCATCGTTTTACCCGCTATTTTTCAATGCGGTCAGCAAAATACCCAAAGAACCTTGTTGTAAAAAGAATTTAATTTGCAAAATATACAATTTTACAAGCTAAAATACACGGTTAAAATCCATCCCAGTAATTACATTATAACTCAACGAAGGAAAAGGCGGTAGAAAAATTCCTACATATACTTGACCAAAAGATAGATTTATGCTATAATGTTTCCACTAAATACCAAACGAGGAAGATTTATTATGCTATACGCAAAAATAACCAACGACTGGCAGTATCATTATCCATATCATTCTCACAATCATTATGAAATTATGTATGTTCTGGAGGGAGAGGGGTATTTTTCATCTAAGGACAAAAAATGGCCGCTTACCCCAGGCACTATTTTTATTGCGCCTCCACACGTTGAACACGCAACAGAGTCAAAAAACGGTCACAGGATAATTAACATCGGCGGAAATTTCGACAAGCTGTTCTTTCTCGACGACATTTCAGTTATATATGATAATGAATTTAATGAAGGGAAAATGCTTGCCGAGGCAATTCTGAGAAACATTTACTCAAACGAAGAGTATGCTCAGAGCCTGTGCCGTTCCTTTATCAGATATTTGTTGATCGGAGTAAAGCAGCAGCCTATCATCTGCTCGGTTATTTACAAGATAACCTCAGAAATCGAGCGTCAGTTTGACAACCCGGATTTCAAAGTAACCGACCTGCTTGTGGCAAGCGGTTACTCGGAGGATTATATCCGAATGAAATTCCAGGAGATAACTAAAATGACTCCGATTAAATACCTGACCTCTGTGAGAATGAAAAACGCAAAAACCCTGCTTGCACTATACGATTTCAATATAAACGAAGTCGCTAGCAGATGCGGAATTCTCGACAACACTCGTTTTTCCCGACTCTTTAAGAGCTATTACGGAATATCTCCTAAGCAGTATCGAGACCAATTGTAGTTAAGTTGAACGATTTTATAATAGCAAAAATCCGATATTTTGTAAATCATAGTTAACTTTTAACCTCTTTTTAGCGACAACAACAGACTGTCGATAAGAAAACTTACCGACAGTCTAAACTTGGAAAATCATTTTCTCTTCTTTGTCTTATGTGGCAAAATGTTTTTATCACATGCATCCTGGAAAAGCACTATATTTGAGAAAGAATCCCGAAGGAATACCTTCGGGATTCTCTATGTGCAAATAGGTTAATATTAAATTTTCACATGATTTATGATGAAAAAACATCATAACAAAACCAAGAAAACACTTGATTTTACCGCTGTTTTATGGTACACTGAATACGAGATAAGATGGATGCTAATATAGAAGCTTCCACCGAGGTGACGTTACCATCAGGTTCCAGTGAAGAGATTCGTGTGGGTTCAAATCCCGTCATCCGCACCAAAAATCGACAAGTTTCGACAGAAGCTTGTCGATTTTTACTTCTTCACTCTTAACTCTTCACTTTTCACTCTTCTCTTACGAAACTTGTCGATTAGGTAATAGGTAAAAGTGAATAGTGAAAAGGTTCTGATGTAGCTTTTCTCCCACTGGTCGAAAAGCATTAAATTATATTTGGGTTCAAATCCATCGATTAAAAAGGTAAAATATCTTTTTTATCGCCCCTTCACCAAAAAAGAACGCAGAATAGGATACAATTATTTGTGCCAATTCTGCGTTTTTTATTGCTTTTTAGGGGTATTTTTGCCATTTGAAAACGTAAAACTGAATATTATAATAAAAAAGAGCCTATCTTCCGAGAATTTTTGCACTCCCGGCGAATGGGCTCTTTTTGCTTTCGTTAAAATTATGGGTATTCGTTAAATTTATAGTATTTCGTTAAATTCATGTGTACTCGTTAAATTTATGGAGCTAATCGCTACAATATAGCTAGCAAAGGATAAAATAGTGTTGAAATTATTGGAAAAATATGATATAATATATCATATAAACTCGCAGTATAAATTTAGTAGACAAAGGAAAGGAGAAATACCATGACAAAAATCTACGGAAGATTTATTGCGCTTTTACTTATTGTCGCGACTGTTTCGGCTATGTTTTCGGGATGTGACTTGATTTTCGGTCAGAAGCCTGACGGTACGGTTAATTATGATGAAAAAATGGATGCCTCCACAGGAAAGTGGCTACTTATGGACGAGGAGGATACATACTTCGTTTTTGACGGTTCGGAGGGCGTTATGACCTTCAGCTACTACGAGGACGACGCGCTGAAATATCAGGGCGGCTTCAGATCTATATACAGAAGCTCCGACGATGCAAAGACTCCCTTGACCTTCATTCTCACAAGAAGCGACAAGGAGAATGAGGACTGGATCAGCTGCTACGCCGAGGGCGTTGACAATGGCTTCACACAGTTCAGCATCATCTACGCCGAGGAGGACCTGGGCTTCACAGACGGCACGGTCTATACTCACGTTTACCGCATAGGCGAGATGCCATACAAATTCGGAACCTACGTGCTGGAGGGCAATTCTCATAAGTCCTACAGTAAGGACATCTATAACGACGGACAGTACCGTCTGCCCGAGGGCACCTACACCGCAGAGAGCAGCCAGAGCTTATTTGTACTGCCCCTGATAAATCAGAGCTTCTCGCTCTTCATCTACACAAACGGCGAGACAGTCATTGAGGGAATCTTCAATATTTCCGAGGACAGAAAAACGCTCTATCTCTATATCGAAAACGACATTTATGAGAAGGTAAGAAAGGCCGACAAGGATAACTACGACACCACCGTCAGCATCTACTATCCGCCTGATTTCTATCTCCGCGGCAGCTTCGATAATAATGACAACAGCATCGTTATAAACGGGCTCTATCATCATCCATATAGCCCCACCGAAATTCAGGACTCGGTCTGGGTATTTGACACATACACAAGACAATAAGAACTCATTACACATATTGGAGAAAGCAAAGAATAACCAAACAGGCTTAAGGTTTCAGCCGAATAATTAAAATTGAAACCGTTTTCAAAAAAATCATCCGTTTTTGCTTAATTCATCCGCTTTCAATTTTGTATCCTTTTCGTAGCCCTTTCACCAAAAAATAAGGAGTTGACCCTTGCGGTTGACTCCTTGCTTTTTACAGGCGGGATTTGAATGGGAATCGGTACAGAGTGTACTTTCGGTGGACGTCCGCAACCGAGAAAGACCTGTCGCGCAGTTCGCGCGAGACCAAATTCAATCATCTGAATAATGAATATAGGGCTGAGTCATTCGCTTAATTAAAAGCTTTTGACTCAGCCCCATTTCATGCTTGCGAAGCAAGCATTATATTCATTTGTGAATACAATTGCTCAAAGACAAATTTTATCGTATTAAACAAATGAAATTTGCTTAATACATACCGCCCATATCGGGTGCCGCAGGTGCTGCTGCCTTCTCTTCCTTCTTATCCGAAACAACAGCCTCGGTGGTAAGAACGGTAGATGCAATAGATGCTGCGTTCTGAAGAGCGGATCTTGTAACCTTTGCGGGGTCTACGATACCGCACTCAAGCATGTCGCAGTATTTCTCGTTGTAGGCATCAAAGCCGTAGCCTGCCTTTCCGGACTCGCGAACCTTTGCTACAACGACAGAGCCGTCAAGACCTGCGTTCTCGGCAATCTGCTTCATAGGAGCGGTGAGAGCCTTAACAACTATCATAGCGCCTGTCTTTTCGTCACCCTCAAGGGTAGCTGCAACTGCCTCAACCGCGCCGATAACATTTACAAGAGCTGCACCGCCGCCTGCAACGATGCCCTCTTCAACAGCAGCCTTAGTTGCATTAAGTGCGTCCTCGATGCGGAGCTTCTTTTCTTTCATTTCAACCTCGGTAGCGGCACCAACCTTGATAACCGCAACACCGCCTGCAAGCTTTGCAAGACGCTCGGTGAGCTTTTCCTTATCGAACTCGGAGGTAGTAACCTCAATTGCAGACTTTATCTGATTTACTCTGTCAGCGATTGCCTGCTTGTCGCCTGCGCCGCCAACGATAATTGTATTTTCCTTATTAACCTTAACCTGTCTTGCACGGCCAAGCTGAGCAATTGACGCATCCTTAAGCTCGAGACCAAGGTCAGATGTAATAACCTCGCCGCCTGTAAGGGTTGCAATATCAAGGAGCATTTCCTTGCGTCTGTCGCCAAAGCCGGGAGCCTTAACGGCAACAACGGTGAATGTACCTCTGAGCTTGTTAAGAACAAGGGTAGTAAGAGCCTCTCCCTCAACATCCTCAGCGATTATAAGAAGCTTCTTTCCGGACTGAACGATCTGCTCAAGGAGAGGAAGAAGGTCCTGGATAGAAGAAATCTTCTTATCGGTGATAAGGATAAGGCAGTCATCAAGAACAGCCTCCATTTTATCTGTATCGGTTGCAAGGTAGGGTGAGAGGTAGCCTCTGTCAAACTGCATACCCTCAACAACCTCAGAGTAGGTCTCGGCAGACTTAGACTCCTCAACGGTGATAACACCGTCAGAGCTAACCTTATCCATAGCATCTGCGATAAGACGTCCTATTGCTTCGTCGGATGCGGAAATAGCACCGACTCTTGCAATATCCTCAGAGCCTGAAACAGCCTTTGCCTGCTTTTTAAGCTCGGCAACTGCCGCATCGGTAGCCTTGAAGATACCCTTGCGGAGCACCATGGGGTTAGCGCCTGCGGTAACATTCTTCATTCCCTCGTGGATAAGAGCCTGAGCGAGAAGAGTTGCGGTTGTTGTACCGTCACCTGCCGCATCATTTGTCTTGGTTGCAACCTCTCTTACAAGACCTGCGCCCATGTTCTCAGCAGCAGAGTCAAGCTCTATCTCCTTTGCGATAGTTACACCGTCGTGTGTGATAAGGGGAGCTCCGAATTTCTTCTCAAGCACTACGTTTCTGCCCTTAGGACCAAGGGTAATTTTTACTGTATCGGCAAGCTTATCAACACCGCGAAGAAGTGCGGCTCTTGCATCCATGCCGTAAATTATTTCTTTTGCCATTTTGGATTATATTCCTTTCTGATTTATATATTACGAGGTAAATACCTCATCCACCGGCAAAGCCGGTCCCCCTTCCCCAAGGGGAAGGCTTATTTCTTATGAAGCGATTCGCAAAAATTACTCAACAACTGCCAGAATGTCGGACTGAGATACAATAGTATATTCAACTCCGTCAAGCTTAACATTTGTTCCTGTATACTTGCCGGTGATAACCTTGTCACCAACATTAAGGGTCATTACAACCTCTTTGCCGTCAACGATTCCGCCGGGGCCAACCGCAACAATTTCGGAAAGGTCGGGCTTCTCCTGCGCTGAGCCGGGGAGGATAATTCCTGCCTTGGTGGTCTCAACCGCCTCAATCTGCTTAAGCACTACTTTATCAAGTAAGGGTCTAAGTTTCATTTTTAATTTTCTCCTTTGGATTTTTGAGTTAGCACTCGAAAAAGAAGAGTGCTAATGCTTACAGGATATATTCTATACTATGCTTTTAAAAAAATCAATAGATTTCCTGTTTTTTCACAATTTATTAACATTTGGAAATTACTATACCATATCTCTCTTTAAAATTTCCATTATTTTCTTCTCTTCTCTTGAGACCTTTACCTGAGAAAGTCCGAGAATTTTTGCGGTCTCTGACTGAGAAAGGTCACGGAAATAGCGAAGAATAATAAGCTTTTTTCGCTCGGGAGAGAGCTTTTCGATAGCAAGTCTCAGGGCAAATTTATTAAAATCTCTTGTTTCCGCGTCCTCATCGCAAATCATGCTGCCAAGGGTTGCGGTATCGTCGTCGTCAAAGGCACGCTCATCAAGAGAACGCGGCGGAACGGATGAAAATATAGCAGAGGCGGCATCCTGCGGTGAAATTCCCACAGCTCTCGCAACCGAGGCAATATCAGCCTCCTCTCCCGAGGACAGTCTGCGCTCACGCTCTGCGTTTAGAATGCCTGCCAGGCGCTTTTCTTCTCTTGAGACCTTTATGATTCCGTCATCCCGAAGAAATCTTCTGATTTCTCCAAAAATCAAGGGAACGGCATAGGTAGAAAATGCGCATCCGTGTGAAAAGTCAAATGTGCGCATAGCCTTAACCAGCCCGAGACTTCCGCACTCCACAAGGTCGCTCATATCGGCGCCCCGCCCTGCGAATCTGCCCGCAATACTGTAAACCAAGGGCATATTGAGCTTTGCAAGCTCCTCGCCCGACTCTTTGTCACCTGCTCTGAATGCCTGCAGAAGGTCAAGATTTTTGTCATAGGGGTGTTTTTTTTCGGTTTTTATCATTTTATAAAGCCTTCGGTCAGGGCTTAAGGATTTTCCTCATCAGGACTGTTGTACCGCGGCCCAGCTTTGATTTTACACTGAGTCCGTCGGTAAAGCTCTCCATAACGAGAAAGCCCATGCCGCATCTCTCGCCTAACTCTCCGGTAGTAAAGCTTGGTGCTCTGGCTGCCTGTACATCCTCGATGCCACAGCCGTTGTCGGATATTTCTACCGTAACCTCACGGTTATCATAGAGTCTTGCGGATATGTATATCTGCCCCCATTGCCCCTCGGGTAAGCCCCTATAAGCGTGAACTATACAGTTTGTAACCGCCTCGCTTACTGCGCACCTGAGGTCGCCAAGCTCCTCAACAGTTGGTGACAGCTCTGCCACAAAGGCAGAGATTATCGAGCGGGCTGTCGCCTCGTTTACACTTCTGGCAGGCAGACGAAGCTTCATTTCGTTTATAATTCTCTTCATTTTTTTGAGAAATTCCTTCCTTATTATTTTATGTCTATTTCACTACCGAGAGGTTTCTTACTCTCTCGAGACCCGAGAGTCTTATCAGACGCATAAGCTGGTCTGAGGCCCCTGTTACCCTTACCGAGGCTCCTATCCCCTCAGCAACAGAGCATCTGCCGAGTATAAGCCCGAGTCCCGAGCTATCCATAAATCCGACTCCGGAAAAGTCAAGTACTAAAATCTCAGGTTTTCTGAGAAACAGCTCCGAGTCTATACGCTCTCTTATACGGCGGGCTGTGTGGTGGTCTATTTCTGCCGTCAGGCTTGCTGTAAGAGTGCGCTCTCCCTCTTGAAAAATTACGTCCCTTTGCATTTTTTTATTCCTTTCTTTTGCTTTTATGTAATTTTAACACACTTACTGTACGAATATTGTCGCACTGAGGCGGCATATATTTATTTGAAGAACAATTTAGCCGTTTATCAGGTAAAGCCTCTTTGCTATATTGTATATCGCCTCCTGCTTTCTCAGCTTATAAGTTGTTTCGCTGATATAAGCTATATTACTGTAAGCGTAGCCCCGCCTTTGTCCGATATCAGAAATCATATCATTTACCATTTTTTCTTCAACTACCTCGGCAACTGCGTCATACATCTTATAATTATAGTACTTCAACTCGTTTTCTACCCTACCCGCGGCGGTATGGTTTTCAATTATTTCCCGCCTGCGAGGATAATCGAGGCACAGAGCGCGCACAAGCGCTCCTACGGTATCAGGTATCAATATCCCAGAGCGCATCTTGTCTCTAACAGCTCCTCTCTTAATTCTTCAATTCTTTCGCCAAACGAGTTAAGCCTGTCAAGGGCTTCTCTTGCCTCGGCTGCAATATCCTCAAGCACAGGCACCCATAAGGCAGGGTCGCTGTGGTCCGTGGAGCTGACAAGCTCCATAAGTACATTTCTTACAGTAAGTCTCTCTTCAATTTCACGAAGCTCCGCCCGAAGCTCGCTTATGTCAGAGCGTATCTCTTCACATCCCCGATAGAGTCTCGGCGGTGCGCCCTCATACGGGTCTCTTGATAACATCATAAATTTTTCTCCTTTCTACATCCTTGTTTTTGTCACATTTCAAGTTACCTAACGGGGTGTGTAACTTGTTACGTGACAATTATAGCAGGTTTTGCGTCACCTGTCAAGTGATTTTATTCACTTTTTTTGAAAAAACTATTGCATTTCAGGTGACAATATGCTACAATATATTTATTAAAACGTGTTTTTCACATTTAAAGTGACAAAAGCGCGCAAAAAACAACTTTTTTATAATACGAGAGGCTAAAAAGTGTATGTTATCCAACAAGCTGAAAGAACTTCGAAGAGAAAAAAGCATGACCCTTGAGGAGCTTGCCGAAAGAGTAGGCACATCAAGACAGACTATACACAGATACGAAAACGGTAAAATATCTAATATTCCGCCCGAAAAGGTTGAGGCTCTGGCATTTGCCTTGGGAACTACCCCCTCAGAGCTTATGGGCTGGGGCGGCGGAATTTATGAAAAATATGACAATGTTGCCCCCATTTCTATTAAAAGGATACCAATTCTCGGGGAGATAGCCTGCGGAGAGCCGATTTATGCCAGAGAGGAGCACGAGAGCTTTGTTTCGGCAGATACCGATATTGATGCGGACTTTTGTCTCAGGGCGCACGGTGACTCTATGATAGGAGCAAGAATATTTGACGGAGATATTGTCTTTATCCGCTCCCAGTCGGCGGTGGACAACGGAGAGATTGCCGCTGTTATTATAAATGATGAAGCAACTCTTAAAAGAGTTTATTTCTACCCCGAGGAGGGAAAGCTTATTCTCTCGCCCGAAAACCCAAGATACGCACCGTTGGTTTATGTAAAAGACGAGCTTAACAGTATAAAAATACTCGGAAAGGCAATTGCCTTTCAGAGCACGGTAGTATAGTTATGTTTTATCAAAGAAAAGCAGACGAAGAACGGCATTTATACTTCAAGAGATACACCAAAACAAATTATCCGGGCTACGACCCTCTTCCACATTTTCACGGCAGTGTTGAAATTTTTATTGTCGAGAGAGGCTCTTATACAATATACACAGGCGGAAATGAAACCGTACTTAAGGAGGGAGATATAGCCTTTATTGACAGGTTTACTCCTCACACATCGGGGGTCACAGAGCTTTGCGAAAATCTCTCGGTTTATGTTGTGGTTGCCAGCAGTAAATATTTTTCCTCTGTTGATTGGCTGCACGAATTTACGCTTAATTCATTTGTATCTCGAAGCGCCGGATTTGACAAAATTTTGGAAGTGGTAAAATCTGTATATTCGCTGTCAGAGGAGCTTGACGAAAATGCAAAGTGCGGCTTTGTCACACTGCTGCTGGGGCTTTTGCATTCCTATATGGGGGAACGGCCCCGACGCAATGAAAAGCAGAGCGAAATGCTTATAAAAATTATGAGATATATAGGCGAAAGCTATGCCGAAGACATTACTCTTGATAGTCTAAGCGCCAAATTCGGCTACGAAAAGACATATATTTCTTCAACGCTCAATAAAGCTATCAATATGAATTTAAGAGAATATATAAACAGACTTAGAATTTCTGAGGTAAAAAGAGAGGTAGCAAAGAACCCGGAGGAGCCTCTTTATATAATTGCCGAAAGGTGCGGCTACACAAGCCAAAACACATTTTACCGCGCTCTTAAGCGATATGGCGAGGAGCAAAAACACAACTTTTGACAGTATATATCAAACTTTTGAAATTGCGGATAAACAACTCTTTGTGCTAGTATATAGGTGTAAAACTGATTTTCAAAAAGGAGTTACACTATGACAAACGGCATTTTTACAGTAGCAATTCTCGGTGTTGGCGCAAGAGGCGGCGATGTTTACGGCAAGCTGATGAAGAAGCAGCCCGATAAATATAAAATAACCCACCTTTGCGACATGCGAAAGGATAGGCTTGAATATTACGGTGAGCTTTTCGGTGTTCCGGAAAGTCAAAGATATACAAATGAGGATGATATCTTTGCTGAAAGAAAAGCGGATATTCTTGTTATCGGAACACAGGATAACGACCATATAAGACATGCAATACGCGCATTTGAGACAGGATATGACATTCTTGTAGAAAAGCCACTATCCGACAATGAAGAGGAGTGCTTAAAGCTCCTTGAAGCGCAGAAAAAAAGTGGCTGCAAGGCTCTTGTTTGCCACGTTTTGCGCTATGCTCCCGCATACAGAAAGCTTTATGAGATAGTTAATAGCGGAATACTCGGAAAAATAGTATCTATCAACTGGACTGAGCCTGTTGCATACTGGCACCAAGCCCACAGCTATGTTCGGGGAAATTGGAGAAACACAGATATCGCTGCGCCTATGATTCTTGCAAAATGCTGCCACGACCTTGACCTTATACAGTGGTTCGCAAAGTCGAAATGCCGTTCGGTATCGTCTGTTGGCTCGCTTGACTTCTTTAAGCCAGAGTGCGCTCCCGAGGGTGCGGCAAAGCGCTGCACCGACTGTCCTCACAAGAGCAGCTGTCCATACAGCGCATATAAAATATACTGGGAAAAATGGGAAAAATCCGGGCGCCCGGAAACAGGCTGGCCTGTTAGTGCGGTATGCCAGGAGCCTGTAAAGGAAAAGGAATTTTTAAACGCTCTTGAAAACGGTCCTTACGGCAGATGCGTTTTCTACTGTGACAACAATGTTGTTGACCACCAAACGGTGCAAATGCTGTTTGAAAACGGCATTACCGCAACCTTGCATATGACTGCATTTACCGCAACAGGCGGCAGACGGGTTACACTGTTCGGCACATACGGTGAGGTAAGCATGTATGACAAGGAAAAAATAGTTGTATCAGTTTTTGGCAAGCCTGATGAAGTAATAGATGTAAGCACTCTTACTATTGACTCTTCTTACGGTCACGGCGGCGGTGACTATATGCTTATAAACACTCTTTACGATATGCTTATGGGAAATAGCGCTATGGAAACCTCACTTGAAGCATCGATAGAAAGCCACCTTATGGGCATTAAAGCCGAGGAGTCACGCCTTGCAGGCGGTGAGCTTAAGCTTGTGCACAGATAATTTAAAAGTAATAAAGTGTCTATATATTAAGGATGAAAGCAAGATGAAAACAGGTGTTCCGATACACGAATACAGGCGGCTCTATCCCCTGGAGCAGGTGCCTGAAAAAATGCGCGCTCACGGTCTGGATGCAGTAGACTATTCGGATCTGTATAATACAGAAAGCAGACTTTTTCTGCTTGATGAGGAGGCATTTGAACGAACTTTAAGGTACGAGCGAAGTGTTTTAGAAAATGGCGGTATTACCGTAGGTCAAATTCACGGTCCCTGGCGCTACCCGCCCAAAGACGATACTCCAGATGAGCGTGCCAAATGGCTCGAAGCAATGAAAAAGGGGGTAAGAGCGGCGGCTTATCTCGGTGCGCCCTATATGGTAGTACATCCCTTGATGCCATACGGCATAGGCGGGCTTGAGCATTCGGAAGAAATCTTTTGTATTAATGCCGAGCATTTTACAAGGCTTTGCGAGTATGCTAAAGACTATCCTGTTACCGTATGTCTTGAAAATATGCCTTACCCCAACTTCCCTCTCAGCACCGTAAGTCAGGTTCTAGCATTTGTAAAGCATATTAACAAAAACAATTTCAAGGTATGCCTGGATACAGGGCACGCAAATGTTTTGGGGACTCCCCCGGGCAAGGCCGCGAGACTTCTCGGCTCTTATCTTGCCGCGCTCCACGTTCACGACAATAAGGGAAATTCCGACTCTCATTTTCATATCGGCGAGGGAACTATTGATTGGCAGGACTTCGCGGCGGCGCTGCAGGAAATCGGTTTTTCGGGAGTTGTTTCCGCTGAACCTAACATTCGAGGTGACTATACTCCGGAGCAGATAAGCGAGCGTCAAGTCTTGCTCGCGAAGAACCTAAGAAAAATCGCAGATAACACCTGTGATTGACAAGACAAATAAGTCAAAACCACCGGTTGAACCGGTGGCTTGCACAGCCCCTAGAAGGGGCTAATACTGGCTTAACCCCTAAAGGGGCATCGAAGGTTTAGCACCGCATTACAATCTCAGGCAGCCGCTCATGTGCGGCTGTCTTTTTTTAGCCTACTTTCTCTGGCCACCCGTAAACGGGTCGGTGTATTCCTTTATGCTGATTTGATCTTCCATACGGTCTTCATCC
>JAGATD010000038.1 GCA_017621415.1 Clostridia bacterium
ATACGCCTCTCGGTTACATTCGACGATTTTTGCTCAAAATTAAGCTAGCCCCAAAAGGAGCTTCGCACTAAGAATTCAGCTTTTTTCTTGTTTCTGCCCATAGAGCATTGATTTTGCTGAATTCTTAATGACTCAGCCCCTCTTTTATTTGAATATGTGCTTCAGGATTATTTTCCCAGCTTTTTCGTTTTTTCAAAGGCTGCGGTAACAGCGCCAATGGTGTCAGCGCGGAATGCGCCGTTCTCAAGTGCGTGAACGCCCTCAATTGTACTGCCGCCGGGGGAGCAAACATCGTCTTTAAGCTGACCCGGATGCTTTCCCGTTTCAAGCAGCATTTCAGCAGCTCCCTTAATGGTCTCTGCCGCAAGGGTGAGAGCCTTGTCTCTCGGAAGTCCGCATTCGACACCGCCGTCTGCAAGAGCCTCGGCAAACATATAAACAAATGCAGGGCCGCAGCCCGCTACAGCCGTTGCGGCATCGATAAGTCGCTCTTCAATATAAAGCATCCTTCCTGACTTTGACATAATTTTTTCAAAATCCGAGCTTTGTCTCTCACCGACACTTTCGCTTTTGCACCAGCTTATCATACCCCGACCAACCGCAACAGGTGTGTTTGGCATAATTCTGACGGTGGGGTAATCACCGACAAATCCCTTGATTTTTTCAAGTGAAACTCCTGCCGCCATGCTGACGATAACACCGCCGCCGAGGTTATCCTTTATTCCCTCGATAACCGTAGGCAAAACATTCGGCTTTACCCCGAGAAATATAAAATCGCATTCCTTAGCGATAGAAATACTGTCGGAAATCTGCGCGCCAATTTCTTTTGCAAAAGAGGCAGATTTTTCTGTATTATAGTCGTAAATGTAAACTTCGGTGTTCAAAACATTCGAAACTGCCCTTGCTAAAGCGCCGCCCATGTTTCCACAGCCAATAAATCCAACTTTCATTTTTATCTCCTTTAGCGAACCTGTCCGTCGCCGTGAATAATGTATTTGTAGGTGGTAAGCTCTTTTATTCCGAGGGGTCCTCTTGCGTGAAGCTTCTGGGTAGAAATGCCCATTTCGCATCCCAGACCAAACTCTCCGCCGTCGGTAAATCTTGTTGACGCGTTGATGTAAACCGCAGCGCTGTCAATTCCCATAATAAAGCTCTCCTGGGCATCCTTATCCTCTGTTATGATTGCCTCGCTGTGGTGTGTTGAGTGGTGGGTGATATGCTCCACCGCCTCTTCAATGTTATCAACTATCTTTACACCCAGAATGTAGTCGAGAAACTCTGTGTCAAAGTCGGTGTCTTTTGCGGGGGTGCCGTCTATTATCTTTATTGCTTCAGTGTCAAGTCTTAGCTCAACAGGCTCTTTCTTTTCGGCAAGTCTATTTGCAACAAGTCTTTCCTTTACCATAGGTAAAAATTCTTTTGCAATATCTTTGTGCACAAGGCAAACCTCGCAGGCATTGCATACCGATGGGCGGCTTGTCTTTGCGTTTTCGAGTATTGATACAGCCTTGTCTAAATCTGCGGATTTGTCAACATAAATATGACAGATTCCGGTTCCTGTCTCAAGGCAGGGAACTGTTGCATTTTCAACGCAGGCGCGAATAAGTCCCGCGCCGCCTCTTGGTATAAGCAGGTCAACAAGTCCCGATGCGCGCATAAGTTCGGTGGCGCTCTGTCTTGTGGTGTCCGAGACCAGGTTTATGGCATTCTCGGTAATTCCTGCCTCTGAAAGCCCTTTTTTCAAAGCTTCAACAATTGCTTTTGCCGAGCGATATGCCTCTTTTCCGCCTCTGAGGACACAGGCGCTTCCGCTTTTTAATGCCAGGGCGGCAGCATCAGAGGTAACATTTGGGCGACTCTCGTAAATTATGGCAATAACACCCATTGCGACACTCTTTTTTTCAATAATAAGACCGTTTGGTCTTTCGACCTTGTCGAGAGTTATTCCGAGCGGGGAGGGGAGCTTTGCAATTTCTCTTATTCCGTCAGCCATGCCCAAAATTCTCTCGGGAGTAAGGCGCAGCCTGTCAAGTATAACCGAAGAAATCGTCTCCTTGGCGGCATCAATATCCTTTTCGTTTTCCTCAAGAATTTTATCGGTGCCTTTTATTAAATTATCTGCCATAAGGAGCAGAGCCTTGTTTATTCTTTCGTCAGAGATTTTTCCCAATTCCCTTGACGCCTCTTTTGCTTTTTCACACAAAATAACAGTTGAACTTTTGTATTCCATAATTCCTAACCCCTATCTCCTATCTCCTAACTCCTAGCTCCTATCTCCTAACATCTAACTGAAAAATCTTGTTCCCACACTCTTGCCCTCTACAATGTCATAGAGCAGCTCGGGGGCGCTGCCGTTGGCAATTATCATGTCGCATCCTGCCTCGGTTGCTATTTTTGCAGCCTTAAGCTTTGTTTCCATACCGCCGGTGCCCCTGTCTGATCCCGCTTTGCCAGCAAGAGCCATTATATCATCTGTAATTTCACGGACCTCTCCTATAAGACGCGCGTCGGAATTTTTGTGAGGGTCGGAGGTATAAAGACCGTCAATATCTGAAAGAAGTATCAACAGGTCGGCTTCTACCGTTACCGCAACCTTTGCCGCCAGGGTGTCATTGTCGCCAAAAACTATCTCCTCGGTGGCAACGGTGTCATTTTCGTTAATAATGGGCAGAACCCCAAGGTCAAGAAGCCTTTCAACCGTGTTTTCAAACTTCTCGCGTCTGTCATCGCAGGCAAGGTCAGGGGCTGTCAGTAGGATTTGCGCCACCGTGTGGTTGTATTCACCAAAAAGCTTGTCGTATTCATACATCAACTCGCACTGTCCGACAGCCGCGCACGCCTGCTTTCCCGCTATGTCAGAGGGGCGGGATTTAAGGCCTAACTTTCCAACACCCATGCCTATAGCTCCCGAGGATACAAGAATAATCTCCTCGCCCGAATTTATAATATCGCTGACAATACGGCAAAGAGCCTCTATACGTCTCAAATTTACCGAGCCGTTATCATGTGTAAGTGTTGATGTTCCAATCTTTATGACGGTGCGCATGTTTTTCTCCAAAAAATATTTTTCATAAAGTATAACACACTTTTTCAGTCTTTTCAAGAAGATAAGGCACAAAAGGTAAAAAAGATTTTAAAAAAGTGTGTTTCACGAAAACATTTTCGAAAATACGTGACTTTTTTCATTCGAGGGCATTTTCTATTGACAAAAATTTTCTTTTATGGTAAAATCGTGTGAGAATAAATAAAAAGGACATATTAAATGATAATAAGACTTGCTGAAGAAGCCGACGTCAATGCGGCAAACGAAATATACGACTTAGCCCGCACATATATGCGCGAGGCAGGCAACCCCTGTCAGTGGAATTCTGTCTACCCGGGTAAAAAGGATATAAAAGACGGTATTGCCGATGGCACAAGCTACGTCTGCGTTGACGGAGATGAGGTGGTAGCTACATTCTACTTTAATATAGGCGATGACCCCACCTATGCCGAAATTCGCGAGGGCGATTGGGTAAACCATGACCCCTATGCCGTAATACACAGAATTGCGGTAAAATATCACGGAAGAGGCATTGTTGATGAGTGCTTTGATTTCTGCTTTAACAAATTTCCAAACCTTAAAATAGATACGCATAAGGATAATATTCCAATGCAAAAATGTCTTTCGAGATGCGGGTTTGAATACTGCGGAATTATAACCACCTGGAATGGCGAGCCAAGAAAAGCCTACCAGAAAGTAAAGTGATATTTGCATAATTTCTGCTTCTTGAGAAAGTATTAAGCTTGAATCAAACGAAGATGCTGTACAAAATTCAGAGTCTTCGTTTTTTTGTTTTTTTAGTGTAGCTGTTCTGTAGTTTTTATTTTTGCGAGTCTGAACGGAAATGTTATAACAAAAAACGACCAAAATTAAGATTTAAACCATTTTTACATATTATAAGTTCAATTTTTACTTGACACAGTCATTTTTTATATGGTATCATGATACAGTGATATTTTTATCTTCAATTTTAATGAAGTAAAAGGGGTATTCAATATGAAATACGCACTTAGTGTTGATATAGGAGCATCAAGCGGCCGCCACATTGTTGGTTGGTATGAGGGAGGCGAAATAAAGACAGAAGAGCTTTATCGTTTTCCAAACGGAATGGATACCCTCGACGGTCACCTTATATGGGATACCGACAGACTTTTGTCTGAGGTTAAGCAGGGCTTAAAGCTTGCGTTTGAGAAATATCCTGAAATATCCTCTATGTCTATTGACACTTGGGGTGTTGACTATGTTTTGCTCAAAGGAGACGAGGAAGTAAAGCCCACATATGCTTACCGTGACTCAAGAGTTAACGAGTCCATAAACGAAGTGCACAGAATTATTCCATTCGACGAGCTGTATTCCAGAACAGGCATACAATTTAATACTTTTAATACTATATATCAGCTCTATGCCGATAAGATTGCGGGCAAATTTGAGGGGGTAACAGACTTCCTTATGATTCCCGAATATCTTATGTATAAGCTGACGGGAGTTAAGAAAAAGGAATTTACCGACGCAACAACCACAGGTCTTGTAAATTATAAAACTCTGGAGCTTGACGAAGAAATATTTGCAAGACTCGGGCTTCCTTTGAATTTAATAAAGCCGCTTTCAGCGCCCGGCACCTTTGTTGGCAGACTTAAGCCCGAAATTGCAGCAGAGGTTGGCGGCGACCTTGACGTTGTTCTTTGCGCAACACACGATACAGCCTCCGCGGTCGAGGCAATTGATATGGAAACCAACTCGCCTTATATTTCCTCGGGTACCTGGTCGCTGCTTGGTGTTAAGACCGATGAGGCGCTGACAGACGAGGGCTCAAGGCTTTCGGATTACTCAAACGAGGGCGGTGTAGGCTACAACCGCTATCAAAAAAATATAACCGGAATGTGGATAATACAGAGTCTCAGAAAAGAGCTTTGTCCCGAGACCCCCTACGGTGAAATTGCCGCCATGGCAGAGAAAAGCACCTACACAGAGCTTTTTGATGTAAATGACGGAGTCTTTATGGCGCCCGAGTCGATGAAAGAGGCGATAAAGGAATATTTTGTGTCCCGTAATATCTCCGCACCAGTAACCGATGCCGACTACTTCAACTCGGCATATCACAGCCTTGCTGACGGATACAGAGCAGCTATCGAGGCACTCGAGAAAAACACGGGGAAAATCTACCCTGAAATCTACATTGTGGGTGGCGGTGCCAAAAATACATACCTTAACTCTCTGACCGAAAAATATACAGGCAAGAGAGTCCGCGCGCTGCCTATCGAGGCTACCGCAATAGGAAACCTCAAGGTTCAGCTTAATGGAAAATGAAAATATTTATTTACAAATGGAAGGATACATAAAAATGAAAAAGAACATTCTCGAAGCACCCTTTGTCAAGGAAATGTGTGATGCAACCGCAAATATGTACCGCCTTGGCTGGGATGAAAGAAACGGCGGTAACATCAGCTATCTTCTTGAAGAAGAGGAGGTAGGTAGGTATCTTGATTTAAACAAGGTAATACGTACAATTCCCACAGGCTTTGACGCATCGGCGCTTATCGGAAAAATATTTATTGTAACGGGTACAGGTAAGTATTTTAAGAATGTTGAGAAAGACCCTGAGTGCAACCTTGGTATTGTCCGTATTGCAAATGACGGCACTACCGCAGAGCTTCTTTGGGGCTGGTCTGACGGCGGTAAGTTTACATCAGAGTTTCCCGCGCATATGATGAGTCATATTTCAAGACTTTCTGTTGACCCCGACCACAGAATAGTAATGCACTCTCACCCTACATATACCATAGCCATGAATGCAGTTTGTCCCATTGACGAAAAGGACTTTACCCATAGACTTTGGCAGTCCAACACCGAGGCTGTAGTAGTATTCCCCGATGGTGTAGGCGTGCTTCCTTGCATGGTATGCGGCACTAACGAGATAGGTATCGCAACCGCAGAAAAGATGAAGAGCTTCAGACTTGTTGTCTGGACTAATCACGGAATCTACGGTACAGGAAAGAATATGGACGAGGCATTCGGTCTTATTGAGACTGTTGAAAAGACTGCGCAGATTTATATGCTCGCCCTCGGTCACACTGTAAATGTTATTCCCGACCAAATTATCAAGGAGCTTGCTGCCCTCTGGAACCTCACTCCTCTTGAAGGAATTCTTGAATAAAACGGAACGAACAATAGGGGGTGTCTCATTAAAAATTCAATCAAATCAAAGATTTTACCTAAAAAACTCGGTTATAGTCAGATAAAAATTGAATTTTTAATGAGAACACACCTAGGGCTTGGCGGATTTAGAGCAGAAATCGTCGGCTGACGTAACGAAGTGGCACGAGCGTATAAGAAAAGCGTTAATAACGGTTTTCCCGCGAGTGTGAC
>JAGATD010000039.1 GCA_017621415.1 Clostridia bacterium
CGTAGCGGTGGTCTTTTTGCTTGGTGCCCCTTGCGTGTCCTAATCCCGTCGCTCGAAGAGCGAGGGATTCGCAACATTGCGGAGCCTCTCGCCTAGCGAGAGCTAGAAAGCGGAGCAAAATTCCTGCAGGAGCGACCACCCGTAGCGGTGGTCTTTTTGCTTGGTGCCCCTTGCGTGTCCTAATCCCGTCGCTCGAAGAGCGAGGGATTCGCAACATTGCGGAGCCTCTCGCCTAGCGAGAGCTAGAAAGCGGAGCAAAATTCCCGCAGGAGCGACCACCCGTAGCGGTGGTCTTTTTGCTTGGTGCTCCTTGCGTGTCCTAATCCCGTCGCTCGAAGAGCGAGGGATTCGCAACATTGCGGAGCCTCTCGCCCAGCGAGAGCTTGTAAGCGGAGCAAAATTCCCGCAGGAGCACTTACAAACCTACAATTTTAAAATATCGTCGAAGCTCACATCTAAAATTTTCTTAAAAAGAATAATCTCATCGGGATAAATATGTCTTTGCCCAACTTCTATCTTTGCAATCGCACTTCTTGTTATATCACATCCATGTAGTTGGAACTGTGTTGCAATGTAATCTTGTGTATATCCCAATTTTTCTCTTAAAGTTCGTATATTAGTACCAATTTTCTTTTCTATTTTGCTATTCATTTTTTGCTCCTATTTTAGTGCAAATGTATTGACATTATTATAGCAAAATGATATAATTGTATTGCACCTATATAAGTGCACTATAAAAATAAGAGGTTTTGTTATGAAAGTTATTAGAATCGCATTAGAATGGATTTTGTCCGGATTTATTGGTATAGCTGCGGCTTTGTTATTGAGTGTAATTACAAGCTCTAGTGTGTGTTACGTTGTAGGAGCTGTTTTGGCTGCTCTTATAGTTGGTACAATTGTTGCAGGTGTTTTCTGTAACGCAAATGCTCCTGTTTTATATGGTGTTGTAGCTGGAATAATTGCGTTTTGTCTATGGTGCGGCGTGGAATATAGCATCGAAGAGAATCAAGATTTGGATATGTTTATTGCTTTATTGATATTATCACTCCCCTACATAATTACTTCATATTTCGCTCTTGTAATTTATCCGAAAATAAAATAAAACAGCCGACTGTCCTAAATATTGTACACCAAATTCTGTATAATGAAGTCACAAAACAAAAACACAAGGAGACTTCGTTATGGAATACAAATTTGCAGTGGCAATACTTAATGGCGGAGAGGAGAAAATACTCGGTCTCTTCGACACAAAGGAGGATGCCGATGAATACGGCCGTCGGCACAGAGTTCCCAGAGAAAGAGGACTGCAGTATTGCTATTCCTCGCTCTTTACAAGAAACGGTCAGCAAAGAGGCGATATGAAGATGTACGACTACTATAACTTCACTTGCAACGCATAAAAAAGAAAGACAAGGCTCAAAAAGAACCTTGTCTTTTAAATTACTGAATAGAAATAATATCAGGCTTGCCAATGTAGTTAAGCTTATATTTTCTCACAAACCATTCGGCAACCTTGAGCGAGTCACCGTCGTATGCATCCTTGGGCGTATGAGCATCTAAGCCGAATGTGACAGGGCAGCCCACCTCTTTTGCAATTTCCCAAAATCTCGGATTTGGGTAAAAGCGCCCATCTCTTATTCCGAGGAAGTTTATTTCAACAGGGATGTTGTTTTCGAGAGAGCATTGACAAATCCTTTTCATACCCGCACGGTAAATCTCGTCGCTGCCTGTAAATTTAGCCATATCAGGATGAGCAAGATAGCTGAAAACACCGCTCTCAATACCACTGCAAACCGAGTCAACATAGGTAAAGAAACGTTCCTCGGACTCCTTAATGCTTCCGCTGCCGATAGCATCGGGATAACCGTCTGCGATATAGTGCTGACCTAAAATTAAATATTCTGCTCCGATATTTTTCACATTTTCCAGCATTTTGTCGAAATGCGAGGGCATATACTCCATCTCAAAGCCAATGGCAATATCTATTTTGTCCGCATATTTTTTGCGCAAAGCATTTATGCTCTCAAAATAACCTTTAGCATCAGCCATCTGCATATGGCAGTCGATTTCATATCCGTCGGGAAACATGAAAGGCGCATGGTCAGAAAAGCCCATATGCTTTATTCCGCCATCAATTGCCCTTAAAATATATTCCTCATCACTACCGTTTGCGTGACCGCAGCGGTAGGTGTGTGTATGATAATTATAATCCATTATGCCTTGTAAATAACCTTCATATAGGTCTTTTTACCCTTGCGGAGAAGCTTGCCCTCTACAAGGTCCTCTTTTGAGAAGTAGGTCTTTATGTCTGCGACCTTTTCACCGTCAACAGAAACACCGCCCTGCATAACTGCCTGTCTTGCCTCAGACTTTGACTTGCAAAGACCGCTTCTTACGAGCATTGTGAGAATGTCGGTCTTGCCCTCAATGTAGAAGTCCTCGTCGAGCATTTCCGCAGTAGGAGCATCAGCTTCACCTCCGGCTCCAAACAGAGCCTTTGCCTGTTCCTGAGCCTTGGTTGCCTCTTCCTCACCGTGAACAAGCTTTGTAAGCTCGTATGCGAGAATTTCCTTTGCGGTATTAAGCTGAGCGCCCTCCCAGGAGTCCATTTTGTCAATCTCCTCAAGTGGCAGGAATGTGAGCATTCTTATGCACTTAAGCACATCGGCATCGCCAACATTTCTCCAGTACTGATAGAAGTCGTAGGGTGATGTTTTCTTGGGGTCGAGCCAAACCGCGCCGGATGCGGTCTTACCCATCTTCTTACCCTCGGAGTTTAAGAGCAGGGTAATTGTCATTGCGTGAGCATCTTTGCCGAGCTTACGTCTGATAAGCTCAGTACCGCCAAGCATGTTAGACCACTGGTCATCACCGCCAAACTGCATATTGCAGCCATATTCCCTGAAGAGATGATAGAAGTCGTAGGACTGCATAATCATATAGTTAAACTCAAGGAACGACAGACCCTTTTCCATTCTCTGCTTGTAGCACTCTGCCGAGAGCATACGGTTAACAGAGAAGCAAGCGCCAACCTCTCGTAACACCTCAATATAGTTAAGGTCAAGGAGCCAGTCAGCATTGTTTACCATAATAGCCTTGCCCTCGCCAAAGTCGATAAATCTCTCCATCTGTACCTTGAAGCAGTCGCAGTTGTGCTGAATGGTCTCACGAGTCATCATCTGTCGCATATCTGTTCTGCCTGAGGGGTCGCCTATCATTGCGGTTCCGCCACCGATAAGAACAACAGGACGGTTGCCTGCCATCTGCAGTCTCTTCATAAGGCAGAGAGCCATAAAGTGACCAACGTGCAGAGAATCTGCTGTGGGGTCAAAGCCAATGTAGAATGTGGCTTTGCCGTTGTTTATCATCTCCTTAATTTCATCTTCGTTTGTTACCTGGGCAATAAGGCCTCTGGCAACAAGCTCTTCGTAAATCTGCATTTTCCTTTTCCTTTCTGCTACCATTCCCGAAGAAAGGGCAGCACCAAGGAACTTTAATGAATAAAATTCCCGGTATATATAAATTGATTTTTTAACAAAAAAATCCTTGGAAAGCCTAAGCTCTCCAAGGACGAATAAATTCCGAATTTCGAATTTCAGGTTTCGAATTTCAAATTTTCCGTGGTACCACCTTGATTCACAGATAAACGTAGGGGACAGCGCCCGGGCGTCCCGCAAAAATCTGCCTCAAAAACGTTATAACGGTCGTTACCCGTCGCAGCCTACACAAAAAAGCTTCGGTGCGCGCTCAAAGATGTATTCACTATGTAAGCTCACGCGCCTCTCATCACCCGGCAGCTTTCTGTCTTATGCTCCACATAGCTACTTGTTCTTCTCATAGCTTTAATCACTTAAAAATTATACAATATTTTGCAGAAAAAGTCAATACCAAAATCAAAGTTTCTTCACCGAATAAACGGTGGTCTGCGTATAAACTTGTCCAGCATCGTAATAGCCTCTCCTTAGCCTTCCCCTTGGGGAAGGGGGACCGCGGAGCGGTGGATGAGGTGTTAAATCTTTCTTACCGAATAGACTGTTGGTCTGAGTATAAATCTCTCCCGAGTCATATATCGCCTCGCCTTAGTCTTCCCCTTGGGGAAGGGGGACCGCGGTGCGGTGGATGAGGTATTAAATCTTCCTTACCGAGTAGATAGTTGTTTGAGTATAGATCTCACCTGCGTTGTAGATGCAAAGTCCTTTATTACAGCAGTTGGGCTCTGTCTGCGCCTCAAGGCAGAATGCGCCATATTTTACAGGAGTAACACCGCCCTTAAAGGCAGGCGCATCGCCAAACTTGCCGCTGCCGAGAAATCCCGCGGTATAGAACTGAACACAGGGCTGGTCGGTGTAAACCGAAAGCTCGAGATTTCCGTTATCCACCTTTGCTCCAAGGCCGAGCGCTTTGCCGGAATAAGTCTTATGCTCCTTAGGTGTGAGAATATAATTGTGGTCATAGCTCTTGAGTGTATCGTCAAGACGTGAGCCTATAACATGAGGCTCGTTAAAGTCAAATGCTGTTCCCGCAACCGAGGGATGCTCGCCTGTGGGAATAAGCTTTTCGTTAACCTTTGAATAGCTGTCGGCATATATTGCCGCTCTGTGGTCAAAAATGATTTTTGAAAAATCGCCATGAAGATTAAAGAAAGCATGGTTGGTAAGAGCAATAGGAGTTTTTCCCTCCGGGCGGGCAAAATAGTCTATAATTAGGTCCGAGCCCTCAAGAGTGTAGGTCACCTTTGTGAAAAGAGCGGAGGGGAAGCCGTCCTCACCGTCGGGAGAATAATAGGAGAATGTAACAGAGCTGTCGGTAGTCTCTTCTTCGTTCCAAACTCTGCATTTAAAGCCAACACCGCCATGCAGGCAGTTGCCTCTGTTACCGTCGTTTTCGGTCAGCATATAAATAGCGCCGTCAATATTAAGCTCAGCATTTTCAATTCGGTTGCAAACTCTGCCAACGGTAACTCCCTGGCAGCTTTTATCCTCTATGTACTTTTCCAGGGTGTCAAAACCGCCCACAATATCAGTTCCAAAGGGCACAAATCTTACAAGTGTAGCGCCGTAATTTATAACATCAACCGAGCATATTTCGTTTTTTATTGTGTAAATATAAATCTCGTGACCCTCGTGTATGCCAAAAAGTCTTTTTTCCATAAGCATCTCCAAATAAAAAATTAACACAATAATTATATACCATCAAAATAAAAAAGTAAAGAGCAAAAATGTATTTTTATAAGTCTTTATAAGTCTTATGGTCACGGTTGTCTTGACAAACTACTGTAAATATGATAAAATCAGCCCAGTGAAGAAAAAAGGAGCAGGTCAGTGGAAAGACAAGAGATAAGCCTTATTGTAGAGCGCCAGCGCAAATATTTCTTAAGCGGAAAAACTCTTCCTGTAAAATTCAGAATAGAGATGCTAAAGAAGCTTTATTCCTCGGTGAAGTCTAAAGAAAAGAAAATAGCCGAGGCATTAAACAAAGACCTTGGTAAATCCGAATACGAGGGCTTTATGTGCGAGATAGGGCTTGTGCTTTCGGAAATCAGCTATATGATAAAGAATACGAGGCGCTTCTCTAAGCCCGAGAGGGTAAAAACGCCTCTCGCCCAGTTTGCATCTAAAAGCTATGTGGCGAAAGACCCGTACGGCACCGTTCTTATTATGAGCCCCTGGAATTATCCTTTTTTGCTTACAATAGACCCCCTTGTCAATGCTATTGCGACAGGAAACACCGCTGTAATAAAGCCCAGCGCCTACTCTCCCACAACAAGTGATATAGTTGAGGAAATAATTTCCGAATGCTTTTCACCCGAATATGTGGAGGTGGTAACAGGCGGCAGAGCTGAAAATCAAGGCCTACTTGAAGAAAAATTTGACCTAGTGTTCTTTACAGGCAGCCAAGGGGTAGGCAAAGAGGTTCTCCGCCATACTGCCGAGCATCTGACTCCCGCTGTTTTGGAGCTTGGAGGCAAGAGCCCTTGTATTGTTGACAGTACAGCAAAAATTAAGCTTGCCGCCCGTCGCATAGTCTTTGGTAAATTTTTAAACTGCGGTCAAACCTGTGTTGCCCCCGATTATCTGATTTGCGAGAAGAGCATCAAGGATAATTTGGTAAGCGAAATAATAAGAGAAATTAAAAGACAGTACGGTGAAAATCCTCTGGAAAACCCAGATTACGGAAAGATTATAAATAAAAAGCACTTTGACCGACTTGTCTCATTAATTGATAAAGACAAAACCTCTTTTGGTGGAAATTCGGATGAAAAAACCGAGCAGATTGCTCCGACTGTGATAGATAATGCAACCTGGAATGACGAAATAATGCAGGAGGAGATATTCGGTCCGCTGCTTCCCGTGCTCACATTTGAAAGCTATGATGAGCTAATTTCTCTTCTTAACGATAAGCCCAAGCCCTTGGCTCTTTACATCTTCTCTGAGGACAAATCTGCCATAAAAAAGATTACAAGCCGTGTTCGCTATGGCGGCGGTTGCGTAAACGATGTGGTTATCCACCTCGCTACAAGCGAAATGGGCTTTGGCGGAGTGGGTGAGAGCGGAATGGGCGCCTACCACGGTAGGGTTGGCTTTGATACATTTACACACAAAAAGAGCATAGTAGATAAAAAGACCTGGCTCGACCTGCCAATGCGCTATCAGCCTTATAATAAAGGACTTTATTCTAAGATGTTACACTTGTTTTTAAAATAGCAGTTTTAGCCGCTTCTTTATGAGGCGGCTTTTTTTGTTAACATGATTTTTGTTGACTTTCACACTGCAATATGTTATATTATATATTGAAATAATATAAATTAAGGACAAGACTATGAAAAAGACGGTTTTGGTAATAAACGGCGCGGGCGGAGTAGGCAAGGACACACTTTGCTTAATGGCTGCCAAAAAATTCAAGGTGGAAAATATATCCTCAATAACTCCTATAAAGGAGGTTGCGTCTCAGATGGGCTGGAGCGGAGCAAAGGATGACAAGTCACGAAAATTTCTTGCCGACCTAAAACAGCTTTCGGTGGAGTATAACGATTATCCCACATCCTGGGCGGCAGAGCGCTATAAGGAATTTCTTCAGGGTGACAGAGAGGTTCTCTTTGTTCACATTCGTGAGCCCGAGGAGATTGCAAAGTTTGTCCGAGCAACAGACGGGCAGGCAAAGGCTCTTCTTATACGGGGAGGCTCCCGTATGGCAAAGAGGGAATATGGAAACGCTGCCGACGACTGCGTTGAAAACTATCATTATGACTATTATTTTGTAAATGACAAGACTCTTGAAGAGGCAGAGGCCGAGTTTTGTAAATTTATTGGCGAAATTCTTGGTTAATATGCCTGCTTTTTGTTAAAGAAAGGGTGAAAAAATGGATAGAAAAATGACAATGAATAAGTACTGCTTCGGTCTCGGTACCCTGGGCAGAGACGCGTTGTATACTCTTATCAGTATGTTTATAATGAACTACCTTACCGGTACAGTAGGTCTCTCGGGGTGGAGTCTTGGAGTTGTCGGAGCATTAATGGTCGTATTTCGTATATTTGATGCCTTAAACGACCCTATAATGGGTACTATTGTAGATAACACAAATACAAAATGGGGTAAATTTAAGCCGTGGATACTCTTTGGAATGCTTACCTCGGGATTATTTACCGTTTTGCTATTTCATAACTTTAATATGAGCGAAAGCTGGTATATCGCGGTGTTTGCTGTATGCTATCTTCTTTGGGGTATGGCATATACTACAAACGATATTGCTTATTGGTCACTTATGCCGGCAATCTCTAAGGACCAAAAGCTTAGGGAGGGGATAGGAGCAATCGCCCGTATTTGCGCAAACGTAGGTATGTTTGCGGTAGTGCTGCTGTTTCCGTCTGTTCCCGCTATTTTCAGCGGTTTTGGACTTACTCCGCGTGAGAGTTATTTTGTTTTTGCGGTACTTATTGTAATTATAATGTGGATTTTCCAGATGGTTACACTTCTGGGGGTTAAAGAGGACCGCTCAGAGCTTTCAAAGCAGGAAAGAACAGGACTTCGCGGTATGGTGCGCGCCTTGGTAAAAAACGACCAGCTTATGGTTACCGCTATTGCTATGGCGCTCTTTATGATAGGCTATTGCACAACCACCTCCTTTGGTTTATATTACTTCAAGTATGCATACGGTGATGAGGGAACATATACCGTGTTTGCAGCCGTTCTTGCGGTTGCTCAGCTTACTGCGCTTTCTGTTTTTCCTCTGTTTTCAAAAAGATTTACCAGAAAGCAGCTCTATTTCGGCGCTATGGTTGCGGTTGTTTTGGCTTATCTTATTTTCTTCTTCTCCTTCGAGCAGCTGCCTCTTATTGTTATTGCGGGACTTATTCTTTTCTTTGCTCAGGCGATTATTCAGCTTCTTATGCTCCTGTTCCTTGCCGATGCGGTTGAATACGGTGAGTGGAAGCTTGGTAAACGCAACGAGTCGGTAAGCTTTGCCGTTCAGCCGTTTATAAACAAACTTGGCGGCGCTCTCGGCTCTGCGGTTGTAACTGTTACGCTGATTATATCATCTCTTGACAGCTTTGAGAACAAAATAGCAAGCGCAACAGCAAATATAACCGATGCGGAGGCAATAGCAGCCGTTACAAAAGAGATTGCTTCGGGTGCTCCCTCGTGGTCTGTATGGGTTATGAAAATCGCAATGATGATTTTGCCCCTTATATGCATTCTTCTCGGCTTTATTATATATCAAAAGAAGTTTAAGATAGACGAAAAAATGTATGCAAAAATTGTAGCCGACCTTGAAGAGCGAAACGGCAGCAATGCGGAGCAATCGAATTCAATTTAATCGGTAGAGGTGCTCTAAAATGCCATACATATATTTAGTATTAGCTACGTTTTTTCTCTCGTTTTCTTCGATAAGCGCAAGCTTTTATAATCGAAAGAATGAGGGAAAAAGGGATATAACACCGCTGTATAACCTTCTTCAGCTCAGCGCAGTTTTTATCCTTTGGTTATTTAAATTTATACTTAATCCCGAATTTGACCTTGCTGTTTTGCCGTATTCTGCGCTCTTTGCCCTGGGCTATACCGCAGCAATGATGTCTATCGTCTCTGTGTACAGAGAGGGACCTATAATGCTTTCCTCTCTTATAATGCAGCTTTCAATGATAAGCACTACCGTGTGGGGCTTTTTCTTCTGGAACAGTCCGGTTACACCTGTTGTTATTTCGGGACTTGTGCTTGTTGTCCTTTCTCTTTGGCTATGCCTTTATACAGGAAAGGGGAAAGAGCAGGGCAAAAAGTTCAGCGTAAAATGGCTGTGCTTTATCGCTGTTTACTTTGTAGGAAACTCGGTTTGTTCAATCACTCAGAGAACCCAGCAGCTAGACTTTAATTCCTCTTACGGAGATTTTCTTATGGCAACCGCAACTGCGGTGGGCTTTATTGTTTGTCTTTTATTGTATTTAAGAAGCGACAAGAGTGATTCTAAAGAAATTTTGAAAAAGACGGGATATTTTCCCTTTATCAGCGGTGCGCTTAATTTTGCGTTGAATTTAATCATAATAATTCTGGCAAGTACATCTCTTTCGCCTAGTCTTATTTACCCGGTTCTTGCGGTTGGCTCGCTTGCTATTACAACTGTTTTTTCTGTGTTTATTTTTAAAGAAAAAATGTTCTGGTGGCAGTGGATAGGTGTTTCTTTGGGCGCTGTAGCGATAGCTCTTCTTTCGATTTAACAAAAAAAGGTTGGCACGAGGTTTGATATAATCCTCAGCCAACCTGTCTTTTTTATTTACGCACAATCTTTTTCTGCCACGATTTTTTACCGCATTTTGGACATTTCATGTATCTTGTTCTGCCTGTATGCATAGCCATAAAAACGCTGCTGTAGGTGGGTACGTATTTGTATCCGCATTCCTTACATTCGTAATATCCCGCAGTTTGTTCTATTTTTATCATGAAGGGAGAAATGATAAGAATAGGAGCAAGTCCTATAAGAATAAGTGTGATCCTGAGCCATTCCTCCATATCCACAAACGAAGCAAATGCCACCGTCGCAAGCATAACAGCAACACATATGACACCAACCAAAAGCTCTAAAAACAGCAGCATCCTGTCTGCCTCTTCTTTTTGCTTAACCATATCAATGAGGCTCTGCTCGAGCCTTTGGTTATAGTTTCCCGTGTTGACCTTTTCGCCGTTTAATAGGTCAGTAACGCTGATCTTTAACACATCGCAAAGCTCAAGCATTATAGATGAATCCGGCATTGATCTTCCGTTTTCCCACTTCGATATCGCCCTGTCAGTAATATTCAACCTTTCTGCCAACTGCATCTGCGTCAGATTTTGTTCTTTTCTGCACTCGGCAATAAATTTTCCGATTTTTATTTGATCCATAGTAGTTGTCCCTTGCTTGATAAATTCCTTTTATATTTTATATGAAATTATCATTAAAATCAACAAACCGATAGTTGAGTAGGGAAGAAATGCAAATAAAACTATTAGATAAAGTATCATAACTTGGTGCATCTAATCAAAAATCGATAGCTTATTGCAGGGGGATAAACGCTTGTTTTTGCTAGGAAAAAAGAATTTTGACAGTCAAAATATGCCGCCGTTATACTTTTTCATTGCGTAGAAGCTGACAATCATTCCTATAGTGATACTTGCGATTAATTCTACCACACCGATAATGGCGAGAACCTCAAGCTTAGTATGTTCAAAAATCAAGAATAGAATGCCGAACACAATCATAGCAAGACCTATAATCAAAGTCCCGAGTCCAACAAGTTTTCCGAACGGCTTGCGATTTTCCTCTGTAACTCTCTGTCTATGATACCAATGGAGCGATGATATGTTGCCTGTCATATTGATTATACCAAGAATAGAGATCAGTATCCCAAATCCCAAAACAGTTATAAATCCTGCCATTTTTATCCTCCGTAAAATTTTTGTTCACCGATATATCATTTGATAATTTTGTTTTTACATCTAGAGCAAGTTCTTTTATCAATTGTGTTAAACTCACCGCAAACAGGGCACAGCCATTTATCATTTTCAGCTTGAAGTTTTACCGGAAAGTGAGTTCCCCATATATGTATTGCTTCGCCTTTTGATTCGTAATATTTTGCGTGTTCTTCGCTTGCACATTTTAGATAGCAGGCTCGTATTTGTACGCCATCATTTATATAAACGCCAAGTCTAATCTCGTTGTTTTTGTAGCTGTCGTATTTTCTTGTTCCAAAGGGATTAATTCCACCAACCTTAGTTGTATCAACGGTTTTTATATCTTTGTGAACATCGGCAATTTCACCGATTGTATTACTGTAATCCGAAAAAGCAATATTTTTTATTGATTTGTTGCATAAGATGGCAGAAACGCAAGCGAGCATTGTACCGCCAATGAAAACGAAAAGATAAGTTCCGAAGAAAACTACTGCTAGAATCGATAATGCTAAAACTACGACGGATACACCAATTTTAACTATAGAATTACGCAAGTTTTTCTTGGCTGCTGCCACCAAACCATCCACATCGTAAACTAAATTAGAATTGTTTTTCATGGCCCTTTCTCCTTTTCGTATCAAGTTTATCTTATGTACATTATACCATAATCATTTTCAAAAGTAAATACCAATGCAATCTTTGCGCCATTCAGTGCAGAGGAGAGCCGATAAAACTGATGACCGATGGTTGCCCCTACACGCTAACATGACAAAAGCCCTGACACAGCAGAGTTTTTTAACTAATATTTTATAGAAGAGCATAACTAAAACCCTCATAGTTTGTGACATCAATTCAGCCTATCAAGTATGACTGTTTTTTTGAGCTTTAAAATCTATTCCTGCTTTTCTCGCTTGACTGCACAGGTCTTTTGTTTGCAATTTGTATTTTTTGCCGTCTTTTATAAAATGAGTTCCGCATTGCCTGAACTCAAAGGATACATTTTTTCGAACACATTGCTCCCTGATATCAAGCGCCCAATCATAATCAAAGGGGCGAGCAAAATAGTCCGACTCACCCCCGACAACCACAAGCTCAATATTATCAAGATAATGTTCAATATGTATTTTTTCAAGTAAAGGCTGCGCAGTAATAAATTTGTGCTTTATCGGGAGTTTGCTGAATATCGACAGCTTTTTGTCGGCATTCTTTTGGTTTTCGATAGTACAACAAGCAATAACATTCTCGTATCCGTCGCCCCAATCATCGGGAACACAATTTGCAAATCTCTCTATCCGTTTGGTAAGAAAAAGGAAAGTGCAATCCTGACGCTCTTTTATCATATTCCAGCACTCTTTGCGCCATTCGTCGGCTTCCTCTATCAAAAAATCGGTTGAAAAGCAAAGATAAACCACCCCTGCCTTCATTTTGTGGCTTCCGTTTTTCAACCGCTCAACAGGCTTGTAAAAATCTTTTGTTTTTTCAATTAGACTTGTATCAACACCGCGCTTTGCATCGCCTTTGTGTATATAGCAATGAAGGCATCCGTCACTGCACTTTTTACAACCCCGCCATGGATTCCACATAGCCATAATAAATCATTCTCCGAATTAAATATATAAGCGACAAATTGGATTTGTTAATTACATCGGTGTTCCTACTTCGATTAAGTTGCCATCTAAATCGTAGAATCGAATTACTTGTTGCCCCCAACTATGTGTCATAAGAAGGTTTACATATTCAATCGTGGGGTATAATCTTTCTAATTTTTTAACAAATGCTTCAATGTTCTGTTCCTCAAAATACAATTCGCAAGAATTATTCTTTGGAACAATATCTCTGCCTAAAAATTTTCTCCATATTTTCTCGTCTTGAAGGACAAGACCTTCAGTTAAGATCATATTACCGTCATTGTCGTGAACCATATCTATGCCAAACAAGTCGTGATAGAATTTTCTCGATTTTTCTATATCTTTAACAACAATCAGAATGTTCTTTAATTTCATATAATTCTCCGTCAAATTCAAGTTTATCGATTAGTTAGATTATACCATAAAAACGGCAAAAAGTAAAGAGGGCGGCGAGGCTTTTGCAAATTGAACCGCCCTTTTGATTAAATGTATGAGTGCGAATGAATAGTGCGGAAGCAGGGAAGCGAGGAAGAATGAAATGCTCGGCAGAGCCGAGCTAGAAATGACGGTAAAGCCGTCATGAAATGTTGCGCCTTGGCGCAACATGAAATAAAATAAATCCTTAATGCACCGCAGTGCATTTCATTCGCTTTAGCGAATTTCAAGACCGTAAGGTCATTTTACAAATCAGCGAAGCGGATTTATTTCATTGTTCTCGAGAGATAAAAACAAAAACCCACCAGGGAAGGTGGGTTTTGAGTTGTGCCAAGGGCACAATGTTTTTATCTCTTCGAGAACTGAGGAGCACGACGAGCTGCTTTGAGTCCGTACTTCTTTCTTTCCTTCATACGAGGGTCTCTGGTGAGGAAGCCTGCCTTCTTGAGGAGGGGCTTGTAGGTCTCATCAGCAGAAAGGAGAGCACGAGCAACGCCGTGACGGATAGCACCTGCCTGGCCGGAGAAGCCACCGCCGTTAACATTTGCAACAATGTCAAACTTGCCAACAGTGTCGGTAACGCCGAAAGGCTGGTTAACGATAAGCTTCATGGTCTCAAGACCGAAGTAATCAGCGATATCTCTGCCGTTGATGGTGATAGCACCTGTACCGGGGTAGAGACGAACTCTTGCAACAGACTTCTTTCTTCTGCCTGTTCCGTAGAAATAGGGTTTAGCACTTGTGTACATTCTTCGTTACCTCCTATTAGTCAACAAGGGTGGGCTGCTGAGCCGCCTGCTTGTGGTCTGCGCCTGCATATACATGAAGACGTGTGAAAGCCTTGTCGCCAAGAGAGTTGTGGGGGAGCATACCCTTAACAGCAAGCTCCATAGCCATCTCAGGGCGGGTAGCCATAAGGGTCTTGTACTGAACTTCCTTAAGACCGCCGATGTAACCGGAGTGATGACGATAGTACTTCTGCTCAAGCTTCTTACCGGAGAGTGTAGCCTTAGCTGCATTCACAATGATAACAAACTCACCGCAGTCAGCGTGAGGTGTGAACTCGGGTCTGTGCTTGCCGCGAAGAATTTCCGCAGCCTTAACAGCAGTCTTACCAAGGGGCTTGCCTGCTGCATCAATAACGAACCATCTGCGCTCGATGTTGTTCGCATTTGCCATAAATGTGGACATTTTTGTTTCCTCCTAAATTTTGTCTTCGCAATATTTTTGCGATTTCTTTTTTCAAGCTCGTCTATTATACCATAACTTTCCTCACTTGTCAACAGATTTTTGACATTTTTTTGAGAAAAATTGATTTAGAAAACCAGCGCTCCCAAAAGCTCTGTTTTTCTCCCGAAATCTCTGTTTTTCTCGATTTGGAAAAATAAAAATTTTTTAAGAAATTTCGTGCAACATTTATAAAACATAAAAAAGCCTTCCCTGGGATAGGGGAAGGCGGTCCGCTTTGCGGTGGATGAGGATGATGTTATTTCAACTTAAACCCGTCAATCTCACCCTTGCACATAGCATTAAATATCCTGTGTCTTAGCCCTTTGTATTCTTTTTCAAGACCGGCAAGCAGATTTTTCATTTTTTCTCTTTCTGTCGCGTGGTCCTCGGGGCAGAGGCTTGTTACTATCGGCAGGCTTCTCTTAGAGGTAAAGTATTTAACATCCTTTTCGGTAGCATAGAGCATAGGTCTGATAAGCCAGAGCTGTCTGTTTGAGAGATAGGACTTAGGCGAAAAGCAGCCAAGCCTTCCTTCAAAGAATAAATTCATCATAAATGTCTCGACAGCATCGTCAAAGTGATGCCCGAGAGCCACCTTGTTGCAGCCTGCCTCTACCGCTGCTGTGTGCAGAGAGCCGCGTCTCATCTTTGCGCAGAGAGAGCAGGGGTTTGACTCCTTGCGAATATCAAAAATTATCTTTGCTATATCGGTTTTCTCTACAATATATTTAATACCCAGCCTGTTGCAAAATTCTCTTACCTCCGAGTAGTCCGAGCCCTCGAAGCCCATATCAACGGTTATTGCAACAAGCTCGTACTTTTTAGGATAAAAAATACGCATTTCCGAGAGCACCTCAAGCAGCGTCAGCGAATCCTTGCCGCCGGAGATGCCAACGGCGATTCTGTCGCCATCTTCAATCATATTATAATCGTCAACCGCGCGTCTTACGTAGCTTAACATTCTTCTCATTTCACTCATAGGCGAAAAACTCCATTTTGCATAAACTAAATAAAAAACAAACCGAAAGGAAAATATTATGGCAATAAAAATATACATCGACCAAGGGCATAACCCAAGGGGCTTCAATACCGGCGCTGAGGGCAACGGATATTACGAGCAGGACCTGACCTACGAAATAGGAAGAAGACTAAATAATCTTCTTTCGGCAAATCCCGAGTTTGAAACAAGACTTTCGAGACCTGAGCCTGACACAATTTTAGGAACAAACAATTCATCAAGCCTTGTTGAGCGGGTAAATCAGGCAAACGAGTGGGATGCCGATATATTTATCTCACTCCATAACAACGCTGCCGAAAATCCGAGAGCCACAGGCAACGAGGCGCTGGTGTACGGTCCCGGTGCAACGGTTGCAAGAAATTTAGGGGAAAACATCTTAGAGCAGCTTACCCTCAACAGGTCTCAGAAACCGAGGCATAGTTTACCGCCCGGGCCTTTATGTCCTTAAAGAAACCGAAATGCCCGCGGTTCTTGTGGAAATGGGCTTTATCACCAACCCCGACGATGCGGAGCTGTTGGCAAATTCACCATATCTCTTCGCCACAGGCATTTATCGCGGTATTCTTATCTATTACGGATTACTTTAATTTAAGCTCGTCGATGTCGAGATATTCCTCGGCGATAGCAGGTGTTGTAGCGCGGAAAAGATAGCTTCCGCCGCACCTTTCGCAGTATGCCTCCACACCCTCGTCGGTAAAGCGCAGGTCATAGCTTCCGTTTTGGCAAAGGCACTTGACGCGTCCCTCAGCCTCAAGGTCCTTAAGAACAAAGCGTAATGTATCATAGACCGCAGGGTCGGGGAGTATTTCATCCTCTCTCATTTCCTCGGGCTGAATGTCAGATAGCTCCTCTGCTTCAAAGCTAGCCATAAGGCGGGCTATCTCCTCCTCTGTACGCTTAAGCTCGGTGTTGATTTTTTCTTCGTCACCGATAAAGGCGATATCCATGCCTGTGTAAGGGCAGTTTAGAAGAAATAAGTCTCTATCAAAAAATACAGGCTCGCTTACAACATAATTGTGGTTCTGCTTGCAGAAAAGGCAGGGAACAGAAAGCCTTATTTTTCCGTCATTTGTCACATTTATATCAAGATTAGATGACTTGTCGCAGGAGCATTTTAGTCTCAGCATATTGGCGCTGAGCGCAAATTTTCCCACAAGACCGAGAATTGTTGTGCCGCACTCGGGGCATCTGTATGCAATGTTTCTCTGTTTAGGTTTAAGTACCATTTTAAACTCCAAATAAATTATTTCATAATAGCTGCCGAAAGCTCGTCAGCCTTGGCTTTACCGAGAAGAAGCGAGATAAGCTCCTTTGCAAACTCGAGAGCCGTGCCCATTCCTCGTGACGTTGTTATATTACCGTCTGTAACAACCTTGTCGGTGCAGGGAATGGCGCCTTTTAGCTCTTTTTCAAAGCCGGGGTAGCAGGTCGCATTTTTGTCTTTTAACAAACCGCGTCTGCCGAGCACCAGGGGAGCTGCGCATATTGCCGCAAGCCTGCCTCCGTTCGCCGTCACCGCCTCTATAATCTCGTCTGTAAAGGGGTGAGCATCAAGGTTAAGCGAGCCGGGCATTCCGCCGGGGAAAATAACCAGCGAAACCTCTTCCTTTTTTACCTCCTCGGGCTCGATGTCGCATATAACAGGAATTTTGTGTGAGCCGCAGGCGATTTTTCCGTTCATACCAACGGTTTTTACATCAAGGCCTGCTCTGCGCAGCATATCAACAGGGGTAAGGGCTTCAATTTCCTCAAAGCCGTCAGCAAGTAAAACCAAAATCATAAAACTAACTTCCTAACTTTTAAAATCAAAGGCTGAGCCGATGTGACTCAGCCTTTTTCATGTGTATCAGTCGTAGCTTGTCCTTGCAAGCTTTTCGTGCCACTCGTCGGCAGAAAGGAGAACCTCTCTGGGCTTTGAGCCGTTTGCCTCTCCTACAATACCCATATCCTCCATAACGTCAATAAACTTTGCGGCCTTGCCGTAGCCTATGGATAGCTTACGCTGAATAAGAGATGTAGATATCTTTCTTGTATTAACGGCAATCTCAACAGCGTCGAGGAACTCCTTGTTGTTAAGGTAGCCCTCGCCGTATGAAGAGTCATCACCGTCGTCATCGTCACGGTCGCCGCCACCCTTCTTTGTGCACTTGTCGGCAGCCCTCTTGATCTCCTCCATAACCGATTCGTCATAGCATGAGTCGTCGCTGTACTGCTTAAGGTAGTCCATAACAGCCTCAACCTCTTCGTCAGCAACAAACGCGCACTGAACTCTCTGGGGCTTCAGCGAGTTTGCAAAGGCAATAAGCATATCACCCTTGTCAAGCAGCTTTTCGGCTCCTGCCGCGTCAAAGATAAGTATAGAGTCGCGGTTTGACGCAACCTTACACGAAAGCTTTGAGGGAATGTTTGATTTGATAAGACCGGTGATAACCTCTTTGACAGGCTTCTGTGTACCAATGATAAGGTGAATGCCTGCCGCTCTTGCTTTCTGAGCTATACGGATAATAAGGCTCTCAACAGGGTTCTTCGCCTGCATAATAAGCTCGGCAAACTCGTCTATTACTATTACAATACGGGACATAGGCTCGCCAAGAGCGGGATTTGACGCAACCTTTTCGTTATACGCATCGATATTACGAACGCACTGCTCCTGAAGAACACCGTATCGTCTCTCCATCTCCTCAACAGCCCACATCAGCGTTCCCGCAGCCTGCTTAACATCGGTAACAACAGGCACAAGGAGGTGGGGAATACCGTTGTACATTGTAAACTCAACCTGCTTCGGGTCAATCATTATAAACTTGACCTCGTCGGGACGGGCCTTGTAGAGAATACTGAGCATAAGGGAGTTTATACAAACCGATTTACCCATACCGGTAGCGCCGGCAACAAGCGCATGAGGCATCTTTGCCACATCGGCAAATACAGGCTGACCCGCAACGTCTTTACCCATACATACCGAGGTCTTTGACCTCAGCGCCTTAAAGTCATCGGTCTCAATAAGCTCGCGCAGCCTTACAATAGAGGATTTTTTGTTGGGAATCTCAACACCCACGGCGCTCTTGCCGGGGATAGGCGCCTCCATACGAATTCCGTCTGCCGCAAGGTTTAGGGCTATGTCGTCGGCAAGATTCATAATGTTACTTACTTTAACGCCCTTTGCGGGAACAACCTCATATCTTGTAATTCGGGGACCTCTGTCAACGCCCTTTATCGATGCGGTAACACCGAATGAGGCAAGGGTGTCGATAAGCTTGTCGGCATTGTCCTGTATCTCCTCGGAGATGTTTTCGTTTGCCTTTTCATCTACTGCGTGAAGCAGCTCGATAGGAGGGAATACGTAGTCGGAATAGTCCTTTTTCTTGGGCTTTTCTTCAGCGGGAACAATTGCCATAGCTGCCGCGCTTATATCCTCTTTTATGTCAATATCAAATGGAGGCTCGTCATCCTCTTCGCTTTCTTTGACAACCTCTTCCTCGTTGGGGTTGGTCTCTTCTGCGTTTTCTGCCTGAACAAAGGAAGTGTCTGCGGCGGGCTCTGCCAAAGTTTCTGCCTCGCATTTTGCCTCGATTTCTTCGATTTTTTCTTCAGGCACAGTGCTTTCTTCATTCGTTTCGTCAAGGAACGGGAACATTGCGCGCTGCTTTATAACCTCGGGGTTTTGCTCCTCGGGAGGGATAGGCTCTTGGTCGGTGTCGTCAGAGCTCTCCTCATCTGGTGTACCGAATATTTCCTCAATATCGCCTGACACCTCGGAGCTGACTTCTTCCTCTTCGGCTTCATCACCAAAGGTGAATACGGTTTCCTTTTCCTCTTCCTTTTCGGATGCTAACGGCACGGCGGGGAATGCTATCTCCGGCTCCGTCTCCGCTTCGGGAGCTTGTACCGGGGTATCTTCTTCTGATACTGACTCGTCGGATTCCGGCAGGTCGCTGTATCTTTCTATTTCCTTTTGCAGGAATGATGTATCCAGAGACTCGGTATCGGGGGTGATGAGTGTTCTTTCTGTTACAAGAATAGCTTCCTCGGTGCTGGAGATTTTTGACTCATCGGGAGATGGGGGGGTGTAGGGCTTAAATGAGGCAGCTTGTGTATCGGCATTACCCTTGGGCTTAGCCTCTTCCTGCTCGTCAGAACTCTCCGCATGCGCTGCAGCCGCGGCTGTCAGGTCATCGCCTTTAACGGTTGTGGTAAAGGTTGAGCGGTTTGCGCTTACCGCATAGGCGGGGTTGTTTTTAAGAACCATTTCAGCTATTTGTTCATATGCTTCCTCAATATTTTCGTCTTCTGCGGTGGGGGCGGGGATTTCCTCTGTAATCTCGGGCTCGGGCTCTGTAATTTGTTCAGGCTCTTCTTTCGGCTCTTCCGGGACCTCGATAATCTCCTTTGATGAGCCAAACTCCATTGTTACAGAATCGTCTGCCTTAACAGATGCGGCGCTTGCCGTAACTAGGGCAGCACTAACAGTCTCTTTTTCTTTAGCACTTTCGGTAACTGCGGCTTCATTTTCAGATACAGTTGCTTTTTCGGTAACCGTAGCGGCGGCTTCCTGTGTATTCTGCGTATTTTGCACGGTCGGAGCGGAGGGGGAGATGTTAGGCTTTGCAGCAGCATTCCTGCTCTCAATAATGCTTCTCTTTCTCTGTTCAAACTCCTCTCTGCGCCTCTGCTCGGCAAGAGATTTTTCGGTAACCTCGGAAAGGGGAGTAACAAATCCGATTCCGCCCTGCTTTGTAGGCGCGGGCTGGGCCTTTGTTGAAGCCTTGGCAACAAGCTTTTCGCCTGTTGCGAAATCAAATGGGTCAAAATCCTTAGTAAATACGCTGTCTGCGTTTTCGTCAATTCCGTAGTTTTGGTTTTGCTTTTCGGTAAAGCTCTTATCTGTTGCGCCGAAGAACACCTTACTTGCGTCGTTCGATGATTTTTTATCCTGAGAGGAGATATTGAAATCAAAGCTTGTCCCCTTTTTTCTGCTATCGCTGTCTGCGGGGGTGTATCGCTCGTTTTGTCTTAACTCTGCTTCAAGCTCTTCCTTTGAAAGGGCGCTTCTGTTATGTACCTTTGTTTGAAGAACAGGACGGCTTTCGGAACGGCCCTTTTTCTTTGTTTCGTGTATTCCGAGCTCGCGTATACTAAGCTCGTCCATATTGCCGTCGTTATCAAAGAAGCTATCATTAAGAAATTCCGAATGACGGCGCTCTGTTTCCTGACGCTTGGATTCTGCTTTCGCTTCCTTTCTGTTCTCGGCATCCTGCTTAATTTTGGTTTCCGCCTTTGCAAGACCCGAAGCAAAGAACTGAAGAAAACCGAGAATACCGCGTCTTGCTGTGCTTTCCTTTTTGCCAAAGAAAACAATAGTGTAAGCAACAACAGCGGTTACATCAAGGATTATCAAACCCACATAGCCGATAAGCTTTGCAATGCAGAATGAGAAAATACCGCCCACAAATCCGCCGTGGCTCTGAGTCTCATAAAAGGCAACAGGGTCGAATACAGGCTCTGTTCCAAATCCTGTTATGGCATAGTCAACAGATGAAATAATGAGAACAGCGATAAAGGAGAAAATTACTCTTGATAAAACGCTCTTCTTTTTCATATCCTCGGCAAAGAATACCGCATGTAAAATCAGCAGCAGGGGAACGGCATATGCGCCGCAGGCAAACAGACCTAAAAGTATAGATGCAACTCCGTTACCGAAAGCGCCTGTTCCTCCGAATATAAAACATACCCCGATGAAAAGCGCTACACCCACAAGAATGATGGGTATGGCTTTTTGTATTCCCGAGGGGGCGGTAGTATTTTTGCTTTTGTTGTCATTTTTGTTGGACATATATTTACCTCCGAAAGAGTGAGAAAAAATTGATTGAATAAAAATATACACATATATCATAACAAATTCGGAGGAAAAATTCAAGGTAAAAATAAAATATTTTTGATTTTTGTGCGTAATAATTGCGTATTTTATTTTAAAACCTTGACAAATAAATATTTTTTTGTTAAAATGATATCTGAGAAATTATGTGCATTTGGCGAAAAGCCCTGCATTGAAAGAGGTAGACTATGCTTTTATACAATTCACTAACAAGAAAAAGAGACGAATTTATCCCACGTGAGGCAGGAAAGGTGTCTATGTACACCTGCGGTCCTACGGTTTATCATTATGCCCATATAGGAAATCTCCGTACCTACACAATGGAGGACGTGCTTGAAAAATATCTGAGATATATCGGCAACGATGTGACCAGAGTAATGAATATTACCGATGTCGGACATCTCTCAAGCGACGGTGATACAGGCGAGGATAAAATGCTTAAGGGCGCCCGCCGTGAGAACAAAACTGTGCTTGAGATTGCGAAATACTATACCGATGCATTCTTTGCCGATTGCGAAAAGCTTCACATCAAGCTTCCCGATGTTATAGAGCCTGCAACGAACTGCATTCCCGAGTTTATCAAAATGATAGAAACTCTTCTTGAAAAGGGATATGCCTACGAGGCAGGGGGAAACATCTATTTCGATACCTCAAAGCTTGATAAATATTATGTATTCAACGACTTTAACGAGGAGGACCTTGCGGTCGGTGTCCGCGATAGCGTTGAGGAGGACGGAAACAAGAAAAATAAGGCAGACTTTGTTCTTTGGTTCACTAAGTCGAAATTTGAGGACCAGGAGCTTAAATGGGACTCTCCTTGGGGAATAGGCTATCCGGGCTGGCACATTGAGTGCTCCTGCATTGCCTCAAAGCACCTTGGCGAGTATCTTGATATTCACTGCGGCGGTATTGACAACGCATTCCCTCATCATACAAACGAGATTGCTCAGTCTGAGGCAACCTACGGTCACGAGTGGTGCAATTGGTGGTTCCATGTTCATCACCTTAATACAAATTCGGGTAAGATGTCTAAGTCCAAGGGCGAATTCCTTACCGTTTCTCTCCTTGAGGAAAAGGGATATGACCCCCTGGTTTACCGCTTCTTCTGCATGCAGTCTCATTATAGAAAAAATCTTGTGTTCTCTTGGGAAAACCTTGATAATGCAAAGATTGCTTACGAGAAGCTTGTTAGCAGAATAGCAGACCTTAATACAGCCGAGGGCGACATTGATGAAAAGGCGTTTGCCGAGGGTAAAAAGCGCTTTACCGATGCTCTTGACAATGACCTTAACACATCTCTTGCGGTAACCGCGCTTTACGATGTGTTCAAGCTTAAAACCAATGATAAAACCAAGTATGAGCTTATCAAGAGCTTTGAGACGGTTCTCGACCTCGGACTTCTTGAGGCGGCTGAAAAAATTAACGAACGTAAGGCTAAAGAGGCGGCAGAGGAGAATGCGGGTGTTGACCCCGAGCTTCTCGCTTATATAAATGAAAAAATTGAGGCTCGTAAGGCTGCGAAGAAGGCGAAGAACTTTGCCGAGGCTGATGCTATCCGTGATGAGCTGCTCTCTAAGGGCATTACTCTTCTTGATACAAGAGAGGGAACCAAGTTTACCATAGCATGAGCTGCAGATTAAGTTTTATAAAATGAAAACAAAAGCTATATTGCTGATAGCCCTTGCCTGCGTGCTTTGGGGCACGTCGGGAATATTTGTGCATTTCCTATCGCCCCTGGGCTACACATCGTTAAATATGACGGGAGTCAGGGCGGCTGTTGCCTTTGTTTGTATGCTTGGCTACAATCTGCTTTTTAACAGAAAAGCGCTGAAAATAGGAAAAAAAGGACTGGTAATTTCCTTTGCTATGGGAATCTCCTTTCTGGGAACGGCTGCCTTTTACTTTACATCAATGCAGATGACCTCTGTTTCAACAGCGGTGGTGCTTATGTATACCGCTCCTATTTATGTAACACTTTATTCGGCGCTCTTCCTTGGTGAAAAAATGACCAAAACAAAGCTGTTGTCTGTCGCTTTGGTCGTTTTTGGATGCGTTATGGTTTCGGGAGCGATGGGCGGAATGGAGTTTAACCTTCTTGGAGTTCTTACAGGAATTCTCTCGGGTATCTCATATGCCGCATACAATATTTTTGCCAAATTTTCAATGCGAGAGGGAAATGACCCAAGCTCTGCAACTCTTTATTGCTTTCTTTCCGCTACGGTCGTGTCGCTGTTTATAGCCGACCCTGTGGGAATAATAGAGACAACGATGGTCGATCCCGTGATACATATTCCGGCTCTGGTGGCTCTCGGAGTTGTAGCCTGCGTTATTCCGTACTTTGTCTATACCACCGCGTTATGCACTCTGCCTGCGGGCACGGCATCGTCGCTTGGAATACTTGAGCCGATGTCGGCAACACTATTTAGCGTTTTGCTTTTTGGCGAGGAGCTTGGAATTATCAAAATTATCGGGATTGCCGTTATTCTTACGGCAGTTGTACTTCTCGGAAGAGAAAAAGAATAAATTGTAAAGGAGAAAAAGAGTGTACGAAAAGCTTGTTGCCGATGTAAAATTCTTAGACGGCGATTATAAAGCTGCCGCACAGATGTACCTTGATGGCGCAAGAGACGGCGATGCTCTTGCCTCCTTTAATTACGGATATATGCTGTGGCGGGGTCTCGGTGTTGAAAAAAATGCGTCTGAGGCAAAAAGCTTTTTCGCCTTTGCAAGAGAAATGAAGGGCGGGGAAGCATGCTATAACCTGGCTGTTATGTATCTCACAGGCGACGGAGTTCTGAGGGACTACAAAAAAGCCGTGGAGTATATGACTTTGTCGGCAAATCAGGGCTGTATTGAGGCTCAGCTATATATGGGTGTTGCCAACACACAGGGCTGTGTTTTTGAGCCTGATATTGTCGGAATTTGTATGATTCCCTGTCATAAGCCCGAATACGGACAAGAGTATTTTGCTCTTTCGGGTGATATTGGAGATATAGATGCCTTTGAGCGTGACGAGGAGCTTCGTTACACTGCTGTAAAGCAGGATGCGAGAGCTGCCTTTGAGTGGTTTCAGATGGCTGCTCGACATGACCCGACATATGTTGAGGAGCTTTCCGCAAAGGGCAAATACCTTTATGCCAGATGCTATGTTGACGGTCTCGGAACAGATTATGACCGTGATAAATCCCTGCGCCTTATGGCTCTTGCGGGAAAGGCGGGCTCGGAGGAGGCTATTCTCTATTTTAAAGAGAACGGTATTACTCCGGAAATGCTTTCTGACCTGACAAAAACACAAAAGCTCAGAGGAGGCGGCAGAGGCAGATGACAAAGGCTTTTGAAAGGATAAAAAATGCGCCGCTTGCGGTTCGCATCCTGCTTTTGACGAGCGCTGTTACGATTCTGTCCTTTTTTATCCAATCGGCGCTTCCGCCGGCAATTTCTTCAGCCGAGAGCGATACTGTATCGGGATTTTTTGGTATGTTGATACCGAAAGATACTGTCGTTGGCGGATTTATACATTCAAATATACGCAAAATAGGGCACTTTTGCGAGTACGGACTTCTCGGAATACAGCTTGCGCTTCTTACGGCTTTGTCTTTGACGGAGAGAAAAGAAAGGCTTGCGTTTATATCTCATATTTTTGCGCTTATCATTGCGCTTATTGATGAGACTGTTCAAATCTTCTCGGGCAGAGGACCGTCTGTTTCGGATGTGTGGCTTGATTTTCTCGGATTTACGGTGCTTTTTGCATTTACATACGGAATAATTTTTTTGAAGAGAAGATTTTCTAAAAACAACTAAGGAAAAACATAAATGGTTAAAATAACAAGCGTGGAGAGAGGCTCCCGTGCCTCGCGCCACGGTATATGCGAGGGTGATATCCTCATTTCAATTGATAAAAACGAAATACGTGATGTTCTGGATTACAGGTTTTATCTTGCAAGCTCAAAAATTGAGCTTCTTCTTTCAAGAGATGGCGAAGAGTACACGGTGGTGATAAAAAAAGGCGAGTATGACGATATAGGACTCGATTTTGAAACCCCGCTTATGGACAAAAAGCAAACCTGCAAAAACGGTTGCATTTTCTGCTTTATCGACCAGAACCCCGAGGGGCTTCGTGAGTCGCTTTACTTTAAGGACGACGACTCAAGGCTCTCGTTTATTCACGGTAATTATATAACGCTTACCAATATGACCGACGAGGATATAAAGCGTATAATCAAAATGCGCTTTTCTCCGATAAATGTGTCAATTCATACAACCAACCCCGATCTAAGAGTTAAGATGATGAAAAACAAACGCTCGGGCGAGGTGTTAAAATATCTTGATGATTTTAAGAATGCGGGCATATCTATTTGCGGTCAAATTGTTCTCTGCCGAGGAATAAATGACGGAAACGAGCTTTTACGCTCGCTGAATGATTTGGCGAAATACTATCCTCAAATGTCAAGCGTTGCAATAGTTCCTGCGGGACTTACCAAATTCAGGGACAAGCTTTATCCGCTTACCGACTTTACTCCCGAGGAGGCAGGGGCGGTAATCGATATGATAGATGAAGTTGCAAATGAGCATAAGAGGGCTCACGGAACACGGCTTTTTTATGCGGCTGACGAGTTTTATCTCAAAGCCAAAAGACCCATTCCGGGTACCGAATATTATGAGGATTATCCTCAGATAGAAAACGGGGTAGGAATGATTCGCTCATTCTCCGATGAGGCTGAAATGGGGACAGATGACCTTGTCGAATTTCTTGATGAATTTGGGGGAGAGCGTACCGTGACTGTTGCAACGGGAGTTGCGTCTTATCCTCTTATTTCCTCTCTTTGTGAAAAGCTGACTGCCATTTGTCCCTCGCTTCGGATAAATGTGAAAAAGATTATAAACAATTTCTTCGGTGAATCCATAACCGTGTCGGGACTTCTGACAGGTAAGGATATTGCCGACCAGCTTTCGGGACTTGAGCTTGGAGATGAGCTTCTTATTCCCGAAAATTCCTTGCGTCACGGTGAAGAGCTGTTCCTTTGCGGAATGACGGTAAAGGAACTGTCCGACAAGCTCGGTGTTCCTGTGCGTGCCACAGGCTCTGACGGATATGAGTTTGTTGAGGCGGTTCTCGGACGCAGTATTTAAGATTATTGAAAGGACGGAAAATATATGTCTAAACCCATAGTTGCCATTGTGGGCAGACCCAATGTGGGAAAAAGCACACTTTTTAATAAATTGATAGGCGAGCGTCGCTCGATAGTTGAGGATACTCCGGGTGTAACACGTGACCGTATTTATGCCGAGGCCGAGTGGAACAGCCGTAAGTTTATACTCATTGACACAGGCGGAATAGAGCCTAAGAGTGATGAAACCATACTTAAGCAGATGCGCACCCAGGCGGAAATAGCGATAGCTACCGCTGATGTTATAGTTTTTATGTGCGATATTCACGCAGGACTTGTTGCCGATGACAGAGATATTGCCATAATGCTTAAAAAGTCCGGAAAGCCTATTGTTGTTGCGGTAAACAAGGTTGACAAAGTAGGCGATTTGCCATATGAATTTTATGAGTTCTACGAGCTTGGCTTTGACCGTGACCCAATAGCAATATCCTCTCTTCACGGCTCTGGCTCGGGCGACCTCCTCGATGCGATAGTTGAGGAGTGCAACTTTGACGATGCAGGCGCGGATGAAGAAAATGTAATAAATGTTGCGGTTATCGGAAAGCCCAATGCGGGCAAATCCTCTATTATAAACCGTATGTGCGGTGAGGAGAGAGTTATTGTTTCTGATATTGCCGGAACCACCCGCGATGCGGTTGATACCAGGGTAGAGAATGCCCACGGAATATATAACTTTATTGACACCGCGGGTATAAGACGTCACTCAAAGGTTGAGGACAGGATTGAAAAGTTTAGCGTTATAAGAGCCAATATGGCAATAGAGCGGGCTGATGTTTGTCTTCTTATGATAGATGCAAACGACGGTGTAACCGACCAGGACGAAAAAATAGCGGGTCTTGCTCATGAAGCGGGAAAGGCGTGCATTATTGTTATCAACAAGTGGGACTCCATAGAAAAGGAGAATAACACAGTAAATAATTATACCAAGGAGATTCGTACCTCTCTTGCGTATATGCCATATGCTCCGATAGTATACGTCTCTGCTCTTACAGGCCAGAGAGTTGCTAACATATATGAGCTTATAAATAATGTGTATTCCGAGTCTCAGAGAAGAGTTACAACAGGAATGCTAAACGACCTTTTAAACGATGCAACCACACGTGTTCAGCCCCCCTCGGATAAGGGCAGACGTCTTAAGGTTTACTATATGACACAGGCATCTGTTGCGCCTCCCACATTTGTTATCTTCTGCAACTCGGAGGAGCTGTTCCACTATTCATATAAGAGATATATCGAGAACTGTATAAGAGATGCTTTCGGCTTCTCGGGAACTCCAATAAAAATCATAATCAGACAGCGCGGTGACGATTCGACCCGCGCATAACGGAAAGTAAAAAATATGTTTATAGATAATATTAAAATTTATGTTAAAGCAGGCGACGGAGGTAACGGAGCTGTCTCCTTCCACCGTGAAAAATATGTAGCCGCAGGCGGTCCCGACGGAGGTGACGGCGGCAGAGGCGGAAATATAATCTTTAAGGTTGACACAGGCGCAAATACCCTGCTTGCGTTCCGTTATAAGCGTAAGTTTGTTGCCGAAAACGGCGGTAACGGTATGGGCGATAAGATGCATGGTAAAAGCGGTGCCGATGTTATAGTAAAGGTACCCGAGGGAACTCTTATCAAGGACCCCGCCTCTGGCAAGGTCATTTTTGATATGGCTAATGCTGACGAATACGTGCTTTGCAAGGGCGGCAGAGGCGGTTGGGGCAACCGTCATTTCGCAACTCCCACAAGGCAGATTCCCAGGTTTGCGAAAAGCGGAACCAAGGGCGAGGAGAGGGAGGTGCTCTTAGAGCTTAAAATGCTTGCCGAGGTTGGACTTATAGGCTTCCCCAATGTTGGTAAATCCTCTATTCTTTCGAGAATTTCCGCAGCAAAGCCGAAGATTGCAAATTATCATTTCACAACCCTCTCACCTAACCTTGGTGTTGTCAGCATAGCTGAGGGCAGGGGCTTCCTTGCCGCAGATATACCCGGACTTATTGAGGGCGCATCCGAGGGACTTGGTCTGGGTCATGCGTTCCTGCGCCATGTTGACAGATGCAGACTTCTTTTGCATGTTGTTGATATAGCGGGAACAGACGGCAGAGACCCATCTGATGATGTTGATAAAATAAATACCGAGCTTCTTAAATATTCTCCCGACCTTGCCGAAAGACCGCAGATTATCGTGGCTAACAAAATAGACAGCGCCGATATGGACTCAGAGAGCGTCAAAGCCTTTATAGCACATTGCGAAGAGCTTGGATACCCTATTATGTATGTGTCGGCAGTTACGGGCGAGGGCCTTCGCGAGCTTGTTAATGCAACCGTCGAGAAGCTTAAGGAGCTGCCTCCTCTTACTGTTTACGAGACCGAATATTCGAAAGAAGAAGAGGCTATTGAAAGCTCTGTGGGTGTTAAGGAAACGACTGTTACCGTTGATGAGGACGGAAAGTATGTTGTTGAGGGGGAGTGGCTCTACAACTTTATGGGTCAGATAAACTTTGACGACTATGAGTCGCTTAACTTCTTCCAGCGTGTGCTTATAAAGAACGGAGTTATAGACAAGCTCCGTAAAGCCGGAATAGAAGAGGGAGATACCGTAAGCATATACGATTTTGAGTTTGACTTCGTATATTAAGGAGAATCTATGATAGTTGATTTGTTGAAGAAAAACCGCTCTTACAGAAGATTTGATACTACCCGTGACATTTCGCGCGAGCTTCTTTTGTCTTTTGTTGAGAGCGTAAGGTATACAGCCTCCGGCGCTAATCTTCAAAGGCTGAGATTTACCGTAATAAATGAGAAAAACGCCTGTGACGATATCTTTTCTTCGTTAAAATTCGCGGGCTACCTTAAGGAATGGAAAGGACCCTCGGAGACCGAGCGTCCTGTTGCGTATATTATTGTAAGCTCCGAAACCGAGCTTGATACTCTTCTGGCAATAGACCTTGGCATCTCTGCTGAGGCAATTCTTCTTACTGCCTCAGAGGCGGGTGTCGGAGGATGCATGTTCAGGTCCTATAATGCCGAAAAAATCAAGGCGCATATACCCGCTGATGAGCAAAATCCCTGCCTTGTCATAGCTCTCGGATACCCTGCCGAAAAAGTATATATTACCGATGTGAAAAACGGTGATATAAAGTATTACAGAGATGAGCAGGATAACCACCTGGTTCCAAAGCTTTCGCTTGAGGAGCTGGTTCTAAACTAAGAATAAAGCCCGAATGCGATTGATATTCCGCCGCTTATAATTTTTGCTGCTACTTCTACTATTTCTCCGATTTCTTTTTGACATACCAGCATGCCTGCGTTGTGGCTTGTCTTGCGTTTTTCTTCATTTTCGCCGCTTTTATCGGGGCAGAGTGCATCTGAATTGATAACAGTAGGAACTCCCACGGCTATAACAGGAGCGCCGACACTCTCCTCGCAGATGGCAGATTTGCGTTTTCCAACACCGCTGCCCGCAGCTATTCCGGTGGAGGAAATCTGTATTGTCGCACCGAGTCGTTCTTTGTCTTTCGCAACCAGCGAGTCAATTGCAATAACGGCGTTTGGCTTAATTCTTTCGCAAAGGCCCTTTACGGTAACGATAGAGTCAAGACCTGTTGCCGCGGGCACACCAGGCGAGATAACCGCTATCTCCGAGCATTCAAGGGTATAGAAAAAGCTTTCGTCTATTGCTTTAATGTGCATTGTAGGCTTTACCAACGCGGCTGCTCTATATCCCACAGAGTCGTGAGTCAGTCTCGAATTTCCCAGTCCTACAACAAGAATTCGTCTTGCGGATATATTTTCTTTTGTAAAGATATACCGTAATTCCTTTGCTACTTCTTTTTCTGCATCATGGATAAAATCATTATCCAAAAGATCCATCCTCTGTATATGCAGTGTATCGTAAGTACCGATAGGACGTCCGATGCTCTGCGCCCCCTCAGAAGAGGTTATCTTGATTCGTTCCCATATGCCTCCGGCGGTTGCTTCTTTTTTGTATGATACGCCGGGAATATCGAGGTCAGCTCTGTATCTTTCGCAGGCAAGGTCGGTGTATACCGCGCATTCGCTGCCGGGTTCGTATTCGTTTTTGTACATTGCATTCTCCTTCGCTTTTTTGTAAAAATTATTGCAATCTTTTGCTTTTTTATTCAAAAGCGCAGGCAATACCAATATTAAGGAATAATATAATGAAAAAATCCAAGGAATTTAAGCTTAATACTAAAACAGATTTGAAAATATTTGTGCTTTTTCTCTTAGACAATATACGATATCCTGTTGATAAAACAACGGTTATGTCTATTGTTGAAGAGAACACTAATGAAATAATTATAGATAATGAAGAAATACTTATAGAGCTTGTTGACTCCGAGCATCTTCTTTATGATGAGGTCGACGGTGAAAAATACTATATGATTTCCGAAAAGGGAAGAGCGGTCGCAGCCGAGCTGTATGACAGCCTTGATAAGGAGTTCAGAGAAAAAAGCCTGCGCTCTGCGGTAAAGCATATTTCTCTTTCAAAAAATGAGACATCTATCAAGTCTTCTGTTGAAGAAACCGGTTCAAAGAGATATACCGTAACTCTTGAGGCTAAGGACAGCCTCGGAGAGATCTTTAAGCTTTCGTTGACCGTGAATTCGCGCATTGAAGCTGAGCAGATAAAGAAAAACTTTGAATCCAAGCCTGACGGAGTGTACAGAGGAATTCTGTTTTCTGCAACAGGAAGAATAGAATATTTGACATAAAAAAGCCTATTTTGTTAAAATTGCACAAAGTGTCGCGTGCTTTTATGGTGATAATTGTCGTTTTGGTGAAGAAATTTAAAAATTTTTGTGACTAAATCTTGACAATTTGTAAATAAAAATATATAATCAGTTTATGGAAGAATTTACTAATGATTTTTAATGAAAACACTGAGCTAAAGGGCATAATTCTCGGCTGCAGAGAGCATGATGACAGCGCTTTTGCCGAGCTTGTTCGCCGATATACTCCTCTTGTCAAGAGGATGATCTCCGATTTTGACGGTGAGTATGCTGAGGATGAGCTGTTTTCCGAGGCTTGTGTCGCTCTGCACAGAGCTGCTATGAGCTTTGACCTTGAGCAGGGAGAAGTTAGCTTTGGTCTTTATGCCAGAGTGTGCGTTTATCATCATTTTGTGGATTTAAAACGATGCAGAAACAAAATTTCTGTTATCGGCGATTACAACATCGACATCGCGGCTTTCGATGAGGGGCCTGATATGCGCTTGTTTGAGCGTGAGCATCTCGAGGGAGTTATCCGATATGCGAAGTCGGCTCTTTCGGACTATGAGTATTCGGTTCTCATTTACCACATGCACGGATACAAGACCGCCCAGATCGCAGAGCGCCTCGGTAAGACTTCTAAGTCTGTCGATAATGCGAAAGCTCGTGTATTTCGCCGTTTAAGAGAAGCATCAAAGGATATTCCGTAATTTTATTTTGTCACTATGCCCGTGATAGCTTAATGGAGAGCGTTGGCAACAAAGGCGTTGGTTAAAATCCGACTCGGGGCAAATATAAAAACCTATATAGGGAGAAACAGAAACATGTACCAGGACGAGACATTGAAGTGCAGAGATTGTGGCAATGAGTTCGTGTTCACCGCAGGTGAGCAGGAGTTCTATGCATCAAGAGGCTTTGAGAACAAGCCCTCAAGATGCAAGGAGTGCCGTGCCGCTAAGAAGAATGCGCAGAAGGGTGCAAGAGAGATGTTCGATGCAGTCTGCGTAGAGTGCGGTAAGGATTGCCAGGTGCCCTTCAAGCCCACAGAAGGCAAGGCAGTTTACTGCAGCGAGTGCTTCGCGGCAAAAAGAGCAGCAGCAGAGGAATAATCTCTCGCTATGCTGACTTGGCCTTTAAGGGGTAAAGTCGGCCTTGAATCATAAAAAAGGATTTGGCAAAAACCAAATCCTTTTTTATTTTATCGTATTTCGCTGACACAAAGGCAAACTGTGTTGTGGCAACTAAGTCGATAGGTGCTTTTTAAGCTTTCTTCTCAGATGATGCAAAACCCGATTTAACCTTTGGCCAAATTATAAGAAGAGTGATAAAGAGCATAAGCGCCGTAGCAGTCCATGTGATAGGATAGCAGAGATAAAGCCCGCCTATGTTATGCAGGGGCTCAAGCTGAAAGGCTGTAAGTATCCACAAAATTCTGATTCCGCAGATGCCCCCGACACTCATAACCATAGGAGCCATAGAATATCCGAGACCTCGTAAAACACCCGAGAGAGTTTCCATAACTCCGCACATAAAATAAAACGGAACCGTAACTCTCAGCATATCAAGAACGGCTTTTATAACAGCTTCTTTGTTTGGTGCGCTGCTGTCAACAAATAAAGAGCCAAACTCCCGTCCGAATGTAAGGATAATCGCGGCGAGAGAAATTCCAACAATCAAAACCTGAATCAGTGCAGAGCCGAGAGCCTTTTTAATTCGCTGGAGCTTTCCCGCACCGTAGTTTTGAGCAGTAAATGTCATGGCAGCATGCAGGTAGCTGTTAAGTGAGGTGTACAGAATACCGTCTATGTTTCCCGCAATGGTTTTTCCTGCTACCGTAGCTGTGTCAAAGCCGTTGACCGCAGTTGTAATCGCAACATTGGATATAGAGAACAGAGAGCTTTGTATTCCCGCGGGAATACCGAATCTTAGAATTTGAAGGAGAAGACGTTTATCAATTTTCAGCTTTTTAAAGTCAAGGGCATATACGGTTGTGCTGCGTTTGCAAAGTATAATTACAACCACCGAGGCCGAAACATACTGAGAAATAATGGTTGCCAGGGCAACACCGTCAACTGTCATATGGCAGACAATAACAAAGAGTAGGTTTAGCCCAACATTGACAAGCCCCGAGGAAGCTAAAATATAAAGCGGGGTTTTTGAGTCACCGACCGAGCGCAGTATCGTGGCGCCAAAATTATAAACCGCCGTAGCCGGAACACCGAGGCAAATTATTCGCATATATAAAGTCGCGCTGTCGATTATATCTGCGTTTGTTCCCATGAGGTCAAGTGCAGGGTACGCGACAGCAATTCCTATCACAGAAAAAACAACTCCGCCCAAAAGAGCAAAAAGCATTGATGTATGTACCGCTCTTGAAAGTCTGTCATAATCCTTTGCACCGAAGCTGCGCGCAACAACTACTCCCGAGCCTGCCGTAATACCCATAAACAGGTTAACTATAAGGTTGGTCAGAGAAGCGGTAGAGCCAACAGCAGCCAGAGCTGTTTCATCACCGGAAAACTGTCCCACAACAACGTGGTCTGCCATGTTATAAAGAAGCTGAAGTATACCCGTCAGCATAATAGGCAGCACGTAAAGAATCATTTTGCTAAATATAGGGCCCTCTGTAAGGGTAGCTTTTGTTTTTGCGAATGCCATTTTAAAAAATCTCCTGCTGAAACACTGTGTAAGTCCATTTTATTCCCTTTTTTGTGTTTTGTCAATAGATTTTGAGTCAAATTTTTTTGGGAATAAACAGATAATTTTTCATACTGCAAAAAAAGTGATAAAACAGGGAATTATTTTGAAAATTCTACTGTACAAACTAAAATATTTATGGTATAATAGGTACAATAGTATACGTATGTGCGTATGCGCTTTTAAGATAAAACAATTTATTGTGTGAACGGATCATATTTTATGGACTATAAGAATAAAAGAAGAGAGGAAAGCTCATACGGCCGTGACAGGCGAGACTCAAGACCTCAAAGAGAGGTTGATGAGAATGTTGTAAGCGGCCGCAATGCCGTAAAGGAGCTTTTGTCCGGCGGACGTGATATTGAAAAAATGTATGTCCAGTCGGGTGAGCGCGAGGGCTCTCTTAATCTCTTGCTCGGCATAGCCTCCGAGCGCAAAATTCCCATTGCTTTGGTCGAGCGTTCAAAGCTTGACCAGCTGTCCGGCGGTCAGCGCCACCAGGGAGTTGTCGCAATAGCTGCTGAGCGTAATTATTATACTGTTGACGAAATTTTGAGCTATGCTGCCGAGGTGGGTGAGCCTCCTCTTGTAATAGTTGCCGACGGTATTGAAGATCCCCATAATCTCGGCGCTATAATACGCTCTGCCGAGTGTCTCGGTGCTCACGGAGTTATAATACCGAAGCGCAGGTCTGTGGGGCTCACGTCAACTGTGGCAAAGGCATCCGCGGGAGCTATTGAGCATATGAGAGTTGCTAAGGTTACAAATATTGCCTCGGTGATTGATGAGCTTAAGGAGCGCGGCCTTTGGATATATGCCGCAGATATGGGAGAATCGCTGTACTATGATACAGATATGACAGGACCTGTCGCCTTGGTTCTTGGCAGTGAGGGCTTCGGAATTTCCAGATTGGTAAAGGAAAAATGCGATTTTACGGTTTCAATCCCTCTTTCCGGTCAGGTAAATTCAATGAATGTTTCCTGCGCAGCAGCGGTGATTCTTTCTGAAATAAGAAGACAAAGAAATTTAAAAGGGAGGTAGTTTGAGACATGGAAAATAAAAATCTTGACGGTCAGCTCAGCTTTGACGGTGAGCTTGGTCTTAGCAATAAAGAGCCCGAAAAAACTACAGAAATTCCCGTAGTTGAATTTGAAATCGGTACCCCCGCAAAGGAAGACAACTTTATTTTCGAGGTATCAAAGGAGATAAATAAAACCGAAGAAGAGGAAATAAAGATAACCGAGCCTATAACAGAAGAGCTTGTTATCGGAACACCTCCGGCAGCGAAAAGCGCAGAGGCGGTGGAGCCGAAGTCGGACGAAGCGGCGCCTGCTGCCGAAGCCTCACCGAGCTTTACCCGTAGGTCGGTTTATATTCCTCGCTTTACCGAGGCTAGCGAAAAGTACAGAAGAACCGTTGATACACGTTCAAGAGCCTCTATGTACGATCTTCGCAGATCGGCAAAGGTTGAGATAAGCGAAGTTAACGATCTGTCCGAAACAAAGATTTCGGATAATATTGACCCTACTGCAGAAATCGATTCGGCTCCCGCGGAGCAGGTTGTGGTGAATATCTCAAATGCCGAGCCGGAGCCCGAAATGCTTAATGTATTTAAGTTCCGCGAGGAAGAGATTAAGGAAGAGCCTGCTCCAACCGAGCCTACTCTAGAGTCTGAAATTGAGGAGATCGAAAGATTGATCGCCAAGACTCCCGAGGCAGAGGAAGCTGTTACGGATGACAGTGTGGATTCTGTACCCGCTGAGGCGGAAGAGCCTTCCGAAAGTCACGAGCTTGAGGAGAACGCGACGGAAAATCTTGCGCTTGAAAACTACGAGCTTCCCGACCCTGATGGCAGTGTAAAAATTCAGGACTATTTCGATGGCGAAGAGAGGAAGCCGGAGGAAAAGCTTCCCTCATTTGTTATGGGCGAGGCTCCACAGGATTCAAAAGCGAAGCGCACCGAGTTTACACATCAGTCCCAGCGCGATAGCTTCAAGGATATGTTTATTGACAGCGGCGTGGCGCATAAGATACGAATGGGCATGATAGGTCTGTTCTCAATTATTCTGCTTGTTTTCGAATTTATTATTTCAACAGGTGGACTTCCTGCAAAAATACTTCCCACATCACTGTTCTTCGGAGCTGCCGCCACCATTGATTTGGTGCTTGTGGGCTGTGTGTTCCTGCTTGCGATTCCCGAAACTGTTAGAGCTGTAAAGCGACTTACCCAAAAGAGCTTCTCCTATGAGTTGGCGTTGCCTCTCGGATTTGTTGTAGTACTTTTGTATTCTGTGCTTTTAATCGCGATTTCGGCGAGAAAATATCCTCTTTACGGATTTGTATTTGCTCTTTATGCCCTGGTTGCTGTTGCGTCATCCTATTACCGTAACAAAGGCGACTTTATAGCATTTAAGCAGGTGTCTAAAAATTCCGAGAAAAAAATGCTTGATATAACAATGACCCGTGAGCTGCCTGAAGAAAATGTTGCGCTTGAAGGTCTTGTGGATGAATTTAATTCTAAAACATCACGCATATTCCGCGCAGCCTTTGTTGCCGATTTCTTTGAGAGAACATCTAAAAATACAGATAAGAGGAACCATGTTCTTACACTGTATGCTATTCCTCTCGGCGCAGCGCTTCTCAGTGCGCTTATTGCATTGTTTATTCCAGGCGGAGTGGTTGCTGCTGCATCTGCTTTTACAGCTGTATTCCTTGTGTCCTGTCCTGTGTTTGTGATGCTTTCGGGTAAAATTTCTTACTTTGATGCCCAAACAGTAGCCTTGGCAGAGGAGAGCACGGTTGTTGGTGAAAAATCTTATAGCGATTTTTCCAAGGTTGATGTAATAGCCTTTGAGGATTCTGAGATCTTTGGAATAGAGGATGTTAATCTTAAGCGCTTTATCCTTTACGGAGACAGAGATAATATTGATCGTGCGATGCGCCAGATGTATTCGCTGTTCTCTGTGGTTGGCGGACCTCTTTACAAAATATTCGCAAAGGCTCTTGATAACAGGGTGCGCCATGCTCCTGCCACAGATGTTATTATCGAGGTTGACGGTGTGTCGGGTGATATTTCAGGCACGCGTATCCTTGCTGGAACAGATGTTTATATGAAGCGCCACGGTATTGCCGTGCCGCAAAGCGGTTCTTCCGAGTTCGGTGCTGATACTACTAAGGTTATGTATGCGGCGGAGAACGGCGAGGTGTATGCTAAATTCTATATACGCTACTCCTTCTCTGAGGAATTTACAATGCTTCTTCCGTCTCTCAGAGAACAAAACATAGTACCTCTTATCTACACAAATGACCCCAACCTCTCAAACGAGCTTTTGCAGATGCTATGCGCAGGAGCCGATTGTATGAGAGTTGCTAAAAAGCTTGAGCCCCGTGCCGAAACCGAAAGAATTTATCGCAGGGTAAGCACAGGTCTTGTTACCTACGGTGACAAGATAAACGCAATAAATACAATTCTTCTGACCAGAAAATATAAGCTTTTTGCTGATAGAATTTCTGTTTCAGCTCTTTATTCCTTGAGTATTGCAGCTGCGGTTGCGCTGGTAATTTCAACTCTTGGTATGTCTATTCCGTCATTTGTATACGGTCTTTGGCATGTGGGCTGGTGCGTTGCTTTGAGATATGTCAGCCGCAAAACCTTTGCGGAGGATAAAAAAGAAAGCAAATAAATGTATTGGCGCCGCCTGAAAAAAGGCGGCGCCAAGTTTAGCGAAAGGATATGTAATGCATAACAGTAAAATTCCATCATCCGTCTTGAAATCGGTGCAAAAACCGGGCAGATACATAGGCGGAGAGTACAATAGCGTAATAAAGGATAAAAATAAGGTTAAGTGCCGTTTTGCCTTTGCCTTTCCGGATACTTATGAGATAGGAATGTCAAATCTCGGTGTTCGTATTTTATATGATACTATAAATGCGCACAAAAATATCTGGTGTGAGAGAGTCTATGCCCCTTGGACAGATATGCAGGAAAAAATGAGGCAGTATGAAATTCCGCTTACTGCCCAGGAGAGCGGGGACCCGCTTTCCGCATTCGATATGGTCGCATTTTCGCTTCAGTATGAGCTTTGCTATACCACAGCTCTTGCTATGATAAAAATGGCAGGCTTCCCCCTCCTTTCAAAGGATAGGGGCGAGGACACACCTATAATTGTAGGCGGCGGTCCCTGTGTATATAACCCTGAGCCTATTGCAGACTTTTTCGACCTTATAAACATAGGTGAGGGCGAAGAGGTTCTTCTTGAAATATGTGATCTTTATATAAAGATGAAGGAGGAGGGAAGCTACTCGAGAGCAGCCTTTCTCAGAGAGGCATCACATATTGAGGGCGTTTACATCCCGTCTCTTTATGACGTAACCTACAATGACGACGGAACAATTAAGGAATACAAGCCCCTTTACGAGGATGTACCTACGAAAATTCGCAAGAGAATAGTTGCGGATATGGACAAGGCGCCCTATCCCGAAAAGCTGGTGATGCCTTATATTGAAACAGTGCATGACCGCATCGTTCTTGAGGTTTATCGCGGTTGCATAAGAGGCTGCCGCTTCTGTCAGGCAGGTATGGTGTACAGACCAATAAGAGAAAAATCTCCCGAAACCCTGTGCAAACAAGCAAAGTGTCTCTTTGACAACACGGGGTATGACGAAATTTCGCTGATCTCTCTTTCAATAAGCGATTATTCGGAGCTTCCAAAGCTTACGGATGACCTGCTTTCCTGGACAGATGAAGCCCACGTGAGTCTTTCTTTGCCGTCTCTTAGAATAGACAGCTTTTCCGAGGAGCTTATGCAAAAGGTTTCTTCTGTAAGAACAGGAGGCATAACCTTTGCCCCCGAGGCGGGAACTCAAAGGCTTCGCGACGTTATTAATAAAAATGTAACCGAAGAGGACCTTATGCGCTCTGTGGGGATTGCGTTCAGAGGCGGAAAAAGCAACATTAAGCTCTATTTTATGAACGGTCTACCTACCGAAACTCTTGATGATATTAAAGGTATAGCAGAGCTTGCCACAAAGGTTGTAGGCGAGTATTTTAAGCTCCCGAAGCCCGAGCGCCCCAAGGGAATTGGTGTTACCATTAGTGTTTCCTGCTTTGTTCCCAAGCCCTTTACTCCATTCCAGTGGGAAAAGCAGGACTCCTATGAGCTCCTCATGGAAAAGCAGGCTTACCTGCGTGACTGCATAACCGACAGACGCGTAAGATACACCTACCACGAAGCAAAGGTGTCGTTTATTGAAGCCGTGCTTGCCAGAGGCGACAGACGTCTTGCTCCCGCAATTTTATATGCGGTTGAGAATGGCGCGATATTTGATGCCTGGGACGAATATTTTGATTATGACAGATGGATTTCCGCCTTTGAAGCATGCGGCATAGATCCTGCGTTTTATACCACACGCGGTTTCGGGCTTGACGAGATTCTGCCATGGGATATTATTGATATCGGTGTAACAAAGGCATTCCTGCGCCGTGAGCGCGACAAGGCATATAAGGGAGAAACAACCCCCTCCTGCGCAGAGAAGTGCAGCGGGTGCGGAGCAAATAAGCTGGGAGGTAAAAACAGATGGTGCAAGTAGACGCTAATTCAAAAATCGCTCTCAGAATAAAGTTTAAAAAGACGGGTAAGCTTCAGTATATCTCACATCTTGACCTTGTTCGTACAATGCATAAAATCATAATCAGAGCAAAGTTGCCGATTTGGTATACCGAGGGCTTTAATCCAAAGCCCAAAATGGTATTTGCCGCTCCCTTGTCCATTGGAACCGAGAGCTTCTCCGAATTTATGGACGTAAGACTCACCGAGCGTATAGATACAGCTGAAGCCATGCGTGCGCTTAACGCAAATATGACCGATGAAATGCAGGTTACCGAGGCATACTATCCCGAAACAAAATTCACCGAGATGCGCTGGCTTTCATATACCATGTTAATAAAGACAGATAATGCCGACAAATCACTTGCCGAGGCCTGCGATAATGTTCTGAATTCTGAGAAAATTGAGGTTTTAAAGAATACAAAAAGCGGGGAAGCCCTGGTGGATATAAAGCCCCTGATAAGGTCCGCCTCGGCAGTCCTTGACGGTGAAAATATCCGTATTTCCGCAGTTCTTTCATCCGACCCTTCAACATTCTTAAATCCCGAATATGTTATAAAAGCCCTGCGAGAAAAGGTTGGAATTATTTCAAATCCCGACTGTACCAAAGAGGGATATTCGATAATTCGAGAGAATTCATTCTTTGAGGATATGAGTGCGTTTAAATAAATTGTTTCAAAAAAATAAAATCGACTCCTGCAAATAAAGCTCGAGTCGATTTTGTTGGTTTAAGTTGAGTTAGTGTTTTCATTCGAGGCGTATGTTCGCTTCTTTTGTGATGCGAGCAATGGTTTCTTCATCTGTAATTTGATTGCACTCGCTATTGTCTATGTCGAAGTGATAAAACACAAGCTCTTCATCTGGATTGTTAACTTTTTCTAGAACAGCCCAAAAATTGTCGCCATCTGGGACAATTGCAACTCTGTTATATCTAACTCCACCGTTCTTATCGTATAGTGTGATTGAGTTTTCGTTCTCTAAATCAAGAAGTGTGTCGATGATTTCATCGGTTTGAATTCTACGGTATATTTGGTACACTTCTATCCAATACTTTTCGTTATTACATTGTACTGTATAGTATTTGCTATCGGTTGGAGCTAGCATAAAGATGCAAAATTCCGGCAGGTTGTTTTCTGAATTGGATTTGCTGGCGACTATAAAAATTTTATCTCCGTATTTATCGTCGATAAACACGACTGCTTCTTTTTGGCATTTATGAATTAATCCGTCATTCCATTTTAATTCTATTTCTTTAATTGTTTCATTGTTTAGTATTTCAAACTGTTCTTCGCTTATGTAATTGAAAGATGAGTCATCTTTGTTTGCTATTTCTTCATAATGAATTATACATTCGCGACGCTCTTCTTCGCTACATAGCATAAGAACATGCCTGTCATTTTTTATTCCGACCATAAAAGCATAAAGCATGTCTATGTCTATATCAACGTTGATGTTTGTTGGTTTCACGATTACTACTACAGCTCGGTTTCCTTTTGCAAAATTAACAAGAATTGTATCTATTTTTTTGAACCTACGCTCTTTTTTGTCGGTCCAACATAATGTGAAATAGGGGTGTTTTTCTCTATCCATTATTTTTTCAAACAATCCATCGGGAATAGCGGTAATTATATTGTCAAGATCTGACTCATCGTAGTATTGATATTGAGGCTTGCTTTCTGTTTTTGAAGTATAATGGGTAACTGGTGCTTGTTTCGCTTTTTTCTTGCTGGAAATATGATCTGATAATTTTTTTAATTTTATATATGATTTAATTATTCTGATAATCTTTATTATGGATGTGATAAGTAGGGCTATTGGTGCAATGAGATATATAACAGCAAAGCCTGCTCCTATGACTAATAAATTTCCAGCGAAATTATCTTTTCTTATCGCACCGCTGTATCCACCAAACCCGGTTTCTCGAACATCAACATAGTATTCAGTGGTGTTTTCACGAACCTTTTTAAAATCTCTGATTAAAAAACGAAGAAAATTAAAGTTTAATGCTAAGCATCCTAAAGCGAATATCAAATAATCTCCAAAGAAATCATCAGAGGTAAATGTTGTTTCTCCGAAAAAATAATTACAAACAAACCAGAGAATTGAAAGAACGATATGTATTGAATTATCTGCTATATCGTTTTTATATGCTAAACGGGATAATTGAACAATATCCTCTGAATCATCATAAATTTTCTTTGTTACCATCTTGTCAATTGATTTGGTTACTATGCTTGTGATTGCTACCGCCAATATCAAAATGATAAATAAATCTGTAAGTCCCATATTAGAGCTCCTTTTTCTGTTTTATGTTATTATAGCATAAAAAAAGCAAGAAGTCAACACTAATAACTAAAAATAGAGCTGTAACTGTCTTAAATTTTACTTATATGTGTGATAATATGATTGTGAAATCATTCTAAGCGAGGGTGTTAACTTGAACGTTGATTATAAGCTTATCGGAGAACGCATAAAGGAACAGAGAGTTAAAGCAAAATTGACACAAGAAGCTTTGGCTGAAAGGCTTGATGTGTCAATTGGTTATGTGAGCCAAGTGGAACGCGGAATAACAAAGATTAGTCTTGATTTGCTGGGGAAGATATCCTCTATATTAAATATAGATATGGGGTATTTTGTTTCCGGAAGCGCTACTAACTGTAACAACTACCTGTTTGGTGAATTAGGTGCTTTGACATCAAATTTATCTAATACGCAAAGAAAAATGCTTGTTGAAATAATAGAAGTTATCGGGAAATATTAATTGGCTAACCTAAAATTGCGGCTTTTGATTGTTGCTTTAGAAGCTTAGATAATTGAATCAAAATTAAATCCCGATAGCCGCCTGAGATGCTCGAGAGAGTTTATCAGGCGGTTTTTTACTACCTTAGCACCCTCTGTGTCCTCCACTCTTAAATACCCCACAAGCTCAGCGAAGCCGTCTTCTATATTTGTAAGGTCGTCGTGGCTTACCGTGATGCTGATATATGTTTCCGCATCCTTAAAATTCTCGAAAACATCGTTTGCATTTTGTAGCGCATTTTCATCATCTAAATTAAGTGCCGCAACCAGGTCTGTCAGTTCGGTTATTGCGTTGTCAAGATATACTGTGTTGATAGTCACAAAAGCGATGATAATTGCTATTGTGACACAGGCGAAAATTTTTGTTTTCATTTAAAAGCTGCCGTCCTTTTTTATTACTGAAATATCCCCGTTGTCATTTACTGTCATTAAAAGCACACTGGAGACGGTGAGCTTTGATGACTTCAGCGCCTTTTCTAGCCATTCATCGTTATACCCCAGCTTTTTCAGCGTCGACTCGATAATCTCTCCGTCGATTATGACAGGATGAAATAGGGGAGAGGCATCTTTTTTGATAATAGATAGCTGTCCGCCCTGTTCAATTATTCCGTATTCTACCTCCGAGATGTCGCCGACTCCCTGGGTTCTTAACTCCGCCAAAAGCTCGTTTATGGATATTCTGTTCTCAAGCAGAGCTTTTTGCGAAAGTCTTCCTTTATATATTATATAAGAAGGAACACCCTCAATAGTGTTTTTTAACTTCTCGGATTTGTTCTTTAATGTCGAAATAATGATTTCGATGGATATAATAAAAAGAGCGGGGATAATAGCATTAAGCAGGGGAATATCCGGGTCGTCGATAGGTATTGCCACAATTTCAGAAATTAAAAGTGTAGAAACAAGCTCACCAACATCAAGCTCTCCCAGCTGACGTTTTCCCATAATTCTTAAGGAAAATACAAGCAGAACGTAAATTATCAGCGTTCGCACTACGATTGATGTCAAAAAATCACCCCCATATCTAAATTATTCTATAAAATTTGCACAATAATTCAAAAAAATGATTTTTTTCGAAAAAAACTCTTGACATTTCAATTTGATTGTGGTAGAATAATAAAGCTCCGCAAAAAACGGACAGCAAATTGATCATTGAAAATTGAACAACACAAGCAAAGATTTAAGCACTAATTGTGCAATCTTGTCAAACACATGAGTATAACTCAAAAGTAAGAGAAAAGCTAGATTTAAATAGCTCTGAAAAAGGATTTAGGTCCTCGGGAGACCGAGGGTTTAGGTTATAATTTTTTAGAGAGTTTGATCCTGGCTCAGGATTAACGCTGGCGGCGTGCATAACACATTCAAGTCGAACGGAGAAGACTGCTTCGGTAGTTTTCTTAGTGGCGGACGGGTGAGTAACGCGTGAGCAATCTACCTCCAGGTGAGGGATAACAACCGGAAACAGTTGCTAATACCTCATGAGATAGTAACTTCGCATGGAGTAGCTATCAAAGGCTTGCTGCCTGGAGATGAGCTTGCGTTTGATTAGCTAGTTGGTGAGGTAACGGCC
>JAGATD010000040.1 GCA_017621415.1 Clostridia bacterium
GATAGAAAAAGAGCATAAAAAAAGAAGAAATTCGTAGAATTTCAACCTTACAAACAAAAAAACATAAAGTTAGAGCAAAGATGCCTAGTATTTTTTGACATCTTTGCTCTTTTTCGGTTGTGCCTAAATGAAGCAGCCCCTTCGGTATTATTTAAGAAGCTCTTTGTAAATTGCCTCAACCGAGTCACCGAACACACTCTTGTCAAACTTCTGTGAAATTTCGGCGCTCCGCTTGCTTGCATTGGCTCTCCATTCAGCATCGGATACCATTTTGTCGATAAATGTGAGGAACTCCTCCTCGGTGTTATAGGAATATCCGTTTACACCCTGCTCGATTACATCGTCAAGGCAGGGGTCATTGCGGCAGAGCAGGGGCAGGGCATTTGCCGCACCCTCAATGTATGTAAGACCCTGGGTCTCGCTGGTAGATGCGCTGACAAAAATGTCACCGAGCTGGTAGTATCTCTGTACCTCCTTGGGGTCAACTCTTCCCGCAAAGATAACCTTACCCGAAAGTCCAAGCTCCCCTGTCAGCTTTTCAAGCTTTTCTCTCGCAGGACCGTCGCCTACGATGAGGAATTTAAGGTTTTGGTGGTCTTTCAGAGCCTTCGAATAGTAGTTTATAAGCTCGTCTACATTCTTTTCGTGACCAAGTCTGCCCAGGTTGACCATAACAACGTCGTTCTGATCTATTCCGTAAGCGGTGCGCTTTTCAAGACGCTCCTCGGCGCTTATTCTTTCCTTATGCTGGTCGATAGAAATTCCTGTGGGAATAATGCTTACGGGAGGCTTTACCTTGTATCTCACAAGCAGCTCCTTAACCTTAGAGGTGGGAGCGACAACCCATTGGGATTTGTCAAGCCTGTTTTTAGAGAACTTTTTAACTGCAAATTTACCGAAGCTCTTAGAGAATTTAATAACATATCCCACATAGTCCTCATACATTGTGTGGTATGTGTGCACGATTTTTGCGCCTGTCTTTTTTGCAATACGGATGGCGAAGAAGTAGCTGAAGAATTCGCACTGGCTGTGAATGATATCAGGTTTCCAGGCAATTATCTCGTCTATAAGCTCGCCTCTGTATGAGAGGGGTCTGCGAATGCCGGGATAAACCTTTTCCATAGACTTTGAGCCTATGTAATATACACCCTCCTCTTCATCCTTGTAGCTCTCCTTTGACTCGGAGAATGTAAGAATTTTTACATCGTGGCCGCGTTTTTGCATCTCGCGCCACAAATTCTTAAGCGAGGTAACAACACCGTTTGTCGTAACGGTGAAAAGGTCTGTCGTAATCAGAATTTTCATCTTTTGTTTCTCCTTTTTAGGGTCATACCCTCGGTTTGTCGGTTATTTCTGGGTCTATTATAGCACTTTTTATCAATAAAATCAACCCCTAAGGAGTCTTTGTTTTCTTTATGCGAAAAAATCTGAGATTTCTGTGATAACGGTATGACACATGAATTATAAATTTGTAATATTGAAATCTGACTAAAAATGTATACGAAAGTGAGAATGTTATGTTTGAAAGAACCAAAGCTTTTTGTGATTCGCTGTTAGAGATTGGCTTGCCGGGCTTTGACCTTGTGATATACAAGGACGGAGAGTGTGCTTTGCGCTATATGAACGGATATTCCGACCTTGAAAACAAGGTTAAAATGAACGGTAACGAGCGGTATAATATTTATTCCTGCTCAAAGGTTATAACCTGCACTGCGGCTTTGCAGCTTTACGAGAAGGGGCTGTTTTCGCTTGAAGATAGGCTTTCCAACTATATGCCCGAGTTTCGTGAGATGAACGTGCGGTGCGGTGATGCGGTCAAAAAAGCCGAAAAACCGATTATCGTTAAGCATCTTTTTGAGATGACGGCAGGTTTTTCCTACAACTGCTCCTCTCCCGAGCTAAAAAGAGCCTTTGAAGAGACCGAGGGCAGATGTCCGACCCGCGAGGTGATGAAATATCTTGCTAAGGAGCCTCTTCTCTTTGAGCCGGGTGAAAGGTGGGAATACAGTCTGTGTCACGACGTTCTTGCGGCATTTGTTGAGGTTATATCGGGTGAGAAATTTGAAGAGTATGTAAGAAAAAACATCTTCGAGCCTATGGAAATGAAAAATTCCACCTTTATGCTCCCCGACTCTGAGCTTGACAGTATAGCCGAGCAGTACAGAGTTGAAAACGGTGAAAACCGTAACATTGGAAAAAACATTTTCATTTATAAATTCGGAAAAGAATACGCATCAGGCGGTGCGGGATGTATATCTACTACCACCGATTATGTTAAATTTTTGGAAGGACTCCGCACATATAAGCTCCTGAAGCCCGAAACTATCGAGCTTATGATGACCGACAGATTGACCGAGAAACAAAAGGAAACCTATTGGCCTAAAAACAACCACGGCTACGGCCTGGGGGTTCGTTGCCCTAAGGGAGACGAGCGCTATATAGATTTCGGTTGGGGCGGTGCAGCCTGCGCCTATCTTGCCATTGATATGGAAAATGGGATAAGCGTGTATTTTGCGGCTCATCAGCTTTCCTCACCTGCTCAAGGACTTCGATCTATGGTCTGTCGCTTTGCCCGTGCGGAGCTGGTCAATGAAAGCGAGTTTGACCGAATATACAAGGATCTTAGAGAAATCCACAATTATAATCTTACCTATTGATTAAGCAGTAAAACGAAATCGAGCTTTTACCCTATCACGCAATGGGTGAGCACAAATATGCGGCTCTAGGCAAGGCTATCTCACATTTCGAAGCTCCGACAAAGGAAAAACGGATATACTGAAATCTCTTTGATTCTCATAGCTTTTTGTTCTCGGCATACTCTCCCGGAGTCTTACCGAAACGCTTTTTAAATAACTTGCAAAAATACGCGGCATCAAAAAAACCAAGCCTTTCTGCTATTTCGTTTACCGTCATATCGGTGGATTCAAGCAGATAGGTCGCTCTTTTGAGCTTTATTTCCATACGGTATCCGCTTGGAGCGATGCCAACGCATTCACGGAAAATGCGCCTCAGCCCACTTTCGCTGACGGCGCATTTTTTTGCAATATCAGCAACCGAAATATTTTCCTCGCCCTCCAGTAGTTCCTTGACCTTGCAGACAAGGCTGTAGTGAGCGCCCCGTTCCGACTCGGCATTGGTGGCAATAGCGTCTAAAAGCAGATAAAAAAGACCGTGGATATATAGCTTCGTTTTCGTCCCGGAGAAATTTTCTTCGTTAATTGCGCGAAATCTTTCTGCACAAAAGGCAGAAGCCAGGTCAAAAAGCTTTATAGGCTCGGAAATCTCAGGAAAGCTTTCAGCGGTGTCGAAGCAAACAAGATAATCCTCCGCCTCGCTCGGAAAGACCGCTTCGTAATAGCAATTTTTTGGCAGGAAAATCAAATTTCCGGCTTCAGCTTTTAATGTACCGCCATTGCTTGTGAAATCTACGTTTCCTTTAAGCAACAGCATAAATCCAAAATCAGGTCTCGGCGTATCCAAATAGCTAAATCTGGTTTCCTTCCAATATTGCTTTAATATCTTGGTTGGATAAAGAGCTGTGCAGCTTTGGCTTGATGAGCCTAGATAATCAAGTAATTTTTCCCTATACATAATATCTCCCGCGGTCTTTTAAAAGCATTATACAACTTTTTGTCGAAAAATACAATAATAATGACAAAAAATATAATGACAACAATGATTTTGAGGTGATATAATTAGCTAAAAATACAAAAAAGGAGTCAAAGATGAAAGCGGTAAGAACTTTTACGACAAAGGATCATTTTCACTCAAGGAGCGAGATTTTTCCGTCGCTTCCCGTACCGGCGGCAGTCCGTCTTTCGGTTTCGGAAGCTTGTTACGACGGCTTTATGGGGTTTGGAGTGGCAATAACTCCCTCGTCCTGCTATGAGCTTAGCCTTATGGAGCAGGGGGAGAGAGATGCTTTTCTTCGTGAGATATATTCAAAGGAGGGACTCGGTCTTTCGATTGCAAGAGTTTGCATAGGATCGAGCGACTATTCCCCCGAAATATATTCCTACGACGATACTCCCTTCGACATCGAGCTTTCTGATTTTTCGGTAAAGCGGGATGAAAGATACGTTATTCCGATGATAAAAGAAATACTGAAAATAAATCCGGATCTTTATATTTTTGCTTCTCCCTGGAGTCCACCCTTCTGGATGAAAACGGGCGGAAAAATGTGCGGCGGGTATATGCGCGACAAATACCTTGAGGTATATGCAAATTATATCGTCAAATTTATAGAAAGCTACGCCGAATACGGAATAAAGATTTCCGCTCTTACACCTCAAAATGAAACCAATACCCAGCAAGCCGGAAGGATGCCCGCCTGCGTTTGGCATCCTGAAACCGAAGCGAAATTCATAGTAATGTTAAAGGACGCTTTTGCAAAAGCGGCTCTCGACGTCAAGGTGTGGATGTATGACCATAATTTTGAGGACGTTGACCGAGTCGTCTGGTCGCTTGAAAACTGCGAGGGACTTATGGAGAGCTGCGACGGCGTTGCTTTCCACTACTACGGTGGTACTGTTGAGCAAACGGCAGAGGTAAAGAGAAAATTTCCCGAAATTCCGCTTCATTTCACCGAGGGAGGTCCCCGTCTTACCGACCATTACGACAGCGATTTTTGCAAATGGGGGCTCATGGCAGTTAAAGCGTTGAAGTGCGGATATAGCTCCTTCACGGGTTGGAATTTAATACTTGACGAGCTTGGAGGCCCCAACGTGGGACCGTTTATAGGCATTTGCGGCGGTCTTGTAACAAGGGACTCCGGGAGCGGTGAAATAACCTTCAGCGGTCAGTACAAGGCGTTTTCTCATATTTCGGGATGTATTACTCCCGAATCGAAAATCCATCCGATAATTCTCGATAAATCCTTTAATCAGCGCATTTGCGCATATCCAGAAAACACAAGGGAAATAGAGGGAGTGCTTATCGAAAATCCCGATGGCAAAATATTTGCGGTTATCGTAAATCCCAATGACCGCGGTATTCAGGCTCAGCTTGAAATCAGCGGAGAGCTTTTCTACTTCGAGCTGTACGCAGACAGCATTTCAACTGTGGAAATAACGAAATGATTTTAGGATATTTGTTTCTTTCTTTGTCCCTGGCTTCAGGAGCGATAAAAGGATTTTGCGGAAAGAAGATAAGCGGCTTTGCCGTTAACGTAAGAAGCGCCGTGCTGCTTAATCTTTGCAGAATGTTTATTTGTATTCTTCTCAGCCTCGCATTTATAATCGTTACAGGCGATATAAAAAAGCTGGATTTCGGTGCTCCTATAATTTTAACGTCGGCTTTGTCGGGTGTCGGCATCTCGGTTTTTTTGGTGAGCTGGCTTATCGCCGTTAGAAAAAGCGCATATATGATGATCGACATTTTCTTGATGCTTGGCACTCTTGTTCCGATGATATGCGGCGGATTTATGTTTGGCGAGCGGATAGCCTTAAAACAGATAGCGGGCTTCATTATACTGCTCCTTGCCGTTTTAATAATGTGTTCGTACAATAATGAAATTAAAATCAAGATGCCGGCAAAGACGGTTGTGCTTTTGATTGTTTGCGGATTTGCAAACGGAGTGATGAGCGCTGCGCAGAAGATTTTTTCACGGCTGGAATCGTTTTCGCCCGCATCGGTATTTAATCTCTACACTTACATCTTTGCCTTCCTTTTTCTTATCTCTTTTTATGCTCTTATGCCGAAAAGAGTACAGGTGAAATTCGATAGAGACGGAACAAAAAATCCTGTTTTGTATCTTCTCGTTATGGCGCTGGCGCTGACGCTGAATTCCTATTTCATAACTATGGCGGCAGCCCATCTTGACAGTGTCCGTCTTTATCCGCTGACACAAGGGGGCGCGTTGATAATTTCAACACTTATGGCATCCGTATTTTTTAAGGAAAAACTGACTTTAAGGGCAGTTTTCGGAATTTTACTTTCCTTTGCGGCTCTTTTGATGATAAACACCTGATTTTTTCAAAAAATCTTCTTATTCTTTATTTTTTTAAAAGCAATTGAAAATAAAGGCTGAATATGTTATAATATGCAGGCTAAAAAGAAAAATCGAGGGTGAAAATGAAAATTATTGAGAACAAGAGCTTTGATGAAGAGCGAGCTCTTTACGGAAGCCAAGGTGTAAAGGCGATAAGCTGCCGCTTTGACGGCCCTGCCGACGGTGAAAGTGCTTTCAAGGAAAGTGCCGATATTTTTACCGAAAATTGTTATTTTAATCTCCGCTATCCTTTCTGGCATGGCAGAAACGTGAAGATTTTAGGGTGCGAGATGACCGAGCTTTGCCGTGCTGCCCTCTGGTATACAGATGATGTAAAAATCAAAAACACACGTATGCACGGTATAAAGGCGCTTCGTGAATGCGCTGATGTAACCGTTGAGAACTGTGATATAATTTCTCCAGAGTTCGGCTGGTTCACAAGCGGCATAAATATGAAAAACACAACCGTTGCAGGCGAGTATTTTATGCTCCGCTCAGAGGGCTTGGTTTTTGAAAATGTTACGTTAAATGGAAAGTATTCTTTACAATACATAGAAAATTCGACATTTGAAGGCTGCAATTTTAACACTAAGGATGCCTTCTGGCATGCAAAAAACGTGGTGGTGAAAAACTCCTATATCAAGGGCGAATATCTCGGCTGGTACTCTGAGAATGTGACCTTTGAAAACTGTGTTATTGAGGGAACACAGCCACTTTGCTACTGTAAGGGGTTAAGACTAATTAACTGTGAAATGCACGGGTGCGATTTGTCCTTTGAGAAAAGCGAGGTTTATGCTGATGTAACATCTTTTGTTGACAGCATAAAAAATCCGCTTAGCGGAAAAATAACCGTTGGGGCTCTTGGTGAGCTGATACTTGACGACAAAAACGCCCTTTGCGAGGTTGAAACAAAAAATGATAAGAGCTAGAGGCCGTATGCCATGGGAGCTGCTCCCTGTAATTTTAGCTCTTGCCTGGCCGACAATGCTTGAGCAGCTGCTTCAGACTGCGGTGCAGTATATCGACACGGCTATGGTTGGCAGTCTTGGTACTGAGGCGGTTGCCGCAGTTGGCTCCACCACTACGGTAAACTGGCTTATAGGAAGTACTGTTTCTGCCATAGGAGTTGGCTTTTTAGCCTTTATTTCACAGGCTATCGGGGCAGGGGAGAATGAAAAAGCAAGGCGGGCAACAGGTCAGGCGGCGCTTGCGGTGCTGGTGTCGGGCGCTGTTTTTACAACAGTTGCGCTTTTTTTAAGCGGAGTTATCCCTGAGCTTATGCAGGTTGAGGAGCATGTGAGACCCGAGGCATCAAAATATTTCTTTATCGTTTATCTGCCAATGATATTCAGGTGCGCCTCTATAATCTTTGGTACGGTTTTACGCGCCGCGGGGGATACAAGAACGCCTATGCTTGTCGGACTTGCGGTAAACGGTACGAATGTTGTTTTTAACTTCCTTTTGATATATCCGACAAGAGAGATTTTCGGCGTTCGGGTGTTTGGAGCAGGCCTTGGAGTTGTTGGAGCGGCTGTTGCAACGGCTGTTTCCTATGCTCTGGGCGGTGTGCTGATAACAATTGCGGTAATGAAGCATAAATCTGTGTCTCCGACGCTGAAATACATAAAGCCCGACAGGGAAATTCTTGTCCCCTGCTTCAGAGTTGCGCTTCCTAATGCGCTTCAGCGCTTTGGCACATCTCTCGGTTACGTTGCCTTTGCCGCTATGGTAAACTCGGTAGGCGAGGTTGCGACTGCTGCGCACACTATCGCCAACACCGTTGAATCGGCATTTTATATTCCCGGCTACGGTATGCAGACTGCCGCAGCAACCCTTGCGGGCAATGAATTCGGAGCCAAAAACAGAGAAAAAATTAACCGTCTCGGCAAAATGATGCTTCTTATCGAAACTGTGCTTATGATTTTATCCGGCGGGGCGCTGTTCTTGCTTGCCGACCCTATGATGGGTCTGTTTTCCGCAGACGGAGAGGTAATTTCTCTTGGCGGAACAGTGCTTAAAATGGTTGCCTTGTCTGAGCCGTTCTACGGCATTTCCATAATAATTGAGGGAATGATGATGGGTATGGGTAAAACCACAATGCCATTTGTTACAAATATTATAGGAATGTGGGGTATTAGAATTGTGGGTACATTTATCTGTACTCAGCTTTTGTCCTTCGGCTTGGTATCTGCCTGGGGATGTATGATACTTCACAACCTTCTGCTCTTCGGAGTGTTCTTTGTTTATTATCTTTCGGGCAGGTGGAATCCCCTAAATAGAGCAAAAAATTAAGACTTGAAATTAAGAAATAACAAAAAAACAAACTTTTTTTAGGTCAAAGGTTGAAATATCGGGAATAATGTGGTAAAATAATTAGGTATAAATTTTTATGGAGTGATTCTATGAGTTCAAACAGAAGTTCCTTTACAGGAAAAATAGGATTTGTTCTTGCTGCGGCAGGCTCTGCCGTCGGTCTTGGTAACATCTGGCGTTTCCCCTATCTTGCTGCAAAATACGGCGGAGGTATGTTCCTCCTTGTTTATATAGCTCTCTCGGTAACATTCGGCTTCGCCCTTATGGTGGCTGAAATTGCCATAGGACGTAAGACAGGAAAGAGCGCTATTGAGGCATTTACCGCTCTTGATAAGCGATTTACTTTTGTCGGTGTTCTTGCGGCTATCGTTCCCGCAATTATCCTGCCTTACTATTCGGTTATCGGCGGTTGGGTAACAAAGTACTTAGTCGGCTTTGTCAGCGGTGACGCATCGAATATGGCGGGTGACGCTTATTTCGGTAACTACATCGGATCTGTAGGTGAGCCTCTTCTTTGGTTCGCTTTGTTTATCGGAGCTACCGCTGTTATAGTTCTCTTCGGCGTTGAAAAGGGTATTGAAAAGGTAAGCAAGGTTTTGATGCCGGTTCTTATAGCTCTCACTTTGTTTATTGCCCTTTATACCATATTCTCAATGGACGGCGCTTGGGATGGTGTTAGGTATTATCTTCTTCCCGATTTTTCTAACTTCTCGCTTATGACCGTTGTTGCGGCTATGGGTCAGCTCTTCTACTCTATGTCCTTGGCTATGGGTATAATGATAACCTTTGGCTCTTATATGAAAAAGGACATCAGTATTGAGAAGTCGGCAAAGCAGATTGAAATATTTGATACAGGCGTTGCATTTCTTGCAGGTCTTATGATAATCCCCGCAGTCTTCGCATTCTCGGGTGGAAACGAGGAGGCTCTCGGTAAGGGCCCCAGCCTTATGTTTGTAACACTGCCTAAGGTGTTTGAGGCAATGCCCGGCGGAACAATTATAGGCGCTGTATTCTTCTTTATGGTGCTTCTTGCGGCACTTACATCTTCTATCTCTCTTATGGAAACTGTTGTTTCGGTGTTTATGGATAAATTCAAGCTCGGAAGACGCACAAGCTGCCTTGTTGTTCTTGGAATTTCGGTGCTTCTCGGTGTTCCATCTTCTCTTGGATATAGCGCATGGAGCGATTTTACCATTCTCGGAATGCAGGTGCTCGACTTCTTCGACTTCATAAGCAATAGCATAATGATGCCTGTGGTTGCGCTCATTACCGCGATTTTTGTTTCCTTTGTCATAAAGCCAAAGGCTATTATCGATGAGGTTGAGCTCAGCGGTAAATTCAAGTGGAAAAAGCTGTTCTCGGTTGTTATCCGCTATGTTGCCCCCGTTTGCATCCTGGCAATTCTTGTTTCCTCGGTGCTTGACGTATTCGGAATTGTGAAAATTTAAAATAGTAAATTGATAAGAAACAGAGCCTGCTCGATTTGAGCAGGCTTTTGTATTGCGCATGCTTTGTGGCTGTAAACAAATATTTATATTAATCCGAGATTTATCTTATCATTTCGCTTTTCGGACCCTTTTCAAGATGACTTTTTATTATTCTGTCAATATCCGAAAGGTCGCACTCGGGCATATCTCCTCTTACCGTGTTTTTCAAGGCTGCCATAGCATCACCGTACTCAGCCATTTTTTGTATATCCCCGTAGCGTAAAAGCCCGAACAGTGCCCCGGCAACATAGGCGTCTCCCGATCCTATTCTGTCAATTACGTCAATGCCTCGATATGCATCCTCCTCAAAATATTTTTTCTCTTTGCAGTCATATACGAGTGAGGAAAAGCTGTGCTTTACCGGAGATATTACCTTGCGCTTTGTGGACAGAATTATTTCAAGATTACAATGCTTCTCCGCAAGGCTTTTCTGAATTTCATAAAGGGTTCCCGAGAGACCGAACATCCGTCTTGCCGTTTCCTCGGATATAAAAAGAATATCGACAAGGGGCAAAACTCCGAGAATGGTTTCTCTTGCCTCCGCTTCACCCCAGAGGGCGGCTCTGTAATTTACATCAAAGGAGATAATTGCCCCCGCCTCCTTAAAAAGCCTCATTATCTCTATTGTGTTTTTTCTGATTTCCTCGCCGAGCGCGAGAGTTATTCCACCCGTGTGAAATACAGATGCCATAGAGTATACCTCGAGTGGAAGCTCTTCTTTTTTAAATCCTGTAAAGGAGGAGCTTTTTCTGTCATAGCTTACAGACGGGAGCCTCGGATAGGCGCCCCCCTCGTAGTAATAAATTCCGAGCCTTGCTGTGGGGGATGTATCGTAGGTGACATAGTCATCGCTTGCACCGCTGTACCTTATTTTGTATTTTATAAATTTGCCGATTTCTCCCTTGGGCAGCTTGGTTATAATTCCTGTTCTGACACCCAGCATCGAAAGCCCGGATACTACATTAAGCTCAGAGCCGCCGGCGCTTTTTTCAAACATTTCGCTGCGAGTGATTGTTTCGTGGCGGGGAGGGGACAGTCGCAGCATTACCTCGCCCAGCCCGAGTGCGCCAAAGGGCTTTTCTGTTTTTGGAAATATCATATGTTTATGTTCCTTTCACAAAAAAATAACTTTTTATTAAAAATTTTGTTTGCCTCTTGAATTATTGACAATTTGATGATAAAATATATAAGTAAACTTGTACACAAAAGAAACGGAGGTTGGTTGTGGTCATTTTAGAGTATATAGGCAAGTTCTTCTATGATGCTTTTACAAACGCCGCTATATTGGTTCCTGTAATAGCATGGATTACAGCTCAAGTTTTAAAAACGGTTATATATTCTGTAATGTACAGAAAGTTTTCCTGGCACCGTATGTTTGGCGATGGCGGAATGCCCAGTGCTCATTCTGCAACAGTTTCTTCCCTTGCGATAATTGTCGGTGATATGTGTGGATTTAACAGTCCTATATTCGGATTTGCCGTTATGTTTGCCGTTGTTGTAATGCACGACGCAGTGGGCGTAAGGCGCGAGACGGGTAAGCAGGCCGTAACAATTCTTACAATAGCGGATGTTATTAAAAATTACCTTGACGAGCACGATCTTAATCTTAAAACCGAGAAGCTAAAGGTCCTTGTGGGACACACACCGCTTCAGGTGGTTTTGGGCTCTGTTTTAGGTGTGGTTATCGCTATTATATACATTGCGGTATGCCGCGGCGCTCTCGGGATAGACCTTAGCTGGTATCCTCAGGCAGTATGTTGATTTTATTAAATTTTTCTATATTGAAAGGACTATGTAAAAAATGAAGGTTTTGGTTATCAATGCAGGAAGCTCCTCTCTTAAGTTCCAGCTTATAGATATGGACGATGAGAGCGTAATTGCAAAGGGGATCTGTGAGGAAATAGGCGGCAAGTCCGGCTTTAAGTTCAAGGTTCCCGGCAGAGAGGATTATAAATTAGCGGTTTCTATGCCCACACACGCTGAGGCTCTTAAGCTTGTGCTTGACACCCTTGTTGACGAAAAGCTTGGTGTAATCAAGTCTGTTGACGAGATCGAGGCTGTCGGTCACAGAGTTCTTCACGGCGGCGACAAGCTTTCCGGCTCTGTTCTTGTTACCGAGGAGGCAAAGGCTATTATCGAGGAGTGCTGCGACCTTGGCCCTCTTCACAACCCCGCAAACCTTAAGGGTATAGTTGAGTGCGAAAAGATTATGAATGTTCCTCAGGTTGCTGTATTCGACACATCATTCCACCAGACAATGCCCGACTTTGCGTATATGTACGCGCTTCCCTATGAATATTACGAGAAGTATAAGATTCGCCGCTACGGCTTCCACGGCACCAGCCACAGATATGTTTCCGAGAGAGCTATCGCTATGCTCGGTAAGCCCGCTGAGGAATGTAATGTTGTAACCTGCCATCTTGGCAACGGCGCATCCTTTGCCGCTGTTAAGAATGGTAAGTGCTATGATACATCTATGGGTGTTACTCCTCTTGAGGGTATTATGATGGGTACAAGATGCGGCTCTATTGACCCTGCTATCATTCCTTATCTTATGCGTAAGGGTGAGATTACGACTGCAGACGATATCGACAAGATGATGAACAAGAAGTCGGGTATGCTCGGCATTTCTCAGAAAACATCAGACAACCAGGAGATCGGTAAGCTTGCTGAGGCAGGTGACGAGAAGGCTATCCTTTGCGAGAAGATGTACTCCCACCAGATTGCAAAGTTTGTTGGCTCTTACATCGCTTGTATGGGCGGCACAGATGCTATCGTATTCACAGGCGGTATTGGCGAGAACGCAGGTAAGTACAGAGCCGACCTTTGCGAAAAGCTTGCATACATGGGTGTTAAGCTTGACCCCGAGAAGAACAAGATCCGCGGTGAGGAGGTAGAAATTTCTACTCCCGATTCCACCGTTAAGGTGTTTGTAATTCCTACAAACGAGGAGCTTGTTATCGCAAGAGACACTAAGGCAATCGTTGAAGCTTTAAAATGATTTAAAAGTCGATATGCGCTTTGCCTAAGCGCTCGATATACGGCTATGCCGTTCGATATAAATGACTCGCCGATTTGGCGAGTCATTTTCGATATGTTGTGAGCCATATGCTCACGGCAAGGAGGGAAAAATGTACGACGAATTAACCGAAGTAGACATAAAGAAAATGGAAGAGGAGATAGAGTACCGCAAGTGTAAGCTTGCGCCCGAGCTTGGAGCTGAGCTTAAGCGCACCCGTGAGTTTGGCGACCTTTCGGAGAATGCCGAATACAAGGAAGCCAAGAGAGCAAAGCGCAAAAATGAGGGAAGAATACGCTATCTTGAAAATATGATAAGAACCGCCAAGGTCATTGAAATAAAGAAGAATGACGACGAGGTGGGACTTTTTGACCGAGTTCTTATTTTTAACGAAAAAATGGGAGCTGAAAAGGAAATACAAATTGTTACAACTCTCCGCCAGAATGCCCTGCAGGGATATGTCAGTAAGGAGTCACCTCTGGGCTCGGCAATAATGGGCAAGAGGGTAGGGGAGAGAGTCCTTGTTAATGTCTCGGAAAAAATGTCATACTATGTTGTGATAAAGAAGATAACAAAGGGCGAGGACAACGAGGAGCTGCCTATCAGCGGATACTGATTATTAGACACAGCCTTGTAAAATGAGAAATTAAAAATGGAGAATGAGAAATTTGTAAAGTGCTTGTGTATGTGCAAAAACGCCTCTTGACAAAACAATATACTTGTGATAAAATAAATAGGTTAAAATTAAAATGGAAAGTATGCGGTTTTTTACCGTGGGAGGGACAAAATGGCTGATTTATCAACCGAAATTAACAGACGACGCACATTTGCAATAATATCTCACCCCGACGCGGGAAAGACCACTCTTACAGAAAAATTCCTGCTTTACGGCGGTGCTATTCAGTCCGCGGGCTCGGTTAAGGGAAAGCAGAACGACAAGCACGCGGTATCTGACTGGATGGATATAGAAAAGCAGAGAGGTATTTCCATAACCTCTTCTGTTATGCAGTTTGAGTATGAGGGCTACTGTATAAATATTCTTGATACTCCCGGTCACCAGGACTTTTCAGAGGACACCTACCGTACTCTTATGGCGGCAGACTCTGCGGTAATGGTCATAGACGCGGCTAAGGGTATCGAGCCACAGACCAGAAAGCTCTTTAAGGTATGCGCTATGCGCGATATACCTATTTTTACCTTTATTAATAAAATGGACCGTGAGGCGAGGGACCCCTTTGATCTCCTTGACGAGCTTGAAACCGAGTTTGGAATTGCAACCTATGCTATGAACTGGCCTATCGGCTGCGGTCAGAAGTTTAAGGGCGTTTACGACCGCGACAAGCGCACTCTCCTTTCTTTCGGTGACTCGCACAGGGGCCGCGACAGAATACACGGCATTGACCTTGATATAAGCGATACAGATAAGCTTGACGAGCTTGTTGGTGAAAACCAGAGAATAGAATTTTGTGAGCAGATAGAGCTTCTTGAGGCTGCGGGCGGCGATTTTGACCTTGAAAAGGTTCGTCACGGCAAGCTCTCGCCTGTCTTCTTCGGCTCAGCTCTTAATAACTTCGGCATTGAGCCTTTCCTTGAGCATTTCTTGAAGATGACAACCTCTCCTCTTCCCAGAGTTGCTGAGGGAGTAACAATAAATCCCTTTGACGATGACTTTACCGCCTTTGTATTTAAAATACAGGCGAATATGAACAAGGCGCACAGAGACCGTATTGCTTTTATGCGTATTTGCTCCGGTAAATTTGAGCGCTCTAAAGAGTATTATCACGTACAGGGACAAAAGTCATTCCGCCTCTCTCAGCCTCAGCAGATGATGGCTTCTGAAAGAGAGGTTATCGACGAGGCGTACGCGGGCGACATTATCGGTGTATTTGACCCGGGCATCTTTTCTATCGGTGATACCGTTTGTGAAAAGGGAAAAAAGATAAAATTTGAGGGTATTCCCACCTTTGCTCCCGAGCATTTTGCTCTTGTTGAGCAGGTTGACTCAATGAAGCGTAAGCAGTTTGCCAAGGGAATGAACCAGATTGCCCAAGAGGGTGCAATACAGATATTCTTTGAGCCCAATTCGGGACTTGAGCGGGTTATTGTGGGTGTTGTCGGTGTTCTTCAGTTTGAGGTGCTTGAGCACAGGCTTAAGAATGAATACGGCTGCGACCTTAGGCGCTCTAATATGGGATACAGCCAGATACGTTGGATAGAAAATGAGGACCTTGACCCCAAAACATTAAAGCTTTCTCATGATACAAAATGGGTGCAGGACTTCAGAGGAAAGAACCTTCTTATCTTTACCAGCGAGTGGACAATACGTTGGGTACTCGAGGATAATCCCGAGCTTCGCCTTGCTGAGTTCAGTAAGAATGATAATTAAAATACCGCAATTTGCAAATATTAGTTGTCAAATAATGCTTTTAAACCGAAAAACAGGAGAAAAACATTATGAGAATGAGGAAGAAAAAGAACGCTGAAGCAAGGCTTTCTGCCTGCTCCGAATTTCTTTTTGAAAAGACAGATGAGCCTATGAGCGACCCCGGTGCCTGTATTGGCAAGCCCGGGGCTGCCGTGTTTCTTGAGATAGGCGCGGGAAAGGGTGGATTTGCTTGCGGCATGGCTGCAAAGAATCCCGGTGTCGCCTATTTTGCTATGGAGAGAGTTACCGACTGCGTTGTTCTCGCGGCAGAGCAGGCTAAGGAAACGGCATCGCAGCGCGACGACAATCTCCGCTTTATTGTAGACACCGCTGACAACCTCTTGAAAATATTTAAACCGGGCACGGTTGACGCAATTTTTCTTAACTTCTCCGACCCCTGGCCCAAAAAGGGATATGCTAAGCGGCGCCTGACACACAGACGTTATCTCGCTCTTTATATGAATCTGCTCAAGGTTGGAGGTATTATCCGCTTTAAGACGGATAATGTGGGACTTTTCGACTTCTCTCTTGAAGAGGTTGCGGCTATGGGGCTGCCTATTGATAAAATGACCCGTGACCTGCATACCTCAGAGTGGGCAGAGGGAAATGTAATGACCGAGTACGAGACGGCCTTTTCTTCACAGGGGGTTTCTATAAATATGCTCGAGGTGCATAAGCCCGAGGGGTACACCTGTCGGATAGCGCCCGAGTTCTACGATCGCGAGTTTTACAAAAGGGAGCAGAAAATTGATTTTGAAGCAAATTCCCGATAAAAATATTCATGACGGTCACAGAGGACGAATGAGGGCAAAGCTTGCAGCCCACGGCTCTGATATTTTTGACACGTATGAGCTTCTCGAAATGCTGCTTTACACCACAATCCCTTACAAGGATACAAATCCTATCGCAAAGAGGCTTCTTGCGGCATTTGGCGACCTTGAGGGTGTTTTCTCTGCCTCCAAGGAGGAGCTTATGATGGTTGATGGAATTGGCGAAAAAACCGCAGAGTATATTAAAACCGTCGAGCTTATTCCTTACATTGTGAGGAGCGAAGCCGTAAAGCCGCGAATTGATTTTAACGATTATGAAACTGCGGGAAGATTCTTTGCCGATCGCTTTAAGGGGCTGCTTGAATACAAGGTTTCGGTGCTTTTTCTGGACAATAGCCTGATACCTATAAAGGTTTGCGACCTGTATTCCTCGGATTTCACCTCGGCGGCAATAAAGCCGAGAAAAATTATTGAGGCAGCTCTTGACTGCCGTGCTTCGGTTGCGATACTTGCTCATAACCATCCTTTTGGACCTCTTTTTCCAAGTGAAAGCGATGTTGTTAATAACGGCATCATTGACGATGCTATGGCGGGTGTTGATGTTATGCTGCTTGAACACTATGTGATTTCCGGCGACCGCTTTTTCGGATTTATGAAGAAGTTTAATATGCGGTTTGCTCAAACACGGAATATAAGAGGATTTTTGGAAAGTAAAAAGCGTGTTATCTCAAGTGACGCTGCTATATCGATGATCGCGGAGGAGCCTGATAATGGATGATTTTCAGAAATTGCCTGCGAGCGATGAAATTGTCGAGCTTTTGCGCCCTGTGGTTGGAAAAGAAGCCGAAAGGTGCCAGCGGATTTTGCTGGATAGGTATCTGATGCCCGAGGCTATATTTTCGGCAAATTTTGAGGAGATGTGCGGGCTTGTGGGGCAAAGGGCTGCAGAGCAAATACATCTTCTTGCCAGAATTACCTCGAGGAGGCTTACCGACCGCTTTCAATTTGGAAAAATACACACTCAGTGCGAGATTGTTGACTACCTTAAAGCTCTGTTTCTCGGTCTTTCGTCCGAGCATCTTTATCTTATATCCTTTGGCTCCCGCGGTGAGGTCGTTTCAGCAGACCTCGTAGGAGTGGGAACGGTGAATTCGGCGGCGGTCACACCAAGAACGGTTGTGGATTTTGCTCTTAAAAGAAAGGCCAAAAGCATAATTTTGGCTCATAACCATCCGGGTGGCAGACCGGAACCCTCTCCGGCTGATGTTGAAATGCTGTCAACACTGAGCGCTGTTGTCGAAAAGTCGGGAATTCGCCTTCTGGGGCATATTATAATTGCCGGCAGTCGGCATTATATCGTATCGTCCGGCTGACAAACACAGTCCACCGGCAATTAATCAAAAAACACTTTGTCAAGATTTTTTTCGAAAAAAAGAAAAAAATTCCTAAAACCCCTTGACAAAGTGTTTTTTTATGTTATAATATTAAAATGCATTATAATTGCATTTTCTTTGGGGGATTTCTGCCCTTTTTTCAAGGTATGCTTGTTAAAAGTGCATAAATTTCGGAAGAATTTTTTGCGCAGCTTGACATTTTGTGTAATAAATGGAAGCTGGCAGCGTGAATCAGTAAAATTTCAGGAATGGAGTGTTTCTATTTATGATGCTTAAACCCCGGAAACTTGGCACAAATGTGAGAATGAGCTTCTCCAAGATTGAGGCGGCTTGCGAGATACCGAACCTCATCGAGGTGCAGAAGGACTCATACGAGTGGTTCCTTAAGGAAGGACTTAACGAGGTGCTTCGTGATGTATCGCCCATCGTGGACTATACGGGCAACCTTTCTATCGAGTTCACCGACTACTCTATTGACC
>JAGATD010000041.1 GCA_017621415.1 Clostridia bacterium
CAGCGAGCTCTTTAAAAAAGAGGTAATAGCTCTTATATCAAACAAGAATGCTCACGAGATACCTGCCCTTGCTAAAAAATACGGTGTATCCGAGGGGGCTGCGTCAAAGCTTGTAACACTTGCAGGGCTGTGGGGAGATATGCGCTCTGTTATAGATAAGCTCTCGCCTCTGTGTGAAAGTGTGCGGTCCGCAAAGGCTCTTTCTGAATTAAAGGTACTATCGTACCTGCTTTCTAAATGCGAGTATTCGGAAAAGGTGAGATTTGATTTTTCTGTTGTTCACAATATGAGCTATTATGACGGAATTGTTTTTTCGGGATTCCTCTCGGGAATATGCGAGGCTGCTCTTTCAGGCGGCGAATATGGAAAGCTTCTTGCCCGTCTTGGCAGAAAAAGCCGTGCTGTTGGCTTTGCCCTTTACCTTGACCTGCTTGAGGGTCTTAGGACGAGCGATATAAGATATGATGCTGATGTGCTTCTTATTTATGATGACAGCGTTTCTATGGCTGAAGTGATTGAAAAGAAAAATTCTCTTATTAAAGAGGGCTTAAGTGTCAGCGCTCAGCGCTCTGTGCCTAAAAAAATGCGTTTTGGCAAAACCGTAGATATTCGTTTGGGAAAGGAGCAGGGCTGATATGATAAATATAGCATTACCCAAGGGACGTCTTGGCGAAAAGGTATACGATATGCTGGAGAGAGCGGGCTACGGTTGCCCATCGATAAAGGAGCCCGGCAGAAAGCTTATTTTTGAAAACGAAGAGGCAGGAGTACGTTACTTCTGGGTAAAGCCATCGGATGTTTCTATATACGTGGAGCGCGGGGCTGCCGATATAGGAATTGCCGGCAAGGATATTCTTCTTGAGTATTCCCCGGATGTTTATGAGCTTCTTGACCTTAATATAGGTAAGTGCCGTATGGCGGTTGCCGCAAAAAGCGACTTTTATGACGATAAGCAAAAAACTCTTAAGGTTGCAACAAAGTTTGTTAATATCGCAAAGGCGCACTATACCTCTGTCGGCAGAGACATTGATATAATAAAGCTTAACGGCTCAATTGAGATTGCTCCCATACTCGGTCTTTCCGATGTTATAGTAGATATTGTTGAAACAGGAGCAACACTTAAGGAAAACAACCTTGAGGTTATTGAAACGATTATACCCATAAGCGCCCGTCTTATCTCAAATAAGGCAAGCTTTAAGTTTAAAACAGGCGAGATAGAAAAGCTCACTGAAAAGATGAGGTTACAGATAAAAACAGATGATTAAGATTTATAAATATAATGAAGTAAAAAAAAGCGAGATTTTTGCCCGTGAGAACCCAACGGCTAATGTATCGGATGTTGTATCGGATATTATTTCAAACGTTGTTAAAAACGGTGATAAGGCGCTTTTTGAGTACTCAAGAAAATTTGATAAAGCCGAGCTCGAAAGCCTTGAGGTTACTGCTGAGGAAATAGACGAAGCGTTTACTAAGGTTGACCCCGAGTTTGTTGATATCCTTAAAGAAGCTCTTGTGAATATTACTGATTTCCATTCCCGTCAGTGGAGAGGCAGCTTTATAATAAACGAAAAAGACGGAGTTATAACAGGGCAGAAAGTAATTCCTATTCAAAAGGTAGGACTTTATGTTCCCGGTGGAACAGCAGCATATCCCTCTACTGTTCTTATGGACTCCGTGCCTGCTAAGATTGCGGGATGCGAGGAGATCGTTATGGTTACCCCTCCGGGTAAAGACGGAAAGGTAAATCCCGTTATCCTTGCGGCCGCAAAGATTGCAGGGGTTGACAGGATATTTAAGGTTGGCGGAGCGCAGGCTGTTGCGGCTCTTGCGTACGGAACAGAGAGCGTACCAAAGGTTGATAAAATTGTCGGTCCCGGTAACGCATATGTGGCAGAGGCGAAAAAGCAGGTGTTCGGTAAGGTTTCTATCGATATGATAGCAGGCCCCTCCGAAATTCTTGTTGTTGCAGATTCCAAGAGCAACCCCGAGTATGTTGCCGCGGATCTGCTCTCTCAGGCAGAGCATGACAAAAACGCGTCGGCTGTTCTTGTTACAGACAGCTTTAAGTTTGCCGAGGCGGTTTCCTCTGAGCTTGAAAGACAGATACCTCTTCTTGAAAGACAGGAAATAGCAAGAGCATCGGTAGACAACAATGGCAAAATCATTGTAGCCGAGGATGACCTTATGCTTGCTATTGATATCGCAAACGAGATAGCTCCCGAGCATCTTGAGCTTTGCGTTGACAACCCCTTTGATTACCTTGATAAAATCAAGCACGCCGGCTCTGTATTTATGGGTAGATACTGTCCCGAGGCTCTCGGTGATTACTTTGCAGGTCCCAACCACACCTTACCCACAAGCGGTACAGCAAGATTTTCTTCTCCTCTTAGCGTTGAGGACTTTATAAAGACGACTCAGTTCACCTATTACACCAAGGAGGCCCTTATGAAGGTTGCCGACAAGGTAGCATATTTCGCAAATAAGGAAGGACTTGGCGCCCACGCAAGAAGCGCCACAGTCAGAAAAGACAAGTAATGAGCAGATTTTTCAGCCCAAAATACGAGGCGCTTGAGCCATATACTCCGGGTGAGCAGCCTCGTGATATGAAATACATAAAGCTTAATACAAACGAGTCGCCATATCCCCCAACTCCCTCGGTTATAGAGGCGGTGAGGGAAGAGGCTGGCAGACTTCAGCTTTATTCCGACCCCGAGTGCTTGGAGCTTACAGAGGTGTTTGCCAAGAGATACGGAGTAAAAAAAGAAAACCTGATAATGACAAACGGCTCAGACGAGGTTTTAAACTTTGCCTTTATGGCATTTTGCGACAGCGACCACCCCATAGTCTTTCCCGATTTGACTTACGGCTTTTATCCCGTGTTTGCAAAGCTTTCCGGCATTCCCTATGAGGAAATTCCTCTTAGAGATGACTTTACTATAAATGTCGATGATTATATCGGAATACGCAAGAATATAGTAATCGCAAACCCAAACGCGCCCACGGGAATAGCTCTTCCGCTTTCGGATATCGAAAGAATTGTTGCATCAAACCCCGATAACATTGTGATTATCGATGAAGCGTATGTTGATTTTGGAGGCGAGAGCGCACTTTGCCTTATCGAAAAGTATGACAATCTCCTTGTGACAGGCACATTCTCAAAGTCCCGCTCGCTTGCGGGCGCGCGCTTGGGATTCGGATTCGGTAATCCTGCCATTATAGCTGATTTACATACCATAAGATATTCAACAAATCCCTATAACGTAAACCGTATGACAATGGCGGCGGGATACAGGGCAATCTGTGACGATGAGTATTATATGAGTAATGCGAAAAAAATCATAGAGTGCAGGGAATTTACAAGAGCGGAGCTCGAAAAATTTGGCTTTAATGTTCTGCCCTCGAAGGCTAATTTCCTCTTTGCCGAAAGCCCCGAAATCGATGGAGGGGAGCTTTATCTTAAGCTAAGGAGTCGCGGAATTCTTGTCCGCCACTTTACAAAAGAAAGAATAAAGAACTTTAACCGTATCACCGTAGGAACAAAGGAAGAAATGACAGCACTCCTTACGGCTATTAAAGATATTTTAAAGGAGAACTCGAAATGAGAACTGCCGAAATAGTAAGAAATACTAACGAAACAAAGATATCTCTTAAGTTAAATATTGACGGTACAGGTGTGTCAAATATTGATACAGGCTGCCCGTTCCTCGACCATATGCTCACCCTTTTCTCAAAGCACTCACGCATTGACCTTGATGTAAACTGCAAGGGTGACACAGAGGTAGATTATCACCACACAACAGAGGATGTGGGAATTTGTCTTGGTAAGGCAATATCCTTTGCTCTCGGAGCTACTGCCGACGCAATGAAAGGAATTCGCCGCTACGGCAATATGATTCTCCCTATGGACGAGGCTCTGATCCTTACTGCGGTTGATATCTCGGGCAGAGCGCACCTTGAGTTTTGCGCAGAGATCCCTGCCGAAAAGGTTGGCGACTTTGACACTGAGCTCTGTGAGGAATTCTTCGAGGCATTTGTCAGAGAAGCAAGACTTACCCTGCATATTAAGCAGCTTGCAGGCAAAAATTCTCACCACATTATCGAGGGCATATTCAAGTCGGTAGCCCGCTCTCTCTTTGAGGCTCTTTCAAAGGATGAGAGATTTGCAGGCGAAATTCCCTCAACGAAAGGTACTATTTAATGATAGCGATAATTGATTACGGAGTGGGAAACCTATTTTCCCTTCGTTCGTCACTTGATATGATAGGGGCGGAAAGTGTTGTAACAAGCGACCCCGAGACAATTCGCTCAGCAGACAAAATTTTGCTCCCCGGAGTTGGCGCATTCGAGGATGCAAAGCGCAAGCTCTCCGAGTCGGGCCTTGATAAGCTTATTTTGGAGCTTGTCGCAGGGGGCAAAAAGATTATGGGAATTTGTCTTGGAATGCAGATGCTCTTTGAGCGCAGCCTTGAGTATGGCGAGCACAAGGGACTCGGACTTCTTTCCGGCAGCGTAATTCCAATGCAGGGAACTATTCCCGAGGTGCTTCAGATTCCTCACATAGGCTGGAACCGTCTAAATGTTGTTTCCGAGCATCCCGTGTTCAAATATACTAAGAACGGTGACTATGTTTATTTTGTTCATTCCTACTATGCATCAGGCTGTGAGGACAGCCTCCTTGCTACCACCGATTACGGTATCAACATTACCGCAGCGGTAGCCAAGGACAACGTGGCAGGCATGCAGTTCCACCCCGAAAAGAGCGGTGAATGCGGACTTAACATTCTGCGCGCTTTTGCGGAATGGTAATAAAAAACAAGGCAGAAAGAAAAAATGAAGATATTTCCTGCGATAGACCTCTATGACGGCAAGGCGGTAAGGCTCTATAAGGGCGATTATGATAATATGACCGTTTACAGCAGCAATCCCATAGAGATTGCCCGCGACTTTGAAGCGGCGGGCGCAAAGTATATACATATGGTAGACCTTGAGGGAGCGAAGGACGGTACAACACCTAATATCGGTATTGTGAGTCAGGTAGCAAACGAAACAAAGCTTTTTGTTGAAATAGGCGGCGGAATCCGCTCTATGGAGACACTGGATAAATACTTCTCGGCAGGTGTGTCGAGGGCCATTCTCGGCACTGCTGCGGTAACAGATGAAGTCTTTCTTAAGGCTGCGGTAGAGAAGTACGGTAAAAAAATTGCCGTCGGCGCAGATATAAAAGACGGTCTTGTGGCAATCAAGGGTTGGCTGGAAAAAAGCGAATATACAACGGATGCCTTTTTTGAAAAAATGTGTTCCCTGGGTGTTAAAACCATAATCTGTACCGATATTTCAAAGGACGGGGCAATGAAGGGCACAAACCGTGAGCTTTATAAGGAGCTCTCCGAAAAGTACAGTATCGATATTGTCGCCTCCGGCGGTGTTTCCTCAATTGACGATATTAAGGCGCTCTCCGATATGAACCTATATGGCGCAATAATCGGCAAAGCCTATTACATCGGCGCAATTGACTTAAAAGAAGCAATAAAAATTTCCGAAAGATAAGAATATGATAACAAAAAGAATTATCCCCTGTCTTGATGTTAAGAATGGCAGGGTAGTAAAGGGAGTAAACTTTGAGGGGCTTTCCGACGTTTCCTCTCCAGTAAGTCTTGCAAAATATTATTCAGAGTGCGGAGCTGATGAGCTTGTCTTTTATGACATAACCGCGTCAAGCGAGGGCAGAGCCCTCTTTACTGACATTCTTACCGAGGTTGCAAGAACAATATTTATTCCTCTGACGGTTGGAGGAGGAATAAACACCCTTGATGACTTTGACAGAGTGTTAAAGTGCGGTGCGGATAAGGTTAGCGTAAACTCGGGAGCAATAAGAAACCCCGACCTTATAGGCGAGGCAGCAAAGAGGTACGGCGACCAGTGCGTTGTTATATCCGCTGACGTAAAGAGGGTAAACGGTGAGTTCCGTGTATTTGCCAAGGGCGGCAGAGTTGACACGGGTATGGAGGCTATTTCCTGGATAAAAAGATGTGTTGACAACGGCGCCGGCGAGGTTGTTCTTAATTCCATTGATACCGACGGAGTAAAGGGCGGATTTGATATTGAAATGCTTAGAGCGGTTACAAATGTAGTAAGCGTTCCTGTAATTGCCTCGGGCGGTGCGGGAGCAGTCAGCCATTTTGTAGACCTGTTCCGTCAGGTTCCCGATGTCAGCGCAGGCCTTGCCGCATCTGTTTTCCACTTTGGAGAAATCAAAATCCCCGACTTAAAGCAGGAGCTTTCGGAAGCGGGAATTACGGTCAGAATATAATTTTCAGAGGAAAAAGAAATGATTAATATTGAAGAGCTTAAATTTGATGAAAAGGGGCTTATCCCCGCAGTGGTTGTTGATTCAATAACCAAAAAGGTGCTTACCGTTGCCTATATGAACCGTGAGAGCCTTGAAATTACTATGGAGAAGGGGCTCACTTGCTTTTATAGCCGCTCCAGAAATGAGCTTTGGCTTAAGGGCGAAACAAGCGGCAATTATCAGCACGTTGTATCCATAACAGCCGATTGCGACAACGATGCCCTGGTTGTGGTGGTTGAAAAGGACGGTCCCGCGTGCCATACAGGTACCGATTCCTGCTTTACTAAGCCCGTGTATCAGAGCGAGGAGCTTCACGAGTTTTCGCTTGAGGGACTTTATGACCTCCTTGTAGGCAGAAAGACCGATAAGCCCGAGGGCTCATACACCACCTACCTTTTCGAAAAGGGAATTGACAAAATTCTTAAAAAGGTTGGAGAGGAGTGCACCGAGGTAATAATAGGAGGAAAAGCAGGAGATAAGGCAGAAACCGTATATGAGATTGCCGACCTTGCATATCACGTAATGGTTCTTATGGTAGAAATGGGAATTTCGGTAGAGGATATTCACCGTGAGCTTGCATCCCGTCATATAATAGACCATAAGGTAAAGCAGGAGAAAATGAAATAATGTCTCTTCCAAGCTATCATAACCACACAGTTTTTTGTGACGGAAAAAACACAGCTGAAGAAATGGTTCTCGCAGCCATCCAGGCGGATATGCCCGAAATAGGCTTTTCAGGACACGCGCGAATGCCTCTTGACCCCGATTGGTGCATGACTGCGGAGGGAGAGAGCGAGTATTTTGAATCGGTCAGCGCATTAAAAATAAAGTATGCCGACAAAATCAAAATCTATGTTGGAATAGAGCAGGATTATTACTCTGCACCTGTTTCTTATCCTTACGATTATATAATAGGCTCTGTTCACGCACTTGATGTAGGCGACGGAAAGCTTATCGACATAGACCTTGACCCCGAGGTCGTAAGACGGAATGTTGAAGAATACTTTGACGGTGACCCCTACAAATATGTTGAAGCATATTATGACACAGTCTCGAATGTTTATGAAAAAACAAAATGCGATATAATCGGCCACTTCGACCTTGTAACAAAATTCCTCGATGTTGACCCCCTCTTCTCCGAGGAGCACCCAAGATACATAGCCGCAAGAGACAAAGCCCTGAAGGCATTGCTTGAAAACACCCATGGCATTTTTGAGGTGAATACAGGCGGCATATACCGTGGCTACCGCAAGGTGCCGTACCCGAATATCTCACTTGTCACCGAGCTTTATAACAAAGGCGCAAGGTTTGTTATAAATGCCGATAGCCACCGCACAGAAAGCATAGACTTTATGCTTTCTCCCATAGCCTCAGAGCTTGAAAATAATGGCGTGCCTTACTTTACAAGTCTTGATGAGGTTCTTGAAATAACGAGATAATAGTATTTTTTAAAAACTGTGGGGAATATTTAATAAGAGATTGCAAAAAAATATTCCCTACAGCAACATTTTTTCGAGAAAAACTATTGACAAATACACTATTTTATGCTATTATATTTAAGCACGATTTCATATGCCCCTGTAGCTCAGTTGGTAGAGCACTTGACTTTTAATCAAGGTGTCCGGGATTCGAGTTCCCGCAGGAGCACCAAAAGCACCCCTTGAGGGTGCTTTTTTGCTTCTGTGAGGGACTCGACCCGTCGCCAAAGGTGAGGGATTCGCAACATTGCGCCCCCGTCTCGCTTGCGAGACAACATAACAACCGATTAGATTTCGGAAAGTGTTCACTAGTTTTTTAGGTCGGGCGCAAAATTCCCGCAGGAGCTTCTCGAGCACCCTTATGGGTGCTTTTTCTATTGCCGTTTCTGTGAGGG
>JAGATD010000042.1 GCA_017621415.1 Clostridia bacterium
ACAGTCGTCGGGCAGATGATTGAGCATAAAGTATGCAACATTTTTATGTACTTCCTTTATGAAAGGAGCCTTTTCGTAAGAGTAAGCGATAGGGAAGCCGTAAATGCCCCATGCGTGACCTCTTGACCAACATGAATCATCAGAGTTGCCCTGAAGTGTTACACCGTGCATAGGAGCTGACGTCTCGGGGTCAAATTGATAGTGGTGGAATGAGGAGCCATCCTCACGGATAAGATAGTCCGCAGTAGTCTTAACGTGGTCAATAGCTGCCTTTTTGTACTCAGGGTTGCCTGTAACCTCGCTTGCCCAGCAGAAGAAAGGCGCGTTCATAAGCGAGTCCATCATAGTTCTGTAACCGCCGAGCCCACCGTTTCTCCAGGACTTGTGAGCGCGGATAATAAACTTTCCGTCATGTGAGTAGCTTGTGTTGTAGTAGTAATCAAACACCTCGAGAGCGAGCTTTTTCGCTTCCTCGTTACCGAGAAGCTTGTATGCGGTAACGCAGCCGATAAGATAAACAAATCCTACATCGTGGTCGTCAAGTCCCACCTTGTTTTCCCATCTTGTCTTATAGGTCTTAAGCTGCTCAAGGGCAACATTCTTGAAGAACTCATCGCCTGTAAGCTGGTATGCAAGCCAGAAGCAGCCTGTGTACATACCGCACTCCCAGTTGTTGTTTTCTCCTTGCGCATATTTATAATCCTTTGAGCAGGTTGAGGGAAATCCCATACCGTCCTTTTCAACACGAGCCTTAAGCTTTGCGCAGGCCGCCTTTGCCGCAGCCTCAAGCTTTGCCTTGTCTATTGTGTGAGACTTAGAGAACCTCTCGGGTCTGTCAAGTGTTAAAGTTTTCTTTACCATAGCACCTTTTGCCTTTCAAATTAATTCGGTAGGTCTATTATACCCCAAAATCTTCATTTTGTAAATAGAATTTCTAAAATTGGTAAAATAAAATATTTAGAGCATCACCGATTTCTCTTAATGTTGTTTATGATAATTGCGGCTATGATAAATACGGCAATAAAAGTTAATGCCCCGATAAGTATAGCCAAATCAAAGTAATCCTCGCTGAAAACATCTATCCCGAACAGCAAAAGAATACCCCAGCCGATAAGAAAAGCCACAATTCCGAAAATTATCTCGGCTACTACCTCAAAGCCGAATTCAAGCATATTTTTCTTAGTAAATTTCTTCATTTTGTATCTTTATATAAGCTCTTTAAAGTCGGAGATGTATCTGTCGGAAATTGCTTTTATATCCTCTGTGTATTCGTCGCTTGACTTGTCATAAACGCCGTATACACTCATTCCGGCGCTTTTTGCCGTTGTGAGAGCATTAAAATTGTCATCAAGAAATATTATGTCTTTTACACTGGCTCCGATTTTCTCGGCAGCCATTTTGTAAATCTCGGGGTCTGCCTTTGTAGTGTTAAAGTCATCGCAAGACCACACATTGTCAAAAAGGTCGAAAAGTCCCAGTCTCTTGAGGCAGGGGTCAAGGGTTGCGTGTGGACTTGCGGTAAGTACATTAAGCGAGTCGCCTCTTTTATAAAGCGCTTTTATCGTCATTATAACATTCGGCTTTTCACAAATATTGTTTGTGTATTCGTATACCATATTTTCGCGCATTTCTTTAACAAGCTCATCGACAGCACCCGGAACACCAAGCTCAATAAAGTATTTTGCAGTACCGAGATAACCGAGAGGCGTAATTATCCTGACTATGTCTTTCTCATATTTTATGGCATTTTTGTCAAGTATACTTAACATTACACCCACATATGTATCCATAGAGTCAACGAGAGTACCGTCAAAATCAAACAGATATATGCTCATTTCACTTATATTCCTCAAGAACTTCCTTTAGTAGCTTTGGGTTGTCTGTCATAATACAGTCGCATCCAAGCTCAATAAGAGCCCTCATATCGTCGGGGTCATTTATTGTCCAATACTGTACCGCAATATTTCTTCTGTGAGCTCTGTCGATTATCGATTTTGATTCAAGATTAATTTCAATTCCCAGGTCGTAGCTAAGCGGTATCTGCAAGCAGGCAAAGTCTCCACCGTCAAAAAGATTTACCCCAAGATACTGAGTTAGTATAAATGAAGCAGCGCTGCCTGTGGGTGCACCGCGCAGCAGGTCGGGATAATTTGTCTTAAGCTCGGCTTCGATTTCATCGTGGAATGTGCCAACTACAACTCTTTGGCGGTACTTCGGGTACTTATTAAGGGTGTCGGAAAGCTTTTTGCAAGCTTCATAGCCCATGTTGCCCTCGTTTTTTATTTCAACAATAAACAGAAGCTCGGGATATTCTTCATAAAATTCTTCAAACAGCTCTTCGACCGTGGCAATCTGAAGCCCCATTCCCGCAATATCTGCGGCATCCTTGTATATACGCTCACCGTTTTCGTTTTCAAAATAGTATCCAAAGTTGTATTTTTCAAGCTCTGAGAGGGTCATATCCTTTATGTAATGGCGGTTAGCCTTGTCCTTACATAAAGCTTTCACCTCTTCAAGGGTGATATCACCGTTTATATTACAGGTCTCGTCAATATAATCATCGTGGTTATATACAAGATAGCCGTCTTTTGTTAAATAAAGATCGCTTTCAAGAATATCAACACCAATAGTGCGTACCGCCTCGCGAAAGGCAAGCATTGTGTTTTCCGGGTTGTTATCACCGCCGCCTCTGTGGGCTGCAATCATCGGAAGCGAGCCCTCTCCAACTATAAACGGATTGCTCTCGACATTTTTTTTGGGCGGTATAATGTTAATTATTACGAAAAACAGTGCTATGCTTAATAGTATAATACCTGTTATTTTAAGTCCTCTATGCTGTTTCATTTTTTTCTCCTTTTTTATTTGTCGAAGTATAATGTGGGTTTTGCTTTCAATTTACAACAGTTTCTTTTGCCTTTTTTACTATCACAAATGTGCCGCCTATACAAATAACAAAAATACTAACACCAATGAGAGTAACAAAAACTGCTATCCAGTCAAAGGTTTCCGCAATAAGTCCCAGACCGTAGGATGAAATTGTGCTTCCAAGGTAGCTGAAGCCGTTGAGAATACCTGCAATTTTTCCCGAATTTCCGTTTTCTCTCAGAGACAAGGGAACCATACTGGTGATAATATTGTTAACACCCGCCATAAGGCAAGAAACTATGCCGAATATTGCAACGGTAACAACTAGATACGAGGATGTTGAAATAAGCCAAAGAACAAGGCAGGTAAGTATTGTTGATACCGCAAAAAGAAGCGTTACCGATAAAACGAAATTCTTCGTTCTTTTTTGGAGATTAACCGCGACAACCGTACCGAGAATTGCAAGGGTGGGTAAAAGAAGTGTGAGAAGAATAGAGAGCCAGTCGGGAGTAGAATATGTATTCTTTAAAATATCGGGAGTCCATGCGGTAAGTCCGTCTTTTGTAAAGTTGTTAGCCACCGCAAAGAACGCAAGAACAGAAATAAGAGGGAGAGCTGATGTATGCTTTGCTTTCTCAGGGATATGAGCGGGATGCTCTGTTGCGGGAGCAGATTTTACAACCTCTCCATTTGTTAATCCATTGAATGAGAAAAGCCAAACAAGCGCGACAATAAGCATAGCAGATGCCGCAACAATAAAGGTTAAACGGAAGTCAGCAATTACCGAGAACAAAGCGCTCATACCGTAAACAATGAATGTACCCGTGGCAACAGTTGTACCCATAGCAATAATCGCCTTGTTCATATCCTCGTCGTGCATCTGCTCCGAAAGCAGCCTTATAAGCGATGTCCAAAGAAATGACATAGCAATTCCGTTTATTAACCAAATGTATTTTATCAGCGCAAAATTGTCTATAACCGTAACCAAGAAATTCATTGCAGACGCAACAGTCAATGAACCGAAAATGACATATTTTATGTTGTACCTTTTGCAAAGAAATCCGTTCAGAACCTGACCTATTCCGTAGGCGAAGAAGAAAAATGAAGAAACCATGCCGCACTCGTCTTTTGTCACCCCGAAGGCGGGGCCTATCTGCACAATGTTTGCATTGTAGCTGAGCTTTCCTATGTAAGAGCAGGTGTAAACCATCCAGCATAGAGCTATAAGTAAATAAACTTTTCTTTTGTTTGTAGTGTTTTTCATTTTCAAAGCCTTTTTGTAAACTTATATTTGCGTTATCTTTATATTACGTTCTCGAAAAAGATGCTTTTATATCCGTTTTCTATAAGCAAGCGGAATGCCGCCTCTATCCTGTCCTCAAAATCGGGAATATATCTTTTATAATCCTCGTAAAAATACTGTTCGTGTATCATAATCTTTATAATATCACGGCCGATAAGCTTATTAAGCCTTTCGAGTATTTCAGCCTTTTCATAAAGGTTTAATATAACATCAATTCCCGCGTATGCTATGCCACGTGATATGACAGACTCTCCTCGCCGTATTTTTTCGCATTCCGTCTCGGTGCTCACGTAAGAGCTTCGAGGCTCCGCCGATGTGCCATAAAGACCGAGGAGTCCCCTGTACCCGTTATCAAATATAGCCCTGAGTCCATCTGCGGTGGCAAGACAGTAATGAATCGTAGTTGTTTTTGCAAGAGATTTTTCTCCAGCAAATCTGAGTATCTCCCGGTTAACCCCGGAGCAGTCACGAAACACCTCGTCATAGCCGGAGTCCTTATATGGCTTAACATTTTCAAGCCTTGAATGGAATGACATCTTTAGCCAGTCTGCATTGTTTTCAAATTCGGCCTTATACCTGTCGGTCATATCGTTAAGGCAAAAGCCCTCACATTCATAAAAGAGATTAAGCTGCATCTTAATGCCCAAAGTTTCGTGTAATCTCTTATACATCGCAAGATACGGGTGCTCAAAGACCGAAGTATAACCCCTCTCGCATATTTCTTTAAACAGTCTTATATTATCGTCGACTGTGAAAATAAAACTCTTCATTTCGCTTTCAGACTTTTTGTTAAAAACCTATGTTTTCCTTTGAATATTTCTCGGGCTCAAAGTTTTCGATGTTTACGTCCTTTGCTGAAATATTAAGCTCTGAGCAGATAACCGAAAGGACCTTTCCGCCGAGATGCTCGGTGCCCTCGGGAGTGTAGTAGTGAACAAAGTCGGAATGGTACGAATCGGGGAAAGTGCAGGAAAGAGACCACAAATCGTTTATGATAGCATCTGTGTCAGAAAGCACTTCAATAGCCGCCTGGTTGTATTCCTTGATAACAGAATTGTGTCTGAAGAATTCAGGTCTTGCCATAGCCTCGTTAACCGAGGTAGAGGTGGCAAAAACAATCTTTGCGTTAGGACAAACCATACGAATTCTTTTGTATATTCTTCCTATGGCATTTTTGTAATAATCAATAGTGGTCAGAGGCTCGTCTCCGAAAAGCTCAAGGCAGTCCCAAAGACCCGCGTTCCAGTGTATAAGGTCAACATCAGCTCCGAATCCCGATTTTTCTATCCATTCGTGAACAAATCGAAGCACGTTTTCGGCATATTGGCAGTTATCATCGGGATACCATACCTCCGCCACACCGTCGAGCGCTTCCTTAACGTATTTGTCGTAACCCATTCTTATAGAGTCACCGATAAGTATTACTTTTTTCATCTTTTCTCCTTTTTGCCGTTTAATTTAGTCGACTACTATGGTGTTTATTTAAAACCAAAACATTAAAAAAACATACGTGTATATTATAGCACCACAGTGTACCGTTTTCAAGCAAATCAAAAAAATAAGTTCCCAAAAGCTAAAAATACTATGTATTTTTACAAAATTCAGTAAACATGGAAAAGACGAGACTCGAAAATTGCAAGTCCCGTCTTAAGTTTTGTATGTTATTTTACGCAAGCGGTAATAAAATCCTCAAATATCAGCATGTTTTCGGTGTTCGTTTCCGAAAGCCTTTCCGGATGCCACTGATAGGCACGAATATATCTGTCACCCTCACAGCACACCGCCTCAACAATTCCGTCATCAGCCTCAGCCATAACAGAAAGCCCCACACCAAGCTTCTTTATCGCCTGGTGGTGGAAGCTGTTTGCGGTTATTTTTTTCTTTTTTACAAGGTCAAATAGCGGAGTGCCTTCTTTGACATTAACCGAGTGAGAGGGAGAAAATTCGCTCTCCGTCTGCTTGTGTACCGTGTCCGTATCAAGCTGACTGGGTATGTCCTGGTAAAGGCTTCCACCGAAAAATACGTTAACAAGCTGACATCCTCTGCATATAGCCATAATAGGCTTTTTCGTTTTCACAACCTCTTCCAATACTCGAAATTCAAGGTCGTCACGCATTTTTTGAAGCTCACCGCACAGCGGTATAGTCTCTTCACCGTATCTTGTCGGGTCGATGTCAGCCCCTCCGGTAAAGAGGAATCCGTCACAAAGTGAAACAAAGCTCTCGACAGCCCCATCACCTTTAATAAAGGGTAAAAGCAGAGGCAGACCGCCCGCATTTTCGATAGATTTTATGTAAGCATTTTTCACTCCCGAGTAGCCTGTGTCCTCAACCTCAGCGAGTATTCCGATAATAGGTCTCATTATGAAATTCCTTTCTGTTTAAGACGTTCAGCAGAGTATAAATAAAACAGCATTGCAGATGAATACCATACCTCCGCCACACCGTCGAGCGCTTCCTTAACGTATTTGTCGTAACCCATTCTTATAGAGTCACCGATAAGTATTACTTTTTTCATCTTTTAACCTCTTTACATTGATTGTGTTCTACGTAAAATATTTTAAATCTTTTCACCCGTGCATATTATAACACACCCATTTGTCTTTTTCAAGTGACCCTCAAAAATAATTTCCAAAAGATTAAAAATGCTATGTATTTTCATAAATTTCACGCAATATGGAAAAGACGAGACTCAAAGCGCAAGCCTCGCCTTTGGTTTTATATGCCAATGCAATTTAGGTGTAAATGACAACTTTTGCTAACTTTTTCTTCCCTAAATAAAGCCGCAACGGGAGCTTAAGCTTAACGGTTAGCGCTTTCTTTGGACACAGGGCAACACACCTAAGGCATCTGATGCAGCCGTGGTTGGTTGTGCCAAGTTTTATTGCTCCAAAGGAGCAACTCTCGGCGCAAAGGTTGCAGCCGTCGCAATCTTTATTTTTTTGTATCTTGAGTCCAAACCTGCTTCTTTGCTTTGGAAAGATGTTTGCAAAAGGATTTTTGTAGAGCTTTGGAAGTTGTATATATGATGGCTCTTTAATTTTTTCAACTAGGGGCTTTAGTTTATCAAAATCACAAAAGGTGCCGTCGTTTTCTACATAAGGATGCTTTGTCGGAATATATGCCCCCGCAACAATGTTCTTTTGATAGCTTCTTTGAATTTCATATAACACATTACCACAGCACATTTTACCGTATGTTGCAATAACGGTTAAATTGTCAACTGTTGCATTCTTTAAAAAATCCTTTACAATATCCGGAATGTTTTGGCAGTGTACAGGGAATACAAGAACGAGGTTTTCGTAATGCTCAGCGAAGTTAGCTTCTATATCAATAAGCGGAAATCCCAATTGACTTGCAAGGTATGCGGCAATCGCCTTGCTCTGTCCTGTATTTGAATAAAAAGCCACCGTATTCATTGCGCTATGTACTCCCGCATAATCGCACATTCGGGTATCCAATCAAGCGAAAAGCCGAGCGAGGCTTTTAATTCCGCCAATGCGTCCTCTCTGGATAAATTATTGCTTCGGCTTGCAATTGCAATTTCAAGCGCGCTGAACGGAATCATACTGCTTCTCATATGATAAAATCTTACAAATTGCGATTGCTCCTTGCATTTTTCAATTTTGCAGCTTGTATGTAATCCTTTGTCAAGTTCTTCGGGAGAGACCCAACCGCATTCAGAAATGATGATATCCTTTATTTTTCTCCACTCATAAACGCCACCGCAAATTTCATCAAAATCCACTTGTACAAATGCGGGAATATTTCCCGAGAGGGAGGACGACCGAATAGCTCTTTTTAAAGGATTCAAAATATTTGGAACTTCTTTAATAGCTTCGCAAGTATTATAGACAAGCTGGTTTGAATATCCGGCTAAATTTTTTATCTTACTATCACCGTACGCAAGCTGCTTCATTGTGGCAAGGGTATGAAATTGCCCTTTTTTAAGAGGTGGGCGAAGAGTTAAAATTCTACCGACGTTTAAAAAGAAATTAAGCGCCTTGTTTTGCGGAAAAGTGTAGGCAATTTTAGGTGCCATATGATTAAAATATAAGCCAAGCAGTTGTGCAGGCTCGTTTCCCGCAACGAAATAGGGAACCCTGTTAGCAACAAGCTCAGGATAAAACAAAACATACGCAAGCGAGGGGCAAGCACAGGTGTTTTCGCTCAAGGTATATAGCTTATTGTAAATTTTTCTCAAGTCCTCGTTTGAGACTCTTCTGCTGATAAACTCTACGGAATTCAGATGCTCCTTGGCATTTTCAATGCTCTTTTTCGCACATTCGGACATGTAGGGAATTTCCCAAGTAAGCGCTAACACACGAAGCTTTAAGACCTTGGATAAATAGTACAGTAAGTAGGTGGAGTCCTTTCCGCCCGTGTAAAACACAGCAACGTCAAAGCGAGATTTCCTTGACATTGGGAATGTATTCATAATAGGAACAATGCTTTTCAGATTTTTTGTCTTTTTCGCTGATTGACATATAGGGCATCTGCCTCTCGCATCAAATTCAATACCCGGAATCATAAAATCATTTGCTATACAAGTTGTACAAAACGTGGCATCATCTAAACTAGAAGGAATTACTCTTTTGCTTTCTGATTTCACGACCTGTGAACCAATGAGATTCTTTAGTATGCTAATTTCGCAATCTGTTAAATCGCAGGGTAGCTTTTCGACGATTGTTTGTTGCTTTCTCGAAAGCTTAACGGTGTTTTTGAACATATTAGGCTCATTTCTCAAGCCATAATATCTCAAAGCATTTCCCTCGAGCTTCCATCTGCTTTGAATGTCGTACATGGCAACTCCTTTCTTCTTTTATATGCCAACTTATACTGCTGTAAAACAAACTTTTGAGATTTGCTCGAAAGCAACATTTGCCCCTGATTTTTTGTGAAGTTTTTGCTACGCAAAAGTGAAGTTACTCGCTCTGTTCGTAGTGAAGTTTTGCTCGTTTTACTCGCAAAGTGAAGTTAAGTTTGCCCCACTTCGCCGTCAGGCGAAACTTCACTCACGCAGTGAACTTCACTTTCGTAAGAAAACTTCACTTGCCCCTGGGGCAAAATTAGTTGTTTAAAGTGTGTGTGACACACCACACTTTAAACGTGGGTCATACAGCTCTTCGGCTTCACATCGAATACGGTAAAACTGTTTCACCCATTCAGGTAATGTTTCTACATCATCCTTGATTTTTATTAGAGTTCTTTTCCCAATTCTTCTATCCATATATGCAAACACACGCAAAATATAATTGTCAGAGTTAAGTGCGACAGAAATGTCGATTTTCAAATATGTGGTTGCCGCTTCTAAAAAATCATGGTGACATAAGGTGCCTTGTGGCATCCATTTTTCATTCATCAATGTATTGTGAATGGCTGCTTGTTCAACATCTGGATTTTGAGTGCACATCTTATATTCATCGTTCCATTGAACATAAATTCCCATATCCCAAGAAAAGGCAATCAGCTCGTTTTTATCAAGGTTTATTGTGGCTCTGCCAAATGAACCTCTAGCCTTGTGGTAGCGGGTGTAAAAATATGTGATTCTGTTTTTTAGATTATCGCAAAGCAAGTCTTCCATCTGTTTTTTTAGATTGCTCCAAGATTTAAAATTGCTTCTTTCTTCAGAAATCATAAATAATTCCTTTCAATATTCAAGCCAAGCCGTATCTGTAAACTAGCTTGCAAGGACAGTGGCGCAGAATGCTCCGCGAGCGCTTCGGTGTGCCGAAGCAGAGTGCGCAGCACCGCCACGCAAGAGGTGTGGCTCGAAGGGGGCATATGTTATACTAAACTGCTGTAAAACGAACTTTCAAGTTTTGCTCGAAAGCAACATTTGTCCTTATACGTTTTCCTTTGCGGTGGTGATGGAGGCGATGAGTCTGCGCCTGATTGAACCACATTGGCTGCGTAAATTCTTGTAGGTTTGTTCCGTCATTTTCCCTTTTCTAAAAATCAGTTCTAACCAATATTCGGTTTCCGAACACTCTTTTAGTGAAATTTCAAGTTTGTTAATAAAATCGGCTTTGCTCTGCGCATATTTCGCTTCGTGAATATTCGCGCCGATAGAGGAAGATGAACGAACAATTTGATTGATGTAAACAGAACAACCTTTTGTTTCGTCGCACAGGTCGGATATTTGAATTGCAAACTCGATTGCGTCCTCTCGGAGTTGGTTTTTGTTATCAGTCATTTGATAAAAGTCCTTTCCTTTTGTCGATATGTTCGCCCATGGCGAACTCGATATATTTCTCGCTGTGCTCGAAATTCGATATATGCTCATTTCATTCGCATTCGATATGTTGCGCTACGCGCAACGAGTGCCGCTATGCGGCTGACGCGCATTCTCCCAATCTCGTTTTGCCGTCAGGCAAAACATATCGAAGCCCCGCAGGGGATATATCGAGCCGCCGCAGGCGGCATATCGAGCGACGCGTCAGCGGCGCATATCGACGTCGAGCCGTCGTGTGAGACACACGACCGACTCGACGTGTCCCGTCGCAGGGAAGAGGTCGAATGGTGTCACTTCATTTCCGATATATCCAAGCGATTTAAAGATTACCATATCCCTAGCTAAAGTCTGCGGATTGCAAGAAATGTAAATAATTCTTTTCGGATTCAGTGTGAAAATGTAATTTATCAGCTCTTCGGTTGTTCCGCCTCTGGGTGGGTCGAGGATAACAATGTCGGGCTTTATTTTCTCGCCTCGGAGATTTTCCGCATTTGAAAGAAGCTTTTCCGCTCCCGATGCGTCACCCGCATAGAATGACGCGTTTTTAATACCGTTGTTCTCAGCATTGAATTTTGCGCACTCAACAGCCGAGTCGACTATCTCAATGCCGATAACCTCGCCCGCCTCGTCTGCCATAGAAAGACCAATAGAGCCCGCGCCGCAGTAAAGGTCGAGAATAAGGTCGCTTTTTGCGGGCTTTGCCAGCTCCTTCGCCTTAGCGTATAGCAGCTCTGCCGCATCGTGGTTTACCTGATAAAACGACGGTGCGGTTATCTTAAGATTTACCCCCGCAAGAGTATCAAAAATGTAATCTCTGCCATAAAGAGTGATGTACTTTTCACCTAAAATGACGTTGGTGTTCTCTTTGTTTATGTTCAGCAAAATTCCAACCGTTTCGGGGAACTTTGCCACAATCAACTCTATAAGTTCCTCTGAGCATGGAAGAGAGTCACCGTTAATTACAAGAGTAAGCAGAACCTCTCCTGAGACCTCCCCCCGACGCAGGTAAATATGCCTGAGTAAGCCCTCGCCACACTTCTCGTCATAAACCGACAGCGAATGTTTATCAAAAAATCCTCTGAGCACTTCAAGAATGTCAGAAAAAACAGAGGGCGCCAGAGGGCAACATGCAGCCTCGGTAACTCTGTGGCTTTTTGGAGCATAAAACCCTATAGTGTAACCGTCTTTTGTTTTTGAAACAGGATATTGCGCCTTATTTCGGTAACCGCAGGTGGCAGGAGAGCCAACAAGCGGCATAACTCTGACCTCATCAAGCCCGCTTTTCTTGAAAATCTGTCTTACACCCTCTTCCTTTAAGCCTTTTTCATACTCGTAGGAAAGATTTTTATAAGCGCAGCTCTTGCAAGAGGAAAGAGAGCATCTGCCCTCGGTACGCAGCTCCGAGCGTGTAATGTATTCCTCCGCCCTGGCTACGGAGTAAGATGCGGTGACCTTAATAACCTTAGCCCTCACCCTGTCTCCGGGAACGCAGTCGCTGACGAATATGACCTGTCCCTCCTGCTTTGAAACACCAAAGCCAAGGTTTGTTATATCGATAATATCTAAATCAAGAATTTGGTTCTTTTTTAACTTCATTTGTTGAAAAACTCCGTAAAATGACAATAAAAATTTGCAAATATCAGATAAACTCTTCTTTAAATCTGTTCCTATACTCTTTAGGAGTCTCACCGAACGCTCCCTTAAATGTTTTTGCAAAATAGGAAGCATCGGTAAATCCGCAGGCAGACGCAATTTCAGCCGATGGCTTGTCCGTCAGCTCAAGCATTCGCTTTGCAAGCTTCAGACGGTAGCTTATTATGTATTGCCTTAAGGTGATGCCCTTTTTATCCTTCAGCAGCTTGCTTATATAAAAAGGATGATAACCGAAAATAGCTCCTATCTCGGTGTTTGATATTTCGTCAGAGCAGTTTTCTCTGATATATGAGTCAAATTCCTCAACCATCCTTGCAGGCAGTGCATGCTCGTCTGATGTTTCTGCTGCCTTAAGAAGTATAAGCTTTAGCATGGCTGAAATCTGCGCCCTGTAAGCCCCCTCGGCAGAGGTAAAAATGTTTGCCATACGGATAAATACGTCGCGTTCAGCCTCCATGTCCTCAAGGTGTATGTATCTATCAAAGGGAGCATCGTTATCACTCCTATGGCAAAGCTCAGGCTTAAAGTCGGCTATGCTCACAGGGGCAATTCTGTCCTCGCATTCCGTATTTTCACAAGACAGGTCAAAGGTAATGACCACAGCGCGCATGTATTTGCTTTTCAGCTTGTAGGGAACTCCGGCAGGAATGTAAAGAAAATGCCCGGGGGATAGGTGCCCCAGCTTCTCACCGTTCACCACAGCCGCAATATCTCCCGATACCATATATATTACTCTTGCGTCATATCCGATACATTCGTCACCGCGACTTGCCTTTTCGTAAAGAGATGCAGAGCGGATATAAGGATTAAGACTGTTAAGATTCATAATAGAACTCCATTTCGCCAAAATAAATATAAAAAAACAAAGTATATCGTAAATATTTTACCACTAATATAGTAAAAAATCAACCGAAATGGTGAAAAAAGTGTTTGCGTTGCAGAAAAACGGATAAAAGAAAATATTTTTGAAAAAACCTGAAAAAATATTAAAAAACCACTTGACAAATGCGCAAAAAGATAGTATAATAGTATGGCAATCAACCACGGCCGGTTGGTCAAGCGGCTAAGACATCAGCCTCTCACGCTGAAAACATGGGTTCGATTCCCGTACCGGTCACCAAAATAATAAAGGCACCACGAAGTTGGTGCCTTTATTATTTTGACGACTTGGTCCGCACATCGACCCGGCAGCGAAGCTGCTGGGTTCGCAACATTGCCCGCCGTCTCCCGCGGAGACCTTGTAAGGCGGGCAAATTCCCGTACATACAAGTCAGGCACCACGAAGTTGGTGCCTTTATTATTTTGACGACTTGGTCCGCACATCGACCCGGCAGCGAAGCTGCTGGGTTCGCAACATTGCCCGCCGTCTCCCGCGGAGACCTTGTAAGGCGG
>JAGATD010000004.1 GCA_017621415.1 Clostridia bacterium
CATCTCGGTCATACGGTAGTTGAAGCCGACTCTTCTGTGAATGTAGGGAAGCTTCTCCTCGAGAGCAAGCATGTTCATTCTGGTACGAACGTCGTAGCCGTGGTCACGGAAAGAACGGCACTCCCAAGCGAGATCCTCGTTGTTGGTGATAACCATACCGCCCTCACCGCCGGTGGTGAAGTGCTTGGACTGGCAGAAGGAATAGCATCCAACGTCGCCGACAAGACCAACCATAGTGTCCTTGTACTTACCGCCGATACACTGTGCGCAGTCCTCAACTACAAAGAGATTATGCTTCTTTGCAATCTCGAGAATGGGACCCATGTCAGCAACAACACCGTAAAGGTGAACAACTACGATAGCCTTTGTCTTAGGAGTGATAAGCGCCTCAATGCACTTAGGCTCAAGGGTGTGATCCTCGGTAACATCACCGAATACAGGAACAGCGCCTGCCTGAACAACAGAGAATGAGGAAGCGATGAAAGTGTAGGAGGGAACGATAACCTCGTCACCGGGGCCTACTCCGAGAGCGGAGAGAGCGATGTGAAGCGCTGCAGTACCGTTAGTGCAGGAAACCGCAAACTTCGCGCCCGACCACTTTGCGAAAGCGTCTTCAAACTCCATACCAACCTTACCTGTCCAGTAGTTAACCTTACCGGAATTAAGAACCTCGGTAACCTTTTCGGGAACCTCGGGTGCAAACTGAGGCCAACCGGGGAAGCCAATCTCTTCAACACCGGAGCCATTCATTACAAGATCTTCTTTTTTTGCCATGATGATTTATGCCTTTCAATTATATAATTTTAATTTCGAATTTCAAATTCCTAATTTCGAATTTATCACTTTCCTGCCTGCATTTCTGCAACAGCCTCAAGTACAGCGTCTGCCATATACTCAATCTGCTCTTTCGAGAGACCGTAAAGAGGAAGATGAGTAAATCTCTTATAGAATACCTCTTCACAGTTGGGACAAGTCTTTGCAATCTCGTCAGAATCGTAACCCATATCCTGAACTATCTTGAAGCGGTAGAGAGGACCGAAGTGAGCAATCTGTGTAACGCCCTTTGCTTCCAGCTTCTTTTTAAGAACCTGAATATCGCCGCCTGCCTTCGCAGGGTCGATCTGAAGCAGATACATATGGTAGGTAGGCTTGATGTCCTCTGTGTCAAGAAGCTGAGGAATGATAGCATCATCTTCAGCAAATCTCTTGGTAAGATACTCGGCAGCCTCGCGTCTTACCTTAATGATCTCCTCGTTTCTCGCTACCTGAAGAGCAAGGCCGAGACCCTGAATTTCGGTTGTAGAGGAGTTGCCGGGAACGAAAGGATGCTCCTTGCCGGGAATGGGTGTGATGTTGTAGAGCCAGTCCTTGATAGGGCAGGAGAAGTCGAGACCGAGGAAACGAGCTCTCTTCATATGAGGGGTGTAACCGGGGATAGAGGTGCAAAGAATACCGCCCTCACCGAAGGAGGTGATGTTCTTAACCTCGTGCATAGAATACGCGCCGAAGTCACCGATAGTACCGACCATCTTGCCCTTGTACATTGCGCCGAATGCGTGAGCCGCATCCTCAAGAACTACAATGTTGTTCTTCTTAGCAAGCTCTAAGATCGGATCAAGGTCAACGGGATAACCGCCGATATGTACAGGAACTATCATCTTTGTCTTGGGAGTGATCTTTCTTGCAACGTCTGCGGGGTCCATATTTATTGTTCTGGGGTCAACGTCAGCAAATACAAGCTTGCATCCGATAGCAAGAGGGTAAGCCATAGTTGCTACGAATGTGATAGCGGGAACGATTACCTCGTCACCCTCCTTAAGATTTGCATACTTGTAAGCAATCTCAAAGCCTGCGGTTGCGTTGGTAACGAATGTTGCAGACTCGGTCTTAAGGTACTCGTTGCAGGCAGCCTCAGCAGCCTCAACCTTAGAGCCGAGAGAGAGCTTTCCGGGAGGAGTAGAAAGAGCGTCAAGCTTCTTTACCTGCTTCCATACAGCCTCGAGAGCATCCTCGTATTCCTTGCCCTCGCCCTGCATCAGGAACTTGATAATCTCCATAAGGTCGTGAACATTGTAGTTCTCGCCAACTGCCGCCCACGGTACCTTTGTGGCACCTGTGTTGTACCTGAAGTCGGATGTTTGTTTTCCCATAATAATCTCCTTTTATGTTATTTTTTATTTGTTGTTTTTTAGCCTTCCCCTTGGGGAAAGGGGACCGCCTGTGGCGGTGGATGAGGTGCTAAAACTCAGGCTCGTACTTCTGAATAAACTCTTCCCAAACTATCTTCCTTACCTCGATGTCCTTTATCTTTAGCTTTGTGCAGTAAGCCGAAAAGCCAAGATGCCCGCCCTTTATAGGCGTCGGGTCAATAAGCTCGGTTATAAGAACATCGTCAACCACCATAAAGGTGTGTCCGTTTATAGCGCCGCAGGTCATTCTGACCTCACTGCCCGGAACATAGGTATAATTTGATGTAGTGGAATAAAGATTTGTTCCAAATCCCGTGCCAAAGTTTCTTTCAATTCCGCACTTGTGCTCATACCATCCGTTAAGTCCGCAAACGTACGACTCGCCAAGATAGTCGTGAGAGTCGTTCCAATTAGCACAGAACACAGCGTTAACATCTCTTGTAGCAGGCAAAACGGTTCCGATGGTAAATGAGAACATAACGTCATCCTCAAATCTCTCGCGAGTTATAAGAATTCCGCCAAAATTTCCTCTCTCAGCTCCGATAAGGTATCCGTTCTCCTGTGTCCACTCACCGGTCATAACCTCCCAGTATTTTTCCCAAGTTTCATCAGGCGAGTAGCTGAAAATTACAGGAGACTTGTCGGCTAAGATTTTTTTGCCAAGTAAAAGTATGTCTTTCATTTTATGCTTTTTACATTAACTCCGAATATTGAAAATTGCCGTTAATTTGTATGCAAATACGCATTTTGGCATACATCAGCATATTGATTATAGCAAATATGTATATATTTTAAAATGATAAATCAATAAGGAAAAATGAAAAATCGATAAAAAATGCCCAAAAATCAAAGATGGATTTTCGGATTTTGCATAGTATACAAAAAATGAGAAGTAATACTGTGAATGTTGAACAAACCCTCCTAAGCCTTCCCCAAAGAAAAGCCTGATTTGTCATTCTGAGCGGCAGAAATTAAAGACGAAGACTAAAACAATATTGCGAAGAATCTCCCACTTGGAGCCTTTTATCTTTGGCAAGTAGGGGCGATTCACGAATCGCCCGCTTGTCTGAAAGCTTCTCCCTTGCCAAAGCCTAAACTTGCAAGCGGTTCGGGGCAGGAGATTCTTCGGGGCAGGCTCTCTGTCCTTGAATAGCGGTATTGCGCCTCAGAATGACAGACTGGTTTTTTAATACAAAAAGCGAGCCATATTTGGCTCGCTGGATAAAGTGGGGTTATTATGACTCAGCTATTGCTGTGACCGTCACAATGCCCATCAAACATTCCTGTCATATCTTATAGCCTTCCCCTTGGGGAAGGGGGACCGCATAGCGGTGGATGAGGATGAAAACCTCTTAGAGCTTCACCTCGTGTCCATCGCAACGCCCGTCAAACATTCCTGTCATATCTCTGAAATACTCGCCGTCGTCGTTCTTTCTGAATCCAATTGCATGGAGCAGCTTTTCGTCAGAAGCGTCTGGGGAGGCGTAGCAGTTATGCGCTCCGCAGGAGTCGATAAAGTTCATAGTCTGCCTGCCGAGGATAAACATAGCTTCAAAGTCTGAAAGTCCATTCGCTTCCTTTAAATCATATATGTAGCCCTCTTTGCCAAGGTCAAACTGAGCCATTCCCATAAGGTGGCCGTCGCCTGTATCTATCATCTCATAGCAGAGCGCATCGGGGCGAAACTCTGCTTCGCAAAGCTCGCAAATCTCTTTCTGCCTTGTTTTATCTTGTGTAGGTGTGATTTTAAACATTTTTGTTCTCCCTGGTCGCTTTGTAGAGATAATCAACCTCGCGCTCTTCAAGGTATCTCCATTTTCCTACGGGAAGTCCGTCGAGCTTAAGGTCTCCGATAGAAACCCTTGACAGCCTTTTTACGGTAAGTCCCGCCGCCTCGCACATCTTTCTTATCTGACGGTTACGTCCCTCAAAGAGCGTCATTTTTAAAACAGTTCCGCTCTCGTCTTCAGATGCAATAACCACGTCAACAGGCTTTATTGTGTATCCGTCTATCTCCAGGGCAGAGGTAAGAATTTCGTACTGCTCGTCTGTCACCTTTCCCGAAACCTTTACTCTGTAAAGCTTGGGAATTGTGTGCCTTGGGTGAGTGAGGCGGTTTTTTAACTCTCCGTCATCTGTGAGCAAAAGCATCCCCTCTGAAATCATATCAAGACGTCCCACAGGGTAAACCCTTGCCTCAACTCCCTCAAGGAGGTCAACAACGCATTTTCTGCCTCTGTCATCAGCGGTAGACGAGAGGTAGCCTCGCGGCTTATTTATCATTATATAGGTGTAATCTCTTTTTTCGTATCTTATGCGCTTTCCCTTATAGGTAATAACGTCATTTTTGGGGTCAACCTTCATACCTATTTCAGCCATATGGCCGTTTATCGCAAAGCTTCCTCGCTCAATTTCTGCCTCAGCGGCTCTGCGTGACATAAGTCCTGCGTCGGCAATAAATTTTTGAAGTCTGATTTTTTCCATAGCAAATGTCCTTTTCTATAATCCAAGCTTCTCAAAAAGTTTTTTAAAAAAGCCCTTGTCTTCCTTTTTATTTATATTATCTGTTGCTACAAGCTTTACAGATGAAGCCTTTTCTCCGTCAAGTGTAAAAACAATCTCTCCGAAGATTTCGCCTTTTTTTATCGGAGCTGTGGCAAATTTTGATAGTTTAATATATTTGTTTATCTCGTGGTCGCCTCTTCGGGTTATAACAGACGCCCCCTCTGTGTTGGTTACTGTTATATTATCTGCCTCTCCGTCTAAAAGGGGCAGGGAATATTCATACTCGCCCTCTGCGGCAAATTCTATACGCTCCAAGGTCTCAAATCCCAGGTCAAAAAGCGCCATATGGTCCCGCCAGTCGTCAGGAGCATCTAAAGTGACTGTAATAAAAGTAAGCCCATCTCGCTCGGCGGCGCCGACAAGACATCTGCCGCTTTTCTTAGTATAGCCTGTCTTCATTCCGATAGCGCCGTCATACATATTCAAGAGCTTGTTGTGGTTTACATAAAGCCTTGTCATATCCTCTGTTGCAAAGCTTTTTTTATAAGTGGAAGAAATTTTTTTAAATGAGTCGTTCTTTAATGCCTCTGCGGCAATCAGTGCAAGGTCGTGCGCTGTGGTGTAGTGACCCTCATCGTCAAGACCGTGGGGATTTTTAAAATAGGTGTTTTTAAGTCCAAGCGCCTCCGCCCGCTCATTCATCATATCCGCAAAGCTCTCTGTATTACCGCTGATATGACAGGCTATTGCAGCAGCCGCGTCGTTTGCGCTGCGTAAGAGAAGAGCGTATATAAGCTCCTCCATAGTAAGTACCTCGCCCTCCTTAAGATAGGCAGACGAGCCCTCGATACCAACGGCAGAGGAGTCTATTTGAACTGTGTCATTAAGGTCGGAATTTTCAAGAGCCACAAGAGCCGTCATTATTTTTGTGGTGCTCGCCATAGGGAGTCTTGTATGCTCGTTTTTTGTAAAAATAAAGCTGTCGGTATCGGGCTGATAGAGAACTGCAGCCCTGGCGCTTATACTTTTCTTTTTAGGCTCTCCTGCCGCATAAACAGTTATGAGAGAAAAAACGAGAGCGGTTATTAAGAATACCGCAATATATAAGTTTGTGTTCTTTCGGAACATAGAAATATCACCCCTTTTTTCTTAATATTTGCAAAGCGGAGTGATATATTCGGGGAAATTTATGACAGAGCAGATTTTATTCGCTCTATTATCTCGGGTGAGTGCTCAATAAGCGCAGCTATTCTGTCAAGGTCGCCGCCCGAGGGGTTTATGTGTATAAGATTAATTTCGGCATCTCTGCCAACAGTTAAAAATGCAATGGGAGTAATAGAAAGTCCTGTTCCGCCGCCACCGCCGAAATTTTGTGTTGTGCCCGGCTTTGCGCCTGCATAATCAACACCGCCTGTGGCAATTCCCATAGACACCTTTGATACAGGAATAACCGTAACTCCCGATGGGGTATTTATTGCTCCGCCTATAACCGTGTCCATATCTGTAAAGCTCTTTATTCCGTCAAGCGAAGCCTTTATGATTTCACCCATTTTTGTTTCCGACATAGTTTAATCTCTCACTCTTCCTTTTTTCGATATATACGTCAGCTCTTATAGCGATTACGGTATACAAAAGACCTATCAGAGGTGTTCTTAATATAAGGTGATATACAGAGTCGTCGTTTTCGTCGCTTTCCGAAAGAGTAAGATCTTTTGAAAGGCTTGAGAGATAGGCTAGGGCAATGTAGTTTGTCGCCCTGTTAGCCGATAAAAACGGAATTTCAAAGGGACTTTCAGGCTCGGGGAAAACCGGAATACAAAGCCTTTTGACCTCAATGCGAGAGTAAGCGAGAAGCTTCGTTATCCTGTCATAAATTTTACGGCGGAGAAGCTTACTTGTGCTTTTTTTCTTTTTGGATTTGGACTTTTCTCTGTTATATAAGGTAACGGCGAAAAAAACAAGGTCCACACGAATTACAAGATAATCTCGCTTGATTACAGTGACAAGGCATTCCCTTGTCAGAATGAAGATTACGGCGGTGAAAAGTGAAAGAAAAATATATAACCCCGCCATAAATCTCCTTTAATCTTTTAATCGTCTACGGTTATGTCGTCTTCGGCAGAGGGCTCGTTATCCATAAGCGCCATAGCATCAACTACATCGCCTGCCATATCGCTGATAGCATCAAGAGTCTCACTGTCAGCAGGGGAAACTGCGGGAGCATCCTCAGCAAAATCTATCTCCTCCTGAATGCACTCGCTGTCAGGGGTTCCGCGCTTAGCCCTAGCAAACATCTCTTGAATTTCCTCGGGAGTTCTCGGCAGAGATGAAATATCCTTTATTCCAAATGAGCGGAGGAAATCCGAGGTTGTGCCGTATAGCATAGGTCTGCCGGGTGCGTCAAGACGCCCCTTTGATTCAATAAGTCCGCGGTCGATAAGATTGTTCATAGCATACGAGGAATCGGCACGGCGCAATGTATCAACGAATGCGCGTGTTACCGGCTGATTGTATGCAACAATTGCAAGAGCCTCAAGAGAGGAGGTAGAAAGTGTTCCGCTCTTCTTTATACCGAGAGCCTCGCGTATCTCGTGCAGGTAGTACTGCTTTGTGCAAAGCTGACATGATTCACCGTATGTAAGAAGAATAACTCCCCTTGGAATTTCGGGGTTATTGTATTTCATCGAGTAGTCGATAACCTTTTCCTTAACCTTAACAGGGGTTGTATCAAAAACCCTGGCAAGGGTTGCGTATGTAATAGGATGTCCAGCTGCAAAGAGTATTGCCTCAAGAGCCTCTTCAAATACAATCACTCTTTCGATAATTTCGTCTTCTGCCTGTGAGTCCTCTGTTACCTTTGGATCCTCGGCTACTGCTTCCTTTATTTCTTCACTCATTTGTCATTTTCCTTTTCTTTTTCTTCATCATCGGTGGGGGGAGGGGCATCAAACTCGCTTTCGCCGCCCTCGCCGGGTACATAATCGGGATTAAGCCTAAAGCTCATCTCAAGCCCGTGCTCCTCATATTCGATAACGTCTTCAACTACTCTGACGTTGGTGATATGAATTCTTCCAAGCTTAATTAGCTCTAGCACACCCATAAAGCGTGCAACAAGCTCGGCTCTGGAGTCTGCATCCTTAAGTAAAAAGAAGAGAGACGCCTCCTCCCTTGTTTCAAGAATGGCACAAATCTCTTCAATTTTTTCTTCAACAGAGACCACCTTGTGCTTGATAAGAGGATTAACAAGCTCTGTGGGGGCTTTGATTGTTTCAGCAACCTTCATTCTCTTCATAACCGAGCTTAAAGCCTTGATGAGCAGCTCGGTGTCAAGATTTAGGGGCAGCCCTTTTTCGGGCGGAATTTCATCCATGCCCTTAACGAAGCGGCCTGAGAATTCCTCGTACATAGGACGCATTTCCTTTGCCGCCTCCTTTGCCTGCTGGTAAAGAAGAAGCGCGTCGGCAATCTCGCGTCTCGGGTCATTCTCTGTACCCTCCTCGTGAGGCAGAAGCATCTTGCTTTTTATCAGCATAAGCTCGCTTGCCATAACAATAAACTCGCTGGCAATATCGGGGTCCATCTTCTGCGCCTCGTTGATATATTCAACATACTGGTCGCATATAAGAGATATCGGTATATCGGTAATACTCACCTTGTTTTTGCTGATAAGCGTTAAAAGCAGGTCAAGAGGACCCTCAAATTGGTCAAGGCGGTAGGTTAACTGTTCAATCATAAAGCGATCCTTTCGCAGATTCAAATAAAGAGAAGCCAGAAGTCTATCATTTTGTCGGCTATAAAGCCTATGGCATATCCCAGCATATCCGAGAGAGAAAGTATACCCGCAAGGTTATAAAGCAGGGGACTTGAGGCAACAAAGGGCAGACTCCTTATACCCATTGCCGCATAGTCACCGAGAAGCAGCCATCCGAGAACACAGAAGTATATCTGTCTTTCGTACTTCATAATGCCGAAATATATCTTAGGAGGAAAAATTACATTTAGAAGTCGTGAGCCGTCAAATGGCGGTATAGGAAGAAGATTGAATATTCCGAGACCTACATTAACAGAGAAAAACAGGCTGAGAAACAGCAACAGGTTTTGCGCCAATGTCAGGTGCATTTCACTCTCAAATTCCATTCCGAAAAATATGTTCCAGACAAAAACATAAATTCCCGAGAACACAAAAGCAAGAATGAGGTTGGATAGAGGACCCGCCAGTGCGGATATTGCAAAATCTCTCTTCGGGTTTTTAAAGTTGCGTGCGTTTATCGGTACAGGCTTAGCCCAACCTACATGGAAAAACAGCATACACAATGCTCCGATAGGGTCGATATGCTTTATCGGATTGAGTGTCAGGCGGCCAAAGTTTTTTGCGGTATCGTCGCCAAGTTTGTATGCGGCATATGCGTGGGAGTATTCGTGTATAGCAAGTGTAATAAGTACCGCGAGAGCGGTAAGTATAAGTTCAGCAGGATCAAACATTTTAAATTACCTTCTTATTTTGTACAAAATCCGATGGAATATGTATTTTAAAAGGCCGCATCAAAAATTATTTTCCAAAGCTCGTCGCGGCCCTCACGGCTGACGGATGAGAATGGAAGAATTGTTATTCCTGTTCCCATAAAGAATTCTTCTTCAAGCTCAGAAAGTCTTTTTTGAAGCGCGGTTTTTGAGAGCTTGTCCGTCTTTGTTGCTACAACGGTGAAGGGAATAGAACGGTCTATCATCATATTTATCATCATAATGTCATCATCAGATGGGCCTGTGCGAATGTCTATAAGCTGAATGACAAGCTTTAAGGCATCGTGAGAGGGATTTTTTACAAAAAAGTCCTCGGTAAGTGTGCTCCATGAGCGTTTAGAGTCCTGCGAGCGCTTTGCAAAACCGTAGCCCGGCAGGTCAACAAGATAAAGCTTTTTATCAACGTCATAATAATTTATGGTTATTGTCTTACCCGGGGCAGATGAAACTCTTGCGAGAGACTTTCTTCCAAGCAGGGTATTTATAAGTGAGCTTTTTCCCACATTAGACCTGCCCGAGAGAGCTATCTCGGGCTTTGGGTCCCTCGGAAACTGCTTTTGCTGTCCCACGGTCAGGGCGAGGGACGCATTATTTGTATTTACTTTCATAGCATCTTCCTGTTATGATTTAATTGCTTGCCGAAAGAGCTGCGCCGAGAACATCGTCTGCAGTCTTGCAGGTAATAAAGCTTAAATGGCTTTTTGCCTCGGTGTCTATGTCGTCAAGGTCTCTTAAATTCTCCTCGGGAATAAGAACGGTAGAAATACCCGCTCTGTATGCCGCAAGAGTCTTTTCCTTAAGACCGCCGATGGGCAGAACCTTGCCCCTTAATGTGATTTCACCCGTCATGGCAACATCACGCTTTACAGGAATGCCCGAAAGCGCGCTGACAATGGCGGTAACCATGGTCACACCTGCTGAGGGGCCGTCTTTGGGAATTGCTCCCTCAGGGAAGTGAATGTGTATATCCTTTTCCTTATAGAAGTCCTTTTCTATACCGAATTTATCGGTAACGGTGCGCACGTAGGAATGGGCAATCTTCGCCGATTCCTTCATAACGTCGCCAAGAGAGCCTGTTAGCTCGATTTTACCGCTTCCGGGCATAACAGCAACCTCAACCTTTAGCATGTCTCCTCCCGCCTGAGAGTAGGCAAGACCGTTAACAACGCCGATGGGGTCATTATCGTCTAATCTTTCGGGCAGAACCTTGATTTTACCAAGGAAATCTACAAGATTGTTTTCGGTAATCTTTACGGATTTGCATTCGCCCTCGGCAATTTTCTTTGCGCTCTTGCGGATAAGAGACGCAATCTCTCTTTCAAGATTTCTGACACCGGCCTCACGTGTATAGCCCTTGATAAGAGCCATGATTCCGCCGTCGGTAATCTTAAACATTCTGCCGTTTATTCCGTTGCGCTTCATCTGCTTTGGAACAAGGTGGTTTTTTGCAATCTGTAATTTTTCAGAATCGGTGTATGTAGAAAGCTCGATAATCTCCATACGGTCAAGAAGCGGCGCGGGAATACCGTCATAGCTGTTTGCGGTTGCGATAAAGAGGGTGTCCGAGAGGTCTATGGAAATTTCCATAAAATTATCTCTGAATGCCTTGTTCTGCTCGGGGTCAAGAACCTCAAGCAGGGCTGATGTGGGGTCGCCTCTGAAGTTTGAGGACATCTTATCAATCTCATCAAGAACTATAACAGGATTTTCAACCCCTGCGCTGATAAGAGCGGTAACGATTCGTCCGGGCATAGCTCCAACATAGGTCTTTCTATGACCTCTTATTTCAGCCTCGTCGTGCATACCGCCGAGAGAAACACGCGAATATTTTCTGCCAAGAGCTCTTGCAACAGAAGCCGCAACAGATGTTTTACCAACACCGGGAGGGCCTACAAGACAGATTATCTGGTTCTTTATATCGGGTGAGAACTGCTTAACAGCAACAAACTCGAGAATTCTTTCTTTAACCTTGTCAAGTCCGTCGTGGTCGCTGTCAAGTATCTTTTTGGCGGCCTTGACGGTAATCTCATCGGCAGTCTTTTTACCAAAGGGGAAATCGAGACATGTGTCAAGATAAGCTCTTATAACCGAGCCCTCGGCTGCGCCGAATGGAGTTTTAGCAAGCTTAGAAAGCTCCTTATACAGCTTTTCTCTAACCTCATCGGGCATCTTTGCCTTAGCAATTTTTTCGTCATATTCGCGAATCTCGTCGTCTTCGTCCTCAACTCCAAGCTCCGACTGAATAGCCTTTATCTGCTCTCTTAAGAAGTAGTCCTTCTGGCTTTTGTCTATTTTTGCTCTGACCTGCTTTTGAATGTCATGCTCGCATTTGAGAAGCATTTTCTCTTCTTCAAGAGCCACAAGAAGCTTTTCAAGTCTGCTTTTTGCAGTAAGGGCATCAAGCACCGACTGCTTGTTCTTGTAATCTATAAGTGCGGAGGAGGCAACAAAGTCCGCAAAATATCCGGGAGCGGTAATAGCCTCTGCTGCAATACGCAGCTCCTCATCAAAGGTGGGGTGAATATTCTTTATATCACTGAGAATTGCCTTTATCTCAGCCATCATAGCCTCGCAGGTGGTAGAGGGCTTAAAGCTCTCTCTTTCCTTTTTCGCAATAGCTGTTGCGATGATAAAGCCGGCATCATCAAGGGATATTTCTTCAATTTTCGCACGGTACTTGCCCTCAAAGACAACCGAAAGATTGCCCTGAGGATTTTTAACAACATGCTTAATTTCGGCAACAACACCGATGCGTGAGAGGTCCTGGGGCTTAGGGTCATCAACCGCAATATCCTTTTGCGAAACAAGAAGAACGTGAGCGTCGTGCGTTGTTGCGCTTGCTGTAAATGCCTTAAGGGAAATTGTGCGCACAATTTCAATGCTCAACTGTACACCGGGGAAGCCAACCATTCCTCTAAGAGGGATAAGCGGAAGCTTAACATCCTCAAATATATCTATATGCTCTGACATTTTTTTGTACCATCCTTTGCTAGAGAAGCGCTGTGCTGTTAAACAAAATGCAAGCATAATATGCTCGTTGTCCGCACAAGCGCATATAAATCCATAACATCATTTCACTATTATAGCATATAATTTTGAAAAAATCCACCCTTATTAATAATTTTAACAAAATATTAAAAGTATTTTTAGGGCAAAGTTTGCCTTTAAGATTGACTAGAACGTCTTTTTGTGTTATAATAATCAATTAGAAACAACAAATTTATGGAAAGGTAAGGCTTTTATGAGAATTCTTGGTATTGACCCGGGACTTGCGACAGTCGGTTGGGCTGTGCTTGAGAGCGACAGACGGGGCATCACTCCGGTTGCTTTTGGCGCAATTACCACCCCTGCTCATACGGACATAGAATCAAGGCTTCTTATCATAAAGCAGGACCTTGAGGAAATAATAAAAAAGTATCAACCTGAGGAAATGGCAATTGAAGAGCTGTTTTTCAACACAAATATAACAACAGGTATTGCGGTTGCCGAGGCGAGGGGAGTGATTCTCTGTACGGCTCATGCCCTTGGTGTTAAAATAAGCGAATATACTCCGCTGCAGGTAAAGCAGGCTGTGGTAGGCTACGGCAGGGCGGAAAAACAGCAGGTTATCTCTATGGTAACAACTATCCTTAAGTTAAAAAGTCCCCCGAAGCCCGACGATACGGCAGATGCGGTGGCAATAGCTATCTGCCATTCTCAGTGCCGAGGCTCGGTTATGGGGAAATACTTTAATCAGAGGTAATAAAAATGTGGACAGCAGATAAATGGAAGGACTATACGGTAATTGACACCTCGGGTGGTGAAAAGCTTGAAAGATGGGGTAAATATACCCTCGTTCGACCCGACCCTCAGGTGATATGGAATACAGATAAAAAGGACCCGCTCTGGCGTGGGGCTGATGCCAGTTACAAGCGTTCTTCGGCAGGCGGCGGAAAATGGAGCGAGAATAAGCTCCCCGAAAGCTGGGTGATTTCATACGGAGAGCTTAAATTCCTTATTAAACCTATGGGATTTAAGCACACAGGTCTTTTCCCCGAGCAGGCAGCAAACTGGGATTGGTTCTCCGAGCTTATCCGTAATGCAAACAGACCTGTTAAGGTCCTTAATCTTTTTGCTTATACAGGCGGTGCTACCGTTGCCGCTGCCAAGGCGGGTGCATCTGTCGTTCACGTTGATGCGTCAAAGGGAATGGTTGCTCAGGCTAAGGAGAACGCAAGACTTTCGGGTCTTGCCGAAGCTCCTATAAGATACATAGTAGATGACTGCAAAAAGTTTGTTGAGCGTGAAATTCGTCGCGGAAACAAGTATGACGGAATAATTATGGACCCGCCCTCTTACGGCAGAGGACCTACAGGCGAGGTTTGGAAGATTGAAGAAAATATTGATGAGTTTGTTGAGCTTGTTTCGGGTGTCCTCTCTGATGAGCCTCTCTTCTTTCTTCTTAATTCCTACACAACAGGCCTTTCGGCTTCCACAATGAAGTATATTACATCCGTGCGCCTTTTGTCTAAAAAAGCGGGATATTCCGAGGCAGATGAGCTCGGACTGCCTGTGAAGAACACGGGACTTGCTCTTCCTTGCGGCTCAAGCGTGCGAGTAACCTTTAAGAAATAAGAAAGAAAAGCAAATGAGTGAAGTAATTATAAAAACAGAAAATCTCGGCTACACCTATGTAGACAGCTTGGATGATGATATCGTTAAGGTTGATCAGTCACCGGCGCTTCGCGGTGTGAGTCTTGAGATAAAAAGAGGTGAGTATGTTGCCGTGCTGGGACACAACGGTTCGGGCAAATCCACCTTTGCTAAATTAATCAATATGATACTTACCCCAACTGTCGGAAAGATATATATAGACGGAGTGGATATTACCGGTGATGATTTTACCGAGGAAGATGTCTTTGACATCAGGCGCAAGGTAGGAATGGTGTTCCAGAACCCCGACAATCAGCTCGTTGCTACCGTTGTTGAGGAGGATGTCGCGTTCGGACCTGAAAATCTCGGGCTTCCGAGAGAGGAAATCCGTCAGCGGGTTGACTCGGCTCTTTCAACCGTTGGAATGACCGAATATATAAAGCACGCGCCCCATAAGCTCTCGGGCGGTCAAAAGCAGAGAGTTGCCATAGCCGGTATTATTGCCATGAAGCCCGAAATCATAATTTTTGACGAGTCTACCGCAATGCTTGACCCACAGGGCAGAGCCGAGGTCGTTGAAATTATGGAGCGCTTAAATAAAGAAGAGGGAATAACCGTTTTGAATATCACCCATTATATGGACGAGGCTGCAAGAGCCGACAGAGTGGTGGTTATCAATGACGGAGAGCTTATAATAGACAGCACGGCAAGAGAGGTGTTTAAAAACGTGGAGCTTCTTCACTCGGTTGGTCTTGAAGCAACACAGGGAGCTGAGCTTATTGCGGCTCTTTCGGGATGCGGAGCAGACATTTCGGGTGAGAGCCTGACTCTTGACGAAACCGTGGAAACTATTGCAAACTATATCTTAAGGAAAAAGTAAAAGTAACATGAGTAACATTTTGGAACTGAAAGACGTTTCGTTCGTATATTCCGAGGGCACGCCTTTCAGAAAGGTTGCCTTAAATAAAGTTAATATATCGTTCGAGAGAGGAAAGATTACAGGACTTATCGGTCACACGGGATCGGGTAAATCCACTCTTGTAAATCTGCTTAACGGTCTGTACAAGCCTACGTCGGGGCAGGTGCTTCTTGACGGTGTGGATATTTGGGATGAGCCAAAGAAAATAAGAGACGTAAGGTACAGGGTTGGCCTTGTTATGCAGTACCCGGAGTATCAGCTTTTTGACGAAACGGTAAGAGCCGATATCGGTTTTGCTCTTCGCAACAAGGGAATGTCCGAGGGAGAAATTAGCGAGCGTGTAATCGAGGCTGCCCGCTTTACAGGTATTGGAGATGACCTGCTTGATAAATCTCCCTTTGACCTCTCAGGCGGACAAAAGAGACGCGTTGCCATAGCCGGTATAATTGCTATGCGGCCGGATGTTCTTGTGCTTGACGAGCCTGCCGCAGGTCTTGACCCCAGGGGCAGACGCGAAATTCTCGGAAGTCTTCATTCCTATGCTGAAATGACAGGGGGCTCTGTAATTCTTGTCAGTCATTCTATGGAGGATATGGCCCACTATTGCGATAACGTGGTGGTAATGAACAAAGCTGAGGTTTATAAATCCGGCACTGTTCGTGAGATATTCTCCGAGGCGGAGGAGCTTTCCTCAGTTGGGCTTGATATACCCATGACCTCAAAGGTTGCAAAAAGGCTCTTGGACCTTGGTATAAAGCTTGAGGGCGACTTATACACGGTAGAGGGCATGCGTGACGCCATTCTCAGATATACAGGGGAGGTGGAAAAATGATTTCTGATATAACCTTGGGTCAATTTTTCCCCGGAAACTCGGTATTGCACAGGCTTGACCCCAGAACAAAAATTATACTTACTGTCGCGTTTATTGTTTCTGTGTTTTTTGCAAACAATCCTGTTGCATTCGCCTTTTTAACACTTGCTGTTTGCTTTATGACAGCGCTCAGCCGTATATCTCTTAAGGTAGTCTTAAAGGGTATAAAGCCAATAATTTTGATAATACTCTTTACAGCGATTATCAATGTATTTATGACGACAGGTGAGGGAGAGCCTCTTATTGAATTTTGGATTATTAAAATTTATACAAGAGGAATTGTAAGAGCGGTGTTTATGGCAGTCAGAGTTATTTTGCTCATCATGGGCTCAAGCGTGCTGCTGACCTACACAACCTCTCCCATAGCGCTGACAGACGGACTTGAATCGCTCCTTTCACCCTTAAAGGTGATAAAGCTGCCTGTTCACACCTTTGCTATGATGATGTCAATTGCATTAAGATTTATTCCTACGTTGGTTGAGGAAACCGAAAAAATTATGAATGCTCAAAAATCGAGGGGCGCTGATTTCTCAAACGGAAGCCTTGTTGAAAGAGCAAAGGCCCTTATACCTCTTCTTATTCCTCTGTTTGTCTCCTCGTTCAAGAGGGCAGAGGAGCTTGCAACCGCAATGGAGTGCCGTTGCTACAGAGGAGACAAAAACCGTGTGAAGCTTAACAAGCTGGAATATCACGGTATAGACCTGGCTTGGTTTTTAATTTTTGCTCTTTTTGTTGCTTTGCTTGTGTGCCTTTCGGTATTGCCTTACAGCTTCGGTGTCGACAACGAGCTTTACAATATTTTGTTCTATAAAATCTGATTTTTAGAGGGGCTATGAAATATTTTGCTAAAATAAAATATCTTGGCACAGACTTTCACGGCTTTCAGGTACAGCCTGACAAGCGAACGGTGCAGGGAGAGCTTTGCCGTGCGCTTGCCGAGGCAACAGGCTATCCCTGTAAGGTGACAGGCTGCAGCCGTACCGATGCGGGAGTTCACGCAAACGAGTTTTGTCTGACGGTTGACTCGGATGGCGCTACTGTTCCTGCGGACAAGCTCCCTTTGGCGGTCGCGCGCTTTCTGCCTAATGATTTGTCCCTATTTTACGCAAAAGAGTGCGATGAGGAATTTCACCCGAGATACGATGTTAAAGAAAAGGAATACCTTTATCGCATAATCAACAGACCTGTTTATGACCCCTTTGAATATGGGCGAGCTTGGTTTTTGCCAAGGCATATAGGAGAAAAGGAAATTGCTCTTATGAACCTTGCTGCGGAGAAAATTATAGGAAAAAGGGATTTTTCTGCCTTTATGTCAGAGGGCTCGGACACCGAGGATACAGTGAGAAATGTAACATACCTTAAGGTAGAAAAGCAGGGCGACTTAATCGAGGTTCGTATCCGTGCCGATGGCTTCCTTTACAACATGGTGCGTATAATCGTAGGCACTTTAACCGAGGTTGCATACGGCAGATTTACTCCCGAGTATGTCTCTGAAATTATAGAGTCAAAAAATAGACAAAAGGCGGGAATGACAGCTCCTCCCGAGGGGCTTTACTTAAACCGTGTGTTCTATTAAATTCCGTTTTTGGAAAAAACATTTAAGATACAAAATTCCTCCGTTAGGCAAAATAACCCTGACGGAGGTTTTTATTTTATGAAGACAAAAAAACGAGCCATATCGGCTTTGGCAATAATTATTATATCTGTCGGCGGACTTTTTTTATTAGGTCTTGGCGGATTATATATATATTCAAAATTTGCAATAGATTTTGACGGGGATGTTGAGCTTTTTTCGCATTCTGCCTCCTTTGAATCAACTGCATTTTTTGCGGACAGTGATAAAACCGATGACGAATACACTCCCGTGCAGCTCGAAATTTCGGGTCCGCTAAAAAAAATACACTATTCACTTGATGAAATATGTCCCTATCTTAAATGGGGATTTATTGCCGTTGAGGACAGAAAATTCTATGACCACAAGGGGATTGATTTTAAGCGTACCGGGGCAGCAGCTGTTAACTATGTTTTTGGAAGAGAGCATAGCTTCGGAGGCTCAACAATAACCCAACAGGTAGTGAAAAACATAAGCGGAGACAATGACAAAAAGCTGACAAGAAAATTAAACGAAATAATTCGTGCCGTTCATCTTGAGCAAAATTATACCAAAAACGAGATTTTTGAGGTTTATCTTAATGTTATACCGATGGGTAACAATATGTACGGTGTAGGTATTGCGTCAAGAGCCTATTTCGGAAAAGAGCCGTCGGAGCTTAATGCGGCAGAGGCGGCAACGCTTATAGGTATTACGAATGCTCCCACTATGTATAGCCCATACCTCAACCCCGATAAATGCAAGACCAAAAGGGATACGGTGCTTTCGGTTATGTATAGGGAGGGGGTCATCACAGAGAAGGAATATAGGGATGCGCTTTCCGAGAATATTAATGTGTTGCCCAAGGGCGAGGGCGGAGATATATATGACTCATGGTTCGTTGAAACTGTAATTAAAGAGGCAGCAGGAGAGCTTGCGAAAAAGAAAAACATATCTCTTTCGGCTGCCGAGCATTTGCTCCTCGGCGGTGGATACAAGGTTTATACCACTATGGATATCGGTGTCCAGGCTGCTCTTGAAAGCTATTTTGAAAATAAGGAAAATTTCCCCGAGGAAATTAATATTGGATTAGAGTATTCTATGGTAATTACAAATTCCTCTGACGGCACACTTGCGGGGATAGTCGGCGGTGCAGGAGAAAAGAGGGCAAACAGAATTTTAAACAATGCTCTTGTTCCTCATACTCCCGGCTCTGTGCTGAAGCCTATCGCTCTTTATGCGCCTCTTATTGACGAGGGTAAAATCAGATGGTCAACAGTTTTTGACGATGTGCCGGTAAGCTTTTCTGAAACAGAGGAGGGATACAAAGCATATCCTAAAAATTCCCCTAATGTTTATCAGGGGCTTACTACGGTTAAAGATGCACTAAGGCTCTCTAAAAATACGGTTGCCGTAAGACTTTGCGAGATGCGGGGTACATCTGCCGTATTTTATGATTTAAAAAACAACTTCGGCTTCGATACCTTGATTGAAAAAGAGAAAACAGCCGACGGACGAACTCTTACCGACCTTGCAGTATCGCCTCTTGCTCTGGGGCAGCTTAGCTACGGTGTCTCGCTTGCAAAGCTTACAGAGGCATACAGCGCGCTCTCCGGCAGAGGGATGCATAAAAAAATGCGCTCATTCCTTTATATAACCGACGGTAATGGAAATATTATTTTAGAAAACAATCCCGAGCAAAAACGGATATATAAAGAAGCAAGCGCCGATATAGTGACCAAAATGCTTGAAGAGGTGGTAAATGACGGTACTGCAAAAAGCCTGACCCTTGATGAGCTTGTTCCCACGGCTGGAAAAACAGGCACCTCAGGCGGGGGAAGAGATAAAATGTTTATAGGCTACACACCCTATTACACGGCGGGTATATGGTGCGGATTTGAGTCGAGTGG